>NZ_JCAUAZ010000034.1:0-1239 GCF_059692215.1 Paenibacillus sp. J22P51 | reverse complement strand
TTTTTTCAAATTGAACTGGTGAAAGGTAACCCAAAGAGCCATGGATCCTTTTACGATTGTAAAAAAGTTCAATGTACTCGAACATATCTTGTTGTGCTTGGGCTTTGGTCAAAAATCTCGTACAGTAAACAAACTCTTTCTTTAGCACACTATGAAAAGATTCGATGCAGGCATTGTCATAACAGTTACCTTTTCGACTCATGCTAGCTTGCATATGGTATCTCTTAAGTCTTGCGCGGTATTCTTCTGATGCATATTGTGAGCCACGATCGGAGTGATGCAGTAGGCCTTCAGGAGGTTTTTGAGCCTCGTAGGCTTGATCTAAGGCAGCGAGAACTAAGTCGGTCGTCATACGGTCTCCCAGCTTCCAACCTACAATTTTGCGTGTGTATAAATCCAAAACACTTGCTAGATACAAACGACCTTGTCGGCACGGAATATAGGTAATATCCGTTACCCAAACCTTGTTTGGCGCCGTTGTTTGGAAGTTCTGATTCAGCACGTTTGGTGCAATCGAAAAATCATGGTTTGAATCAGTGGTATTTACTCGAAACTTCTTGGAAACGCAGGAACGAAGCCCATTGGCTTTCATCAGTTTCCCTACTAAACGCTCAGAAACCGTCCAACCTTCACGCTTTAAAGTCTCAGTAATTTTAGGACTTCCGTACCGGCCAAAACAGTCATGGAAGATGAATGTAATGCGTGCTAAGAGGGCTGCTCTTCGCTTCTGGTAGCTGTTCACAACAACTTTTCCAAGTAACCATTTGTAGTAACCGCTCCTCGATACCTCGAGTGTCTGACACATCTTCTCCACTGAAAATTCAGAGCGATGATCTGGGGTGAACTGGAACCTTAGTTCTTTGGTTTGCTGAAGATGTGCACGGCCTTTTTTACAATCGCAAGTTCTTCTTCAGTCTCGGAAATCCGGCGATCTTTCTCTGCGAGTTCACGTTCCTTCTCTTTCAAGAGCTGTTCGAGTTGACGAACTTTCTCTGGACTCGCAAGAGATTCACTTTCAAATTGACGGTACTTCGCTACCCATTGATGAAGCGTTCCCGCTGGTATGTTGAGCTCCTCAGCGATTTCCGCTACAGATTTCGTTTGTTCTTGAATAAATTTTACCGTTTGTTGTTTAAATTCATCATTGTACCTTTGCCGTTGTTCACCCATGTGAACACCTCCTCGTTACGTCTATTATCTTAAATCTGTTAACGAGGTGTCCACTTATAATTCTAGTTG
>NZ_JCAUAZ010000032.1:0-1557 GCF_059692215.1 Paenibacillus sp. J22P51 | reverse complement strand
TTAAGTTTGTGGCATTCAGAGTTTGACTGGACTTGGTAACCCTTGGCGGGCCCCGCACCCAATCAGTGCTTTACCTCCACAACTCAACATCCGAGGCTAGCCCTAAAGCTATTTCGGGGAGAACCAGCTATCTCCGAGTTCGATTGGAATTTCTCCGCTACCCCCACCTCATCCCCGAATTTTTCAACATTCGTGGGTTCGGGCCTCCAGTGAGTGTTACCTCACCTTCACCCTGGACAGGGGTAGATCACACGGTTTCGGGTCTACGTCCACGTACTAAAGCGCCCTATTCAGACTCGCTTTCGCTGCGGCTCCGTCTTTTCAACTTAACCTCGCACGGGAACGTAACTCGCCGGTTCATTCTACAAAAGGCACGCCATCACCCATATAGAGGGCTCTGACTTTTTGTAAGCACACGGTTTCAGGTTCTTTTTCACTCCGCTTCCGCGGTGCTTTTCACCTTTCCCTCACGGTACTGCTTCACTATCGGTCACTAGGGAGTATTTAGCCTTGGCAGATGGTCCTGCCGGATTCCGACGGGGTTTCACGTGACCCGCCGTACTCAGGATACCTCTAGGGGATTCGTTCAGTTTGGGCTACAGGGCTTTTACCTTCTATGCCGGACCTTTCCAGATCACTTCGCCTACCAAACTAACCCCATATCGAGGTCCTACAACCCCAAGGAGCAAGCTCCTTGGTTTGGGCTATTCCGCTTTCGCTCGCCGCTACTGACGGAATCACTTTTGTTTTCTTTTCCTCCAGGTACTTAGATGTTTCAGTTCCCTGGGTCTGCCTCTACTAAAGCTATGTATTCACTTTAGAGTAACTGCGCATTACCACAGCTGGGTTCCCCCATTCGGACATCCCCGGATCAAAGCCTGCTTACGGCTCCCCGAGGCATTTCGTCGTTCGCCACGTCCTTCTTCGGCTCCTAGTGCCTAGGCATCCTCCGTGTGCTCTTTCTAGCTTAACCTAGAAAAAACTAATAAAGATATTTGTGTAACCCGAAGGTTAACACAACCTAAGTTCTTACTTTACGTTTTGTTTCGTTATCTAGTTTTCAAGGAACAACGTATTGCTGTGATTCGTTCATTCTCGCCCTATTTCAGCGGCGAAAGTTATCTTATCACATCTTATTACTGCATTTCAAGTTGAAATTTCTTGGAAATTCCTGTCTTAAAATGTGGTTTGGTGGAGCCAAGCGGGATCGAACCGCTGACCTCCTGCTTGCAAGGCAGGCGCTCTCCCAGCTGAGCTATGGCCCCAAAATGGGTTACTTCAATATGAAGTTAAATGGTGGGCCCTAGTGGACTCGAACCACCGACCTCACCCTTATCAGGGGTGCGCTCTAACCAGCTGAGCTAAGGGCCCTAAATGGAAATTTTCCATAATAAAAACCCACCTACAAGCTTTCGAAGCTTTCTCCGAAAGCTTGCCATGGGTATCGCTTGGCAACGTTCTACTCTCCCAGAACCCTGCGGTTCAAGTACCATCGACGCTGGAGGGCTTAACGGTCGTGTTCGAGATGGGAACGCGTGGGTCCCCTCCGCCATCATC
>NZ_JCAUAZ010000031.1:0-5917 GCF_059692215.1 Paenibacillus sp. J22P51 | reverse complement strand
CCATCTCGAACACGACCGTTAAGCCCTCCAGCGTCGATGGTACTTGAACCGCAGGGTTCTGGGAGAGTAGAACGTTGCCAAGCAGTACCCCTAGTGGGTATTTTTTTTGCCTAGTTAGAATTGAATTACCTTTATGGAGGCTTAGTGAAGTGGCTAAACACGGCAGACTGTAAATCTGCTCTCTTCGAGTTCGGTGGTTCGAATCCATCAGCCTCCATATACCTTATCTAGGGGCATAGTTTAAGGGTAGAACAAAGGTCTCCAAAACCTTTGGTGTGGGTTCAATTCCTGCTGCCCCTGCCAATAACATCAATGGGGATTAGCCAAGCGGTAAGGCAACGGACTTTGACTCCGTCATGCCAAGGTTCAAATCCTTGATCCCCAGCCATTTTTACCTGAGTCATTAGCTCAGTTGGTAGAGCACCTGACTTTTAATCAGGGTGTCGTAGGTTCGAATCCTACATGACTCACCACTTTACCCCAAAAAGTGAAGTGATGGCTTCGAAGGGAATTCCGATTACTTTTCGGGGACCCCAATATCAAACATGCGCGTATGGCGGAATTGGCAGACGCACTAGACTTAGGATCTAGCGGGCGACCGTGGGGGTTCAAGTCCCTCTACGCGCATCAATCATCCCCAGCTTGCTCCAAGCAGCATGGGGATCCCTATGCGGAAGTGGCTCAGCGGTAGAGCATCGCCTTGCCAAGGCGAGGGTCGCGGGTTCGATCCCCGTCTTCCGCTTACTAGCGTAAGGGTCTTACAAGCACCCTTACGCTTTTTTAATCTTCGGGACGTAGCTCAGCTTGGTAGAGCACCTGCTTTGGGAGCAGGGGGTCGCATGTTCAAATCGTGTCGTCCCGATATCAACCACAGTTCTTCATCAAAGGATGAGGGACTGTGGTTTTTTTCTATTACCCAAGGTAACTTAGTTACCTCGATGTAACTCATTTTCTAACCCAGCATGTTCGAGTATACTGGAAATGAAGTGGAAGTAAGAATCCAAAGGAGGGCTAAAGTAAGTGGGTACGAATACAAAAATTGGCGGCGGAGGCTTCCATCACGTTGCACTTAGAGCGAATGATTTTGACGCGACAGTCAAGTTTTATACAGAAGGATTAGGCTTTGTAGAGAAGAACAACTGGGGGGAAGGTGATAAACGAGCTGTCCTGCTTGACTCTGGTGATGGTAATTATATGGAGGTTTTCGCTGGGGGTTCAGGTGAGCCAAAACCAGAAGGTTATTTCTTCCATGTTGCTTTCCGCAGTAATAATGTAGATGGGGCTGTTGAAGCGGCCGTTGCTGCTGGGGCTATTGTGACGGTAGAACCCAAAGACGTAATCTTAGGTGTAAACCCGCCAACCCCCGTTCGCATCGCTTTTGTCAAAGGATTAAACGGAGAAATCATTGAGTTTTTCCAAAGCACTGGCGAACACCAACTATAACTTTTCAGGGATGAAAGGGGCATGGAACATGACTTTTACCTTTACTTTATCGCTCGGAGATGAGGCGCCTGATTTTTCATTACCAGCTACGGATGGACAAACATACGCGTTGAAGGATTTCAGCGATGCGAAAACGCTCGTTATCTTTTTCACCTGCAACCATTGCCCTTATGTGATCGGTTCCAATGAAGTGACACGCGAAACTGCCAATCGCTTTAAAGATAAGGGCGTACAGTTCGTTGGTATCAACGCCAACAGTGTGAACACCAAGCCAGAAGATTCCTTCGATCATATGGTATCGCACATGGAGGAGCACCAATACCCATGGGTGTATCTCAGAGACGAAACGCAAGAAACGGCCTTGGCCTATGGGGCCCTGCGAACGCCGCATTTTTATGTATTTGATGAAAATCGCAAGTTAGTCTACACGGGACGCGGCGTTGATAGTCCGAAGGATGCTGCTAAAATCACAATCAATAATTTAGAGAACGCACTAGCGGAGCTTACCTCTGGTCAAGAGATTACGTTGCCGTTAACGAACCCAATTGGCTGTAATGTGAAATGGGACGGTAAGGATGCGCATTGGATGCCTGCCGATGCTTGTGATTTGGTATAGCTCCACGGGTCTCTGAACACTCGAATTACATAGATTAATAGAAACCAAGGACCCCTCTACTCGAGATGGTTCATTGGTTTTTTCTTTATTCACAACTAGCGATATAGTTAATATATGGTAATATAGTAGAGTTCACCAAATCTACTAATAGAATTTCACTCATCTATTCATCATATAATTCCATGCCGAAGGAGATCCATCATGTCCTTTACACAGCACTTAATCCAGAAATATCAGTTCGAATGGCGCCAAACCCAGCAGCATCCTTTTGTCCAAGAGTTAGGTCAAGGAACCTTGGATCGCAATAAATTTAGATTTTACATGATTCAAGACTATTTATATTTAATCGATTATGCCAAACTGTTTGCACTCGGTGCCGTCAAAGCTTCGGATCTCCAAACGATGAGTGAATTCTCAGCGTCGCTTCACAACATTTTGCATGTGGAAATGGGGATTCATCGATCTTATGCGGCTCGCTTCGGGATCGCCGAGGAAGAGCTGGAGCAGGCAGAGCCTTCACCAATTACGCTCGCTTACTCGCATTATATGCTGCATGTGGCACAGAATGGCGGACTAGCGGAGTTAACGGCAGCCTTACTGCCATGTATGTGGAGTTACTGGGAGATCGGCCGCATGCTGAAAGAGATTCCAGGAGCAGCAGATCATCCCGACTATGGTGAGTGGGTGAGAGGCTACAGCTCAGACGAGTTCGGCAAACATGCCGAGTGGTGTATCACTTTAATGGATCGACTAGCTTTGGGGAAATCAGAAAGCGAGCTAGCGCGCCTAGAAACGATTTTTTTGAATACGACTCGCTACGAAACGTTGTTCTGGGAAATGTCATACCAGCAGCAGATGTGGCTATAATTTCGGACAAAAGCGCAACTGAAACGCATTCATAAGAGCCCATAGAGCGAATATACATATACGGAAATCATCAAAAGTTGGTTATCAACTGGGAGGTGTTTCGTATGATTTATTGGATTTTGGCTGTGATTGTCGTGGTTGTCGGTGTGTTGGTTGTCATGAGTATAAGAAGAAGTAAATCCACAGCGCCTGTTGAAGTGAAAACGCACAAGCCCTGCTCTTACTGCAACGAGGAAATCGCCATTGATGCGCCAGTGTGCAAGTACTGTAGGGGGGTTGTGGTGAGTTAGGCTTATGTCATGGTATCGGGTAAAAAGGGGAAGAGAAAAGCAACGAGTTATTCGCTTAAGTGCGAAATGCTCGTTGCTTTTTAGTGTTTTTTAGTCTTTTTTACCACGACTACTAGCTTTCTTGGCATCTTACGTTCCTAGGAAATCACTCGCCGTCCTGACAATATATTGTGGTGATTTAAAGACGAAAATCATGCATAAAGGGTACTTCCATAAACTAAACACGTCAAAAAGTTGGCACTATGTCTGAAAAAAGTGTAACATCTAACTCATATAGCAGACAGAAGGAGCTTGAATCAGTTGAATATTGAATTACACAATGAGTTACCTACCGATTTTGAAGAATTGAAAAAAGCAGCAAACCGCACATCCAATTGGAGAGAGCGTCTTTCCGCCGTTGAAGCATTAGGGGAACATGGCGATCAACAATCCGTTCATATCCTTAAACGTCTAATGGCCAATGATTCGGTCTATGTGATTCAGGAGACGGCTTATCGCAAGTTGAAACTTTTGGGTGAGGATGTACAGCTGCCGCCTCGTAAAAAAGGTGATTTGATTAAAGGAGTAGGCAAAATTTTACTTCGCATCAAGAAGAGCTTGCCAGAAGGTCATACCTATGAGGCTTTCAAGGAAAAGCTGCAGAAAATGAGAAGTGATGTTTATGACACGTATGAAGGTGACAAAGGCGCGGATTTCGATCAATGGCTAGAAACGACATGGTCGGGTTTATTAAATAAATAAGAAGCAACACATATGGAGTGAATTTATGGCTAAGGGTAAAGGTGGAACAGGTAGAGGTACTGACAGCAAAGGCTGGAACCGGTGGAAGGCGAGCGAGAACCGGGCGAAGAGTGCCCCGAAACCCTACAAGAGTAAAGGTCTGAAAGCCGCTGCAATCGCGGCCAAGGCAGCTGGTACATCAAGTACAACGAGTAGTACAAGTACGAAAAGCACCAAAGCTTAGCAGATCGCTAAGAGACGAGCCAAACCACCTTCGGTAACTTGCCGGGGGTGGTTTTTTCGTTAAAGATGATGTTTTTGCATCCTTCACATGACCTGTGTAAGATAGATGTAGAATATTTTGGATGAGGTGAGAGTCGTGGTATTTGGGGCGCGCGTGTGGAAAACAGGCATCGCTGTTGCATTAGCTTTATATATAAGTGCTTGGCTCGAATTCACACCACCGGTCATCGCGGCCGTTGCGGCGATTTTTGCGATGCAGCCCTCGATTTATCGTTCCTGGCGATATTTCTTAGAACAGCTGCAAACCAATATTATTGGTGCGGCTTTTGCTTTGCTGGCGGGGATATTTTTTTCGCAAAATGTGATTGCCATTGGCATTGTATGTATTATTGTCATCATCCTTAGTTTACGTTTACGCATGGAAGAAACGATCGGTCTTACATTGGTTACTGTAGTTGCCGTAATGGAGGCATCGGGGGAGTGGCGTTTTGCCGTCAATCGTTTATTACTCAGCTTGATTGGGATTGGCTGTGCTTTCCTCGTGAATGTACTTTTTTTTCCGCCTAAGCCCAAGGAACAATTCGCAGCACAGATCGGATCTATTTTCGGCAAAATGTCACTGCTCCTTCGCACGGTGATTTCGAATGAGATCAAGGAAACGGTGTTTCGTGAAGAGAAGGAAAGTCTTCGCAACAGCTTAAAGTCATTATCAGAGAAATACAGACTTATGGAAGAAGAAATTAAAAAGATGAAAGGCAGCGGCTCCAAACGGATCCGCGAACTCGTCGTGTACAAGCAGAAGCTGCTTGTGATGTCCAAAGGGCTTGAGGTATTGGAGGCCGTAGATGAGCATTATTTTCAGGCTTCCCCAAGCGCGGAAACAGATGTATGTTTTGATGATCATATGGAGAAATTGATTAAGTACCATGAGCATGTTCTATTGAAGTACGATGATAAGCTTAAGGAAACGAGCTCAGATAGTTTGGAAATCGAAGCGGAGAACGAACAGTTTATGGTCGATCTCCTTGCACGATATCGTGAGCAACCGGGCGGTATGCTTCGACTCTCGATTGTGGCAGCAGCCATGTATGACTATGGTCATCAGATCGCGCGTTTGGATAAGCTTGTGGAGCATGATCATCGCGGGGAGACCGAAGAGAGGGAACCTCTTGAGATTTTGCTCAAAAGTATTCGACTCAAATAGTTCGAGTTTAAGTTTGCTTTACGATATGGTTTGTGCTATATTATGATTCTTGCTTCGAACGGGGCAGGAATCAGCAAGCCGAAACAATGAATTCTGAACGTGTTGAATATCTTCACGAATGGATGAAATAAAATAAAGCTTGCAAATGAAAAATCAATATGGTATATTATTTCTCGCTGCTTCGGTAACACGGCAGTGAATGCATGGAATATTGATCTTTGAAAACTGAACAACGAGTGAGTAAGCACGAACGAGAAATCGTTCAAAAAAGAGATTGCAAAATCTCGCTAGCAAGTCAATGAGCATTTCAGCTTTCAGATATACGGACAAGCAATTGTCCACTATTATGGAGAGTTTGATCCTGGCTCAGGACGAACGCTGGCGGCGTGCCTAATACATGCAAGTCGAGCGGGTTTACCCTTTGGGGTAAGCTAGCGGCGGACGGGTGAGTAACACGTAGGTAACCTGCCTTTAAGACTGGGATAACTATCGGAAACGATAGCTAAGACCGGATAACTGGTTTTCTCGCATGAG
>NZ_JCAUAZ010000030.1:0-11857 GCF_059692215.1 Paenibacillus sp. J22P51 | reverse complement strand
TTAAATTCATCATTGTACCTTTGCCGTTGTTCACCCATGTGAACACCTCCTCGTTACGTCTATTATCTTAAATCTGTTAACGAGGTGTCCACTTATAATTCTAGTTGCAAAAAGGGCGTTAACGCTTCGTTTCCGCGCGATTTCTCGCTCGCGCTGTGCACTTAACGCCCGAAAAGGGCGTTAACGCTTCGTTTCCGCGCGCTTTCTCGCTCGCGCGGGGCACTTAACGCCCGAAAAGGGCGTTAACGCTTCGTTTCCGCGTGGCTCTTCACTCGCGCCTGACTGTTAACCAATTCGGTAACCAGGAATCATTTCCTTTTTTCTCCAAAATCAGGCCATAGAATCTGTCCAAACAGCAAAAAAGACCACCGCAAAACGCCGCGACGGCCTTACTCCTCCTGCTTAACTACACACCAATTTTAAAAACAGCAATCTCCGGTGAACAAGCCACTCGAATCGGAATCCGTGAAGTGCCTAGTCCTCGGTGGATATAAAAGTGTCTACGTTTATCTAATCGTTTAAGTCCGATGTGATAGTCTTTGAAGGCACCAATCGTATGCCCCATCAGCCTAACTTGGCCCCCGTGCGTATGTCCGACGAGCAGTAAGTCAAACGGAATTAGGCTTAGGTGCGTCGATTTGATAATACTCGGGGAGTGCGCAAGTATGATGACAGCATCATATTTTTGAAATTCATCAGCAGGTAAAGTCAGGCGTTCCTTCCCATTAATCGAATTATCAAATCCGTAGATCAGCCACTTCTTATCACCCATTTCGATCGGGAACCCGCAGTTGGATAAGACAGCTATATGGGAATCCTGAATGATCTGAATAATTTCATTATAATCCTTCTCATCTGAGACATAACGCTCATGATTCCCCGGAACAAAAAATAAATGAGAGCAGTTTATTCGGCGAATTTCCTTTAAGACCTGCTCTATCTGCCCCTTCGTTGATGCCAGATCACCTGTGATCATCACAAGATCAGGGTTGACTTTATTCACCATTTCACTCAATGAACCATTGATGAAATGGCTTTGCCCGTGCAGATCCGATATCTGGACCACTGTGAAGTTCTTCTTCACTGGATCGCCAATCTGAATATGTGAGTATTTGACCCAGAAGGTGCTATATACAATAAATAGTGCTCCTAGCACAAGTAGAACGAGTACACCGATGATCACCATATCACAAAATTAACCTCCGCTTACTAATTACCTCATGAAGAACTTACCTGCCAATATACATCTTTTTCTAAGTAAATTCCACTTTCACGAAAAAGCAGCTTGAATTATCCATAGAAATAAGAAAAACCGCGCTAAGCACGGTTCTCATCATAAAAGCGTTTATTCGTTTTCGTCTTCATCGAGCTCCTCTTGCAGCAATAGTCGCAGCCGCGCCACGTTATCATTCCAGAATTTGCTGTAGAAGGCTACCCAATCCTGGATTTCCCTTAATGGAGCAGCCTGCAAACGAAAGCGTGTTTCACGGCCAACTTTGCGATCGATGATAAGTCCAGCCTCTTTCAGAATTGTCAAATGCTTAGAAACCGCCGTTCGCCCCATTTCAAAATGCAGCGTGATCTCGTGGAGAGGTAATTCCTCTGCCTCGGCTAAAAGTTGAAGAAGCTTTCGCCGAGACGGATCAGCTACCGCATCATATACATCTCGTACTGGATTCTTCTCGTTCACAATCACCTCTCCCGACTCTACACACTATAATGGGGCACCTATTGGTGTCTTATCATTATGCGATGCAACTAGATGCCGTGTCAAGTTACTGCAAAAGCAAAAGCCAGTTGCATCTGCAACTGGACCTCTTTTATGATTTAATAAACACTGTTTTGATATCCGTGTAGAATTCAATAGCTGCCTGCCCTTGTTCCCGTGAGCCAGAACTCGACAGTTTCATGCCGCCAAATGGTGCCTGCAGCTCCACGCCAGCGCTCTCGGCATTGATACGCACAAGCCCTGCGTCGATATCATGTATGAAGGAAAGCATTTTCGAGAAATCACGCGTAAAAATGGATGCGCTGAGCCCAAATTTCACGTCGTTGGCAATTCGAACGGCTTCCTCAAATGTATCCACTTTAATTAAGGCAAGTACAGGTCCGAAAATCTCTTCCTGCGCGATCGTCATCGAGCTTGAAATATGCTCAAATACTGTTGGCTCAATGAAAAAGCCTGCCTCTAAGCCCTGCCCTTGCGCTTTTCCCCCGCCGCAAAGCAATGTGCCGCCTTCTTCTATACCTTTGGCAATGTAGGATAGTACGGTATGATACTGCTTCTCGCTTGCGCACGGCCCCATCCACGTAGACACATCCATCCCTGGACCCACGCGGATCTCCTTAATCCGTTGAAGCAGCTTCAATTTGAATGCTTCGTACACATCGCTTTGCACGATTACGCGGCTTGTAGCGGTACATTTCTGACCGGTTGAGCGTAATCCGCCACTAATAGTTGCTTCGACAGCAAGGTCGAGATCCGCATCATTAACTACGATGATCGGGTTTTTGCCGCCCATCTCCAGCTGATATTTCGCTCCTTTAGCGAGTGCGCTTTGACCGACACCTTTTCCAACACGATCCGATCCCGTAAAAGTAATGCCCTGAATATCTGGATGATTCGCAATCGCTTGACCAATTACATCGCCTTGGCCTGTTACCATATTCACAACGCCGGCAGGAATTCCTGCTTCTTGAAAGCATTCCATGACTAGTGCAGCTGTTACTGCGGCTTCCTGCGCGGGCTTGAATACAACGGTGTTTCCGAAAATTAAGGCTGGAGCTATTTTCCAAATCGGAATGGCAACAGGGAAGTTCCACGGCGTAATCACGCCAACAACACCTAATGGCACGCGTGTCGTGAACATTAAGGCAGCGCTGTCCGTTGATGGAATTACGTCCCCCGTCTTCCGCATACCCTCGCCTGCATAATAACGCAGAATAGCGATGCCTCGTGCGGTTTCACCTTTGGCCTCAGGGAACGTTTTACCCATTTCACGTGTCATCATTTCCGCAATTTCATCCAATCGGCGCTCTAACTTATCAGCAACCTTGTACAATAAATCACCGCGAACTGAGCCTGATAATTTACGCCAACCCAGCTTCGCTGCTTGCGCTGCGGCAACCGCTTCGTCCAAATCCGCTATGGATGATTTTTGCACATAACCCACGATTTCATGCTTATTAGCTGGGTTAATACTTTCCTCAACTTCCCCGCTTGATGCTGCATGCCACCCACCTTTTATGTAATTTAGATACGTTTTAATCTCAGTCATGTTAGTCTCTCCCGCCTCTAAACTCAGTTAATGCGGCCAATAACGCCTTTACGTAGCCAATAGCATAAGCCCAACCAACCCAATTCATCTTGGTTTCTGCACTTCGATGTGGCGCGCGATCCATTTCGAGCGAGGTAATGTGATCTGGATTAATACAACCGTTAAAACCTACCTTATGTAGCTCCAGCAGGATTTTAGCCATATTCATATGCCCATCATCCAGCATCGCCTCTTCAAATGCACCAGCCGTCGCCAGACTGCCCCGGATATTGCGGAAATGTACAAGAAAGATTTTATCCTTACGGCCATACTGATAAATTTCATCAAGCACAAGCGGCGTTCCACCAGCTTCTCCACGTGTGCCGACACAATAGACTAGACCAACATTTCTGCTAGGGAAGCTATCAAGCACCCGATTCAATCCAAGTCCACCGAATGGCGTATTATGATAAGGCGTATCGGAAGGATGCACAGCTAATTTCATATCATACTCTTCTGCAATCGGAACCAGCTTACCGAAAACCAAATCGAAGCGCTTCCACCATGCGTTCAATTGCTCCACCGTGGGAGGTTGTTTGTCCAGATTACGTTTCAAAGACTCCCCTCGAACGAGCGCGCCGCCTCGGTGTACAGCTGTATATTCTTCCGCCATGTAGGGAAATACATCTCCAGCAAAACGCTGACGAACTAGCGTTATCCCCGCTTCCCCGAAGGTTTTGATCGCATTGCTGACGTTGTCCAACTGGACTTCAGAGCCTGGCTCCTCCAGCATGAAGCTAGTCGACATGTCGGGAAGCGTTACCCGATTAATTTCCATTCCATGGGAGCGAACTCTGCGTTTTAATTGCAAAAGTTTATCCAGATCCGGAAATCCTTGCTCACGAACACCTGGGAAGGAACCTCCCTGCGTAAAATCTATACAATCAACCCCAAGCTGACACATTTGTCTCAAATCGCTATCGGATAATTCACATGTGGGAACTTGAATGGATACCTTCATCATGACATTTTCCTCCTAACCGTTATTGGCTATCGCGACCAGGTCTAAACTTCGTTTAATAATGGATTCCAACCGTACATAATGCTCACGTTCCACTTGAACTAGCGGTGTTCGAACTTCGAGACCTATCGGTAATCCTACAATGTTCATGCCCGCTTTAATCAGTGACACTGCATACCCTTTACGCAATTGACGGATACGGTGGATCGGTAAAATCACTTCTTGATAGATGGAATTGACCATCGCCTTATCTCCAGCAAGCAAGCTTGTATAAAAAGTTCTCGATACCTGCGGAATATAATTGGAAATTGCCGATGAGTAAGATAGATAACCCAGAGCCGAATAAGCTGGCATAGTTAGTTCAGCAAGTGGCATCCCATTCATCCATTGTAACCTTGAACCGAGGGATTGTACGAATTCAATATTCAGCTCGAAATTGCCTAACCCATCCTTAAATCCAATGACATTAGGTAATGTAGTCAGCTTTTCCAAAGTGCTTAAGGTAAAAATCGCGTTATCACGCTGATAAATAATGACGGGTAAGCCTGTGCTCTGCGCAAGCGTCCGATAATAGTTAAACAATCCTTCCTGCTCAGGTATGATCAAATAAGGCGGCAGCAGCAAAAGTCCATCTGCACCAAGCTTCTCGGCAAGCTGGGCACGTTCCACCGCTTCTCTGATATTGCCGCCTGCTCCTGCAAAAACAGGCACTTTGCCCGCAGCAGTCGCTACGCCAACAGAAACTAATTGCTCATATTCCTTGATATCCAAGGATTGGTATTCACCTGAACCCGCGCAAACGAAGACAGAATCCAACCCATTTTCCAATAAAAATCGGACATTTGCTTGAAATGCTTTCTCATCCAACTGTTCATTACTATCATACGGCGTTACCGGAAAGCCCATAATTCCTGCGAGTGAAATGTTCACATCTTTCCCCACTGTTAACAGCCCCTTTGCAAATTCTACATGCCTATGAAAGTAATTATAAAAAATGAAGGCGTTTACGTCTTTATAAAAACAGGCCGCTTTTTTTCAAAAAATCCATGATATAATAGTTTTCAGTCTACTTGAGAGGAGCCCCCTGCGTGCTGAGTCCTACCGTTTATTCGCGAAGCAACCTGTATCTCAACCAAAATCTGGTTCAGCTGCAAGGTGCCTCCGCCTCCATCTTTGTTCATTACTGGGGTGCAAAGCCGCAGCACAAGGGCAATCGTCCGCATACCCATTCCTTTTTTGAAATATGTTATGTCGTCGAAGGAGAAGGCCATTACTTTCACGATGGCGTCACTTATCCTCTCCGGCCAGGGACCCTGTATTGCTCGAAGCCCGAGAGCCGTCACTCCATTCAGAGCGAAGAAGGCATGCTTCTGTTATTTTTTGCGCTTGAACCGGTGGCAACCGAATCTAGCGATGCTTTTATGCAGGATTTTAGCCAGCTATGCGCATATCCGCATCTCTTCATTCCGAATGCTGAGCGCACAGCCCCCATGCTCATTTGGCAAGCACTTCTCATCCAAGCTTCCGAGTCGGGAGATCGCTACAAGGAAACAGTCGAGCATTTAGCTTATACGCTTGTCATGAGCTGTATTGCATTGTTTCTGCAGCACTGCCGTTCAGGTGAGACTGCTTCATCTACCACTGATTTGGAATTACAGGGCACACTTAAGAAGGTCAAAGGCTATATTCAGGACCATCTTTCTCATAAAATGGCACTAAGTGATGTGGCGCAGAGCCTCCATCTATCGGAACGACAGCTCTCCCGTCTGATTTCTGATGAGTTAGGACAATCTTTCCCTTCCATCGTCAAAACGGAGAGAATCAAAAGAGCCGCCTACTTACTAGGCTACACGGATATCCCGTTAAAACAAATCGCTGAAGATACCGGATTCGAAAGCATCCACTACTTTACCCAGGTTTTTACCAGGGAAATGGGAACGCCACCCAGTCACTTCCGCAAAAATTGTTTGAACTCCGAAACTGTCGATGCGTGGATTCATAAGTATTTGGCGCAGGTTGCAACGCGGTATCAGAAGAATAGGTTGTTGCAGACTAGTGAGGAAAGCATCACATAATAACCAGTAACCGCCGTCACTCCAGCACAAGACTGGGTAATTGAAATAACTGGAAAAAATTCAAACTAATATTTAGCTAATCACCCGTTTAAAGTGATTAACTGGAAAAACTCCAGCTATTTTCAGCTATTTGGTCGCATTCCGCGAAATAGGTGAAATTTAACTGGAGTTTTTCCATCTAAATGGTAAATCGCGCCATATCAAACAGTTTTAACTGTACTTTTTCCATCTATTCGCTGATTCCCCTGAGATGAGGGCCGGTGTAACAGCTTGCCGCCGAAATAGGAGCATATAAGCAGATTACACGTTAGTTTTGGAGCGAAGAAGCCTCCATCCCCAAATTCCGAAGCACCATATGAATATGGTCCTCCCATACGCCATGAATTTTCAAATATTTGATCGCCAAGCCTTCCTCATAGAAGCCAAGCTTCTGAACAACCTTCATCGAGGCCTGATTGCGAGGCATAATATTCGCTTCAATCCGATGCAGCTGCAACTCATCAAACGCATAAGCAATAACCGCTTCGAGTCCTTCTGTCATCAGTCCTCGATTGATCAGCTCGCCATCCATACGATAGCCCAGATGACACGATTGGAATGCGCCGCGCACGATATTATTGAGCGCAATGGAACCGATAATGCGGTCATCGTATAGTATCCATACTTTGAACAGGTGACCGTCCTCGAACAGCTTCCTTTCTATCTCCAACAATTCTGCCTGAAAGTTTGCTGTATAAAACGTCTCATCCCTCACCATTTCCCATGGCTCTAGAAAGTTGCGATTGCGACGAAAGAAATCCACAACCAAATCACAATGTGAGGAGTCTAGTTGAACTAATGACAAGCGATTCGTCTGTCGTATGACTTTCATGAATGTACTCCTTAAGCTATTGAATATTTGCGTAGGGAGCCTTGTCCGCTACAAGATTCAAGCGAATCCCATGCTCGAGATAGGCTTTCAATCCACATAAAACAATTGTAAAACCTTCTGTTGAATCAAGCGCTTGCTTCACAATTTCATCCGCACTACCGCTAAAACTTGTGTTCGTGATGGTCACGAATGTTTCGTTATCAGCTTGTGAAGTAAACGACCACTCGACTAAAGTACCCCAATCCACAAGAATACGCTTATTTAGCTCGATTTCTTTGACCTCAACCTCTGCAGTTGCCCCATACATAGCCCAGTTCCATTGCACGCGAGTTCCAGCCTCAAGTCTTCCGCTACCGTGGGTGAACCAGAATTTCGACGTGATTTCCGGATTGATAAAAGCTTCAAATACCTCCTGGACTGGTCTTCTAATCAGCATTTCTACTTTCACTACTGGATCTTGGTTTAGCTCAGCCATCGTCCATGCCTCCATTTATCTACTTGCTTGTTTCTAACAATCTTAGCATAAGTGGAGGCTCAACCAGAAACTTAAACAAAACAAAAACAGCTTTCACAGAATCATTCTCTGCGAAAACTGCTTGATAACGACCGAGCCAACTACTTATACAAAATGGTGACCACAGGACGAGCAGAACTTGGTGTCAGCTACAACCACTTTACCGCATACGCATTCTTTCTCATTCCGAACCTCTGTAATTTTCTGTTCAATATCACCAATTTCTTGGTTGATTTGAGCTATGCCTTGGCAATAGTCCTTCACATTAGCTTCCACCTGCGTGTAGTCTCCGGAAAGATACGAAGTATAGACCGATTCCCCGATTAGTTTGTAAATTTTATCAATTTCTCTTTCTTTCAATGAAATTTGAGTTTTATATTTTGTAATCTCTACCGTTTGTTGCGCTTTTTTCGCCGCTTCCGATGCACCTTGCTTTACTTTATCAAAAAAAGACATGCCCCTTCCACTCCCCGGCCCTTAATATATTCGCTTCCTAACGAATCATATGCGAAAATGTCGGAAAGTAATACTATTCAAGAAGCCTGATCAGGCTATTTGCAAAATAGATATATAGCGAAGGCTCACGACTCGCTTTTGAAAAGCAAAAACCAGCACCGTTAGGCTGCTGGTTTTCGTTCAACTCAGCTGATTATTGAATAACCAGCTGTGGCTTGTTTGACGCATTTTCGCTCGTATTCAGCGTCGTGTATTTCCCTGCACTCTCTTGCAGCTCGATGGAGACTACCTTATCCCCAGCAGCTTGAGCTTGCACATACGACGTAATGTCAATTTCATAGTAAGCATTCGTTGCATTCATCGCGATGCTTCCAGCTGCGCTGCCGATCGCTGGCTTGTTACTCCAGGTGATCGTTCCTTCCGCCCAGCTATCCGTTGTTTGATAAGCCGTCACAGTTGTTGCGGCTGACGCACTGCCGTAAATGCGCAGCTTCGCACTCGCAACACTGGTTATGCTGCTCAAGTCGAACTTCAAGTAAATATAGCGGTTAGATCCAGAGGATGTTTTCAGGAACATTGTGGTATCGTTACCATAGTTGGTCGTCGCATTGCTTTCATGTACATAGGAATCATCCGTCGGATTCAATGTAGCTGATGAACTACCGGCTAGCGTCGTCGCACTTGCTGTATTGCTCGCTGCAGAGGCGTTGCCCGCCGCATCCTTCGCCCTCACATAGTAGCTGTACGCCGTGCTCGCTGCTAAGCCAGTATCCGTTGTTGAGGTACCTGTAACCGTCTTCAGGAACGTACCGCCACGGTACACATCGTATCCGGTTACGCCAACGTTATCCGTGGATGCCGTCCAGCTCAAATTAATTTGCGAGCTGGATGCTGCTGTTGCTGTCATACCCGCTGGCACTGTTGGCGCTTGTGTATCCGTCGCGGCCAGCGTCGTTGCGCTCGCCGTATTGCTTGCTGCTGAAGCATTGCCTGCTGCATCCTTCGCCCTCACATAGTAGCTGTACGCCGTGCTCGCTGCTAATCCTGTATCCGTTGTTGATGTACCTGTTACTGTCTTCAAGAACGTTCCGCCACGGTACACATCGTATCCAGTTACGCCAACGTTATCCGTAGATGCCGTCCAGCTTAAATTAATTTGGGAGCTGGATGCTGCTGTTGCTGTCATACCCGCTGGCACTGTTGGCGCTAGCGTATCGGGCCCTCCGGTACATGAATTCGTTGCAGTTCCGCTGCCTAGTAAGGAGTTGCCTGTAAAGCTCAAACAAGCATAAACACCCTTATTCGGAGCTTGGGAGAAATCAACGGTTTCATTTTGACCCCATGTACTAATAAATGTCCCAGTTGGCTTCTGCAAGTGTGTCCACTGCGTGCCATCCCATCCGATTTGGTAGATGGTATTCGTATTATTGTAAGGAACGAATGGTACATAAGCTCCACCCTTAGTCGTTTGCTTCGTCATCGTATTGTTGAAGAATACGTTCTGCTCACCCGTACCGCCAGACCATTTGGATGCATGCGGGCCTGCGCCATACCAGATTGGATACCATGTACCCTCCAGCATATCCTGGCCGCCTTCACCTTCACCCCACGAGCTATGCTCAAAAGGGATGCTGATTGTATTTTGCTCAATCAAATTATGACGCTCCCAGCCTCCATGTAAGTTCATGTCAGCACTAAGTGCATTGCCCTGAATCACGTTGCCAGTTGCCGACCACTGCAAAGTTAAGTGACGAACACGATCAATCGTGTTATTTGTGATTTTGGAATCGTATAATTTGGAACCACGAACGTAACCGTGACCGCCTTTTCCTTTATTCCAAGCACCATAAATAATGTTATTGGTAATCTCCATATTTTTGGCAAATTCCGTGACGATGGGATGGGAGCCTGTCATGTAGGTTCGAATTCCTTTGACCCAACCGTCCTGTGCAAATTTGAACAAAATGCCATGAACCGCATACTCCAGCGCTTCATTCTTGTATTTGAGTCCCACTCCGCCAGGATTCGTTACAGCGTCGTAATCATTTGCATTAATGAGTCCATTGTAAGGTGTATAAGAAATATCTTGGGTAAAATAAAAGTCTTCAAAGCCTACGCCTTTCACAGCCGTAACCTTCATGACTTTACTGTAATACGTTGAATTCGAACCGCCTGGATCTGCTGGAAGCTGTCCGCTATTGCTAAATGGAATATCAAACTCAAGAGGCTTATCAATTGTGATATTGTCACCACTGACACTCACGACCTTGAACATTTGTGTACGCATGTGACCGTTGTAGCGATACTCTTGTGGCGCTTGCATTTGATCATAAAAAGCTACCGTATTAGCGGCCCCCACATAGACGGTATCGCCAGCAGCAAATTGTGAACCTTTACCTGAGGCTACTTTCACAAGCGTACTGCCCTTGGTGCCGCCGCCTGCGGATGCAACCCTCTCGCCTGTTAACCAGTGGAAGTTAATGCTTCCTTCATAAGTCGTATCTCCCGGGTCTTTGGCGCGATCTTCCACACGGAAGGCTGCATATCCTGGCCACATTTTGCCGTCAATGAGTGGTGCGCCTGGGTTAGCCGGATCTTCGGAATATGTTGCTGCCGGCTTGAACACGATCTTCGTTCCTGTTGTCGGGTTATTCCCTGCACCACGAATCGTGATATAGCTGGCATCTACACGAATTTGCTTATTGAGATCAATTTGTCCCGCAGGAAATTTCAGAATCGCTCGGTTGGTGTCGCTTACAATTGCACCATTAACTGTCAACGTACCGCTGCGAATATCATTAATGACTTGCTGTAATGCATTCGAGTCGTCAATGCCGTCATTGGCTGTAATACCTTTCGTTGTTAGATCAATCTGCGTTCCAGTTGTCGGCAGCGCCTGTCCGCCTTTGTATCCCGCTGATGTCCAGTTCGGTAACGATGGATCAACCGCTGCTACCGCTGGCGTGAGTCCGATGGTTGCTGAGACTAGCACAGAGGCGAGTGTTGAATGGAGTAGCAGCTTGCTTGGCTTTGATATTCGCATGCTTGAATTCCTCCTATAGTGGCCGTTTCTATACAACGTAAAATTGAAATCATTATGTCTTCGAACGATCTATGTAACCTTTCAAATTCCCTCCTTTACTCAATAAGCGTTTACTCTTATTTATTCTTCGACTATATCAAGCGTAGCATTTTTGTAAGCGCTGTTATAGTCGTTTGTTGCTTAATTCTTGCACGCTATTGCTATGTTTTAACTTGGATTGTTCTTAACTGCATAATAAAAAAAGGCTCTACCTTCCATCTGGAAGATTGCCTTTTCTACACTACTCCTATTGCCACTCTCGACACGCGTAACTCGATTTTTCCGACTTACACTACTCCTATTGCCACTCTCGACACGCGTAACTCGATTTTTTCGACTTACACTACTCCTATTGCCATTCTCGACACGCGTAAGTCGTTTTTTTCGACTTACACTACTCCTATTTCCATTCTCGACACGCGTAACTCGATTTTTTCGACTTACACTACTCCTATTGCCACTTTCGCCACGCGTAACTCGATTTTTTCGACTTACACTACTCCTATTGCCACTCTCGCCACGCGTAACTCGATTTTTTCGACTTACACTACTCCTATTGCCACTCTCGCCATGCGTAACTC
>NZ_JCAUAZ010000029.1:0-26271 GCF_059692215.1 Paenibacillus sp. J22P51 | reverse complement strand
CTGAAAGCTTAATTGCTCATTTGCGTTGCTAGCGAGATTTTGCAATCTCTTTTTTGAACGATTTCTCGTTCGTGCTTACTCACTCGTTGTTCAGTTTTCAAAGATCAATTTTCCATACATTTTTCTTCGCCATCCGTTTAGCGGCGACTTTTATAATATATCACATTCGAACCATTCAATGCAAGCTTTTTTTATTTCTCTTTTTTCAACTTCGCTTACATGATATTACTCGTTGGCTTTAAATGCGTTACCGTTTTTAGCGGCGAGAGTTAATTTATCATAGAATCACAATCAAAGTCAAGCATTAAAAAGAGAATAAAAAAAGAACCAGGAAAACACCTGATTCTTCAAGGTTGTACATCGTTATACACTTGTATACCTCAGCTCTATTTCTGAGGTCATCTCATCAATGATAATTGCTACTTCTTTTATCAAACCTTTTTTGACCAGTTTATTGAGTAAAAGCGGAAGCTCCGACTTTACTTCAACTAACTCCGAGTGCTTTTGGAGCTCATCTGAGCTAAGCGGATGCTCGCTATCTCTGAGGATTTGAATAAAAGCCTCACAGCAGCGCTCCATTTTGGACATAACCGAAAATTCACAAGCGAGCAACACGAGCTGAACCCTCTGTTTCAAGGTCTCTTTACTCAT
Organism: Paenibacillus sp. J22P51; assembly: GCF_059692215.1. NCBI lineage: Bacteria > Bacillati > Bacillota > Bacilli > Caryophanales > Paenibacillaceae > Paenibacillus > Paenibacillus sp. J22P51. The sequence goes on along the minus strand of NZ_JCAUAZ010000029.1, from coordinate 25,620 downwards.
CGTAAGTTCCTCGTATAACTTATAAACTCCGGGATTGATGGCACGTATCTGTCTCCATACGGTGATTTCGGGATGATAGCCGTCTTCCACAATAACAATTCGAGCCCAGTGATGCAGCGCTTCGAGTATGTTATTATACGCATCTAATATATGATCATCGAGTATATATTCCTTGCTCTGCAAATATTTACGCAGAAAATGTGAAAATTCTATAAGCAGCTTATGCTCTCGCAAGTCTCCGGGAAACTCAAGTATTCGATGGCGCAGGCCTTCTAAATAAGTGTTCTGATCCAGAAGAATCTCCCCTTTTAACAGCCAGTGAAGAATATTGCGATTAACCCCGTGCCTGATCCATTGCTCCACCGAAGCAGGATCTGTCCATCTTTCTTGTATCCGTGAATCGTCTCTTATATAATTAGTCGTATGATTGTTCAGGCTCAGGTCGTTCGTTACTATTAAAAGTAGCGTATCAAAACCATCTGTCAGTGAGGGAAGTTGCTTAGGATTGTCTACCGCCATGACGCTAACGACTCTAGGGTCATTCCGGAACTTAAGCAATAACTGCTCTTTATTTATTCCCATGGGTGTCCAAAGCTCCTGTCTCCAATTGTTTCTTACTTATTTCTACAAGGGAGAACGGGTTTCCTGCTGATTTCTGTGACAAATCATACAAAACATGAGGTATAGGACTGGGGAGGAACAGAAAGTGCGATTTAGATCAAGTAAAGTAAATGAATTCCGCTTATGGGGACTTGTTATGACCATGGGTGGAATGCTGCTTATGATTATAGGTCTTGCTGGTATCGTTTTCGATTGGGGACAAGCCGGGCGAATCATTGCCGTCGTCTTCATGATTTTAGGAATGATTAGTGTATTGGTAAGTATGGGTATATACTTCTGGGCAGGAATGCTTTCCACATCAGCGACAGTTATCGATTGTCCAGAATGCGGTAGAAGAACGAAAATGCTGGGTAAAACAGATCGCTGCATGTTCTGCAAAACGATCCTTACGATTGATCCACAGTATGAGCCTGTTGGTGAAAACGAAACGGCAGCCACACAGACCGATCAATTCGAGCCAAGTCGAGAGCATGAACATAAGCCTCATTAATACATGAAGAAAGCCGAACCCTTTGCTGGGTTCGGCTTTCTTTTTCATATATACAATAATAAGTGCGTTTCAGATCATGGTTTAACAGATGGTAGTGCATCCTTCGTGACTTGCCAAATGGCAGGTTTCTCAAATCCTCTTCTCCAAGAGGCTACACCAGCTAGATCATATTTTTCGACTAAAGCTAACCTCGCCTTTATTGAAACTTCATCCTCAAGCCAGATCCGAATTAACTTGTTTCCATCATTGTATTCCACGTAATTTTGTCCTGTATCGGCTAAAAATGTAGGAGTGAGCTTCTTATCTTTGATAATAGTTTGTGCAGCTTCCATGGTTAATGTTTTGGAGGTTGCGGTTAATTTACCGTTCTTCGTCTCTTCCGTCCACTGCCGCGTATAGAATGGCACGCCAAGGACAAGCTTAGATGGCGGAACTTTATCCGTCGTCAGAAGCGCTGTAATGGACCTCTCAACCCATGGTAAGGAAGATACCGATCCAGACTTTGGACTCGTGGCCCAGTACTCGTCATAGGCCATCAACATCATATAATCGACTACTTCCGCTAAGGCTGGACGGTCATAGAACATGGACCACATTTCATTGGTCGATTTGGGTGTGACATCGATGGACACCGATAAGCCTTGCGCATGCATAAATGGCGTCATTTCGCGCACGAATTGCACGAGGTTCTCCTTGTCCTTCAGATACACATTTTCAAAATCGATATTAATCCCCTGCAGGTTATAGGTTTGGGCAAAGCCAAGCAGTTGCTTAATCATTTTCATACGTAAATCATAACTTGCTAATACCTTGTTGGTGCGATCAGCATCGAAACCATTACTGTACAAAGCCCACACTTGGTAGTTATGGTCGTGTGCCCATTTGACATAGGAGGCATCGGCAAGGTTACTAATGCGCCCTTCATTATCCGCGACGGAGAACCAGGTCGGACTAACCACTTGCAGTCCAGGCATCTCGCCAATCTTGGTGGTGTCCGGATTCTTGGAAATCACGTGTTCCCAAGTCATGTTGAGCTTCCCGGTTATGGATTTCCATGGTACATAAGTGGACGTCGACTGCGCTTGTAACGGAATTGTCTCCTCATGATCCTCAATTATTTCGCTCTTGCGAACGAAGCCAATCGGGCCGCTCTCTAACTGCACTTTGTACCAATCTTCTTCGCTACCCAGGATCATAACTTGCTCATTCACAGCAATTGTTGAAATAATTGGCGCTTTTATTGTCATATCCGTTCGCAGTTGAGTCTCTTTCTTACCTGTATGCTTCCCCCATTTGATAACATCGCCTTGTTTGAATAACATGACAGCTCCTGATTGTGCTGATTCGCGTATTTCAAACGGATACAGCTGTCTCAGAGGTTCTATGGGGAGATAGACGTCATCTTCCTTCTTTTCAACTGGAAAGGATAAAGAAACAGGCTTCTCATTCATCAGTGCAGAAAGCTCAGTTGTCTTCATTCGCATCACTTTATCTTTCGTGGTTATAATGACGGAATCGCTGCTTTTTTCATATATGATGTTCGGATCGATCCATTTCTGAACTAGTTCAAGTGGAAGCTTCAGGCCTTCCTTCTCGCCAATTGCACTCGACTTAAAATAATCCCCCTCATAGAAAATAGGTTTAGACAGCTCATGAAAGTCAGGATCTACATGTGTACGATTAGGTGCCATCTGCTGCATTAGGAATGTACCCGCGCCGGCCGCAAGCATTCCTAAACATAGGGCACTAATCAGTATTATTTTTGTCGATGATTTCAACGCTTCACTTCCTTTGAGTAAATGTGAAAGGTGAAAAAGAAAAAACGTGTCCGCTCTTCGCAACGGAAGAGCTGAACACGTTTCATTATACAACAGGAACACACAAAATGAGGAATTCTGCGTATAGTTAATGCTTGGTAGTAACCGTACAATCCGGGCAAACGCCATAGATTTCTAGTCGATAGCCGCCAACTTTGAATCCTGTATGCAATGCTGCTGTTGTCTCGATGTCTGACAACGGGGGATATTCAAAATCAGAAATTTTCCCGCAAACCTCACAAACCGCATGATAATGGTCTGTCATATCCGCGTCAAATCGACTCGAACTGTCTCCATAGGTCAATTCCCGTACAAGTCCCGATTCGATAAATACTTTCAGATTATTGTAAACAGTCGCAACGCTCATGTTAGGAAATTTCGATTCAAGAGATTTGTAAATATCATCCGCTGTCGGATGAGTCATGGAATCCAGCAAAAAGGAAAGAATCGCATACCGCTGGGGCGTCATCCGAACACCTGTTGTTTTCAACTTTGCTAAAGCCTGTTCTAAATGTGCTGCCATGGTACTCACCACCTGATGTTAGTCATTAAAACCTTACATTATATTGTACGTGTGTTCTCTGACTTTTGTCAATGATGGTTATGCTGATCGAACCTTAGCCTTATTTATTTTTTCGCGAATCCAAAACGAACATAGCGACACCCGCAAGGACGAGGATGCATGATCCGATAAAAGATCCCATAAGATTGAAAAGTACTGCGAGCCAATTCGGCTTTTTACTAAGCATAAAAATCAATCCACCAGCAATGATCAAGATAACGCCCATGTTCGTCCCTTTCATTAACTTTTGAAGAGGATCGTTCATTTCTAAGTCATGAGCATTACCTGCAAAATCACCGAGCTCAAGCCGCCTGTTCACATGATCTGTTAGTTGAAGTGCATCAAACAGATTATAGCAGTAAATAACGGGAATAAATAAAGCGAAAAGTGTCACTATGGGTACACTCGCATCATGACTGTCTACTAACGCTGTAATCGTGAAAATATCCAGAATCAACAGTATCATAATAAATAAACCACGTTGCATAAGACCTAAATAGAAATGACCCGCTCCTGGGAGAATGAAGGAAAGTACGCCTGCTGCCCATTTGCGTTTTCTGGCAATCGGATAATAGGGAGCAAATGGTGGATACGAAGGGTTACTTGCATAATCAGGCATGTGTGGATTGTCTTTGTGAATGTCCATTGGGATAGCCTCCATATCATTTCAGTTTAAAAATATTGGGATAAGTTCTGAATATATCCGGTTAACTGCGTGATGCCTGATGCAATGTTTACGATTCGGCCAATCATTCCTGACTGTATCAGAATAACGGTAGCTGAAATGGCGATGGCTCCATTCATCCAAGGTCTGCTCGAGCTACGTTGTTGATTTACTGTAGGCGTAGTCATCTCAACGGTTCGTATCGACTGCATAATACGGTCTGTCAGCATGGGACTAGGTTCGTTTAACGGCATCTCATCCAAAAGCTTATTCAGGTACTGCTTGAGCTGTATGTCTTCCTTGTGCCCCAGAGTCATGCACATTCACCTCCAACCATTTTTCTTTGAGCATCGCTTTCCCGCGGTAGAGCCTAGTTTCTAGCGTTTTGATAGGAAGACCTGTAATCTCGCTCATTTCTGAGTAAGATAGCTGTTTAAAATGATACAGCACCATAACAATCCGATACTTGTCCGGTAAACGCAAAAGCAATTCCTGCATCAGCGCTTGCTCATCCTTCCTAACCGCTATTTCCTCGGGCTCTTCTCTGGTATCCGTGAACCAGCCTTTCATTTTATCTAGAAGTGCTACATAGGGCCTACGTTTCTGAGCGCGTCGAAAGTCGGTCACGAGATTCGACGTCATACGATACAACCACGTTGTCAGCTTCGCATCTCCGCGAAAATGACTAAGGGACCGATAAAGCTTTACAAAAACTTCCTGGGTTAAGTCTTCAGCCGTTTCCTTATGTCCAACCATACGATACACCAACGTATAAATATAACTTTTATGCCGCTCCACGAGAACACGGTAGGCATCGGAATGACCCTGACGGATCTTTATTATTAATTGTTCATCCGTCAAATTGTCCATACCCAGCCCCCCTTTTTCACGCGTCCAAAAGCTTAGACGCCAAACTGGCGACAATCCCTTCAATTTTTACTATTTTCGATAGCCACACCAGTGACCCCTTGAATTTGATTGGTTTCTTCGAGTACTAGGCCAATAATAGATGGCTTTGGAATTGTAACATGAAACGTAATCTGAACGTGATTCGGTTTATTTCCGTCTTCCGACTCTTCTAGTTTTATTTGCTTAATATCTATTTTGCGTTTACCTAGAATTGTTGTAATTAACCCCAAAGTACCTGGTTGATCGATGGCTTGTATTTTTAAAATGCGTACTTTTTTCCCATTGAAATACTTATGCTCTACTTTATTTAGAATCCATAGGGATATCAGAACCATGAAACAGACTAAAACAGCCGCATAATAAAACCCCGCTCCAATCGCAAGACCAATTCCCGCAACAACCCATAGCGATGCTGCTGTCGTAAGTCCTGTAATCGATCTCCCATTGAACATAATCGTCCCTGCACCTAGAAAACCAATTCCGCTAATAACCTGGGCAGCTAATCTAGATGGGTCGATACGTACATTGACTTCATTCACAAAAGCACTAAAGCCGTACATCGAAAGCAGCATCACAAGCGCTGAGCCGACACATACCAGAATATGCGTACGGAGCCCTGCTGCATGAGAACTAACCTCTCGTTCAAAACCAATTAGCCCACCAAGTAAAAGCGCTAAAACAAGTCTAATGGTAAGATGCAAATGATCAATAACCCAAGGATTCACCATTTTGTAAACGCTCCCTTTTTATTTCAAATTAAGTCCACGTTCTGGAGGCTGCTATTAAAGTAAAGGATAAGCAAGCTATAGGCCTGTAGCAGGGCGTTCGAATGTTGTCAGACTAACACCCGGAGGAACCGTAAATACGCGTCGCACGATGAAGCCATACCCCTCATATAGACGAACCGCTGGCAAATTCGCAGTCCCCGTAGATACGATAAATCGAGTGGCTCCCTCACGCTCTTGTTCTATTAGTATATGCTGCAAAAGGGAGCTAGCAATCCCTCTACGAAAAAAATTGGGATGAACCATCATCCGACAAATCGTCACAATACTGCCTTCACGTTCAAATGAAATGGCGCCAGCAAGCGTAGACTCTTCTTGACCATCTATGTAATATCCATAGAAAGTTTCCTTCGCTTCGAGTATAGACTGGATCCCATCCTTCAAGGGTGGGATATCATCAAAGCCGATCAGTTCAGCCTCCACACGGTAGGAAGCGATTTGAAGCGCGAGTAGGGTTAAGACTTCTTCATTCGTTTGTAGAAGTAGTTGTTGGATAGACAGAGGAATCACTCCTAGGGTTGAAATTGAAAAGAAGTGGTGCCCTACGAACGAGGATCACCACTTCTACCTTATCATTTGCTGTTCAGGCACTCCACAATTAATTTATTGACGAGACCTGGATTCGCTTTACCTTTGGTTTCTTTCATGACTTGTCCGACAAGGAAGCCAACGGCTTTCTCCTTACCAGCTTTGAAATCTGCAACGGATTGCGGACTGTTCTCAACAACTTGCTCAACAACTGCCTTGATTGCACCTTCGTCGCTGATTTGGACAAGACCTTGCTCTTCAACGATCTTCTGCGGGTCTTTGCCGGTTTCGATCATTTCTTTAAAGACAGTTTTGGCAATCTTGTTAGAAATCGTGCCCTTCTCAATCAAGCCAATCATCTCGCCTAAGCCCTTACCTGTGACTTTCACATCGGTAAATTCAAGGGAGTTCGAGTTTAAATATCCGAGCAAATCACCCATGATCCAATTTGATACAGCCTTAGCGTCTTGTGTGTATTGCAAGCTTTCTTCAAAGAAATCAGCCAGCTTCATGGACGCTGTGATAACAGCTGCGTCATAGCTTGGTAAGCCATATTCGCTGCTATATCTCGCTTTACGTGCATCTGGCAACTCAGGTATCGAAGCTTGAACACGTGCTTTCCAAGCGTCATCGATGAAGAGGCTGACCAGATCCGGATCTGGGAAATAGCGATAATCGTGCGCATCTTCTTTGCCGCGCATTGCCAAGGTTTTACCTTGTGTTTCATCCCAACGGCGTGTTTCTTGAATCACTTCTTCACCGCTTCTAAGAATTTCCGCTTGGCGGTATTCTTCATACTCAAGTCCACGTTGTACACCTCGGAAGGAGTTCATGTTCTTAAGCTCGGCACGTGTGCCGAATTTCTCTTGCCCGAACGGTCTAATAGAAATGTTAGCGTCGCAACGAAGCGAGCCTTCTTCCATTTTCACATCGGACACATCACAGTAGATCATGATGGCTCTAATTTTCTCGAGGTAAGCACGAGCCTCCTCAGGTGAGCGCAGATCAGGTTCAGATACGATTTCGATCAATGGCGTTCCTGCACGATTTAAGTCAACGAGGGATGCGTAGCCGCCATCAATATGCGTAAGCTTGCCTGCATCCTCTTCCAGGTGGACACGCGTGACTCCGATCCGTTTGGTAACTCCGCCAACTTCGATATCAACCCAGCCGTGCTCGCCGATCGGTTTATCATATTGAGAAGTTTGATAGGCATCGGGTGAGTCTGGGTAAAAGTAATTTTTGCGATCAAATTTACTGTCCGTTGCGATTGTGCAATTTAGGGCCATTGCCGCTTTCATAGCATACTCGACCGCTTGGCGGTTCAGGACTGGCAGCACGCCTGGATGGCCTAAGCATACCGGACATGTATTCGTATTCGGAGGTGCTCCGAATGAGGTTGCACAACTGCAAAATATTTTGGAAGCGGTATGAAGCTCTACGTGAACTTCAAGACCGACTACAGTTTCAAATTGGGTATCTGTTGCCGACAAAGTGAATGCCTCCTTCGTTACTCTTGAACTAAAAAACTTACAATTGCGGGCGCTGCTTGTGGTGGTCTGTGTGCTGTTCGAAAGCGTGGGCTACACGCAAAACGGTAGCTTCATCCAATGCTTTGCCGATAATTTGCAAGCCAACCGGAAGTTCATTCACGAATCCGCATGGTACGCTAATCGCAGGAATACCTGCCAAACTGACCGGAATGGTCATGATATCATTCAAATACATCGTTAGCGGGTCGCTGCTTTGTTCACCGATTCGGAAAGCGGTCGTTGGAGCAGTTGGTCCGATGATGATGTCATAGTTATTAAATACTTGATCAAAATCTTGCTTGATTAGTGTGCGAACTTGTTGTGCTTTCAAGTAGTACGCATCATAATAGCCTGAACTAAGCGCGTATGTACCTAACATAATCCGGCGTTTAACCTCAGGACCGAAGCCTTCACTGCGGGACAGATTGTAGAGATCCAACAGATTGCGTGCATTATCCGAACGAACACCATAACGGATGCCGTCAAAACGAGCCAAGTTGGAAGAAGCCTCAGAGGAAGCCAGCAAGTAATAAGTCGCTACGGCATACTCGGAGTGTGGAAGCGTTACTTCTTCCCATACAGCGCCAAGGCCTTCCAATACTTTAAGGGCTTCAAGCACTTTCTCTTTAACTGCTGGGTCAATTCCCTTGCCCATGTACTCTTTAGGTACCCCAATGCGCAATCCTTTGACGTCACCCGTCAATGCGCTGAGGTAGTTCGGGATCTCCACATTCGCAGAAGTGGAGTCTTTCGGGTCGTAGCCTGCGATGGCTTGCATGGCATACGCAGCGTCTTCTACGTTCTTCGTTAGCGGCCCGATCTGGTCAAGGGAGGACGCGAATGCGACTAAACCATAGCGGGACACGAGCCCGTACGTCGGCTTCAGGCCGACGATTCCGCAGTAGGCTGCCGGTTGGCGAATCGAGCCGCCGGTGTCGGAGCCCAGCGCGAAGTACACTTCGCCTGCAGCAACTGCTGCTGCCGAGCCACCGCTGGAGCCGCCTGGCACATAATCCGTGTTCCACGGATTATGGGTTGGGTGGAATGCGGAGTTCTCGTTGGAGCCGCCCATCGCGAACTCATCCATGTTGAGCTTGCCGATGGTAATAGCTTGTGCTTCCTTGAGCTTGCTCACGACCGTCGCATCATAAATCGGAATATGATTGGATAAGAATTTGCTTGCGCAGGTCGTTTTCAAACCTTCGGTTACCATGTTATCCTTGATGCCGGTTGGTAAACCAAATAAATCGCCACGAGTTGCGTTGCTTAGAAGCTGCTCGTCCAGCTTAGCAGCCGTCTGACGTGCATTCTCTTCATCTAATGTAAGGAAAGCACGCACCTTACTCTCCACTTGCCCAATTCTTGTATACGATTGATCCACGAGATCCGAAACCTTGATTTCTTTGCTTTGCAGCTTCGCGTGGATTTGTTGTAGGTTTAATTCAAACAAAGACAACGACAGGCACTTCCTTTCATCTCTAACTTATTCTAAAACAGCAGGAACCTTGAACTGCCCATCCTCATGATCTGGTGCGTTCAGCATAACTTTTTCAATTGGCAAAGACGGCTTCGCAACATCCTCACGCATCACATTTACTAATGGCATTGCGTGGCTAGTTGGTACTACACCCTCAGTGTTTAATTGATTGAGCTGCTCGGCATATTTTAAAATGGCATTTAGTTGATCTGTAAATAGATCTTTTTCGGTATCATTGAGATCAAGTCTGGCCAGCTTGGCGACATGATCGACATCTTTCTTCGTTATGCTCACGTATTCTACACCCCTTGTATTCAGCGTTTAGTCATTCTTTTCATTATATCCCAGAAATTTTGTGAACTCAATCCAGAATAAGGATCCAAAGCAAAAAGGACCTAGCGATGACGCTAAGTCCTCTGTAATCATAGATAACTTATTGGTGTGTAACGGAGTAAGCATAGACCAAAGTCTCAGCATAAGCGTTCGGGCTTTCTCCAGGTGCAGTAGAATCATTGGATTGTGTGTAATTTCCGAGTTTGAAATAACAGCCCGTGGTGGTTTTAGTTTGCGTATATGGTACGGTCTGCCCATTATATTCATAATGAATGACGCCATTGGCTACAATGATTTTAACTGTGAACAACGTCCCTAAAGTATAGTTGCTATCCAGTAAATAGCCATGTGTGTTATCCCCATCGGTGATATAAATTTTCGCAGTCGTCGAAACGCCGCCTGGGTTATTTCCTTCTACGCGAAATACGGTAACATCATCATCGCCATCATGGATTTGGCCAACGACCGTATGTGGCTTAATTGTGGTCAAATGTGTCACCTTTTGCTTGATAAACATCGTGTGTGTCTTCCCATCATTGGTTCCCCATGACGCTTGATCCGCTGTCGTACCAGCCGTGTAATTATCTTTCATTTCTCGCAGTTCGCTTCTTGGATTGTTTGATCCTGACGTTGTCACGGCCCCATGATTTGCACGGAATTGAACGGCATCTCCATCTGCATCATGAACAACCTTAAACCAAGGATCAATCGAGTATGTATTCAATGCAGGCTGCAGCACTTCAAGCGGACTTGTAGAGCCTGACTGTTTAGGGATCGGAAGTGTGATCTTCCAATTTTTCAAATAAAGAATATCGGATGGTAGCGTAGGATTAGCAGGTGGAGTAGGAGTAGGCGTTGGCGTTGGTGAAGGACTAGCTGTTGGAGAAGGCGATGGTGATGCACTTGCTGTTGGGGTAGGTGTTGATGTTGTACCCGCTCCGCTGTCCAAGGTGAAGTCATCAAAACGGACATCGCTAGACGTCGTTCCTCTAGCAAAAATAACAGCAGATGTATTAGATGCCCCCGTAGTAAAGGTCACGGTAAATTGTGTCCAAGTAGCGGCATTGCCACCTGCGGATACTTCACTGCCACCAAACGTATTAGCACCAATTATACCGTTGCCATGTATCCAAGCCTTCAGAGTATACGTGGTATTCGTAGTCAATCCGGAGATCGTTTGCTTAAATTCCCCCCCAACTGCTGAAGCCTTTGCAGAATATCCGCCTGTATGTGTATCACTGGAAGAAATCGAAACAGATCCAACTTTGGTCCAGCCTGTCGAATTGCTTTCAAAGCTTGGATTCGTAATTGTAATCGGGGCCGCCTGTACGGAAGTGATTCCTGTGAAAATGAACGTAGAACTTACAACCAAGGATAGTAAAGCAACGGAATGAATCGGTTTCCAACTTTTCAAATTCAATTTCATTTCATTATCCTCCTAAAATAAAAATAAGGTTGGCCATTCTTCATACTTTTGCAGCTGCATTTCAAATTCTGGCGGGTAAAGATTTCGATTTGTATAATAACCTCCTCTTTTTTCGAAAATTTTGTAAGCGCTTCACAAAAATAGTATAGTAAATTTTTTCCTTTTCCTGTTATCGTTTTCTTTAGGTTCACTTGTGTTATTACAAGTATTGGAAATTCTATTTACAACGGAAAAGTTACGGAACGTGGTTCCGCTATCTCCCTCAAAACGATACAAATCAGAAAGTTACGGAACGTAGTTCCGTTAATCAGGCGTATAAGGGGCGATTTGTGCCTTTTTAGACGAAATAGCGTCCTCTCGTTCCGTAACTATCCGAATTCACCTTCAAGTACCTAAATAGGGGAACCACGTTCCGTATCTCGGTAGCTGAAGGCTGCGAAGATCGGCGTTAGATGAGCGGGAGGAAGATCGACGAAGCCAGCGTAGATAAGCGGAGGGGAAGATCGTTGATGGGCAACGGATGGGGTGATCAAAATTTGGTGAGGATGCAACGTAAAAAAGGCGAAGCAGGTTTATTCCTGCTCCGCCTTTTATTTAAATCCAGGCTTTCAGCCCGATTTGTTTGATAAATTCTTCTCGGGACTGCACTTCCTTGTCCCTTTCTTTCTCTGGCTCAACGGCGGACTCGCCATTCATGATTTTCCGGAACAAGGCTTCGTTTTTCGTTGCGAGGGCGTAATCTATTAAAGCTTCTCTCTCAACTTGCTCAGCTTCTTGCTGAAGAAGCACTTCTTCAAGCTCGATATCCGTTGCAGTCACGTAGTAATGTTTGTTCTCTTTAGGGACACGCACGACATAGTCGAAAATGTTATCGTTATTTCGGTCATAAGCAATTAAATAGCCATATCCGCCAATAGGCAGATTCTGTTCTAAACGATCTGCAATGAAGATAATTTTCTCGCCAAGACGAAGCATCTGCTTTCCCCCTACCTATATATAACGCTCAAAAGAGTCTATGAATGTAAGAATACGTTCTATTGCCTATCGTACTAAAAAAACTAGATTGTGTCCAATTGACATCCGTTGTTCCTCTTTCCTTAAAGTTTCAGTAAAAGGCATGAAACTGATATAGTTATGAGAACACTATTCTATCGAACAAGTGAATTGACGGAGGAAATCATGCCAGAGCCATCATCATCTCCAAAAGCTCGCCCCTCACTAACGGAGGGCCCGATTACAAAGACATTGATCTTGTTTTCACTGCCTATCCTATTAGGCAACGTTCTACAGTCCTTGAACGGGTCGATCAACACGATTTGGATCGGTAAGTATCTTGGCGAAGTTGCCCTTGCTGCGACTTCGAATGCAAACATTATTATGTTTTTCTTAATTAGCTCCATCTTTGGGATCGCCATGGCTGCCGTCATTCTGATCGGCCAAAATCTCGGTGCCAAGAAGGTTCAAGAGGCCAAAAAGGTAGTCGGAACAAGTACCGTCTTTTTCCTCGTGTTATCGATTGTCGTCGCTTTATTGGGATGGATTTTCTCCTCAACGATCCTGGACTGGATGAATACCCCGCCAGATGTCAAAGAGTTTGCCGTTACGTATACGCGAATTATGTTCGCAGGTGTTCCGTTTATGTTTGGTTATAACTTAATTATGGCCATTCTACGAGGCTCGGGGGATGCGAAGACCCCGTTCTACTTCTTGCTTTTATCCGCGATCCTCGACGTAGCACTCAATCCTTTGCTTATTCAAGGGATGGGGCCATTCCCGAAAATGGGCATTGCCGGCTCTGCCGTAGCAACATTTATTGCGCAATTGGTGAGTTTCGTGCTTCTCATTGCTTACTTATATAAGAAGAAGTACTTTCTACGTATCACCAAAGAGGATATTCCCTTGCTTCGAATCAATTGGACCATTATTCGAACACTGATTCAAAAAGGGCTGCCGATGGGCTTAAATATGGTCGTAGTTTCCCTAAGTAACCTGATGCTGGTTCATCTCGTGAATGCCTATGGCTCCGAGTCCACCGCGGCTTTCGGAGTGGCCATGCAAATATCCAGCTACGTTCAAATGCCAGCCATGGCTATTGGAGGAGCTGTGACCTCGATGGCGGCGCAGAACATTGGCGCTGGAAAATGGGATCGCGTCAACCGGATCACCTGGACGGGCGTTGGAGTTAATATTTTGATGACGGGATTGATTGTAGCAGTACTCCACCTGTTCAATCGAGAAGTCGTCTCGTTCTTCTTACCTCCAGAAGGAAAAGCGATAGATATTGGCGTTCATATTAACAATATTACGCTGTGGTCATTCATTATTTTCGGTATTTTCAATGTTGTTGCTGGCGTTGTTCGGTCTGCGGGATCAGTGGTGTTCCCACTCATTGTAGCATTTGTTGCACTGCTACTCGTTCGCATCCCGCTTGCCACAGTGCTTTCACACAAGTACGGCTTCGATGTGATCTGGTGGAGTTTTCCCGTTAGCTTCAGTGTCGCCGCAACCTTGAACTTGCTCTATTACCGCTTCGGGAAATGGAAGCAAGCTAGAATGATGGCTAGTAAAGCTTAAGTAAAGCTAAAGCATAGCCTAAAAAAAGTCTGCCTAGCCAAGTTGGCTGAGCAGACTTTTTTGCTACAGATGCAGCAGATCCTTATGGATTTTGATCACAATCTTCTTATTCGTCGTTGATTCCGTTATGAGGCAATTCGGCCGATGAATATCTGAAGGGAAGCATACAGCAAACATACCGGGCTTGAGCAAAATATCCGTTTCAGGCAGCGTATGTTGGGATTCGTAGAAAGCGATATCGTGTGTCTCAAATTTGTTATCCACAATTACAGCCTCATCATTCAGCTTATAGAAACATAATCGTTCCTCTCCGCTTACCAGAAACTGAATATCCGTATACACAATATGAGACTCCGGCAGCTGTTCTTCCCTCGAACGTGTCACGGACTCTTGCACATTAGCATACATCAAGTGCCCATTATCGCCCTCCAGATCATACCGTCCTACTTCTTCTTCACCCAGCTTACGATTCAAAATGTAGTCGATTCCTCGCGCTACGGCCGCTGGCCATAAATGCCGTTCTTGCTCAAAATGCTTCACGTCACTGATAATCATCGTCTTTGACTCCTTTTTAAAAAGACCCGCCAAGTAGGCGAGTCTTCCATGTCTTAAAACTTTTCTTGCTTAGCGCCTTCCCAATCAGCAAGGAACTTCTCGATGCCCGCATCTGTCAGCGGGTGTTTGCTCATCGATTCTATCACTTTGTAAGGAACTGTCGCAATATGTGATCCTGCAAGCGCTGCTTCAATAACGTGAGCAGAGTGGCGAACGCTAGCAGAAATAATTTCGGATTTGATGCCGTGTACTTGGAAAATCTGGCTGATTTCTTTGATTAAGTTCATACCGATCTGGTTGATATCATCTAAACGCCCGATAAACGGAGATACATACGTTGCACCTGCGCGAGCAGCCAGCAATGCCTGTGTCGAACTAAAAATCAACGTTACATTCGTAGGAATACCAAGTGATCTGAACACGCTTGTCGCTTGTAGACCGTCCAATGTCATTGGCAGCTTAATGACGACATTTGGGCTTAATGCTGCAAGCTTCTTACCTTGCTCAACCATTTCATCAGCCTTCAAGGAAACTACCTCAGCACTGATCGGTACATCGCCAACAATAGAGATGATTTCTTTCACTGTTTCAAAAAAGTCTCTGCCTTCTTTGGCAATCAATGAAGGGTTTGTGGTTACACCAGCAACTACACCTAACGCGTGCGCTTTACGAATTTCTTCTACATTGGCTGTGTCGATAAACAATTTCATCCTGTACCCCTACCTTTTCTCCCGCTATGGGTGCTTATTGGAAATACTTCTGTCTGATTTGCCCAACGATTGCTTCTGCGGTAAAGCCATATTCACGAATAACGCGATCTGCTTTCGCTGATGCCCCGAACTTGCGGATGCCGACAACGAAGCCATCTTGTCCCGTAATTTCTTCCCATCCAGCCGGATATGCCATTTCCATCACAACATTTTTACGCACGTGAGGCAAAATAATCTCATTCCGCACCTCTTCTGGCTGCTGCTCGAACAATTCACGGCTTGGCATGGAAATAACACGAGCTCCAATTCCATCTTGCGCCAACTGCTTCTTCACGTCAAGAGCTAAACTCACTTCTGAGCCTGTAGCGATGAGTTGAATGTCAGGCGTCTCGCCAGAAGCAACATCAGATAGAACGTAAGCCCCTTGATGAATATAATCAAAAGCAAGCTTATCCGTCCCTGGAAGCACCGGTAGATTTTGACGGGAAAGCGCGAATACAAACGGACCTTCCTTCGCTTGAAGGACATACTCCCACGCCGCAGCTGTTTCATTTGCGTCCGCAGGACGGAATAACGTCAAATCCGGAATCATCCGCAAGGATGGGATTTGTTCAATCGGCTGATGCGTCGGTCCATCTTCGCCGACAGCGATGCTGTCATGCGTGAAGACGTACGCAACAGGGATCTTCATCAGCGCCGACAAACGAATCGCACCGCGAAGGTAATCGCTGAACACGAGGAAGGTACCGCCGAAAGCGCGCAGTCCGCCGTGAAGCAGCATGCCGTTCAGCGCTGCGCCCATGGCGAATTCCCGGACGCCGAACCAGAAGTTGCGGCCGCTGTAGTCTGCTGCGCTGAAGGCTGCAGCATCACTGATCATGGTGAAGTTGGAGCTCGCTAGGTCGGCAGAGCCGCCAACTAGTTGAGGTATCCGCTTCGCCAAGCCGTTAATCACTTTGCCAGAAGCGGTGCGCGTGGAGATAGCTCCGCTTTCTGGGGTGTAGCGCGGCACATCGGCGTTCCAATCCGCCGGAAGGTTGCCGCTGTTCGCGAGCTCGAATTGCTGCGCGAGCTCGGGATAGGCAGCCTGGTAGCTGTTCCACAGCTGCTGCCAGTCCGCTTCTGTTTGAGCCCCCACCTGTTTGTGGTGGGCGAAGTGGGTATAGACCTCAGCCGGGACGTAGAAGTCCGGCTCAAGGGGCCAGCCCAGAGCTTGCTTCGTCAGAAGCAGCTCCTCTTTGCCCAGCGGCGAGCCATGCGTGCCGCCGTGGCCGCCTTTGCCGGCTTTGTTCGGCGAGCCGAAGCCGATCGTGGTTTTGATCTCAATCAGCGTCGGGCGATTGAGATCGGCCTTGCCCTCTGCGATCGCCGCAGAGATGGCGTCGACGTTGTTCTGCTCTTCCACGCGCAGGTACTGCCAACCATAGGACTCAAAGCGCATTTTGACATTCTCAGAGAAGGACATGTTCAAGTCACCATCAAGAGAAATATCATTGGAATCATAAAGGACAACAAGCTTTCCTAATTTGAGATGACCAGCTAGGGAAGCCGCTTCAGAAGAGACACCTTCCATCAAATCCCCATCGCCACAGATGGCATACGTGAAATGATCAACGACTGGGAAATTCGGTTTATTATAAACGGAAGCTTGATGCGCTTCTGCCATCGCCATCCCCACTGCCATTGCAACACCTTGACCAAGCGGCCCTGTCGTTGCTTCTACGCCAACGGTATGACCAAACTCAGGATGCCCGGGAGTCCGGCTTCCCCATTGGCGGAATTCCTTGATATCATCCAACGTTACACCGTAGCCGCTAAGGTGCAATAAGCTGTAAAGCAGCATGGAGCCGTGTCCGGCAGACAAAACAAAGCGATCGCGATCCGCCCATTTCGGGCTTACTGGATTGTGCTTCAAATGACGTGTCCACAGCGCATACGCCATTGGCGCCGCGCCCATCGGCATGCCTGGGTGACCCATTGCCGCTTTCTCTACAGCATCAATTGTAAGCGTTCTAATGGCGTTAATACTTAATTCTTCAATGCCAACTGTTGTACCATTCAAAGTAATATGCCTCCATCCATTGGTTGAATTTCTGATCTTATCTCTTTATTATAAGAGGAGAAAGTGCATTCAAATAATTGATAGTTTCAATACTCGCTATAGAAGGTGTCTATATGGTTAATTTCGAATTGTATAAAGTCTTTTATTTAACAGCGAAATCCGGCAGCCTATCCAAAGCGGCAAAAGAGCTGTATATTACTCAGCCAAGTGTCTCTCACTCCATTAAATTGTTGGAGGAGTGTCTAGGTCTTCCTTTGTTTGCTAGAACGTCTAAAGGCGTTGATCTCACTAAAGAGGGCGCAATCCTGTATTCCTATATTGAACAAGCCTACAACTTCATTTCCCTCGCAGAGGAGAAGCTGAATGAACTGCGTAATTTCTCTAGCGGAGAAATCAAAATCGGCGGCAGTGATTCCTTGTGCAAGCACTATCTGCTTCCTTTTCTGGAATCGTTTCACGTCCAATATCCGCATATCCAAATTAATTTGGTGCATGGGACGACACCCGAGATCGTAAAAAATTTAAAAGAAGGCAAAATTGACATCGGCATTGTAAGAACGCCCATTCATGATGAGCAGCTTCAGATACGTGAGGGAATCACCATCCAGGACTGCTTCGTAACAGGTCCTAAGTATCGAGAGCTATCTGCCCACAAAGTTACACTTGCTGAGCTGCTGACCTATCCGATTATTTTATTTTCAAGTAATAGCTCATCACGGAAGTTCGTCACTCGTTTATTCAGCGACAATGGCTTGTTGTTGGAGCCGGAGATTGAACTTGGCAGTGTGGATTTATTGATTGAATTCGCGAAGATCGGCTTCGGCGTTTCATTTGTTACGAAGGAGTTTGTTGCAAAGGAATTGGCGGAGGGCAGTTTATTTGAGGTCAATCTGGAGGTAACAATTCCCTCTACGAAGATAGGAATTATTACTTTGAAGAACATGCCGTTATCGACTGCTGCTGCAGCGTTTGTGGCAGAGCTGGAGAATCCGGAGAGGGTAAGGTAGCCAACATAATAAACACACTCAGATCCCACTGAGTGTGTCTCCATTTACAAGCAAACCATCGCCTTAATCACCCTCGACTCCGGCTTCAGCCACGTTTCGAATTGATCTACCATCTCCTCGAAGGTGGAACGGTGTGTGATATATCGCTCGCTGTCGATGCAACCTGACCTTAATGCCCTGCGCACTGTATCAAAATCCTCCATGGTCGCGTTGCGGCTGCCCAGTAGGCTAAGCTCCTTCTTATGGAAATCGGGATCATGAAAAGCAATATCGGCCTTCACGAGTCCGACAAACACAAGCTTGCCGCCATGGGCGACAAGACCGAAGGAATCCGTCATCGATCTAGCATTCCCTGTTGCGTCGAAGACGACGGTCGGATATTCGCCATTCGTCAGCTCAGCTAGCTTTTCCTTTGGAAGCTGGAGCGCATTCACAGTATGATCAACACCTGCCCAATCCTGGCAAAACGCTAGTCGCTCCTCGTTAATATCCATCGCAATAACATTAGCACCAAGCTGCTTCGCCAGAATCATAACTCCCAGCCCAATTGGACCTGCTCCGATTACTAACGCGGTTTCCCCTGCACGCAGCTCTGATCTTCGCACCGCATGTGCACCAATGCTAAGCGGCTCCAGCATCGCAGCTTGATCAAGTGTCAATCCGTCTGCTTTAATCAGATGACTTACAGGAAGAGAGACACACTCTCTCATGCCCCCATCGATATGTACGCCAAGCACCTTCATATCTGTGCAGCAATTTGTTTTGCTATTGCGGCATGCAATACAGTGACCGCAGTGCATATAAGGAACCACGCTGACCAGATCTCCGATCGTTAGCCCTGTGACTCCTGCACCAAGCTTCTCCACATATCCTGCCAGCTCATGCCCCAGTATTCGCGGATAGCTGAAAAATGGTTGATTCCCTTTAAAAGCATGCAAATCTGTCCCGCATATGCCAATTCGCCGGATACGAACTAGCGCTTCACCCTCACTTAATGTTGGCTCCTCTACCTCGATATACTTCAATTGCTCGATTTGCTCACAGACGATCGCTTTCATGACTTTCGCTCCTCCGTCCATTTACGAGATTTCATAATTTATAGAACTCCTTTGCATTTATACCGAATAAGCGAGCAATATCGTCTTCAGACCAGCTTTCTGGCAAGGATTGCATCACGACACCAACAACCTCTTCGTAGTCAGCCGCGAGCAAACAGACCGGCCAATCGCTTCCGAACATCACACGTTCAGTCCCGAAAACCTCCAAAATGTGCTGAACGTAGGCTGTAAAATCTTCTGGCTTCCAATCCGAGTGATTGGCTTCGGTCACCATACCAGAAACCTTACAACGAATATTTGAATGCTTTGCAATTGTAGCCATATGGCTTTTCCAAGGTTCGATCACACCTTTAGCAATTGACGGCTTCGCAATATGATCTATCACTGCACGTAAACCTGGCACGAGCTCTAATAGCTCTATAACAGGTTCTAATTGATGAGCGACCACAAGCAGATCGATCGGCACATCTTCTTTTGCAAAATAACGCAGTGCCTCTACAAAATGAGGCTGAAGGATTACTCGCGCATCGGGAAGCTCCTGAATCATGACTCTGAATCCTACGTAGTTAAGATGCTGGCTGCACTTTTTATAATGAACAAGATAGTCAGGATCGTCTAAATCAAGCCAGCCCACAACGCCGGCAATCGTATCTGTTGTCTCGCTTAATGCAAGTAAATAGTCCGTTTCTTCTAAGGTAGGCGCAGCTTGAACTACGATAGTTTTATCCAAGTTGAATTGCTGGAGATGTGGGTCCAGATCATTAGGTAAGTAATCACGATTCAACACAGGAAGCGCTGGGGTAATCCATCCATAGTCCCCTCGGTCAATCTTCCAATAATGCTGATGTGCATCAATGCGCATGGCGTTTCCTCCTCTAACATCACAATATGATATCGCTTTCTTATATTGTATCATCATTATTACGATATGAAATATCGATATCTAGCATAACTATACGGTTTTTTGATATTATTGAAATACCCTGAATCAGAAGGAGTACTCGTGTGGAACCTATTCGTAAAATTTTCGATAGCAAGGACGCCTTCTCCATGTCTTTTGCCTATAAAAACACAAAAAGCTCGCAAAGCGAGCTTCCTGAGCATTTCCACGAATGGTATGAAATTGTGTATGTGTACCGCGGAAGCGGCACTTTCTTTATCGATCACACCTTTTATAATATGAAACAGGGGGACTTATTCCTTATTCCTGGAAACACCATTCATCGGGCAACACCTGATAAAGATGCTCCAGTCACGTCCACTGCGATTTACTTCTCACCAAGCATGGTCCAGATGCCACAATTAGGCGATGACTTTTCTTATTTGCATAACTTCGAGCAAGCCGCGACGCTTCGCAATTATAAGTTCGAAATGCGGTTACCACAGAGTCAGCACATAGAATTACTTCTAGAAGCTATTGAGAATGAATTTAAGCATCCAACCATTGGTCAACGCCAATCCGTCCTTCTTCATTTGCTTCAATTACTGATAACTATCCAACGTGAAATGGCCACAGATAACAAGTCTCCTAAATTGGACTCCCTTGTAGGCCCCATATGGATGCGGGAAACTTTACTCTATATTGATCAGCATTTCTGTGAAGATATCGGACTCCAAACACTCTCGAAACAAGCTTCCGTCACGCCCGCTCATTTCAGTAGGGTATTTAAACAATTAATTGGCATGAATATCAGCACGTATCTCATAACCAAGCGCATCATCCGCGCGAAGCAGCTGCTTCAAGAAAGTGATTCTAGTGTTGGTACGATCGCGGACATGTGCGGATTTGAGAGCTTACCTCATTTTCATGCGATGTTTAAAAGAGTGCTTGGAATTACGCCCGCGGCGGCTCGGAAGTACTTCCGTTCACTTTAAGATTGCTTCACTAATCGATCGTAAAGGAAGTCAGCAATATGAACAGCTTCCATTTTACCGGTTTGCCCATGTTTATCGATACCTAGCTTCATCTGTAGTAAGCATCCTGGATTGCTTGTGACCACGTAGGACGCTGTAGTCGCATTCACATTTTCCATCTTATGTTCAAGAATTTGATTGGCCATGTCTGGTTGGGTCATGTTATAAATTCCCGCGGAACCACAGCACGAGCCTGAATCCTTCATCTCGATATAGGCAGTGTTACTGATCCTTTGCAACAGTTGCTTGGTTGGTTGGCTGCCCTTCATCACGTTGCGAAGATGGCAAGACTCCTGGTACGTAACACGCGTTGGATCTTGATGTGCTTGCGTGTCAGCAAAGCGAAGAGGTCGACCTTTCTCCACCAGAATCGTGCTGATATCCTTCACGCGTTTGGCAAACCAAGTTGAGGCTTCCTTCCACTCTTCCTCTTCATGAAGCAGATGATCGTACTCTACAAGAATCGCTCCACAGCCTCCTGCATTCGAAACGATGTAATCGACTCCTGCCTCTTGGAAAGCGCGGATATTACTTTTGGCCAATTGCTTAGCTTGATCACTTTCACCGCTGTGTGCATGAAGAGCCCCGCAGCAGTTCTGCGATTCAGGGATGACAACATCGAAACCAGCTTCGCTCAAAAGCTTAACCGTATTAATGTTGGTTTCAGTAAATAACACATCCATCAAACATCCGCGGAACATCCCCACTGTCCCAAGCTTTTTTCCTTTTGCCGGAATAAAGGTGCCAAGCCGCTCAACAATCCCTTTTCCTGAAGCGTCCGGAAGTATTTTCTCCATAGTAGCCATATGCTTCGAGAATAGACCGACAACACCGGAACTTCTAACTAGCTTCTGGATACCTGAGATTTTGTAAAAATGAAGCCCTGTCCCGAGTAGTTGCATCCTCTTTTGGGATGGAAATAGTTCTTTGAATACGAGTTTGCGCACACCCTTTACCCACCATCTATGCTGGGTCGTATGCACTTCAATAGCATCTCGCGCCTGCTCGATTAATTGACCATATTTCACATCTGCTGGGCAGGCAGGCTCACACGCGCGACAACCCAAACAATGGTTCATCTGATCTTCGAAGCGTATCCCTGGCTCCATAAGGCCATCCACAGCTGCTTTCATCAGTGAGATACGACCTCGCGGAGACTCAGCCTCGATCCCCGTTTCTTTAAAAGTCGGACAAGCTGGTAAGCAGAACCCACAACGCATACAATTGGTTAATTGATCGTAGTCGAGCTTCTGCATTAACGTTTCTTGTAGTGTTGCTCCTTGGCTCTTAGACACGATCAATCACCACCCTGCGTCTGGATTCTTTGGCAAACATTTTGCCCGGATTTAGAATATGGTTTGGATCGAACGCATCCTTAATCCCTTTCATCATCGCAATCCCGCTGCTTCCCACTTTCCATTCCAGGAATGGCGCCTTCACTAACCCAACACCATGTTCACCTGTAATTGTTCCGCCTAATCGAATCGCTGCCTCGAAAATCTCTTCAAATGCCGCTTCCACACGGTGAACCTCATCATGATCTCTTGCATCTGTAGTCGCGGTAGGATGTAGATTACCATCTCCGGCGTGTCCAAATGTACAAATTTGAACATCATGCTTGGTGGCAATTCGATTAATTTCCAGTACCATTTCCGCGATCTTGGAGCGAGGCACCGTAGCATCCTCTAATATTGTCGTCGGACGGAGGCGAGCAAGTGCGGTAAACGCGCTGCGTCTTGCTGTTAGAAGCTTCAGCGCTTCCTCTTGTGTGCTCGCAATGCTGACTTCATCTGCCTGCTCCTCCCTACAAATCTCAGAGATAAGGGCAATGTCACGCTCAACCATTTCTGGCTCTCCATCCTGTTCAATTAGCAAAATAGCAGCCATATCCAGTGGAAGTCCCAGCTTCGCGAAATCATCGACAACACGAATCGTTGGGTTATCCATAAATTCCAAGGTTGCTGGAATGATGCGGTTTTCGATGATTTTGGAAACGGTACGCGCCGCGCCGTATAAGTCTTTGTACATCGCTAGCATCGTTTTCTTCGCCTTAGGGGGCGGAATTAGTTTGAGCGTTGCTTCCGTAATAACAGCAAGCGTGCCCTCGGATCCAACTAGGAGCTTCGTCAAATCATAGCCCGCCACATCCTTCATCAGCTTGCCGCCAGTACGCATGATTTCACCTGAAGCAAGGACACACTCGAGTCCGATCACATAATCTTTGGTTGTACCATATTTTAAACCACGAAGTCCGCCTGAACACTCCGCAATATTGCCGCCAATGGTGGAAATCGCCATCGAACTTGGGTCTGGTGGATAAAAAAGGCCCAAATTCTCGATATGCTCGATGAATTGCTTCGTAATGATCCCCGGTTGCACAGTGGCTGTCAGATTCTGTAGATCGATATCTAGGATCGCATTCATGCGATGCATGACCATTACGATCCCGCCTTGCACAGGTACCGTACCTCCGCACAAATTCGTGCCTGATCCCCTGCTGATTAGCGGGATTCTGTGCTCGTTCAGCACCTTCATAATGGCAGATACCTGCGCAGTATCTCGTGGATAAATTACGCCGTCAGGCAAGGACTGGAGCATTGGCGTCCCGTCATAGGAATGGGTTACTAATGATTCCATATCATCTTTATAAAAGGCTTCGCCTACAATTCCCTGTAATTGTTGTCTTACTTGGTTGTCGAGCATTTAGAATCCTCCTCGTTAGCTCTTATGCTTTCTTTAAATCCTTTAATCATACATCGTTCGAAGATTGATCATGTGATCAGATGACTTTTATTCTATTTTATCTTATGATGTAATAGATGTATAGAACTTTATCTAAGATTTTCAGGGGGATACCGATGGTTTTTCAGCAAATCCGACCCCAAAAGGGTTCGGAAATCGTGCTTCAACATATCAAAGCTCAAATCGAAGAAGGAACCTATGCTCCGGGTTCTAAGCTGCCAACGGTTGTCGATCTTGCGGCAAGCTTTCAAGTTGGGCGATCTACAATTAGAGAGGCGCTTAGCGGGCTCAAAGCTATGGGCTGGGTGGATATTCGACATGGTGGAGGGACTTATGTTGTTAGCCCGTTGCCGACTGAGACAACTAGTCTATTTGACCATAGCGATTCACTTCAGGAAGTGCAGGAAGTGCGTAGATTCATTGAAGCTGGCTGTGCAACCTTGGCGGCTAATCGCCGAACCGATCATCATCTGACGGTGCTCAGAGCGATCCTTCGCGACATGGAAGCATCGCTCGAAAATGAAGAAAAAAGTGAACAAGCTGACATTCGCTTTCATCTGGAAATCGCGGAAGCGTCCCAGAATGCTCTCCTCATCGGAATGATGGAATCCTTGACGGAGCGACTACAACATAGCATGAAGGCTTCTCGCCGTCTTTGGTTTTTTGCAGAGCGTGCTTCGGCTGAGCAGCTTCTGCAGGAGCATCGCGACATCGTTGAAGCGATTGCTCTTCAGGATGAGCAGCTTGCCGCGGAGAGAATGTCACAGCATATTGCAAAGGTCGATCTGGTCATTCAACAGCTAGCGCACAAAAACAAATAGCAGGATGATATAAGTTTTCACAACTTTAAATGAACAACAAAAAAAGCCTTACATAGTAAGGCTTTTCGTGTTTGATGCTTCTGATACCGGCGAGAGGACTCGAACCTCCACTCGTTAGAACTCGATTTTGAGTCGAGCGCGTCTGCCATTCCGCCACGCCGGCATAGTGATGCGCGTAGAGGGACTTGAACCCCCACGGTCACCCGCTAGATCCTAAGTCTAGTGCGTCTGCCAATTCCGCCATACGCGCATGCTGTAAATCAGGCAAATGATGAAGTTGCTAGCCGAAGCTGACTTCACTGTGAATTAATGGGCGGACGACGGGACTTGAACCCGCGAATGCCGGATCCACAAACCGGTGCGTTAACCCCTTCGCCACGACCGCCACATTAGTAAGAGTTACTTTTCCCGAAAAGTTCTTCGGAAAAATGGTGCCGTCGAGAGGACTTGAACCCCCAACCTACTGATTACAAGTCAGTTGCTCTACCAGTTGAGCTACAACGGCTTATTAAGTTTAACAATGGTGGCTTTGGACGGAATCGAACCGCCGACACGAGGATTTTCAGTCCTCTGCTCTACCGACTGAGCTACAAAGCCTAATTAGAAATGACCAAGAAAAATGGCGGAGCTGACGGGATTCGAACCCGCGGTCTCCTGCGTGACAGGCAGGCATGTTAGGCCACTACACCACAGCTCCAAGCTAATTTCTTATATGGTGAACGCTGACGGGATCGAACCGCCGACCCCTACCCTGTCAAGGTAGTGCTCTCCCAGCTGAGCTAAGCGTTCATACAGTGTAAAAATGGTGACCCGTAGGGGACTCGAACCCCTGTTACCTCCGTGAAAGGGAGGTGTCTTAACCACTTGACCAACGGGCCTGGAATTCGCCAAAGCTTCGGCAAAAAAAATACCCACTAGGGGTACTGCTTGGCAACGTTCTACTCTCCCAGAACCCTGCGGTTCAAGTACCATCGACGCTGGAGGGCTTAACGGTCGTGTTCGAGATGGGAACGCGTGGGTCCCCTCCGCCATC
>NZ_JCAUAZ010000028.1:0-45448 GCF_059692215.1 Paenibacillus sp. J22P51 | reverse complement strand
CTTGCATGTATTAGGCACGCCGCCAGCGTTCGTCCTGAGCCAGGATCAAACTCTCCATAATAGAAAAGATGACTTGCTCATTTGAAGCTAGCGAGATTTTGCAATCTCTTTTATAGTCGATTGCTCGACTGTGCTTACTCACTCGTTGTTCAGTTTTCAAAGATCAATTTCTTTCGTTCACTGCCGTGTTACCGAAGCAGCGAGAAGTAATATACCACAGATCGTTTCTCAATTGCAAGCACTTTTTTTCTTGTCAATTGTTGTCGGCGTCTGTCGGAAAATCATCTTACCATACCTCATTGCCGGAAAGCAAGTCCACTTCGTATCGCTTGTGATTGCTTGCTTCAGAACAACGAGGACTAATGTACCATGCCTATAAATCAATTACAACCCCTTTGTAAAAGTTCCACTATTGCAATTGTTTCGAATTGTTCCTACAAGTATATTGAACCAAAATAAACGGCTACGCCGTCCATCTTAGGACGAGTGCGTTTATGGAGATATATAGCCGACTTATTAGGTGAAACATATAAATTCTTATATTAAAAAAAGGATGCCTGCACGGCACCCTCTCCCACTTTAATATTCCATTGTGATAATCGGTGTTCCTACGGTCATACGCCAGAGTCCTGAAGTCGTATCTAGATGAAGTGCGATTTGGACATTCACGTTCTGATTACCACTTCGAATAGAAGCTTCGAATTCAGATGACGCAAGCGACGTACTAAAGGTCGTGGCATCTTCGTAGCTTTCAACAACGTTTCCTTTATAAGCATGAACTAGCTCCGCTAAGAATTCCTTGGGGCTATTTTGCAATGAGATGTCCTCAGCAGCATTTCCTTGAATCATCACATTCCACATGCCTTGAATACCCTGTTCTTTTAACTGTGTGCTCATATGCTCCTGCCATTTCAAAAGGTGGTCCTGTTCCACATTTCCCAAAGCATCCAATCGTAATACAGCATAACAAGCTGTTTGCCCCACAGGACTGGCAACCGTTAGTGTCATCGCCGCGCCTGCTTCAACTTCTGATTTTACTGTATAGATGCCGTGTTGGGAGGGACTCTGCTCCTTATCCATTGACCTAAAGCCCAGATCTTGCGACAAGCTTACACCAGCTGCCATAACCTTGGTATCCACACCGTCACACGTTCCAAAATAGCCTGTATATTTGAAGGTAATATGTTGATTCGTTTGCATAAATGGCTTTGCCACACTCAGTAATAGCCACGCATCTTGTTCGGCCTGTGCATCCACATGACGGATCCACCCGAAGAAAAGGCCAACGATGCTTACACCTATCAACATTTGTGTCCAAAGCTTTGGCATGAAAAAAGCACCTCTTCGCTAGAATCTATCACTCTAGTAAAAAGGATGCCCGAATCTAGCAAATGCTAAACCTATCCACGCGTCGTTTGGAAAAATTCAATTCGCTCGCCATCTAACCCATTAAAGAAGAAATACCTAGAACCGTTCGGCAGTGTTGTAATTTCCGTATCCAGCTGATTGACCTCTAGGGCTTGAATTCTTGCGAATTCGGCTTCCACATCATCTACAGTAAAAGCCAAGTGATGCACTTTGCCTTCCTGCGGCAGGTTGGAATTATACCCCTCAATCAATTCAACTTCCGTTTCACCTTGCTTTTCAAATCCAAGAAACCCAAGTCTAATTACGCCATTGGTATGAAGCAACGTACCTTTGTGCTTAAGTCCGATCACATTTTCATAAAATGCAATAGATGCCTCTAAGTTTGCTACCATGACACCAACATGCTCTAATTTCATAACAGCCATAAGTAAGTACCTACCTCCTTGTTCTAACCCTCTTCATTGTAGCGAAAAATAATGAAAAGGGCTAGACGGCGATCAGGTCATAATGAGTGTCTCCATCTCTCCATTCAGCGAGAAGAGGGTTACTTCCGTATTCGTTGTGTGAACTAATCCCAGGTTATCAAATACAATCCTTACCTGAGCATTCGTTAGATGTTTCGTTATGGTTTCAACAGCACGATGAGAATACTCTTGATACATAGATTCGAAAAAAATGAGTACTTCTTTTTCCCCGATTAACACTTTTGTGTGTAGCATCCAGCAGCACCTCCGATTTCAGATAAATCAATTGTATAATTTGGAAACTAGGAAAGTATGAGGACTTCTTTAGGTTTATGTTAGGTTTGTAAACTTCGCCAAAAATGAGGTGTCCGTGTATAATGAATACGAAAGCAAAAGACGGGAGGGCTCCAGCATGAGGTTGTTAAAGCTACTGCAAATCTATGAGGTGGACGGGATTACCCCCAAGCATCGGTCAGATCGATTCGATTTCGATGAGATTCAAGGGCAAACATTTCTTGAAGTGAACCCGACCGAAGTTGGATGTCCAATGACATTATCAGGGGTTAGGCAACATACACCATTCAAAACTACACGCGTGCAAGCGATCGATCAAGATGGACTGGATTTCCGAGTATTGACGCGCAACACCATTTACCATTTTGAAGTTCATACAGAACGAAATGTGCTGTAACACAAAAGACCTTTGACTACTTCCTTAGGGAAGTTAATCAAAGGTCTTTCTGTTTTATTTACTCAACCAAACATGCATAAGAGAGAGCAGTTGGCTTAAATGAAGCGGCTTGCTGATATAATCGGAGGCACCAGCCTGTAAGCAGATATCCCTGTCCTGTTTCATAGCTTTGGCGGTGAGGGCAATGATCGGGACATCGGCATATTGATTAGTTTTCCTAATCAAACGCATCGCTTCATACCCATCCATGACCGGCATCATGATATCCATGAGGATAAGCTCAATGCTAGGATCCTTTGCCAACAGCTCTAGGCACTCTTGCCCGTTCTGAGCAACGCTCACGATGATGCCAACTTGCTCAAATGCATTACAGAGCGCGAATACGTTACGTACATCGTCATCAACAACAAGCACTTTTCGATTTATAAAATGCTTGCTATTCTCAAAATCAGAGGATTCCTGATCTGGGTCCCGAAGCAAATATTCACTGATTGTGGCCGTGGACGCGGCGGCGGCTTCCATATGCATGGAGGTGGTTTCCCCAAACAGCTGCGGTAAAGACGGCACAAATACAGTAAAGGTACTCCCTTTGCCTTCCTCACTTTGCATATGGATGCAGCCTCCAAGAAGCCTGGCCAACTCTCGGCTAATCGATAAGCCCAAGCCTGTCCCTCCATACTTTCGATTCGTTGTGCCATCCGCTTGATGGAACGGTTCGAAAATGACTTCTTGCTTGTCGGGCGGTATACCTATACCGGTATCTCTAACGGTAATAGCCATACCATGCGTGTGCTGAGCTGAAGGCAGCAGCTCCACAATTTGATCAACACTGCACAGACGAATATCCACTTGCACAGAGCCGTCATGGGTGAATTTGAATGCGTTGGAGAGCAAGTTTTTCATTATTTGACTGAGTCTCTGTTCATCTGTATAGAAGATTTCCGGGAGTTCAGGATCCATTTCAATCTGAAAAGCAAGTTTTCGCTGTTCGGCTAATTTCTCAAATTGACTTTGTATCAGCTCTGGAAGCAAGCTAACATGCAGCTCGCTAATATGAATATCCAGTTTACCAGCTTCAACTTTGGACAAATCCAAAATATCATTGATCAGAAGCAATAAATCATTCCCTGAAGTATGAATAACACGGGCATATTCTTGCTCATCCTGTGTCAAGGTGCGATTATTGTTCTCCTGGAGCATTTGGGAAAGGATCAAGATACTGTTAAGTGGCGTGCGCAGCTCATGGGACATGTTAGCCAAAAACTCCGATTTGTATCGCGAGCTCAGCTCCAGTTGAATGGCATGTTCTTCAAAGGAGGCTTTCATGTGCTCCAGCTCCCTCGACCTTTCATCTGCGTAGCGATTTCTTTCCTCCAATTGTTCATTGGTCTTATGTAGTTCTTCCTGCTGACATTGAAGCTCTTGGGTCATGACCTGATACTCTCTCAGGAGCCGCTCCAACTCAACACGTGTTTGCACGCTATGCACGATAGTCCCTAACACTTCTAGAATATCATTCAGCAAACTTAACTGTAGCGACGTAAATTTTTCAAAAGAAGCCATTTCCATAATGGCAATGACCTCTTGATTATGGATAATCGGAACAATAAGCACACTTTGCGGGCTTGCCGACCCCAGTCCCGATTTCAAGCTGATATAGGTTTCAGGAACATTCGTAAGATGTACGATTCGCTTCTCAATCGCGCACTGACCAACTAAGCCCTCTCCGAGCTGGAAATACGGTTTCCCTGCTTCAGCACTCTCACCCATCGCCGCATAGGCCGCCAACCTCATCATACCTTCCTTAGCTTCGTGTACGCTTCGAATGTAGAAAACACCAAAGGATGCTCCAAACAACTCAGCAGCTTTGCGGATAAATGATGTTCCTAACGTTTCCAAATCAGAAATACCTTGCAGCATATGGACCACTTCTGTCAGCTTCCGCTGCTGCCACTCTATTTCTTCTTGGCTCTCCAGCAAGACGTTCGTGGCGTCGGCCAAATCTTTCACTTCATCATTCATCGTGACATGAATGCGCTTCGAACGATCCCGCTTCATGGAGCTGAGCTTGATGATGCTTTTGGTGACCTGCTTAATCGTCCCAACGATCGATCGCGAGATAACTATCGCGGCAATCAACGAGAAGATGAGTACGAGCCCCAGCATGACAAATAACGAGTTAGTGAGCATCTCATTCTGTGCATCAAGCTGTGCCGCCCGATCCTTGACATATCCCATTTCCAGGCTACGAAATCGACTTAATTGCGAGCGAATATCGAGAATATTTTGATGGGTAATAAAGAATGTAGAATTAAAGCGGCTCTCGTTTTCAAGACCATTTCTCATCGTAGGTATGGTCCCACCCGTTTGTACAAGCCAATTTTCGATCGATTGTTTGAGTGTGCCCAGATTCTTCTCTTGCATAGGATTATCATTCGTTAATTCATCTAATCGATTATAGGAATCTCTCCACTTGGCCTCTCCAGTGGTATAGGGTTCTAAATATTTGGCATCCCCTGTGAGTAAGTAGCCTCTTTGCCCATTTTCCATATCCATGACATATTTCTCAAGAAGATTCGCTTCCCTATTGACAGCAAAGTCGTGCTCGATCACATAGTTGCGATCTCTTTGCATGGAGGCCAACTGATGATTAACAAGTACAAATGATAGCGTTAAACAGAAAATGATGAATGCATATCCAATCATAATTTTGGCACGAATACCGAATCTCATTTTCCTCATCTTGCTGCCATCCCTTCTCTATTGAAGAACTCCTATAATTTGTATCATATACCAAACTGCCATTAACTGGGTATGTAAACTTTTTACTTTACTACTTTACCGAGTTAATGTAGTATCTAAATAAAGTTATTTAATGATTAGGAGTGGTGTATATGAAAGGTCCAGGTATCGAAAATATCAAGACCCGCAGCATTTTATCATCAATGAAGCCCTACACGCCTGGCAAGCCCATCTGGGAGGTTCAACGCGAATTCGGGGTCACACAGGTTACGAAATTAGCTTCTAATGAAAATCCATTAGGCCCTTCCCCTCTTGCTCTGGAGGCTATTCAAGCTTATGTATCTGACATTCATCGCTATCCGGATGCGGAAACCGTTCAACTTAGGGAGGTTATTGCAGAAAAGCGCGGATTCACGCCTGATCAAGTCCTGATTACCAATGGAGGAGATGAACTGATTACACTTCTCTCCGAAACTTACTTAGAACCTGGTGATGAGGTCATTGTGCCCTCTCCGACATTTAGCGAATACGAATTCGGAGCCAACTTACTAGGAGCTAGCATTATTCGCGTACCGCTTGGTGAGAATTATCGCTATGAGGTAGAAGCTATTCTCGAAGCCGTAACTGAACGCACGAAAATGCTCTATATTTGTTCTCCTAACAATCCGACAGGCACATATATGACGAAAACGGACTTGCACCGACTTGTGAAGAGTCTTCCCTCGCACGTGCTTGTGATCTTCGATGGCGCATATAGCCATTTCGTCACCACTGATGATTACTGCGATGGCCTTGCGCTAGTCCGTGAAGGATATCCTGTTGTCGTGCTGCAAACCTTTTCCAAAATATATGGCTTGGCAGGCATACGAGTGGGCTACGGCATCGCAGATGCTGGTATTTTGAAGCGGATTCGCCAGGTCAAAGAGCCATTCAATGTAAACATGCTTGCACAGGTTGGCGCTGCTGCAGCCATCAAGGATGATCAGCATCTCGAGGCGACACGTTCTAATAATGTAAAAGTGAAGGAGGAACTCTACACAGAATTGCGCGCATTATCTCTCCCTTTCACGCCAAGCATGAGTAATTTTGTACTTGTCGATCTGGGGCCACAAGCCAAAACCATCTATGACAATTTGATGCGTCGCGGGGTTATTGTTCGCTATGCCGGGGGCTGGAATCTTCCGAATCATGTTCGGATTTCGATTGGGACTTCCGAAGAGAATGCAGTGCTTGTTCAAGCTTTGAAGGAGATTATTGCCGTGAGGGCATAGATAAGACACAGATGCAGCATTGATAAGGCATAGATAAGGCACAGATAAAGGATAGATAAGGCACAGATAAAGCATAGATAAGGCGCAGATGAACCCCTCTTTGCTATAAAAAATCTTCCTCTAATTAGGTGAGAGCGCATTTGTTTGGGCTCTATCAACTATGGTACAATGCTATCAATCATAGTCTCATGGGGGTACATCATGCTAAAAGAATTCAAAGATTTTGCTTTCAAGGGGAATATGCTCGACCTTGCAGTCGGGGTTATTATCGGAGGGGCTTTCGGTAAAGTCATTACGTCGATTGTGAATGATATGGTCATGCCGCTCGTTGGTTTGCTCATTGGAAAAGTGAATTTCAATAATTTGTATGTTGCATTGGATGGGAAGCATTACGATACATTTGAAGAAGCTGCCAAAAGCACCGCTGTCTTTAGATACGGTCAATTCCTATCGACCTTCTTGGATTTCTTGATCGTGGCATTCGTTATCTTCATGGTTGTTCGTCAAATCGGCAAGTTCCGCAAGAAGGAAGCACCGAAGGAAAAAGCGGCCACAACCAAAGATTGTCCTCATTGCTTGTCTGAAATACCTGCGCAAGCTTCACGCTGTAAGTTCTGTACCTCTGAGCTTTCGGCTGGAGGCAAGGTTAGCGGCAGCATTCAGTAGGTTGGTGATAGAAAGAGCCCGTGTCGGATTACGACACGGGCTCTTTGGTGCGCAAGTCGGCGATCTCGCCTTGTTGGAATGCGTTTGTTTGCAGCAGGTACAACAGCTGCTTAGCGGTGTCTTCGGGTGAGCGCAGCTCGCCCTGCTCTTTGAGCTGGACGAACCGGCCCACCTGCGGGAAGTCCTCTTCTGAGGCAGCGCGAATCTCCCGCTGCATATCTGTGTCTACCACACCCGGTGCCACGGAACAGATCAGCACAGGGTGTGGCTCACGCTCTTGCTCGGCGCCGACACAGCGCGTGAGCATGTCCAACCCGGCTTTGGCGGTGCAGTAGGCACCCCAGCCGGGGTAGGGCTTGCGCCCCGCGCCCGAGGAGATGCCGACGACCCGCTTCATTATTGGCCACGCCTGCGTGAGCCGAATGAAGCTATTCGTCAGCGCCGCGGGTGCGACGAGATTGACCTGCAGACTGCGCTGCAGGTCTTCTGGGGCTGCTCGGCCGATCGACGTCATCGGCTCGAGCATGCCCGCGTTGTTGATGAGCGTGACGGAGGCCACGCCATCCTGTTTAGAGAGGATTCGCTCCATGAGCGAATCTAGGCCTTCGGTTTGCGCCAAGTCGTAAGCGTGGAAGGTCAGCTGACCTTCCACGCTTACGACTTGGCGCAAGGTCTCGTTCTCGCTGCGGGAAATGTAGTGGACCGCAGCTCCTTGCTCTAGCAGCTGCCGGATGATGGCAGCGCCGAGGCCTTTGGAACCACCTGTAATGATGTAAGTATCCATGTATGTCATCCATTCATTTTGAGATTAGCCGACTATATCATAGCCTTGCTCTTCAATTGTTTTTTAATCGCTATGTGCTCGCGCTCTCTAGCCAAAGGGAACGAGGATCCGCTATTTTAACCAAATTAACTGTTTCAGCATTCGAACGGAACGTGGTTCCTCTATTCCTACGAATTCCTATTAAAATCCACGATTTTAGGTGAAATAGCGCACCGACGTTCCGTTCCCACCCCAAAAAGCCTGTTTTGGCTGAAATAGTGGAACCACGTTCCGTTAGCTGCCAACTCTTACTATTTCATCCTATAGTTAAATGCAAATGTTTTATAGTTCCCGGCTAAATTGTAGGTAATGGATTGGCGCGAATGTTGACCATCCAATTTGGCACCAATGCCATGTGCGTATTGCTTACCTTCTCGTTTTAAAGGGTAAACTTCGCTATCCACTGAACTTGCATCGATTCCCCCCTTCACTACTGCTTTACCTCAACCTTAACCGAATTATACTTCGTGAAATCCCCCTTGCCAACAAACACCGCAAAAGGCATAATCCCCCGAGGCTTATCCACACCAAGTGTTGTGGTTGCCGTTCCCAGAACACCGCCCTTTTCATCATAAAAAGTAACAGCAATCGGCGTATTCGCAGGTAGCTCCTTTTCCACCGCACTGTCTAAAAAGCCTCTGACAATTGTGTATTCCCCGCTTTTCAGCACATCAACCAGACCAAAGGTGACTTTATTAGAAGTATCCTGAATGAAAGCTGGCGCTGTATACCCAGGCATACGAGAGGGTGAAGGAGTGTTGCTTTCTAATGTAACCATTTTATACCCAGAAATATCGGTTTGACTCGTTGTTTGGAACGAGATGATTTGCTCTTTAAGAGTCGGTATTTGGTTAATCACATAGGGTACTTTCTCAATCAATTCGCCCGCATCGTTCCAGAAAACGAGGTTGCCTGCTGCATCCGTTTTACTCAAACCGACACCTGGATTCATCGACTGATAGGCCTGTATAAACTTATAATCCCAAGCATCATGACCAATGAACAGTTGTCCCTTAATAACCGTATGGGTACCCTCTTTCTGGGCAGATAAGTGCCCTGCGCTCATCCCAGGATTATTAATATCCAAAATCGTAAAACCGTCATCGACAACTATGGTTTGCGTTGCTTCATCGTAGGCTACTTTATTCCCCATGTTCTCCGCAATAAATCGTACAGGAACATACACATGTCCCTCATAATTCAACGTTTGATAGCCATCCGCGCTTTTCGTCTCACCATGAATCACGAACTTAGCTGGAAAAAGATACGTCTGCACCATTTCCGACGCATATACACCCGTAGCCGCAGTCAGTCCAATCCCGCATGCCAAGCCTAGAATAAACTTTTTCATTTCAACACTCCTGTTCATGCTATCTCCATTGTAAATGTGTTCAAACTTAGACGTTAGAGACCCCGTGCAAGTTGCGTATTCTATGTACGACACCCCCTAGCTAACGGCTTTCCATTCAGCCAAAATCTCATTTAATTGACTTCCCATTTTCCGCTTTTTGACTGTGATTCTTAGTACGTCAATTTTCCCTCTGACAAGGAGTTCAAATTGATTAACCTTCCCATCAACCATATAGTAATGCAGGATATCCTGTTTAACGAGCGTAACTATTGAACAAAAAAATCTGCTGCGCATCGCAACAGATTCCCTTCAACCTTCACTCAATTATACACACCCAAGCTGCTAAGCTCAGCTTCCATCTCTTGTTTGAACATGATTTTATCGCATTCTTCCATAAAAGCCGCCTCAACACCGTTCATAATCAACTTCACTAACTCCGGTGTTGTAAAGGCAAAACGCTCCGCGAGCGCGCGATACTCATTGGTAATGTTGGTGCCGGATACGCTTGGATTATCGGTGTTGATCGTTACGATCAACCCTTGATCCAAGTAC
This sequence comes from Paenibacillus sp. J22P51, assembly GCF_059692215.1. Lineage (NCBI taxonomy): Bacteria > Bacillati > Bacillota > Bacilli > Caryophanales > Paenibacillaceae > Paenibacillus > Paenibacillus sp. J22P51. The sequence continues at coordinate 35,520 of NZ_JCAUAZ010000028.1, read as the reverse complement.
TCCCTGATTGGATATGCCTCCCACGAAGCTACAGCCTTCGTTTGGATATTGGAGATCGGACACATCTCCAGTGGAATACGGCGATCCTTAACCATTTCCAAAATATCAGCATTCTCCTTCAGCCTCACCCCATGCCCGATTCGTGTGGCACCCAGATGTGTGACCGCCTCATAGACGTTAACCGCGCCTGCTGCTTCACCTGCATGAATGGTAACAGGAATGCCCAGTTTATGTGATCTAGCAAACACTTCTCGGAAAAATTCAGGTGGATAAGTCGCCTCATCACCAGCCAAATCAACAGCAACGACACCCTTTCCTACGAACTTTGCCGCTGCTTCAATGACTTCCAGGTTTTCGGCACAAGCATGATTTCGCATACAAATGGCAATAACACCGAACCTCGTTCCAAAATCGCGTTGAGCGCGCTTCAGCCCCTGGGTGACGTAGTGGAACGTCTCTTCCAGTGTTAGCCCCATGTTGCGATGCAGCTGGGGTGCAAAACGGACCTCAACATAACGACAGTTATGCTCTACGGATTGTTCTACTACTTCATAAGCAACACGTTCTAATGCTGCCCCTGTTTGTAGAAAACGTGTTGTGAAATCGAATTTGCCTAAGTATTCAATAAGGCTGCCGCAATTCTCAGTTACTCGCATATGCGGGATCAGCCCATCTTTATCGTAAACAGGAAGTGATATGCCTTGCTGGAGAGCGAGCTCCAGAATCGTCTCGGGCTTCACACTTCCATCCAAGTGTAAATGAAGATCCACCTTAGGTAATCTCGCTAACAAATCAGTTGTTCGCATGTGAGCCATCTCCCATCTCTCCTTTTACCTCTCTTTGGCGCCAGCGCGCTAGAGAAGAATTTTATTTACTTTAAACGAATGTTAGTGTTATGTCAATATATATAACAATTAATTTATTTTTTAGTATATGCGTTAAGTTATCTAACATTTACAATATTGAATATAAAATAAAAAAATCCACAACAGGCTATCAAGCCCAATGTGGATTTCTTTATTTTGCCCTATTACGAAGCTCTCGTCCGGACTAATAAATATAGAAAATAAGGCGCCCCGATTACGGCGGCCACGATGCCCGTCGGAACTTCCGTTGGTTGAAACATCCCTCGCGCGATCGTATCCGCAACGATAAGCAGCAGCCCGCCAGTGAGTGCCGAGGCCGGAATCAAATATTGATGCTTGGGTCCAACTAGCCTTCTGGCCAGATGGGGACCTATCAATCCTACGAAGCCTATCCCACCGCCGACAGCAACACATGCGCCTGCAAGCGCAACGGCCGCAGCCAGCAATCCAAGTCGTTCCCGCTCCATCCTTATCCCTAAACCAATGGACGTCATCTCCCCCAGATTCAGCACATTCAGCACATTCGCTTTGAACATGACGTAAGGAATGAGGATGACGATCCACGGTAATAAGGCGAGCACAAACTTCCAATTGGTCCCCCAAATGCTACCCGCTAACCAGATCTGTACGAACTGAAAATCAGTCGGATCCAAGCGAATGCTGAGTACAATCATCAAAGAAGCAATACCCGCGGAAACTGCGATTCCCACAAGGAGAAGACGAGAAGACGAGATTCCTTTACCTTTTATATACGAAAGGGTATAAATCAGCAAAGCGGCCAAGCCTGCCCCCAGCATAGCGATCATTGGCATGAAGAACAATGGACCGCCAGCATTATTAGGATAAAAAGAAACAACAAGAATGATCGCAAGCCCCGCTCCTGCATTAATGCCCAGTATCCCTGGGTCAGCTAACATATTTCGCGAAATCCCTTGCAGGATGGCTCCAGAAACCGCTAACCCCGCTCCAACCAAGATCGAAATCACGATACGCGGAAGCCGAAAATCAAAAAGGATAATCCCCTGCTTCGCTGTCCCGCCTCCGAAGAACGTTCGCAGCACCTCAAGAGGGCTCAAACGGATCACACCTGTATTCATACTTATAATAAAAACGATGATAATAAGAACAGCTAATATCGACATGACCGTGATCGCTTTCGTCAATCTCGGTTTCTTTACGCTTCCATGCTGCATGGATGTCATGCCTAATCCCTCCCCTTTCTACGCGCAAGATAGAGGAAGAAGGGCACACCAATCAGAGCAATAATGGCACCAATCGGCGTCTCAAAAGGAGGGTTCACCATGCGGGCCCCAATATCAGCCACCACGACCAGCAACCCGCCAAGCACTGCTGAGGTAGGAATAATCCAACGATAGTCAACGCCAACTAGGTAGCGAACAACGTGCGGAATGATAAGACCAATGAATCCAATAGCGCCTACCGTTGCCACAGACGCACCCGCCAGGACCAGAACTAGCACGAATGCCGCTAGCTTAACAAGCCCTATCCGTAATCCGAGGCCTGTTGCAACATCTTCCCCCATGCTTAACAGCGTAATCCAAGGTGAGATGAAAAAAGCGCATAATAAAGCACCGATAATCCATGGTGCCATGATATCAACTTGTAGCCACTTCGTACCCGCAACCCCACCTGCAAGCCAAAAAGCGAGATCCTGACCGATATGGTAAGTAATCGCAACCCCTTCAGTTAGTGCTAGAAGCAAAGCACTCACAGCTGATCCTGCCAGTACGATTCGAACAGGCGTTACGCCCCCCCTAGCCATCGAGCTAATTCCATATACGAGACCCGTTCCTATAGCAGCACCGATAAAGGAAAATAGAATGACATAGTGAAACGGCAGCTGCGGTAAAAAGGCAAAACACAGGGCAAGCATAAAGCCCGCACCTGCGTTGATACCGAGAATACCCGGGTCTGATAATGGATTGCGTGTTACACCTTGCATAATCGCTCCTGCAACAGCAAAAGCAGCCCCAACCAATGCACCCGCGATCGCTCTTGGAAGCCTTAATTGTTGAATGATCAAATGCTGAGTCGAATCAGAATTAAAATGAAAGACGGCTTGCCATACCTCGCCGAAGGAGATATCTGCTGCCCCTACCGAAATGGAGGCAATCAAGCTAATCAGCAGCAATGCCAATCCACCTATAATAATACCTGATGCAGCTAAAGGACGCGATTTCAATGTGGGATTGGCTGGGGGAACTTGCTTATCTGACCCCTTCATACAATAGCCCCCAATTTACTTAATGACTTTAACGATATCGTCCATCACGCGCTCGCCAGCGATTACTCCGTTGTACAACCAGCTGCTCTTCGTGTCCATTTCAAACACTTTTCCCGACTTTACAGCAGGAATGTTCTTCCAAAGCGGATCTTCAAGATTGCCAGCTTGACCTTTATCACTATTCACCAAGAAGAGGTAGTCTGCATCCAATTGCGCAAGTTTCTCTAGGGAAATCGCTGTCCAGTTCGCTTTCGCATCTGGTAAGACAGCTAGAATATTAGGCATTTTCAAACCAAGATCGCCGTAAGCAACCGCACCACTCGCTACTTTACCGTTAACAACATAGAACGCTTTATTCGTTAACCAAAGGATGGCAACTTTTTTATCGCCAACTGTTGAAGCAAGCTTAGCTTTTGTATCTGTAACTTTTTGATCATATTTTTTCAGCGCTGCGTTCGCTGCATCTGTCTTGTTAAGAAGTTCGCCCATTTTCAAAAGCGTCTTACGATAGTCAGCTGTTACTTCGCTGCCAAGAACGAATGTTGGCACGACTTTGGAGTACTGCTCGTAAAGGCCTTTCTCTACCGCTGACTCAGTGCCAACGATCATGAAATCTGGATTTGCCTTTAGAACGGATTCCACTGGTAGATCGTAACCAATCGTTGGTACGCCAGCAAGTTGTGTTTGCAGGTAATCTTGAACCGTTGTATCCTTCACAGACCATTGAACTGCTGGTTTAACGCCAAGTGCAAGAAGCGGATCTTCCAAATAGGAGGCGATAACTGCTTTCGGGCTTGCAGGAACTTTGACATCATGTCCCATGCTATCTTTAACAACTTTATCAACAGCTGGAGCTGGTGTTGCTGTAGCTGCTGCTGCAGGGGCTGTTGAAGTTGCTGGTGTTGCTGTGCTTGCTGCATCTTTATTACTTCCGCAAGCTGTTACAAGTAGTGCTGCCATACACACTGAAAGGACAGTGAAAGAGACCTTAGTTGTTTTGGTTTTGTTGAAACGAAGCATGGTGAACCCTCCTGATTATCTATGTATGATATTGATTCTCAGTACATGATAATGAAAATGATTATCAATGTCAATCGGTTTCAGGAAACTTTCAGCTACGTTCCAGTATCTGGTTGTTCTTTGTGAATTACCTTCAGCGCTTCCCGTACACTTAGAGGTGATAATTCATGGCTAGCAACAAAGGATTGCACCGCCGCTGCGTCCGTCTTGGAATACTCTCGCAGCGCCCATCCAATCGCTTTGCGGATGAAGAACTCCTTCGAATGAGCCATTGTCGTAATGCAGTGAAACAGCAGCGGCACGTCAGTCTTCTTTTTAAACTTCAACTGAAATAAGATCGCGGTACGCTGCAGCCACATGTTATCCGATGCCAACCATTTCTCCACATAAGCGGGAATTAGCTCGGGAAATCGTTGCAGATGAAATCCGATCAAGTGATCCGCAATGGTGTCGACAGTGTCCCACCAAGATTGGGTTACGACGAAATGCTCCAGCACCTCGATATGCTCAGCCTCTACTGTTTTCCTCACTTGCAACAGCATCATAATAGCCGTGTAAGCAAACTCTCGCTCGGGCAATTGCCATAGCTCCTGGGCGATGCGAACTGCCTCCTCCCCTTTCGGAAAGCCATGCTCCTTCGTGAATTGCTTGGTTAACGCGACGCGTTCTGGATTCCGAATACCAAGGAAAAGAAAATGATTCTTCATATAGGCTTCCATACTAGGGGCATTCTCCGGATTCGCATGGGCTCTAAGCCATTTCTCCAAGTCATTCGTGTAAGCTGATGTCATCGTGAAAGTGCCTCCTTTTAGCTATCTCCTATGCGCTTATTGTAGCAATTCTCTAGCAATTCGGGTATGCTATTAGCAGAATTTTAATAGAGATGACGAATAGGATCGGTGAGAAACATGACGTATAAATTAGTTGCTGCTGACTTAGATGATACGCTGCTGCGTGATGATTTGACGATTTCGCAAGAGACGGTTGATGCCATGCATCAAGCCGTTGCCAAAGGTGTAACGGTCACCATAGCTACAGGAAGAAGCTTCCCTTCTGCTGCCAAAATTGCCAATCGCATCGGACTCAACGTCCCGATTATTACGTACCAAGGGGCTTTGATTAAAAATTTACTAGACGAAGAAGTGCTCTATGAGCGCACTGTTCCTGTAGAGAGCGCCCGCTTCCTGCTCGATTACTGCGAGAAGAACAACTATCATCTTCAGCTTTACCATGGGGACGAGCTTTATGCAGCTGAGGATAACGATAAGATTAAAAAGTACGTGAGCTTGTCCAAAACGCCTTATATCATTGGTGATTTGCGTCAATGGATTCATATTCCGCAGCCTAAGATGCTGATTGTTGATAAACCGGAGGTTTGTGACCAAATCCGCGAGGAACTCCTTCCCCTGCTGGGTGACCAACTGCACATTACGAAGTCCAAGCCACACTATTTGGAGTTCATGCACAAGGAAGGCACGAAGGGTCATGCGATTACGTTCCTGGCTGAGCACATCGGTTGTTCATTAGATGAAGTGATTGCACTTGGCGATGCGTGGAATGATCGGGAAATGCTTGAAGTTGCTGGCCTTGGCGTTGCGATGGAGAATGCGCTGCCTGAGCTTAAAGCGTTGGCGAACTTCGTGACAAAGAGCAATAACGAGGATGGCGTGAGGCATGTGCTGGAGACGTTTGTTTTAGCGGAGTAAGCGAGGGAATGCGATGAGGGGAGGTCGATTGAGACCTCCTTTTTTCGTGGATTCATCGGATATTCAAAACCTGGATGTCGATTTTGATGCTGTGGCGGAAAGACAATAGGAACATTGGTGCATTGTTGCTTCCAGCCGATATACGGATACATTCCAATGGATTTTAATAAATGCCTGCTGTTCCTTCTAATGAAAAAGAGACCTCAGCAACATGCTGTCGGTCTCCGTTAAAAGGATCTATAATGCCAAAGTCATGAATGAACTATTCGGGTCTAGGCTGTAATCCGCGAACGGCTCACAATAGGTAAATCCAAAATTTTCATATAACTTTCTTGCTGGTTCGAAAGCTTCCATTGAGCCCGTTTCCAAGCTTATTCGCGTATAGCCGCGTCGCTTAGCTTCATTAATAATGTGTTCAAGAATTCGCTTAGCGACTCCTTTTCTGTGATGTGCGGAGGAAGTTCGCATTGATTTTAACTCGCCATGCTGATTATCGAGCTCTTTGAGCGCTCCGCATCCGACTAATTCCCCTTGTTCCCATCCACTCCAAAATGTCACATCCGGTCTTTTCAATCCATCCAAATTTAGGGCATGTGTACTCTCTGGCGGGGATAACGATTGCATATTTAGAAGATGTTCCATAATTAGCGCTACCACTTCAGGACCCGATAAATCATCCACTTTAATTTCCAAGATTGTCACTCCTCTATCGCTAATTTTTAATCATTAGAATACAACATTACAATGGTCAGTTTCAACTGTTCTTGGGATCCTGCACAATCTGAAGTGCAATGATTGTGCACCGTGACAATGCGTCTATTGCTACTGGACAGTAGGGTTGCTGGTATGAGAACATGAGTTATCAGCATGAATGTAAGCGCTGTCTATGTGTGAATGGTATAGACACCTCTCTACATCATAAAAGATACCAAAGCTTACAAAGCTTACTTACATCTTTATTAGCATAAAGATTTTATTGGTTTAATATCAATATCCATAGTGAAAAAGGAGCGTGAGTCACATGTTTGACGGATCCTTACTCCAAGATAAAGTTGTTCTGATCACAGGCGGTGGCACGGGACTTGGCCGCGCGATGGGTGAGAAGTTCCTATCGCTTGGGGCTAAGTTGGCCATCACAAGCCGGCGGGAAGAAGTACTCGCGAAAGCCGCGGCTGAAATGAGCACTGATGAAGGCGGGGATGTGTTCTACCACCCCTGCGATGTACGTGATCCGCAGCAGGTCGCTGCCATGATCACAGCGGTGGAGCAGCACTTCGGTCGCATCGACGTGCTGATTAATAATGCGGCGGGCAACTTTGCCAGCCCGACTGAGCATTTATCATCGCGAGCGGTCGATGCGGTGCTGAACATTGTGCTCCACGGGACGTTCTACACCACGTTGGAGCTGGGTAAAAGGTGGATCGAGCAAGGCGTGGGAGGTACGATGCTGAACATCGTTACCTCCTACGCCTCCACCGGATCCGCCTTTGTTGTACCTTCCGCCGCCGCGAAGGCCGGCGTGCTTGCCCTCACCCGCTCACTCGCCGTCGAGTGGGCGCGGTACGGGATCCGGCAAGTCGCTATCGCGCCGGGGCTGTTCCCGACCGATGGCGCGTGGAGCCGACTGGCTCCCACGCCCGAGCTGTCGCAAAAGCTCTTGAACCGCGTCCCGATGGGACGCGTTGGGGAAAAAGATGAGCTGACGAACCTCGCCGCATATCTGATTTCGGACTTCGCCGCCTATATTAACGGCGAAGTGATCACGATTGACGGCGGCGAGTGGCTGCAAGGCGCCGGGCAGTTCAACGACCTGCTCGAGGTAACCGATGAGCAGTGGGTTTCAATTGCGGAGATGACCCGCAAGGGGAAATCGTAGCCCTCGAGAAAGCAGTCTCCCAAGTAACGCATTACTTGGGAGACTGCTTTTGGGTTTTGCACTCCGAGATGCGGAACGACGTTCCGCTTTTTCGGACAAATGAGCTATATTCGTGGAGTTACGGAACGACGTTCCGCTATTTCCACGGAAACGCGCGTTTACGAGCGACTTTTCGAGAAATAGCGTACTCATGTTCCGCATCTTCTGAAAAACGCCTATTTTTGGGAAAATAGCGTACTTACGTTCCACAACTTACTCGCTTGTTGCTCCGCTCCGCGATCGACACCAGCGATCTGTCCTTCCACACACCAGTGGAAATTGAGCTGATCGTTGAGATCCTCGACGAGGGATTACACAGTACACCCACAAAAAAAAGGAACCTCAGACTTTGATAAGTCCGGGGTTCCTTTTGTGTCCTTATAGACCAACTGCCGCGCCTTTTTCAAGCCGCAGAATCTGTTTCTCACCGGTTTCCGCTAATTCACGGAATTGGGTAATCGTTTCGCGCATTTTCGGGAGAGCTTCTTGCTTATAGGTACTGATCGCTTGCAAGGCTTCAAAGCTGTCGGCAAATGCTTTCTTAAGCGAGTCTGCTGAAATACTGGCCTCAATAGCACCTTTTTGAATGTCCACACCTTGTTGCTTCAGCATCTGCCCCGTATGTTCAATGAACGTATTCGTTGTGGTGTATAAAGCATTCAACTGGTTGAGCACCACTCGCTGGTTGGCCAATGCACTGGCAGCCGTAACTGCGACGCGTAACGCCGCTACCGTAACTGTGCTTGCACGATCAACTCCGCGGATAAGTTCCTTATTATTTCGGATAACGACCTCGAAAGTGATGAATCCTTGTTGATTGACCGCCATCATGGCTTGCATATCCAGCGTCCTCTGACGAAGTGGAAATAGCACCTCTTCTGTAATGAATTTGATCTTCTCAGGGTCATCATTTCGAGCTTTGGCGAGCGCGATTTGCGTTTCAATGGTTTCATCCATATAAGAAGCTAATTGGATCTCTTTACGAAGCTTTTTGGTAAGATCGCGAAGTGCGTGCTGTTCGAGAAGAAGTGTCGTATTGTCATCCTTCAAACCTAATTTCCCTTTAGTCAACGTTTCAATAATCTCGGCAATAACCATATCCGCTTTATCGAACTGATGGAAATAGGACCTGAGCGGATTAAAAAACTTCCCTAGAAACCCGCGCTTGGCGAAGTCGATCCCACTTGGATCGAGATCCTTCATTTGTAATTGCAGCTCCCCAAGCCCTTTGGCCACAATCCCTCCCTCATCACCAGACTTCGAAAGTTTCCCAATCGTTACTTGAAGTAAAGCATTTTTCTGTGAGGATGCTCGCATCGTCTCTATGCCGAAGTTTTCTACCGCCGCCAAAATATTTTTTCGTTTCTCCAGCGAATCGAGATCGATCTCCATGATCGTTTGCACATTCTGCTCCGCCTGCGCTCTCAGTTTAACAACATCCTCTGGAACTGGCTTTACTTGTTCCTCTACAACAGCCTTAAGCTCATCTTCTCCTACGATTTCCATCGAAAATGACATAGCGGCTCCCCCTTTGAACGATAAGTTTACCTTACATCTGGACGTTAAGCAGGTTACTTATTTTATAAACGACATCATCTGTGTCCGCATTGATGCTCGCTGCCTCGTTGATACTCGAAATACTCTGAAGCGCTTGAATATCTGCATTGTAACCAATCGTGTAGATGGGTATTTGATACGTCTCAATCAGCCCTCTAATGTCTTTCAAGGAATGACCTGCATTGGTTTCGCCATCACTTAATACGAAAATAAGCGGTTTAACATTGGGGTCTGCAGCCATATAGTCTTCCAGCATTTTCATGGCAACGACAACCGCATCAAAAGTTGCTGTCCCTCCACCTGCTTGGAGACTACCTACGGTACCGACAAACAGTGATTGCTGATTCGTATCATACTTGGCAATGGGGAGATTAATCGTCACCCCGCTCGAATAGGACACAAGACCAATTCTATTTTCTTTGCCCAGGTACTTCTGACCTTTGAGCAGGGATTCTTTCAATCGGGTAATGGGTTTACCATCCATGCTGCCAGATACATCTGTGACAAAAACAGCTGCAAGAGGTTTACTGCCATTCTTCTTTTCTTTCCAGACCTTTTGTGCAGATGAAAGTGTGTTTCCATCAATGGCTGCAAGTTCACTTTTGTAATTTTCGAGACCATTAAACCCCTTATCCTTGGCTGTTTGTTGATATTTCGCCTGTGCAACAAATTCGGCAAATCGTTTAATCAAATCCAGTTTCACAATCGGGAGATCACCGATGGCATAGAGCGGACTATCGTGTCTATATCCAAAAGGGGTAAAGACATAGTCATTCGTAAGCTCCGCCGCATTCTGAAAGGTCTGGTATTCCAGCACGAACCCATCCAGCATCCCTGACTTCGCAGCATCTCGCATTTGAATCGTTGTAGATGCGATAAAGGGCACGTTCGTTTGGAATTTCTCAAATTGTTGAACAGCTTTCTCACTGATTGGATTTTTATTATCAAATGTACTTAATGCCGTTACAAGGAAATTGAGGCCTGTTGAACTCGCGAACGGATCTGTATAGCCCATGGCAAATTCGTTATTTGAAATAGCTTCCGTTACGGTATTTACATTAATGGATCCGTACTTCGCGACGAGCGCATCATACTTTTTCTTAGAAATCACGATGCCAGGAACATTGCCAACAAGACGATTCGTGACCAGCTGTATTTTCGTGCCGCCCGCTTTGATCATCTCCCCCCATAGCTCGTTCGAAGGAGTAAAGGCATCTGGCATATACTTACCCGACTTGATATAGTCCGTCGCCGTCCCAGAAGCAATATTACGGATCTTCACCGATGCAGGCAGTCCGTTCACCAGAATGTGTGCTTTATTAAATTCATTCGCTACATCTGTTAACCAACCATCCACGCCACTACCGGACTTCTCAGTTGAAGAGAAAATTTCCACGAAATAGTCCGTCGTATTATTCACCGTAATTGGAAATTTCGAAATATCAGGCAGAGACGAGGCGACATCGGCCGGATTAATATCAATCTGACCTTTGACTGGCGTTCCGTTCACCACGGAGATCTTATCGTAGATCTTGTTCAATTGCTTTGCCGCATTCTCCGCTGTCACTTGATCTTGGGATTTGCCAAAATTAGCTGTGAAGGACACGCCAGCATAGACACCGATAAATACAATAATCACAATAAGAAGCGATATAAAGAAGAACTTCGTTTTGTTCATGTTCTGAGCACCACCTCTACTGTTTGTAGAATTGTGTTTGCTTTATCAAAGCATCAATCTCTTGCATACCCGACATTTGCCCAATATCACCAATCTCCAAGCTATCAAGTCGAGAAATTTCTAACAGCAACTTATCCAATTTGAGCAAAATTTCTTCATTCATATGTAAAGAGGCTCTAACAAACGAAATATGTGATTTATAAACGCTTCTTTTTTCTTGAAAAAGCTCGGGTGACAACTGGCTCGCGTTCTGTTTGGCAATACTTTGAAACTCGTCTTCGTCGAACACACGGAGACGGTTTATCATACTCCGTATATTGTGAAAAAATAACTTCTCCACCTCTTGCGTCGTAGAAGCAAATTTCTGAAAGCTAAGTCCGCTCGGTTCAAACCTCTGAATGAGGACACTTCGTAACGTCTCTTGTTTTTTGTGCATTCGCTCCAATTGGTGCAAGGCAAGCGCAATTTCCTGCGCTAATGATTTCACACTTTTGAATTGTTTCAAAGCACCTTCCAAATCCTCAGGACTCTTCATCTGCCTTGCGGGTAGTTGAACGTTTTGCTTCATAAGAATGCTATGGATGCCGAATAGTAAGGTCAGTGTACTTGCTAGTAGAATAGATACGGTTAATGCCGTTTGTAATGCGCTATTACCGACCGTTATACCAAGAATACCTGGAGAAAGCACAAGAATATCAAACACAACGACCCCACCCGTAATCACAAACAATTTCATTATTTTATTTGCGGTTACAATCAAAGGGATTAACTCCTCTCTCCTCGATCTCAACTCCCCTATTTCACAAGAAAACCTCTGTTAGTTTGTTATCGTACGAAGAACGCTGATATGGGATTATATGCAGGACACACAGTACATATCTGCTTCTTCTGGGTTATTATGAAATGAAAGCATACAGAAATGACAAAAGGGCTGTCCCTCGGAAGCAGATAAATCTACTTGAGGGCAGCCCTTATTGGGATGAGATCATAATCGCAGTATTTCCACACCATGCCCAAGTTACGGAACGTAGTTCCACTATTTGCCTAAAAAAGCTCAAAATTAAAAAGTTGCGGAACGTGGTTCCACTATTAGTTCGATTAGTGCCCTAAATCCCCTAAAACTATGAGATTAGCGGAACCACGTTCCGTTAGCTAATCAGATTACCTGTTTATCGTGAAATAGCGGAACGTAGTTCCCTATCGCATCACCATAGTCCCCGTTGAAGTGCGCTGGTCGGTAGAACTTCACACCCGAAACCGCCCAATCAACCCCTGCAGCTCCGCAGCCATGCTGCTCAGAACCGTCGCGGAGGAGACAATCTCCTCCATGCTCGCGTACTGACCCTCGATGTTGGCGGAGACGTTCTTCGCGCCCGCAGCGGTCTGCCCCGCGACTTCGTCGATGGCGCGAATCACGCCAACGGCAACGAGCGTCTTCTCGGAGATAGCCTCCGAGCAGCCCGCCACTTCCTCGATCTGCTGAGCGACCTCGTCCATCGCAGAACGAATGCGGCGGAACGTCGCTCCCGCTTCGCCGACGACCTCAAGCCCCGTCTCCACCTCGCGGCTGCCCGCCTCAGTGGAGCTCATCACATCTCTTGTTTCCGCTTGAATACTCGTCACAAGAGATGCCACTTCTTCCGCCGCTGCGCCTGTCTGCATGGATAGCTTGCGGACTTCCTCCGCAACCACGGCGAACCCCTTGCCTGCAGCGCCTGCGCGTGCCGCTTCAATTGAAGCATTGAGCGCCAGCATATTCGTCTGCCGCGCAATACCAGCGATCATCGCATTCGCATTGACGATTTTCTCCGAACGGATGCTTAGCCGATGTACGGATTCTGCAAGTTCATTCATCTTCTGATGAATGGCCTTCATTTGCACCATCGCCGTTTCAATCGCCGCAGTACCTTCCCCCGCCTCCTGCTGCGCAGACAAAGACTGTTTATTCGCAGTTTGCGTCACACTCGCAATTTGCGTAACCGCTGCTGACATTTCTTCCATGATCGAAACGCCTTGATGTACACTCCCCACCTGCGCATTCGTGCCTTGCGAGATAATCTGAATCGTGCCCGTGATTCGCTCCGATAACTCACTAACCTGATTGGAATTTGCGCTAAGCTCTTCCGAAGCCGCAGCGACCTGCTCCGCGCTGCTGCCAACCTGACGAATCAAGCCCTGTAGGTTGCCTTTCATCTGATTGAACGCCGTTGCCAGATCACGCAGCTCGTCGCGGCTTTTTACCCCAATATCGCCCACCGATAGGTCACAATTCGCTATTCGCTCTGCCGCTCTCACCATCGACCGCACTGGTGTAACAATGCTTCGCGATACCAAGAGACCTATTACTAGTGCGAATACTAACGCTGCTCCGCTCACCCATATCAATGTCTTTATCGTTGATGAAACGGTCTGATGATTCTGAGTAGAAGCATCCGCCTGGATGACCGCCTCTAGCTCTTCAATTTTAGCCGCTGCTTGCGTCAATGCTTCCGTAGTAGGGATCGCCCACTGCATCGCTTCGGCCTTTGCTAAGGAGGTATCTCCTTTTTCTCCGTAAGCAACCACCTTTTGAACCAGCCTAGCAAAGGTTTGATTCGCTTCCAGCATTGCCCCGACTGCGGATTGCTCCTCCTCATTCCCTTCCTTATCTTTCATTTTGGTAATGATCGAGGAAAGCGTCGTATTCATATCCGTTAAACGCTTTTCTCTGTCTTTCGTCGGATCCAGCACATAACCAAACAATAAACTCGTTTGCATCTGTGTTTTTTCTTTGATTTCAGCAACATCCTGAAGCAGTCTCACATTCGTTTCGAGTAGCTCCGTATAAGAGTTGTCCACTTTTTTAATATACATATAAGACAATCCGCTGGTGATCCCAACGAGCAAAGAGACGAGAACAAAAGCCCCCACCAGTTTACTTTGTAAAGAAATAAATAAAAGCCCCTTCTTCCAGCCCGGCCTGTTGTGGTTTGTATGCATAGTCCATTCCCCCTGTATATACGTAAACGCTTTCAATATCTCTCGTTAGAAAAGGCTGCCGATAATGTCGACAGCCTCCACAACCTACTTCGAATTCATATATTTCCGCATATCAAACGCTACCGCAGCAACGATGATCACACCTTTGATAATTAACTGCCAGTACGGGCTAATGCCGATAAACGTCAACCCGTAGTTGATAACGCTGAAAATCAATACCCCTGCAAGAACACCCGGAACCGTTCCGATACCACCGGAAGTAGATACGCCGCCGACTACGCAAGCAGCGATCGCATCAAGCTCGTACATGTTTCCGTAGTTATTCGTAGCACCACCCGTTCTTGCAGCTTCAAGTACCCCTGCAAGTCCATAAAGCGCGCCCGCAATCGCATAGATATAGATCAAGTAACGATTAACGTTAATACCAGAAACGACAGCGGCGTGAATGTTTCCGCCAATCGCGTACATATATTTGCCAAGCTTTGTTTTATTAAATACGATCCAAACAATAACCGAGACAACAATCGCGAAAATAACGATATAAGGAATCGAGTATGTGGCGCTGGAGCCAATGGAGCCTGTGCCGAGATTACCGAAGTCTGGTCTCAAACCACCGATAGGTTGGGATTGGTTCGGTTTCATATCGAAGTACAAGGAGTTGGCACCATAAACGGCGACCATCGTACCTAACGTAGCGATAAATGGCGGGACTCGGAACTTAGCGACAACAATTCCATTAATTAACCCAACTAATAAACCCGCTACAACAGCAATCGCAATCGGAATAAACATGGGCAATTGCGGTAAGTCAGGGAAAAATCTTCTGCCATACTCCTCTGTTTGCAACATGGATGCGGAGATAACCGCTGATAAACCAACAATTCGCCCTGCTGATAAATCCGTTCCCCCCGTGATAAGAATGAACGCTGCACCCAACGCGATAATAACACGTGTGGACGACTGCAATAAGATATCACGTAGAATGTTTACTGATAAAAAGCGTGGATCATAGATCGCGATCCCAATGACTAGAACAACTAGCACGATGTAAATTGCGTATTTGGTAATGAACCCGCTAAGGTCTCTGGATTTCAATGTTTCTGTTTTGGTAGTCATGATTCTAGGCCCCCTCCATTATGCCATATGCTGTGCAGCAAGGCGCATAATCTCTTCTTCTGTTGCTTTATTTCCTTCTACAATGCCCGTAAGACGTCCCTCACACATAACCATAATTCGGTCTGACATCCCAAGAAGCTCGGGCATTTCAGAAGAGATCATGATAATACTTTTCCCCTGCTTGGCAAGGTCAGCAATGATGGAGTAAATCTCAAATTTCGCTCCTACGTCAATTCCCCGCGTCGGTTCATCGAGAAGGAGTACATCAGGTTCTGTTAACAGCCATCTGGCCAGCAAAACCTTTTGTTGGTTACCACCGGACAAGTTCTTAATCAACGCATGCATATTCGGCGTTTTCACGCGCAGCATTTCGATACTTTGTTTAACTTCTGCTTTACGTTTCGCTTCTTGAATGAAGCCAAATGGATTCATGTATCTTCCCAAGTTGGCAATGACCGTGTTCTCCAAAACCGATAACACCGGGAAAATCCCAGTAACACGGCGCTCTTCTGTCAGCAAAGCAATCTTCTGCTTAATCGCATCCATCGGCGACTTCAGCTTCACTGGCTTACCGTGGATCGATATGCTTCCTGAAGCAATGCCTCTCATCCCGAACAACGATTCAATCAATTCTGTCCGTTGAGCACCAACAAGACCGCCAACACCGAGAATCTCACCCTTTTTCAGCTCAAAAGACACATTCTTGAATGATTTCGGAACGACCGAAGTCAGGTCCTCAACCTTCATCAATACACCTTCAGGAACATTGCTGCGCTCAGGGAAACGCTCTTTCAAATCACGTCCAACCATCTTAGAGATGATCATATCTGTGGTAAGCTCGGAAGATGCCCATGTACCAATCTTGGTACCATCACGCATAATCGTTACTTCATCCGAAATCTCCAGAATTTCTTCCATTTTATGTGAAATATAGATGATCGAAACACCGCGGCTCTTCAGGTCGCGAATGATGCGAAACAACTGCTCAACTTCATTACCCGTAAGCGATGAAGTCGGCTCATCCATAACAATAACTTTCGAATTGAAAGAAACAGCCTTGGCAATTTCAATGGATTGCACTTTGGATACCGACAAGGTACCAACGAGTGTATCCGGTTTAATATCCATTTGGAGTTGTTTGAACAAACTCTCTGTATCTGTACGCATTTTTTTGTGATCCACTAATTTCAAAGGTCCGATACCTTTTAGCGGAAATCTGCCTAACCAAATGTTCTCCATCACGTTGCGATGAGGAACAGGGTGAAGCTCCTGATGAATCATGGAAATGCCGTTCGCTAATGCATCCTTGGAGTTCGTAATCGAAGCTACTTCTCCGTTAAGCTTGATTTCTCCACCATCGGGCTTATAAATACCAAATAGGCATTTCATCAGCGTCGATTTACCCGCTCCATTCTCTCCCATCAGCGCATGTACGCTTCCTGGGCGAACTTTGAGGGTGACGTTATCCAGCGCCTTTACGCCGGGGAACTCTTTGGAGATTTGATTCATTTCCAATAAATAGTCATGTACAGTCATGGTAACTCCCCCTACAGCTCACGATAATCCCCACAAAGTGAAGCCTTTATTCGAAGCTTATTTCTCTTTATCTTTGCACGGGTTTCCAAAAAAGGAAGGCAAAAGCGCGATTGTTATTCACATATCGCCTCTCTTGCCCGTTCTCACAATTACTTCGCTTCGTTCATGTTAGCTTTTGTGATTTTTTTGTAGGAAATCCAAACATATTTACCGTCAGTAATATCATAGCCAGTTGTTTCTTTGCTTGGAACTAGACCATTAGCAAGAGCTGTTGCTACGCTTGTTGTTGCTGCACCTTGGTTTTTTGCATCGTTTAGAACTGTTCCTAGAAGCGTTCCATCGCTAAGTGCTTGTAGAGCTGGAGCTGTTGCATCTACACCAACAACCGGAAGGAATTTGTTATCTTTGAAATAGCCTTTTGCTTTCAAAGCTTCGATCGCACCAAGCGCCATATCATCGTTGTTCGCAAGAACAGCTTCGATTTTGCTTTCGCTGGAAGCTAGGAATGCTGCCATTTTCTCTTGACCTTTAACACGGTCCCACATCGCTGTATCTTCTGCTACTTTTTCTACGCCCAAACCAGCATCTGTGATCGCTTGGATGGAGAATTTCGTACGAAGCTCAGCATCTTGGTGTCCTGGCTCGCCTTTAAGCATAACGTATTGGATTTTTCCGTCTTTGTTTTTGTCAGCTTCTGGGTGAGCTTTGAAGTAGTCAACCAACAGTTGGCCTTCCATTGTACCGGATTGCTCAGCTTTAGCGCCTACGTAGTAAACTTTATCCCATTTCTTCATGTCGTCAGCAAGTGGCTCACGGTTCAAGAAGACAACTGGAACGTTGGCTGTTTTTGCTTTATCGATGATAACGCCAGCAGCTGTACGGTCAACCGCGTTGATCGCTAGTGCATTTACTTTTTTCGTGATGAAAAGGTCAACTTTATCGTTTTGTGTTGGTTGTGAGTTTTGGCTGTCTACGATATCAACAGTCGCTTTATCTTTCGCTGCATCGGAGATCGCTGCACGAACACCAGACATGAACGTATCATCAAATTTATAGATCGCAACACCGATTGTTGGTTTTTTACCTGCTGCTGGAGCTGTAGTTGCTGCTGCACCTGTGGAAGCTGCTGGGGAAGTAGTTGTTGCTGGTGTTTCTGTTTTATTTCCACAACCTGCTACGGTTGCAACCAATGCGCCTGCTACGGCAAGTGTAAGTAATTTTTTCAAGATAAGACCCTCCCTAAAAGGTATGTTGTTTGTTTACATTCCTTACTATAATGGTTCACTGAACATAAACAAATGCAATATCCTCATGTCTTCTATCGAAATTCTCATCACTTAACAAATGGAAATAGCAATTTTTGATTGTCCGACCAGAACATATTACTCAGATCAATCGCCTTAATCCCTGTTTCCACGCGCTTTGGAACGTTTTTACCATCGACAGCTTCGACAGCACTTTTTACACCCAAATAGCCGATGCTAAAAGGGTTTTGAATAATCGTCGCTTGAATAATCCCCTCTTGCAGCAGCTCTAGCTCTTCAGAGGTACTGTCAAAGGTGATGATTTTCACCTTCTCCTGCAATTTCCGACTCTGAACTGCGCTGGCGACACCACTAGAGGAAATTTCACTCATTGCCACGATCCCGTCTAACTGCGGATGTTTATCGATAACTGTATGGGTGAGTTGAGCGGCTAGCTCACGATCGGTCAAACTGTACACCTTCTCAATCACCTGGACATCGGGATACTTCGAAATTTCGTCCAGCAAGCCTTTCTCCCTCAGCTCCGTATTTCGCTCCCCTTGCTTAAAGCTTACTATCGCAATTTGCCCGCTCTTGCCGATCAACTTGATCAGCTGTCTCCCCGCTAACTGACCCGCTTCATAGTTATTTGCGCCAATGAAGCTCTGTACGTTCTTCGTCTCGACCTCGGAGTCGATCGTAATGACGGGAATATGTGCTTTATCAGCTTCATCAACGACAGATGACAACTCTTTATAATCATTGGCTGCCAATACAATGGCATCTGGACCGCTCGAGATGGATTGCTCCATAAGGGCAATTTGCCCTTTCACATCCGCTTCATCACCAGGTGCCCGAAAATCCAGCGCAACATCAAACTCCTTCGCCGCGACCTCTGCGCCCAACTTTACTGTTTTCCAATAGTCGCCTTCCTGACTTCGGAGAATAACCTCCAGGTGCTTCTTCTGCTCCGTAGGCATGGTTTCATCACGCTCTGAACAGGAGGACATCGACAGTAAAGCGATGAGGACAGCGATCATCATTGGTTTCAATCTCATCCTTCACCCCCTCCTTCGTCATCTAGTAAGGCTGGAATCGTAATCGTGACGACCGTTCCTTCCTCAAGCTCACTGCTAACTTGGACCCCGTAGTCCATGCCAAAATAAAGCTGTATCCGCTCATGCACATTTCGCAATCCGACACCCGAACCTTTGTCACTCTTCACCTGACCAGAGACAATATTCTTGAGCGTTTCCTCCGACATTCCGACGCCATTATCCCGAATCTCGAAAATAATCTTCCCTTTTTCCATCGTAACAGATAGCTCAATCAGCCCTTCGTCCACCATATACTCAATGCCGTGGTAGAGCGCATTTTCCACAAATGGCTGAAGAATCAGCTTGAGCGTTTTGTACGAAAGCACCTCTTCTGGGGCGCGGATCTCGTATTCAAACTTGTCCTTATAGCGCATCTTCTGGATGATCAAATAGTTGCGAATATGCTCGATCTCTTCCCCGATGGTAATAATATTTTTGCCTTTGCTCAGCGATATCCGGAAAAACTTCGACAGGGACGTGATCGTCGTCACAACCTCTTCATTCCTCCCATTGCCAACCATACGAACGACCGAATTGAGTGTATTGTATAAAAAATGCGGATTAATCTGCGATTGGAGAACCTCCAGCTCGTTCTTCCGCTTAATCTCCTGCTCCTCGATACTCTGATCCATAAGCTCTCGGACCCTGGATACCATCAGATTGAACCTCCGCGACAGTTGCTCCACTTCATCTGCTCCACGCACATGAATATAGGTGTCAAAATGCCCTTTCTCCACCATCTCCATCGACTTCTTCAGTCGTTTAATGGGTTGCGAAATACGCGCGGACATGAAAGAGGAAATCAGCAAAATAAAGAGCAATACGATCACTAGCAACCAAATCATGAACGTTGAGATTTCCTTGCGCGTCGTCACCATTTCATCTAAGTAGGAGACCCCAATAATTTTCCAGCCGATATTATTGACCGTCCGCACTACGTTTAACCGCGACTCACCCTCGCTCACATCCATATATTGGCCATACGAAAATTTGAGCGCTTGCTCCACATTCTCATACTTGAGACCAATATAAATAAGCTGCTGCTGCGGATGATACACAATGCTGCCAGCAGAATCGTCAATGATATAGACATAGCCCTTCTTCCCTAGCGAAACCGTACGAAACACATCGTCCAATGTCTTGAAATTAATGTCCACCAAAATAACCGCATCCACCAATTTCCCATTCTGCTCAATCGTGACCCCTTTACTCATGGAAACCACCCACTTGTAGGGATCTTTGAATAGGTTCTGGATATGCGGTAAGGAAAAAGTAAGATGGTTCGGGTTATCGAGGGCAGACCTAAACCACGACTGCTCGAGCAGCCGTGTATTTTTGCGCATCTCTGTCGTTGGCACACCGGTGACCAACCCGCCATCCGCGGTAAAAAGATGAATAGATACAATATCCTCCCGTGTACTGGCTATGGTATCTAGCTGTTCTAGTAGCTTGTCCGACGGGATGCCTCGGCTCTTCGCAATTTTGGCATCTACGACCTCAAACGTATCCGACATCCCTTTGATATACTGCTCTAGGTTAAATTGCACCTGCTCAATGACCTGTGCTGTATTCAGAAATGCGCTCTCCTCTGCCGTTTTGGCGAATTTATTATAGAGCACTAAGGAAACTATGAGCATAACCGTCACGGTAATAAGGATGAATGACATCGTAATCGTAAACTGAATACTTTTTACCCGCATCGTATCGAGCATAACGTTATATAAAGCCTTCAGCAGCGTACTCACTCTGCGTTTCAAAGCAATTCTCCCCCTTTCCAGTTCCTACAGCCCTTTGGCGCTGTTATTGCGATACTCTTTCGGGGAAACGCCAACATTTTTACGGAACGAGAAACTGAAATAATTCGCATCGGCATAGCCCACCTTCTCGGCTATTTCCAGTGCTTTCATGTCCGTAGAACGCAACAACTCTTTCGCTGCCTCCATCCGAATATGATTCAGATAGTTAACGAAGGTCATTTTCGTTTCTTTTTTGAAAATAGAGCTGAAATATCCCGCACTGATATGCAGATGTCCGCACACCTTATTGATGTTGATATCGCCCTCATGATAATGACTCTTCGTGTAATCCTTCGCTAGATCCACGAGGTTTTTGTACGTATATTGACGATCCGTTGCAATATGATTCATCATGCTCGCGCACAGCTCGGCCAACCAATGCTTCGCTTCCTCCAAGGAAGTGAACTTATTAATCTCCGTAAAAGGAATAAAACTCTCACCAAATACCTCGTCGACATTCAGGTTGGAATCCTTCGCTGCTTTCAGAATGCACGTAAGGATTTCAAGCAAATAAATCTGATAATCCTTAACCGACACGCCGGCTTCGATTCCCTGAAACAGCTCATCAATCGTCTCCCGGATCTCTTGCATCGTGCCTACTTTGATACAACGCGTCAATGCGTGTTCCTTCACATCGTCAAATCGAATTTTGTCAACGCTGCGCTTCTCCACATCATCAATATAAATCATGCGATTGCTGCCCAAAATGAGTCGATAGTCGAGGGAAAGCACCGCATCTTCATACGAATAGCTGATTTTCGTGACATCCTTCATCACACTTCCGACCCCAACAGTCAGGGTGAATTTCAAATATTTTTCCACACTCTGCCGAATTTCCTCCAACACCCGCATCGTTTCTTGCAGCGCCGCTTCCTTGTCTCTATTCTCTCTCGCCGCTAGCAACACTACCTGATCATTATGCATAAAAACAAGGCCCAGCCCGCGCTTATTGGCAATTTCCTCGGTAATATTTAAGAGTGCAAAATATTTTAACGCCTGATCCTCAGAATATTTCAGTGACAGCGACTTCGAAAGCTCCTCTCGATTCTCCGAATCCTCTTCCGAAATAAAGATCCCGTCGATGCTCAACACGGCAACCACATAGCTATTTCCGCTAAGCGCAATCCCATAATTCGCTGCCTTCTCAAACACCTCGTCCCGCGGAAGCTTGCGATTCATTAATGTCGCTAAGAAATTCTCCTTGAGTACCGGCATGCTCTTACGGTAATGCTCCTTAAGCAGCTGCACATCCTCGCGATGTGCAACCTCCTCTTGCACCTGCGCCTTCACCTTCAGCAAGGCATTCACCAGCTCCTGCGCGGAAAAAGGCTTAAGCACATATTCATCAATATGCAACTTAATCGCCCGCTGGGCATACTCAAATTCATCATGCCCTGTCAGGATGATAAGCTTAATCGTGGGAAAGCGCTCTCTAATTGCTTCAGCCAGCTGCAACCCATTCATGAAAGGCATCTGAATGTCCGTCACAACCACATCCGGCTGCAGACGCTCGACCATTTCCAGCGCTTCTTTCCCATTCTCCGCCTTATCGACGACTTCAAAGCCAATCGCTTCCCAATTTATTTCACGGACGACACCTTCGCGCACATCCTCTTCATCATCCACTAACAGCAGCTTGTACATGCCTGACCTCCTAGGGCTCCCCAATTTAGAAGCATCTCTCGCAGCATTTCTCATTATCACCATCATTGTACTCACTGCCCATCGAATATACAAATAGAATTGATCGTTACTTGAGGAAACATAAGCTGTCCGAGGAAACATTGGTAAAAATCCCCTGTGGGGTGTTAAAATTAGGTTGAAGCATATGTAAATCCTGACACGTCTATAACCGGTGAGCTCACCTGCCTAAATCAGCCACTCCGAACAATGCAAGGGAACCTCAGTGCGCTATTTTCTCCAAATAGCCCGTTTTCGCTCCCAAAGGGAACGAGGTTCCGCTATTTTGCTGAAAATGTAGGTTTTCCCCCGCTTTCCCGTGAAATAGAGGAACGACGTTCCCTTTCGGGGCTAAAGAGTAGCAAAATCAGTGAAATAGCGGAACGACGTTCCCCTTGAGCAATCTTGTAGCCTCTACATAATCTCATTAGCACCTTTACTTTTCATCTGTGTCAATTCATTCGCATCATTCATCATTTAGGAGGTTAATCATTTGAATATCGCACCCATTGGACGCATCGCTTCCCTCATCAAAGAAAACGTTGGTCACGTTATTATAGGCAAGGACGACACCGTCGAGCTCTTGGTCATTGCGCTGATCGCCTCCGGTCATGTGCTGCTCGAAGATGTGCCCGGCACCGGAAAAACCCAGCTTGCCAAAGCGCTAGCCCGCTCCCTCGACGGCTCGATGAAGCGGATCCAGTTCACGCCCGATCTGCTGCCGTCCGATGTAAGCGGCATCAACTTCTTCAACCAGAAGCTGGGCGAATTCGAATTCCGCCCAGGTCCGCTCTTCGCTCACATCGTGCTCGCCGATGAGATTAACCGCGCGACGCCGCGCACGCAGTCCAGCTTGCTGGAGAGCATGGAGGAGCGCCAGGTCAGCATCGACGGGGAAACGCGCAAGCTGGAAGCGCCGTTCCTCGTCATTGCTACACAGAACCCTGTCGAGAATCAGGGGACCTTTCCCTTGCCGGAAGCGCAGCTCGACCGCTTCCTGATGAAGCTGTCGCTCGGCTATCCCACGGCAGCCGAGCAGGTCTTGATCTTGCAGCGCTACCAGCAGCAGGATCCACTGGATCAGCTGCTGCCGGTCGTGAGCCGCGCGGAGCTGCTCGAAGCGCAGCTGCTGTTCACGCAGGTGTGCGTCAGCGACGAGCTGCTGCACTATATCGTGCAGCTCGCGGAAGCGACGCGCACGCATGCGGATGCCGCGCTCGGCGTCAGCCCGCGCGGCGTTCGCGCCTTGATGAAGGCGGCGCAGGTGTACGCTGCGCTGCGCGGCCGCGATTATGTGCTGCCGGACGACGTCAAGGCGCTGGTGAAGCCCGTCTGGGCGCATCGCATCTTGCTGCGCACGCGCTCGCGCCAACAGGATCAACAGGTGCTTGCGCTGCTGACTAGTGTACTTGCCGCTACCCCCGTTCCTACGGAAGTGAAGCTGGGGTAACGATGAGCATAAGTTGGATTGTGATCATCGCCGCCCTTCTGTTCTTCCTCCAGTTTCAGTTTTTTGTCCGCTGGGGGTTTCGCGGACTTCGAATTGAACGAACCTTCAATACAGCCCATTGCCATGTCGGCGATGATATTCTCATGATCGAGACGATCGTGAACCGCAAGCTCGCACCGATTCCATGGCTTCGCTTGGAATCCACGATTCATGCGGGGCTCCACTTCACCCAGATGAATAATCTGGAAGTGAGCAGCGGTTCCCTTTTTCAAAATCATCGCAGTCTGTTCAGCCTCATGCCCTATACCCGAATCGTACGGCGTCATGGTGTGCATGCAGCTAAACGCGGTTGGTATAAGCTGGAGACTATTGCGGCTACCATGGGTGATTTCGTTGGTTTAGAAGCGGCCTCTACCACACATTCCATGCATGTCGAGCTGCTAGTGTACCCGCGTTTGGTGAATCGCGATGATATTCCGCTCCTCTCTAGCCGGTGGCAAGGCGACGTGACAGTCCAGCGCTGGATTATGCCGGATCCGTTCCTCGTTTCGGGTGCAAGAGAATACCGTTATGGGGATACGATGAACAGCATTCATTGGAAAGCAACGGCCCGCAGCCAACGGCTTCAGGTCTACAACCGGGAGTTTACGGCCGATCCCCGATTACTTATCGTCGTTAATAGCCAAGTGACACCAACGATGTGGGATGCCGTCACGGACCCTGAGCTCGTCGAAAAAGCGCTCTCCTACGCAGCTACTTTAGCCGAACATGCGGTCAGTCGAGGGGTTCCTGTTGGTTTTGGTTATAACGGTTGGCTGCTGAATGAGCCGGGGGTTCCCGTTTACTGCGCTCCTGTTGGTGGTTGGTCGCAGTTAGAGCATCTTTTTCAAACCATGGCGAAGCTCGCGATCTCTTGTGCCCGCTCCTGTGAGGACTTTCTCGATTACGGAATCGAGGTGGAAGGGGAGGCTCTAGACATCATCCTGTTGACGGCCTTCGTTTCCGAGGGGATGGCGCGCAGCATCGAACGACTAGAAGCTTTAGGACACTCCGTATTCATTGTTCCCTTACAGCATTCCCTTCTTGATCTTAGCGATAAGGAGGTGGCTTCATCTGATGCTCAGACCCTTGCTTAATCAAACAAATTCTCAGCCTAATCGTCTTTATGCATTCTTACGCACATGCGGATTTGCACTCTTTTTCGGTATCGTCGAGTTTGGAATCTTTGCCCCGCTGATCACATTAGCTCAAGTCTATGTGTTTGACAGTATGCTTGGACTAACTTGTATACAGCTGCTGCTCTGCTTCATGATCGGTGCCTATTTCGGACAGTTCAAATGGCTATCTCGAAAAGGTTATGAGTTCCTTGTCTGTGTTGCCGCAGGTTATGGATTATCCTATTTACTTCAAATGGATCCTGTGCGTGTTGCATTATGTGCGGCAATCGGAGCCCTGATCGTCTATCGGGGTATTCGATACACCAAAGATGGGTGGATCTCCCTTTATTCACCTGGGGTTTTCGTGATTGCTGGGGTGATGTACTTCATTGGTGTTCCAATCATGACTCGTGTGGATCTTATGCATCCGTACAAAATAGCCTTAAACGGGCTCGGATTCGGTACCCTGATCCTCTTCTTCTTTATGATGAATCGCACTCAGCTCCTTATCGCTACCTTAGCAGGTAATGATCGTGCCGCCGCCTCATCGCTGTCTCAAACCGTGAAACGCTACAGTCGTATTTGGTTAATCGTCTTTATTGCCGTTATCGCTGCTGTCGCTTACTTTCAGCAAGTGAAGCAAGGCCTCATGCGCCTTCTGCATGGAATTGTGGCTTGGCTGCTGGGATTGATGTCATCCGAAGCACCGCCTGATGTGCCTGAATCCAGCCCTTCGGCGCCGCCTCCTATGGAGCTCCCGCCAGCTTCACCTCATGAACCAGGATGGTTTGGGATTCTCATGCAGTATGTTGTGCAAATTGTAGGCTATGTGCTTGTGATTGCACTCGTTCTATGCTGCCTCTATTTGCTCCTTATGAAGCTTGCACCCGCTCTGCTCTCGTTCATTCGGCGCTTTTGGAAGCGATCATTACGACGTGAACAAGGTGATGTAACCGAAGGCTTTACAGATGAGAAAGAAGCCCTTCTCAACTGGAGAGAGCTTCCTAACCTATGGTGGCGAAAAGCAAGTTCTACACTGTGGCCTTCGTCCGCTCGCGAGCCATCTTGGTCACAACTACCGAACAATCAGGAGCGGATCCGCTACCTTTACCGGTTATTGATTGGGCAGGCTAGCAAGAGCGGTTACACCTATAAGAGATCATTTACACCCAACGAGACAGGCTTGGAGCTCACGCATCAAACACGGCTCTCAGAAGCTTCAGTTCACGCGCTTACCACTGCCTATAATCGGGTACGATACGGACGAGAGACCGTTTCTGACGAGCAGCTTGCTCAGGTGCTCCAGACTATTGATCCGAGCATACGCAGCCATTTAAAATGAGACGGTTGAGGAACGTCAGTACGCTATTTACCACAATTCGTCTGCTTTTCTAGTGAAACGGAACGTCAGTCCGCTATTTCAAGCATTTTGGTTAAAATACGACTGCTTACGAGCAAATAGCGGATCTACGTTCCACAACTTCTCCAAATGGCCCATTTGCCCAAAAATAGCGTACACACGTTCCGTTTCTAGCAGTTGCTTCTGCCCTAGGTCTCACACTTCGGCTCCTCATACAAGAAAAACGCCTTACGGCGTTCTCTTGGGATCCGGACCTACACGTAAATCCTTTCTTTTAGTCGACTTAGTCGACTTCCTTCAGATTTGATCGACTAGCTGGACCCTCTGCAGGTATTAGTCCGAAATTGCCAAATTAATCTCATCGACTCCCTCATTAAACCGTCATTAGTCCTAAATTGCCAAACTAAATCGGCCAAAACAACTCCCACACAGGGAAAACGGGTAAATAATTCGGCAGAATCGGACTAATGGTCTTTTTTCACAAGTAATCCTCTTTTTAATTCGGAGATATAGGACTAACTCCAACCCCTGGGACTCTTCTGCTCACGAGTTAGTCGACTTCGTCGACATCTCGTCCTTCTCCTAAAAATCACGTTAAAAAAAAGCATCCGGATACACCAACTCACCTTTCAACGCTGGAACTCCATCCTCTTCTTTTAATTCACACACCATAAACACATCATCAGGCACCTGAAACTGCTTCAACTCAAACCCACGTGTACCTGCTGGCTTGAATCCGAATTTAGGATAGTACGAGGGATGTCCAATTAAGAATACATAGGCATACCCCCATGCCTCACAACGCTGCAGCCCCGCCCGAATAAGCTTGCTTCCGATACCCCTTCTTTGATAGCTTGGTAATACCGCAATAGGCGCAAGCACAATGACTTCATGTCTGTCTTCCCCATCCACAACCTCAGCTTTACTCAATAGAACATGCCCAACAATGTGCCCATTCTCTTCAGCGACTAGCGACAATTCCGGTATGAAGCCAGCTGAACTCCGAATTCTTTCGATCAATTTGGACTCATCATCTCTGTGCCCAAATGCCAAATAATTCAGCTGAAACACATCCTCTTGGTCCCGACTTTCCTCCATTCTTATTTGAACCATACCATTATTCCCCTCCTGTTTTCTTAAACAAGCCTAATGAAAAATGCAAACCGATTTTGACTAAATGGTGCAAAAAAATGCTGTTTCCTTTCCTTATGAAGGCATTTTGAAAATAACCGTCACATATTTTCAAAAATTCGCATATACATAATTGTTTGAATACATTCGATTGAGGTGGTTTTGAGATGTTAGCATTAAAAACCGGATCTGAAAAAGAAGAAGTGCTTCACACGCTTTACGAAATGGGCTTGGATCAAATTGCGAAATGGATCCTCGTATTACCTGAAGACAGGTGGGAAAGCATGTTTCTATCAACATGGCCAACACTTGCCAAAAAATGCGGCTTTCACAGATAGCTGCTTTTACATACAGAGAGGCGGATGAGTAAAGTAATAATTTGAAAACGCTCTGCACCATCACGGTACAGAGCGTTATTTGTGTTTTATTCTCTCTCAATAACTCGTGAAACCTTCTGCTGACAGGTTTTACATATGCCATCCAGTACAATACCTATCTTCTCGAGATTCACCGAATAGTCGATGATCGTCGTTTCTCCCTTACATTTTGCACAATAAACATTCGATAACAGACGCGTACGAAATGTCTCCGGAATCGCAAGCCATTCTTTCATAGCTGCAAATGATTGCACATTATTCTTATTACTCACGGGATGACCACCTCTTCAGTTTCGGAATATTCCTTGTGAATAGTCCCGTTAGAAACCGTGGGAAACCAAACTCTACCAGCTTCGACTTCACTTTATCCTTCATCTGCTCAGCCGTTAAATCCGGTAACGTAAATGCTCCGTCCTGATAGCAGTGGCTGCAGTACATCTTGCTCTTGATGCCAGATTTCTCGGTACCTCCGCCTTGCTCATCACGAGTGAGAGGCATTCCACAACTTTGACAGTTTTTGTATGTAGCTTCCATATCGATTCAATCTCCCTACTGCTTTTCCTCTAATCATACCAACTTAACTTGCAAAAGCAATCAAAAGCTATGAAATGCTATTTACACTGTGTTCAAGCGCTTTCATGGAAGGATTGTAACTACTCTTAAGAGAATCTAGTAAGGATAGAATAAAATATTACATTTTCAACATATGTACAACTCGAAGGAGGATCTCCCGTTTGAAGCCTGTTACTGTGAAAGACTTAGTTGATCGCTTTTCGCTCGAAATTCTCGCTGGCCATACGGAGCTTCATCGCCCTATTACCAAAACCAAAGCACACCGCCCAGGGCTGGAATTTGTCGGCTATTTTGAATATTTTCCGCAAGCACATGTACAGCTATTAGGTCGCAAAGAAATTACTTACTTACATAAGCTCAGCGAGAATGAAAGAAATTTGCACATCGGTAATATTGTCAAATACCATCCGCCTTGTTTCGTCGTAACGAGAAACCAAGAAGGCTTAAAATATTTAACGAAATACTGCGAAGAAGAGAAAATCCCCCTTCTCCGTACCAGTGCTGCAACAAGTAAATTTCAGGACTTAGTCGACTTATATTTGAGCAAATCGCTGGCACAGGAGATCGCCGTCCACGGGGTTTGCGTCAATGTTTCGGGGATCGGCATCCTGCTGCGTGGGAAATCCGGTGTTGGCAAAAGTGAAACAGCCCACACACTGATCCGCAGAGGCCATCGCCTTGTCGCTGATGATATTGTGGTGCTGAAGAAGATTAGCCCTGAGACATTGCTCGGTACGCACAATGGCAAAACGAAGGAATTCCTCGCACTGCGCAGCGTCGGACTGATTAATGTCTCACGGCTCTATGGCCGCAAGGCTTTTCAAGACGAAACACGCATCGTGCTCGATATTGAGTTAACGAAGTGGCAGGAGCATGCTCTGAACAATGATCTGGAGCTGGAACCTACTTTCACGGACTATATGGACATTCCGATTCCACATATTGAAATCCAGTTACAGCCCGGGCGCGATGTTGCAGGTCTTATTGAAGCCGCCGCCAACAGCTGGTATCTGCGCCAGCAAGGCTACAGTGCAGCTGAAGAATTCATGCAGCGTCTGCAGTCCGACACAGACTAGTCCGCTCAGCCATTTACGATGTAGATTTGTGTGTACCGTCCTAAAACCTCCCTTCGCCTCGAAAACTGTTAGCGGAGGTGTTTAGGATGCACAAAAAAATAAAAGTTACAATTATTGCTACTGTAGTAGCTACCCTGATGCTCTGTGGTTGGACAGCTTATGCTTCAACGTCATCCAGCGCAACAACGTCAACGACTATCCACGGCAAACTGACAGCCCTGACGGCGGATACGATTTCTTTACATACGGATGCTGGTGATCAGACCATTCCTTTAGCTTCATCCGTTTGGGTGTACCTCAACGACCAGAAGGCTCAACCCAGTGATTTAAGGACTGGCAATGAGATTGAAGTCATTCTGAATAACAAAAAACAGGCCGCTTATGTGAAAGGAACTTCCGAAACCGCGGTTGCTCCATCAACAGCACCATCGCCGACTCCCGTGCCAAGTGAGCTGCCTGCTCCTGTCAAGGAAGCTCCTACCCCATCTGCTGGGCCAAGCACTACGCCTTCGAAGACTGCGGACAGTACACCAAAAGCGACTCCATCAGGCATGGAATCTGACTTGGCGGATATGGATGTAAGCGTAGATGGACAGCATTTCAACCTGCATATCAAGCAAAGCAAGGGATCGCAGTTTGATCTAAGAATTCAGTCTCCTCATGCCGGCAATATTCATCTAACAGGCGCTCAAGCTCAGGCTTGGATCGCTAACCTGCTTGGTTCTCTTGACTTAAGCGCTCCTGATGCAAAGAAGCTGCTTGGTCTACAGCTCGCCAAACAATACAACCTCGATGCAGCTAAGTTGAATGTTCATCTAAACATGCATGCAAAAGATCATGAAGACGATGATGATGATAAAAAAAATGATGATCAAAGAGAACATCAAAAAGAGAATGACAAAGATAATAACAGAGAGATCAATAAAGACAGAGATAAAAATATAGAAAAAATCAAAGATAAAAACGAAGATAGAAACAAAGATAATGAGAAGAACGAGAAAAAACACGGGAACGACAACAGACGCGACTAATTCAAGAAAATAAACAAGGCCCTCGTCATCCTTAACGGATATCGAGGGCTTCTTTCTTTATCTTGTCTTGTCTTTACCATGTCCTTTACCGTGTTCAGCTTGCTTCCGCAGCTCCTTGTCAGCCTTCTCAGATGATTCATCGGAATGAGATGGAGCAGCCGATCTATCCTTCTGAGGCGTCTCTATCACACTCATCGGAATGTCAAAAGGAACAACAGGCGTTTGAGCTAATGCACGACTCAATATTTCCCGGAATAATACGGCAGGCACTGCCCCGCCTGAGGTTGTTAAATAATGCGTCGCATCCGTTCGGTCATATCCGACCCATACCGCTGCCGTCAACTCCGGTGTGTAGCCGACGAACCAAGCATCCTTGGCACTTCCGCTGCCAATGCCCTCAAATTCCTTCGTCGCTGGCAGCTGTGTCGTACCCGATTTGCCCGCTACGGGACGGTTCATTGCCGCATTCTTCCCAGTCCCCTGCGCAACTGCCGTCTGCAGCATGGCTGTCATGGCATTCGCTGTTTCAGCGCGCATCACCGATTGTCCCTTTGCTTTCGCCCCAACAAGAAGATGTCCATCGTTGGTCTCGATCTTAGAAATCAGGTGTGCAGGGTTCAGGATTCCCTTACCTGCAAAAGCACTAAAGGCCTGCGCCATCTGCAGTGGAGATACCCCCTCGGAAAGCCCGCCCAGCGCGATCCCCAGCTGCCTGTCTTGTGCCGGTAGACTTATCCCCAATGACTTCGCAAACTGCATGCCATTATCGATGCCAATCTCATGCAAAAGCCAGACCGCTGGTATATTCCAGGAAGAAGTAATCGCCTCTTGCATCGATACCTGCCCCCTAGACTGGTGATCCCAATCTTGCGGCTGATAGCCTCCGATATTGAGCGGGCCATCAAACAGCATAGACGACGGCTTGTAGCCTCTCTCCAGTGCCGGTCCATAGACAGCGATGGGCTTGAAGGCTGATCCTGGCTGTCTTCGTAACTGGGTCGCACGGCTGAAGCCTCGAAATACGCCCTCACCTCGTCCACCAGACAGCGCCCTAACGCCGCCTGTTCTCTGATCGACAAGAACAGCCCCGCTTTGAATTAGCTGATCCGGCTTACTGCTTGGAAATAAACTGTCATCGTTATAGACATCTGTGACTGCTTTTTGAACCGCAGGATCAAGCTCTGTGGTTATGCGCAAACCGCCTGTTAACAATTGTTCTTCCGTAAATCCGTAAAGAGTTACAGCCTCCTCAATTACGGCATCCACATAAGCGCGATATCTCCCTTTCGTCTCATCCGTATTGGCCATCTTCACAGCTCCTAGTGCTGACGCCGCTGCTTTCTCGTAATCCTGTTGCGATATTTTGCCTTCCTTCTGCATCAGCTTAAGGACCGTGTTTCTTCGTTCCAGTGCCTGATCCTCATTCTGAAAAGGGGAATAATGGCTAGGCGCCTTAGGTAATGCAGCCAACACCGCCGCTTCAGCCAAGGTGAGGTCTGTCACATTTTTATTAAAATACGTTTTCGCAGCCCCCTGCACACCCCAACTGCCTTCCCCGAAATAGATCTTGTTCAGATACATTTCCAGAATGTCATCTTTACTGTAATTGGTCTCTATTTTGATGGCATAAGCAGCTTCACGCAATTTACGACCTACCGTTTTATCCGCAGTAAGAAACAGATTACGAGCTAACTGCTGCGTAATGGTACTGGCCCCCTCGGAATAGCTCCCTTTCAGCACATCGCGGGCAACAGCGCGGAAGATGGACTTCACATCAACGCCCTTATGCTCATAGAACCTTCTATCTTCCACGGCAACAATGGCATCCACAAGCACCTTCGGAATTTCTTTAAAAGGCACAGCATTGATCTTTGACGCAGACAACTGGGAAGCGATTTGGCCATTCTTATCGAGCACGATGGATGCCTCTGGAAGGGGCTGATTCAACAGAGATACATCAAGTCCTTTTATGTATAAATAGCTCATTAACGTCATACCCACACTCACGACTAGAACTATGCCAACACAAGCTTGCCAAAAGCGTCGAGGTATTGCCTTTAATTTAATCATATCTCATGCCTCCTAACGTACCTCATAACTATTCGTATGGCACCTCCAGTAAGTGTCGTATACGTGCAAGAAGACACAAAAAAGCCTTC
This sequence comes from Paenibacillus sp. J22P51, assembly GCF_059692215.1. Lineage (NCBI taxonomy): Bacteria > Bacillati > Bacillota > Bacilli > Caryophanales > Paenibacillaceae > Paenibacillus > Paenibacillus sp. J22P51. Next base: position 2,771 of record NZ_JCAUAZ010000028.1, on the reverse strand, counting down.
AAACCCATAACAGGGTGAAGGCTCTTCCTATTTATCACATTAAGCGATCGACGTCGGCGCTCCAAAAACGCTCGTATACCCGCTAATCCCGCTCAGTATCCGCTCCATTTCATCCTTGTTCATCGTGCCATAGCGTTCTACGGCATCCACGATTTTCGGGAATAAATACACATCTCCTGCACTCGCGAATCCACACACGCTTGGGAACGATAGCACAAAATGCACACAAGCATCGATCATCTCTTGCTGATCGAAAGGCTCATACCAGGTCGCATATGGACGCTCCGCCCCCTCTATCCAAGGTGCCTTCGCAATGGCTTTGATCACTCGAATCGCAGTCTGCTGCTTATTCGCTTCCTCCATCAAGGCATCTACGGACTCACGATACTCCGGCAACCCGTACATATAGTAATTCAGCGGAAAAAGGATCGTCGCGAATGGGAACCTGCGCAAAGCTTCCAAATGAACTGCCGGCGCCTCATGCCCATGACCCGTTATGCCAATTTCTTTCACAATACCTTCGCTTTGCGCTTCCAAAACCGCTTCCAACGCTCCGCCCTTTGCCGTGCAGCGATCTAATTCCGCCATCGAACCTACCGCATGCAGTTGGAGCAGGTCGACCGAATCCACCTTCATCCGTTCTAAGGAGCGGTATATCTCATCCTTCGCTTCCTTTTTCGTTCTTTGCCCTGTTTTGGTAGCTAAAAAAATGTCATTCCGCACCCGGCTAATCGTCGGGCCCATTCGCACTTCTGCATCTCCATAGCTCGCCGCTGTATCAAAATGATCCACGCCATGCGCTAACGCGAAGGCGATTGAGGCATCTGCCTCTTCCTGTGTTATCTGACCAAGACTAGCTGCACCAAACATCACAACAGAGGTTTCCTTGTTCAAACGTCCTAGCGTTCTCTTCAACATCTCTGATTTGCTCCTTTTGTGTTCGAGTTTGTATTCTCTTGTATTAACCAATCTATTCCCTTTGAAACCTCAATCTGCTGACAGCTGTTTTATTTGCTTTCTAAGATTAACTTGCAGCCAACCAGCTGCTAGGAGCAGCGAGCACCCCGTTAGTAGGAATACGGAATGAATCCCCACCCAACCGCCTAGGAAACCACCAATCAAAGGACCAACCATCATTCCCAATTGATTCGACGTTTGGTTTAAGCTCATCGCTCGGCCTCGAAAATCAGCATCTGAAAATTTCACAATAAGCGCACTCAGCGCAGGATAGACCGCGGCAAAAAACAACCCATAACTGAAACGAAGCACACCAAAAGCGATCAAATTATGCGCAGTTAATTGCAGTAGATTCCCAATGCCGCCACCGATTAAGCCTATGAGCAGCGTTTTGTCGTAGCCGATACGTTGCCCGATAATGCCCCATCTTGAACCCATGATGACAGTTGCGACACCAACGGCCGAAAATATAATACCCGAACTCAGTGATGCCCCCCTGGCGCTTCCACCGATTTGTACGACATAAATAGTCAGCAGCGGTTCTAAAATCATCACCGAGATTGCCACCAATAAGGTTAATCCAAAAATGGATAATAATCGTCTATTAGCTGTCGCTTGCTTAATGTCCTGCAATACACTTGGTCGTTTGCCAGCCTTCTTCTGATGCACTTCCTTCACACCGACTACCGCAATCACAGCAGAAATCAGTACAACGAAACCTGAAGCTAGGAAACACTCTCTTGTACCTACCCAATGGCTGAGCATACCGCCAAACAAAGGTCCAAGAATGCTTCCAGCTGCCGTAGCCGTTGACATGACACTCAAGGCATAGCCTACATGCTTCTCTGGTGTATTCGTGCTGACCAAAGCCATCGATGCAGGGATGTAGCCCGCCATAAGGCCTTGCAGAACACGGACTATAATAAACGTATAGGGATCATTTACGAAATAGTTAAGAAAATAGACAGCACTTAAGCTTAAGCCCGAGCGAAGCAGCATCGGTTTTCTGCCGTATTTGTCAGCTAAAGAGCCCCAATAAGGTGCGATTAACGCGCTCGCCAGAAAGCTCACTGAGAACGTAATTCCCGACCAAGCCTCCAAACCGCTATGTATACCCAAGTCCTCCTGCAAAAATATAGGGATAAACGGGATCGAGAGTGTGTACGCCATCGCGCAAAAGAATGCTCCAATCCATAAAATAAATAGATTCCTTCTCCAGCGTAGTTCCATGCTGTAACCTCCTCTTCCCTGTCTACTATACACCAACGGAAACTTGATGCCCAGAAAATAGTAAATGAGGTCAAACGGAGAAGAAACGAAAAAAGCATAGAATCTATCAGCATGAAGCTGACAATCTATGCTTTCTTACTTGATCGGGACGACACGATTTGAACATGCGACCCCCTGCTCCCAAAGCAGGTGCTCTACCAAGCTGAGCTACGTCCCGATACGATTTGATAAAAAATGGCGCGCCCTGAGAGATTCGAACTCCCGACCTTTTGATTCGTAGTCAAATACTCTATCCAGCTGAGCTAAGGGCGCTTAATAAAAAATGGAGCGGAAGACGGGGATCGAACCCGCGACCCTCGCCTTGGCAAGGCGATGCTCTACCGCTGAGCCACTTCCGCATAGGGATCCCCAAGCCGTAAGTTACGACTTGGGGATGATTGATGCGCGTAGAGGGACTTGAACCCCCACGGTCACCCGCTAGATCCTAAGTCTAGTGCGTCTGCCAATTCCGCCATACGCGCATGCTGTAAATAAGGCAAATGGTGAGTCATGTAGGATTCGAACCTACGACACCCTGATTAAAA
>NZ_JCAUAZ010000027.1:0-46254 GCF_059692215.1 Paenibacillus sp. J22P51 | reverse complement strand
TTGTTTAAATTCATCATTGTACCTTTGCCGTTGTTCACCCATGTGAACACCTCCTCGTTACGTCTATTATCTTAAATCTGTTAACGAGGTGTCCACTTATAATTCTAGTTGCAAATCTACAGCTAATATGCGGAGTATGCTCACTTTTGGCGGAAACCCAAGAAATTAACTGTAGGAAACACCGCTAATCCGCCAAATCCTCAAATATACGGAGAAATAACTGTAGGTTTTCCATCTATGTTCCCATACATGCTGCAACCCTAGCTGTGATCCTGCCAATCCTGCCCATAAACCATCCCCCCTCCATGCCCACCACTTACGCGCACAACTATCACCAAAAAGCCCCTCGGATTCCCGAGGGGCCTACAATTATCACTGGTTTTACTCGCCGCCTTTACGAATCCAAACCGTCATCTCGCCTTCACCGCGGTTACCCCATAGGTAATACGGAACTGCTTTGAGCTTCACTCGTTCGGCAGCCTTTTGCTGGGAAAGTGGTCGGTACGGCGTATCTTCCAACCAAGATGCCGAATCATCGGCTAAGCCTTCTGCCTCAACAACGACGGCTCCACCTAACAATCCTGCCTCGTAATTAGCTGCCAGCTTCAGCGCGGCTGCAAGGGATACGGACGCCAGAGGTGCGCCATTGTCCACTTCTTCCAGACAATACACGAGAGGTCCGCGTTCAATGGCAACTTTGCCTGCGTTAGCTCTAATCTCAGGATGTGCGGAAGTCAGTTGAGCCTCCAATACAAGCTCCCACTCCACGATGTCTCCCTGCACCCATTGCCTCTCAACCGATGCATAACCATTCACCGTTTCAAATGTTGTTAGAACGCCATTGATTTTCATGACAGCTCCACCATAACTCCATGAGGGGATACGCAGCGAAAGTGTAAACTTGTCTTTCGGAGCAGTCCTTAGCTCTAAACGGACGTAACCTTCCCATGGGAGTTTGGATTGTTGGGTAAATTCAACTTCACCCACAGCAAGCTCGAACCGCGCCTCGCTGCCAATGAATAGATGCGTATAGACCGTATTTCCCTCTGGAGAAGCGGTGTAAATATATCTATTCAATGAACTAAGCAGACGTGCCACGTTCGGTGGGCAGCAAGAGCAGCCAAACCATTTCTGCCGCACCGCCTTGACATGACGGCGACCTGGATTCAATTCAGATGCCCTCGGCCACACCTCCAGCGGATTTACGTAAAAGTAATGTTTACCATCCTGTGACATACTGCCGATGACGTTGTTGTACAGCGCCCGCTCCATAACGTCCGCATAGTCACTCTTCGCTTCCAGCTGCAGCATGTGCTTTGCAAAGAAGATGAGGCCAATTGACGCACATGTCTCAGCGTACACCGTATCGTTTGGCATATCGTAATCGAAAGTGAATGCTTCACCATGATGTGTTGAACCAATGCCACCGGTGATGTACATCTGTTTTCTGGTCGTGTTTTCCCATAGGCGGCGGCAGGCTGCAAGCAATGCTTGATCTCCCGTCAATCTGGCAAGATCAGCCATTGCTGTATACATGTATACGGCACGCACCGAATGACCAATGGCGACATCCTGCTCCCGAACTGGCTTATGTGCTTGATTGTACGCCATTTGCGCGACTGTCGGAATGGGTTCCTTCTTTTTCGACCAATGGCCGTAGCCATCTCTTTGTTTACATTCTTCAATCAGAAAGTTTGGCTCCACTCCACGCTCATCAATGAAAAATTGTGCCAGCTTCATGTAACGTTCTTCCCCTGTTGCTTGTGAAAGCTTGACGAGGGCAAGCTCGATTTCTTGATGACCGTCATATCCCCGCAATTGACCAGGCTCGCGACCGAAAATGGTTTCGATATAGTCAGCGAATTTGCACATGACATCGAGCAGTTTTCTTTTACCCGTCGCTTCATAATAAGCAACAGCAGCCTCCATCATATGTCCCGCACAGTACAATTCATGCGCTTCATGCAAATTCGTCCATGCCTGACCTGGCTCTTTAATTGTAAAATACGTATTCAAGTAACCGTTCTCATGCTGCGCCATAGCAATCAATTCAATGAAATTATCAGCTGTTTGCTCCAAAATAGGATCAGGCGTATTCGCAAGCGAATAGCCAACTGCTTCGAGCCACTTGGCTGCGTCGCTATCCTGAAACACCATACCGCCAAACTCACCCTTTTCGAGCCCTGCCGCGATACGGAAATTACGAATGGCATAGCTGGGTTCAGCATCTGGGATAGCATCATTTAGCGCATCCCATTGATAGGGAATAACCGTCCCTCGAACGAGCTCCGTAAAAGGATCCCAAAACTGGTCTTGAATACGAACCTTGTTCATTGAAGTCTGCGCTCCTGTCGAATTCACCATATGTAACTCCTCCTATTTTTCAATCATTTTTATATAATATTTGATTATCACCTTCTTACAGTTTATCCTTATAAATAAAGATAAAATAGTAATAAAACAAACTAATTTTTTATAAAATTTAACACTACTTGAATTGAGGCGTGACAATGAGTGAACATGGCCATATTTGGATGGAGCTTCCGCCATTGCCTTATTTCATCATGATCGGCTTATCCACCTACAGTCCAGGCGAAATGCATCCAAGTCGCCGAAGCCTTGGCATCTTCGATCTTCTCTGGGTTGTCAAAGGAACGTTATATATCGGGGAGGACGATAAGGAATGGGAGGTTTCGGAAGGACAAACACTATTGCTGTTGCCAGACCGCTATCATTATCCTGTCAAAGCCTGTGACACAGAGACCGTTTTCTATTGGATACACTTCGACTTTCAAGGGGTATGGCGACATACGTCTGATCATGAAGTAAGCACTATGTATCCGCAGGTTCGAAAGTCATGGGAAAATCCGTATCGCATCCACATTCCGCAATATAGCTCACCACCTGAGTTCGCACTAGCTGAACGACATCTCCGAAAGCTTGTGGCTGATTCGGCTCATCATCGATCAGAGACCTATTGGAGTGAGCAGCAGCTCTTCATGGAACTGCTTCGTTTGCTCGATGCTGGACAGACTCGCAGCGATGCTTCCCCTGCCTTAAAGCTTGCCGACAAGATTGAGGCCTATTTGCGCCAGCATTATCAATCTGATGTGACGAATAGTACACTCGCATCGGAGTTTCATTTTCACCCTACTTATATTGTCAGGTGTATGAAAGAGATTTATGATTGCACACCGATGGCGTATTTGCATGAGTACCGAATCGAACAAGCTAAGCTGCTGCTGATCAAAACCGAGTGGTCCATCGCGCGTATCGCCGAGCATATTGGTTTTCTTAACGCGCCTTACTTCTCGAATTGCTTCAAGGCCGCTATTGGCATGTCACCACTTCGGTTTCGCAAGCAATATTCGGCATGAAAAAAGGCTAATCCGTCAGTAGATTCCTCTACAACACAGATCAGCCTTTCGTTAACCTATTTCAGGACCGCAGCCCCATTCACTGTTCTAAGAATTGAATCCAGTTGATCCTCTTAAAGCGCCTTCGTAGCTACTAATAGATTGAAAAGAACTTGTGCCGCTTCGGCACGCGTTGAAATGCCTTTCGGGTCGAATTGGTTTGCACCGCGACCTTGAATCAAATGCAGCGCTGCTGCCGATCTCACAAATCCAGCCGCCCATGAAGAGACTTGATCTTCATCTGCGAATGTTTGAGAAGTTGAGCTAGCGGCTTTCCCATTCTTGAACTCGTACGCTCGAAGAAGTAAAGTAACCATTTCCTCACGGCTAATCTGCGCGTTCGCATCAAACATTGTTGCACTTCTACCTTGTACAATTCCTGCCTTCACTGCGATAGAAACGCTATCTGCGAACCAGTCGCTTGCTTTCACATCAGCAAATGTCATTTCGCCTTTTTCCGTAAGCTTCAAAGCTCTCACTAGAAGCGTTGTGAACTCGGCACGTGTGACGCTGCGTCCAGGTTCAAAGGTTGTCGCACTTGTACCCTCAACAATTTGCTTTGCAGCAAGCTCCTTGATCACATTGGAAGCCCAATGGCTGGAAGGCACATCGGAGTAGGACTTGGATACTTCAAGTACAGCATATTTACTAAAGTGATTAATCTCCGCTGTGATGACATCTTTATCTAATTTGCCACCCACGTACGTTAGTGTTCCATCATTAGCAATATAATAGATTCCTGCTAATGCCGAATTCACGCTTGCTGGAACCTTCAACTCAATTGTAATCGGCTGACTGAACTTCGAAAGCTCAACTGTTTTACCGTCCGCTGTCTGAATGAACAAATGGAACTCGTAAACATCGCCAACTAATTTATTCTCTGTATTTGCACTATTGCTATTAATGAGAGTTTTCGCTTCCCCTTGCGCGACGATGTCAAGCTTCAGAGATATTGTACTGCCCTTTACTTGATCCGTAGTGAACTTATCTGTTAATTGGTTAAGCACTTCGGACGGGAACGAAAGGGTTAATGCGTCTGACTTGATCTCCAGATTGTTCTGAGAAATTAACTCGGTAATATTCCCAGGAAGTCTGATCTCTGAAATGTCAGTTGGGATCGCAACAGTGGTTGTACCATTTGCGCTGTTTGTAAGTTGACCTAGTGTGATGGTGATGACATGATCCGTTGTTGGCAGAGCAAGAGGAACAGGATCTGGCTCTGGAGATACAGGAACAGTAGCAGTAACAGTAACAGAAGCTTTCGCTGTGAAGCTGCCATCTACAGTCGTTACCGTAATCTCCGCTGTACCGGCTGAGATCGCCGTAACTTTCCCATTCGTATCTACGCTTGCAACATTTGTATTGCTCGAGCTCCAAATTACGTTTTTATTCGTCGCATTTGCTGGAAGAAAAGATGCTGTCAACGTATCCCAAGCACCTTGTGCCAAGTTAAGGCTTGATTGATTTAGGAGGATACCCGTTACATCAACAACTGAAGCTTGTGGCGTAGCGCTAACTTCATTAGAAGCATCGCTGGTTCCGCCTGGATTGACAGCTTTAACAACAAAATAATAGGTCGTGCCATTTGTTAATCCAATAGCATCATAACTGTATACAGAACTGTTGACAGTTACAGGAGATAAACTATACGTTCCTGATGTTGTACCGATGAATACTTGATATTCCGATGAGCCGTCTACCGGATCCCACATCAAATTCACATGACTATCACCTGCTGCAACAGCCTGTAACACTGGAACTCCAGGAGCTGGCACCTGCGGTGTGGCGCTTACCTCATTGGAAGCATCGCTGGTTCCGCCTGGATAAGTCGCTTTCACAACAAAATAATAAGTCGTTCCGTTCACCAAGCTTGTCGCGTCAAAGTTGTATACATCTCCGCTAACAGTTGCCACTGCAGTTCCGTAAGATCCGCCCGCTGTTCGTTGGTAAACCGAGTACGTGATCGATTCGTTCATTTGACTCCAACCAAGAGACACATGTCCACCTCCTGCAGACACCAGATTAATCGTCGGTGGTGTAAGTACTTGACCGGAAATGTTGATGACCTTGGATCCAATTACACCGTTCAAGTCATTGGCTGTCGCCACAACTTTTACTTGGCCGTTATTTACAGAAGTTAACAATCCACTTGCGCTGATTGTCGCTTTGTCGGTAGGTGTATCATCCATGTTCACTACGGACCACGTTACCGTTTGATTATCCGCATCCGCAGGTAACACCGCTGCTGACATTTGAAGAGTGCCGCTTTTCAAAGTGATCGCTGATGCTCCACTTGCAGCCGTTACATCAACTGATGCAACTTCGATAATTTGGCCAGTTATGTTGATCATCGCGCTTCCGGTTACGCCGGAGCCATCATTGGCTGACGCCACGATTTTTACCTGGCCATTTTTCACGGCAGTTAACATTCCGCTCGTGTTAATTGTTGCCTTATCCGTTGGTGAATTGTCTGTGTTATAGACTGACCACGTGACTGTTTGGTTGTTCGTATTTGCTGGGGATACAGCTGCTGACATTTGTAGTAAGCCATCGTTCGCCGTAATCGCTGTTCCTCCGTTAGCTCCTGTTACGTTAATGGTAGTCAAAGGATTCGAGAAAGGTACAATATTGCCATTCACTTTAAAGTTTGAAAACACAGCCGTTCTGGCAGCAATTCCTGTATTCAGTTTCCTTACAAAAATACCAACTTTGGGGTTTGTTAAAGTAGCAGTGTAGCTGCTTACATTTTTTTGGAAAACAGTCCAATTAACTCCGTCTCCACTATATTCCCCTGTATACGTATTTCCCGATTTTGTAATTTTCAAAAATACATCACCAGATGCGAACGGATCTATGTCATTATTGTCTGTTTGTCTAACTGCCGACCCGTTGGGTAGACCTTGCGAAAACCTAATCTGATTATAGCTATTAAGGGCAGGAGTTGTAGCACCCGTATTATACTGACGACCCAAAGAAATGAAATTGAGATCATCTTGATAAACAACTAGACCTGCCCATTCATAGTTGTTTGATGGAGCAAAATTTAACTTCGTTGAGATCGTAAAATCACTTGAACCAGGAACTCTGTAGAGAATCGGGATTGGTTTAGTTGAAAGTGCAGACCATTGCCCCTCTTTTGTCGTTAATCTCATTTCATTCACATTATTGGAGTTGGGCTCCCAGAGATTAATATCTTCTCTCACCCATGCCCACCCATTATTTAAAAAAGCTTTCGATTGACCGCTGATCACTACATTCATTTCTTGTTTAACACCGGTACCGTCATTCGCTGTTGCGATGATCTTAACCGTTCCATTCCTAATCGCTTCTAACAGACCACCTGCGCTAATTGTCGCAAGATCCGTTGTTGTTCCATTTGTATTCATCACGGACCAAGTAACCGTGGTATTATCTGCATTTGAAGGCGTCACCGCAGCTGACATTTGCAATGTACCGCTTTGAGCAGTTATCGTAGTAGCACCACTAGCTCCTGTAATATTAATCCCCGTTACAGGTACAGTTGGCGCAGTAGTTACAGTAATATGAGCTATCGCACGGATTGAACTACCGCTAACTGTTCCATTCACTGTAAAGCTTCCAGCCGATGCATATTTCGATGAATCTATGCTATCCCAAGTTACAGCTACCTGTTTTGTTGTAGAATCAGTAAAAACTTGTTTAACAACTGCAGGTAATACAGGAGCTTTCCCTGTTATGGTCGCCGCACTAACATCTGTAATACTAACAACAGTTCTAGGCACGTAATCTTCAAGCGTTGCTCGCATAGTTGCAGGATTCACTGGAGATCCCATCGCATTAACAATGTGAGTAATTTCTCCTCTTTTATTTAAGGAAACCGTGGTTGCATGATGTATTTTCACGCCTGGCTTATCTGGAACTTCAATACCGCTCTCCATCGAAACGATGCCGCCGGTGAAATTGGAGTATATCCCTAAGCCATAAGCTTCATGTGAATTTACCGAATCGGCTACCTTATAAGAAGCGAAACCATTCACGGTGCCGTTGTTGCTCATCCACCTTTCTTGATTCGGAACGTCATAGGGAATTTCGGTTTGATAAAAGTAGGTTCTTCCCCGTTCTCCATTCCATACCGTCTGGTACTCATGAAAATGTTCCACGAAAAGCCCGTACATGGTCACGTCATTCCCATTAACAATCATTCCGTTGATCGTCGTATTGGAATCCCATCCAGCGCCCGTACCATGATCGGCACGCCATACCCAGAAATGGTCTCCAATGACATTGTTGCTGTTGATTTCGATACTGACATCAGCTTTGGCAAGCGCATCGCCGCCGACTCTGAAATAAAGATCATGCAAAGATGTCGGATTAGCCGAATGATCGTTTGAACTACCTTTAGGACCAACCTCCATAAGGACAGGTGAATTCACGCTTCCTGCTTCAAATAGGAGACCAGCAATTTTCACACCGTCTACATCTGCAACAGAGAGGGCCACAATACCATTGTCTGAATGCAAGGTTGCAAGTCCAAGACCCAGCACAACCGTATTAGGTTTCGTAATTTTAACCGTATCTGTGAAATGATACACGCCTGGCGTAAACAAGAGGTGCTTACCTTGATCAAGCGCAGCATTGATGGTAGCAACGGATGTTGAGGTGTCTGCGATCAAGAAATCTTCAATCGCAATAGAAGTACCCGCCGTTGTACCTGTTGACCAACTCGTTCCACTTTTATTAGTGACTGCATCTGGTACAAACACTTTATACTTTTTAGTCACAGAATCGAAGGTCAGAAATGGCTTTTCACGAATAACCGGTACTTTATCTACGACTGTGAAAGCTTTTGTAGGCCAGTCTTCTGCAGGTGCATTCTCGGAACCAACAATGGTTGTATTCCATAATGATCCATTCCATGTGCCCCATTTACTGTTTCTCGTGAACCATTGCTGCTGTGATCCCGAATTTACAGTACCGTCTACTAACGAGTCTGCCAAAAATCCGCCGCTTGCCCAACCGCCTTGGTCATGCAGCGTCAAATTACCTTTTACATGCAACCGTCGTATAGGCGCTGCTTGCGAAACCGCAAACTTCATATCTCCATTAGTTGGTGCTACAGCCAAGTTTTCGACGGAGCGCCAAAAGTTTTGAGTAGCATTATGATTGGTCATCCAATTGGCATCAACCGTTACGCCGCCATTTATGGTGACATCGTCAGGAACTTGCCCTAAACCGGATACTTGTGTGTAGAAACCTACATTAATACTAGCCTTATAGGCGCCTGGCTTGAAAAGCATGGCATACCTTTGCGTACCGAATTGATTGGTTTCTTGCTGTGCGAATAATTCGGCACTTTTTGTTTCAACGTCGACAGCTGTTTGTGTCGGATCCGCGAGTGGATCAAATACAAACACATTTGGTCCGAAATCCGGCTCTGTCAGAGCTGATGTTTCCACAGAAAGAGCAGATTCTACACCAGTGCTCACCGATGAGATCTTGTAGTAATATCTCGTGTTCGCCGTCAAGCCTGCGTCCGTGTAGCTCGTTGCAACAATGTCCGAGGTATTGACCTTGACGAATGTACCATTGCTGCTTGGCGAACGGTACACGTTATAGCTATTAGCACCTTGTACAGCTGTCCAAGTTAAGCTAACGGAATGAGTGGTTGTCGAAACCACGGGTTGATCAGGTCCAGCTGCAAGGGTTACGCCAGATCCGAAAGTAAATAAACTAAATAAAATAGTAATTGCTAACAAAACAGATATACTTCTTTTTAACATGTCCCCACCTCCAAATAAATTTCGTGCAAATTGTCACCCATGTTAAGCGCTTTCATAACCCCGACTAATGTCCTCCTCGTGTTCAAATGATGTGTAACGGCAGCTTGTCCGTTTGTCATTTCTTCCATCATCATATCTACAATAAGAAGGTAGGATAAGAAAACAAATTGACCAATTTGAATAATTTTTTAACTTTTACCAAAAATTTAGTTAATTAACATATGTATAATAAAAAGAGCCCCACGACGTATCGTAAGACTCTTCAAGTTCCTAAATAGTTCCCTACCCGCATCGTCATGAATATGATTTAAGAACCACATGTCTTTGAGAAGGGGAGCTCACATGATTATCCGTAAATCAGTCCGTGTTTCGAAGCTGCGAATCAAACCATCCTTACCGCGCCTGATTGCATCTATTCCCGTTAGCAGTCCGGCTTTATATTTTGCCATCAACCCCATTACGAAACGGGTCTACTTTATTCAAGGTGATAACGCTCTAGGTGTACTGGACACACGAACAAATAAAATCATAACTATCATTAAGATAGGCAAAATGCCTTACCACATGGCCGTCAATACGCGGACGAATCGTATATATGCAGCCAACTTCTTTGATGGAACCGTTTCCGTCGTAAACGGCCTTACGAACCGAGTCATCTCCACCATTAAAGTAGGAGAACGAGTCGATCATATCGCGGTTAACACGCGTACGAATCTTATTTATGTGACGACGATCTCATTAAATTCGAAGAACACTGATGTTGTTGTCCTGAACGGAGCTACCCATAAAGTACAAAGCAGAATACCTTTCACCGGACGTCCAGCTCAAATTGCAGTCGATGAAAGCAGCAATCGCATCTACGTAACGAATACGACCAGTGATACGTTATCCATTATAAAAGGGGATACGAATACGATACTTACAACCGTAAAAGTCGGAAGAAACCCTGTAATAACACCTGTCCTAGATAGGAAAACAAATCAACTTTATATCGCAAATAACCTAAGCCGTTACTGCTCGGTTGTTGATCTCCGATCGACGAAGGTTCGCAGGATTCCACTCGGCAGACGGCAAAGGGACATCACGATTAACCCCAATACGAGTCGGGTCTACGTCTCAAGTGCACAAATTTCCGTCAAGGGTCGACTTTTTGTCATCAATAGCAGAACGAACAAAATCACTGGCACATTAACCGTACCTGCCTTTACGGATGTGCTTATTAATCCGACAACGAACCACCTGTTCATTTCGGAATCGCCCGAGAACGGAACTGCCCCGCTGATCGTCTATGATGGCAGCAGCCTGAAGCCGCTGACTAAGCTCCAAGTTGGCAAAGGTTCTGGGCATTTGCTGCTTAACCCGCGCACGAACCGCATTTATGTAGGCGGCGAGAATGCGATTACCGTTATACAGGACACTTCTCGATAAATGCATTGGGGTATATAAGCCAAGAGGTACGGGTCATACTTGATAGTAACTACGATCAAGAGGAGTGGGACGTATCTTAATTAATATCATTGTAGGCTTTATTATTCCGTGGACATTTGGACTTTCCTGGTATAAGAAAGCTCCAACCATTGCCATTCTCATATTTCCTGTCTCTGCCATCATCTCTTCCCTGATAAATGCCATAGGCTATCACGTAGAATTTTGGGATTTTACACCGTTGATTGAAGATGATGAAACGATTTCTGCGCTTCCTTTTGACATAGGACTCTATCCGTTGGCAGCCTGTCTTGAGATCTATTGGATTGATTTCAAAAAGAAGAACCCACTGATTATTCTGATCATTATTTGTACAATGTTATGTTCTCTTGAATATATTGCCTATTTGGTCGGGAAAGTTGAATACGGTCACGGTTGGAATCTTGGCTGGACCTTTGTCTCTTATTTCATCGCTGTCTCTGCTGTGTATGGATTCTACGTACTCGCGAAAAAACATGGAGTTAACTTTACTAGTACAAAATAAGATTTGCGTCTTGCACAGACAATTCAAAGACAAGCAAAGATCCACCCCTGCGTTTAGCGCAAGCGTGGATCTTTTTTTGATAGTTATACGTACCCCGACACTATGCCCCCTACAATGCCAGCAAGAACAACAGTCCACGGGGGTAATTTCCAAAAGTGCAGCATCGTAAATAAAATAGAAACCAGTACAAAATCAACTGGTCTTAGAATCGCCGTGGTCCATAAAGGGTTGTATAGTGCTGCCAAAAGCAAACCAACTACTGCCGCATTAATGCCTACTAATGCACTTTGTATACGGGAATTGTTGCTTAGAATCGACCAGAACGGCAGCGTCCCTATGATGAGTAAGAAGGCTGGCAAGAAAATGGCTATGGTCGCGATGATCGCGCCAGTAATTCCATGAATCATTGCACCTAAGTAGGAAGCAAAAGTGAACAGCGGTCCAGGAACTGCCTGCGTAGCGCCGTACCCCGCAAGGAAATTTTCTTTACTAATCCAGCCCGTAGGCACAACGGCTTGTTCTAGGAGTGGTAACACGACATGTCCGCCGCCAAACACGAGGGCACCCGATCGATAGAAGCTATCGAAAAGCGATAACTCAGTTGTACTTACGGCTGAACTTATGACGGGCAATGCAATTAATAAGCCGAAAAATAGGGAGAGGCAGCTGACAGCAACTTTACGACTGATCGGAATTGAAACATTAGCAACTTCCGGAACTTTCGTTTCCTTGTACATCCACATGCCGATGAGCCCTGATGCTAGTATGAGTAATACTTGGCTGAATGCCGTCTGCCATATGAGTGTAACAGATGCAACAATAACGGCTAATGTGGCACGCCTTTTATCTGGTGTCAGCTTCTGCCCCATACCTAGAATAGCCCCAGCCACAATAGCAACAGCAACGATTTTCAATCCATGAATCCACCCCGCGTGGCTTAGGTCCAATCCCTCTAAGAGAAAGGCGAACGCGACCAGAGCAATGACAGACGGAAGCGTAAAACCTAACCAAGCGACCAGACCTCCAAGCAAGCCAGCACGGATGGCACCAATGCCAATCCCTACTTGACTGCTGGCTGGGCCAGGTAGAAACTGACAAAGGGCAACTAACTCCGAGTAGCTCTTCTCGTCGATCCACTTACGCTTTCGTACGTATTCATTATAAAAATACCCTAAATGAGCAATAGGTCCTCCAAAAGAAGTCAGCCCTAGCTTGAATGACACGAGCAGCACTTCGATGAGTACTTTCATTCTACTTGGGGACGGTAATTTGATATCATATTGTTGTGTTTCCATAATTAGCCTCGCTTCAGTTGTGTTCATAACTGGTTAGGATTTCGACAATATGATATCACTAACGTAAGCGTATTTATAGTTAATTATTGATGAAGGTCATTACAAAGTAACCATCCTTGCAAAAGTGGGTATCTCCCACCGCAGTAAGCGTGTGCGTAAATCTGCCTTATCCATCGCTGCTAATGATCATTTATAGCCGGAAAACCATACAGCCGCCAAGGTTTGTGTCCGCCAAACGGGCGAATAGGTCTTTCTGGCATGTGTACCGCTTGGATCGTGAGCTCTGGCATTTCATCGCTTTGGAAGAGAATGATTTCTTTCCCCTTCGCTAGTTCGATTTGACTAAGATCCTCATTTTCGTTCAGAACAGTACAATGCTGGTTATCACTTCCGGAAATCTTCCAATGTACAATCCCACTCCAGCCAGTCTTGATCCGAAATGGCTCCCCTTCTAGACTCTTCACCCGAATCCAGGTGGTTCGGCCTTCCCGCCTTACTGCGCTGACCAAAAACGCGCCCTCTGCCCGCAAATCATGAAAAGCAGCCTCGCGCCATTCCTCAGGTACCGCAGGGAATACCCGCAGTGTACCGCCCCAGCTTTGGAGCAGCATATCGTGAATCGATTCCGCTCCTGCAAGCGGCGTCTCAATGACGGGCCCAGCTTCTTTATACATCGTGTTCGGCTTCAAGATATGCATTAACGCCTTCAAATAACGGAGAGCTTCACTTCCCTTGCCTAATGTGGCCGCAATAGAAGCCGCACCTGTCAGGCTGAAGCCACGTAGATCGCCTTCCTTTTGAATCCAATGCCGAAGAGACTTCTCGATTAATTCGCAATCCTCCTTGCGATCACATTCAATCAGATGAAGCGGGAATATCGCAAGTAAATGGCTAAAATGTCTGTGCCCGTATGCCAGTGGCGTATCCTGTCCCACCATAAAGCCCGTTTCGTCGACTGGCAGCGGCGTCAATCGTTCTAATACGTTCCTCCAGCTCTCTTGGAGAGGATCCGCTTGTTGTAAGCGTTCACAAATATGCAATAGTGTTTCGCAGCCCCAACGCAATAGAGCCAGATCGTAATGGCAATCTTCCACCTTTGTTTTCATAAACGAGCCATACTCCGGAGAGATCGTAGGCGGCAGGTGCAGATGTCCATCCTCGCCCTCTTCAAGCAGGTGAATATAGTAGTTGATACTTCTCCGCAGGATGGGATAAAGTGTATCCGCAAGCATTAGATCATCCATGGAATAGCGGTAATGCCTCCATAAGCTATGACAGACCCAAGTCAAATTTCCGATTTCATCATCAACCGAGCTATCCAGATCGAAGCTGCAGCTGCGTCCAAGACCTGCGGAATCATACTGAAAAGGCTCAGGCACATTACGAATTAATTGTGTAAAATTATCCTTAAGTGCACGTACAAGTGATTCGCCAATGCCCAATCGGCCTGAGGTATACACAGGCGAATAGCTCATTTGCACATTCATATTAAACCAGACACCTGCCCATGGCGTCGGTGCGAGCCATGGCCCTTGATTATCGATCAGCGGCTTATCTGCCCTTGTTGCCGAGGCCAATTTGTACATTTGGATCCAATAGAAGCTCTCCAGCTGTCCATCCGGAATCGAAATAAAGCTTAACTGGTAATAACGGTGCCACCAAGCACGATGAGCGTCAATCCATTCCTCATACGGAGTAGAGGCAGCCTTCACGACCGCGATAACAGCCTCTTCCTGTGCCTGATCGTCACAGCCCTTAGCCACAGACATGTAGCAAACTCTTCGCGTTTCGGACAGGTGCACTTCTTTGAAAGCTGTCACACAGCCTTCATTTGTCGTATATGTTTGAATCGAGACGGCGATCCCCTTCCAGATCGTCTTCTTCAACTGTACGTCAGGAATAAATTGGTTCAAATTGACGCCATCAGCATTCACCAGATCAGGATCGAGCTCAGCGTGCGGAACCCACTGCAAGCCTGCCCCCGTCTCCCCGTTGATAGCTTCAATATCAACACACATGACAGGTTCTTCGCTATGAACCAAAGCACGAAGCTTGACTTCACCTTTGGTTGTTGTCAGCATCCCTCTAACCTCCGCGTTCCACAGATCCAAACGCAGCTGCGTCGGATGATAGATCATCCCTTCCAGCTCCAAGTGAAGCTCTCCAATCGGTACGCGGGGTGGAAAACCCGGACGGTCCGTCCGGGTCGCAGTAACGTCCGTCCGTCCGGTCACAAAGCGCAGCACATGCCGTTTCTTCGCATGCTCTTCTCCGTAAATCATTGCACCGATAAGACCATTGCCGATGAAGCCCCCTTCATCCCAGGAAACAGGCTTTACAACCCATTCCATATCATTCGGTGCCAGGAATTTGTTCCAATCGATGTCCAATCGAATCTCGTTGATCTTGCTGCCTGCCATGCCTTCTTACCTCCTAACCCTTGATAGCTCCGATCAGAGCGCCTTTGACGAAATATTTCTGCAGGAACGGATATACGAGAAGAATCGGCACTGTAGCCACAATAATCGTTGCATATTTCAATGTCGCAGACAGCATGGCAACGTCGCCAGCCGAAGCTCCCCCTGTCATTGTGCTAGCTTCACCTTGCAGCAAAATTTCTCGTAATATCAGCTGAAGCGGGTACAAGGTGCGGTCCTGCAAAAAGATCATCGCATGGAACCATGAGTTCCAATGGCTTACACCATAGTACAAGAGCATAACGGCAATGACCGGCATGGATAATGGTAAAATGATTCGAAATAGAATAACAAAATCATTCGCTCCGTCAATCTTCGCTGATTCTTCCAACGCTTCGGGGATCGCTTCAAAAGCTGTTTTCATGAGGATCAAATTGAACGTATTAATCGCATGCGGAATAATAATTGCCCATAATGAGTTATTCAGACCGACTCCTTTTACCGTCAAATAAAATGGAATGAGTCCTCCGCTGAAAAACATCGTAAACACAATAAACAGCATGATTTGCTTACGGTATTGCAGGCATTTTCGTGATAGTGCATACGCCCCCAGAGCTGTTAGCAAAATATTAAACACTAAACCTACAATGACTACAAAAAAGGTATTCCCATAGCCTTTTAAAATCATCGGATTGGCAAATACACTCTTATACGCTTCCAGCGAGAAACCAAGCGGCTTCCAAAGAAATCCGCTATACGCCATTAACTGACTGGCATCACTAATCGATGCTAGGGCAACGTAAATAATTGGATATATGGTCACGATCATGAGCAATGTCAAAAACAGCACATTGGTGAAATCAAAGCTTCTTTCGGATAACGTCGGTCGACTATTCACCTATTACTCCCCCTTCCTACCACAGACTCGTATTATTTAATCTTCGGCTAAGCCAATTGGAGCAGATCAGCAGTGTAAAATTGACAACAGAATTAAATAAGCCCACCGCTGAGCTGAAGCTGTAATTAAACTCTTGCAACCCTACCCTGTATACATAAGAGGATATGACATCCGCTGTTTCATACGTGCCTGGATTGTACAGTAAAATGATTTTCTCAAAACCTACATTCATCATTTTCCCCATTTCAAGGATTAGCAAGATGATAATGGTGGGCATAATCCCTGGTATTGTAACGTGAAGCGCTTGCTTCCAACGCCCTGCACCATCGATGCGCGCTGCTTCGTACTGCTCTTGATCAATCCCCGTCAACGCGGCCAAATAGATGATCGTCCCCCAACCAATATGCTGCCAGATACCGGAAGATACATAGATCGGTCTGAACATATCCGCATCAAGCAGGAATGTTGTACGTTCTCCACCCATCCAAGCGATCAAATCGTTAATGACCCCTTCGCTGGACGTAAAATCCTTCAGAATCCCACAAATAACAACGAGTGAAATAAAGTGAGGCATGTAAGTGAGCGTCTGAACGCTGCGCTTAAACAAAGCATTTTTCACTTCATTCAGAAGCAAAGCCAAAATAATCGGTGCCGGAAAACCAAAAATAAGCTCATTTAAGCTGATCAGCAGCGTATTCTTAATCGTCCTCCAAAAATAAGGACCTGTAAAAAACGTTTGGAAGTTATCAAAGCCTACCCATTCGCTTCCCAAAATACCAAGCCTAGGCGAAAAGTCTTTAAACGCAATAATCGCCCCGTACATGGGCGCATAATGAAACACGACATAATAAAGCAATACCGGGAGAAGCATCACATAGAGATATTTGTTCTTGCGTATATCGAGGATCAGACCGAGCTTGGTGCCTGCTTTCTTCCGCTTATTGGCTGAGAAAACAGGTGTCGATTCTTGATTGATTGCTTCCATTTCGTAGTCCACCCTTCAGCAGTCTTCTTAAAGATGAACGTGCCAGCCAATGGCGGACACGTTCTCTGTCATAAATATGCTTAACGCTTATTGTATCGATCAAAAGCATCCTGATAGATTTTGAGCACCTTGTCGATTCCCATATCTTGAATGCGCTTCACATACTCGTCGAATTTCTCAATCGGCTCCTTGCCCATCACAAACTTAATAAACATTTCTTCTTTATAGGAGATAATGGCGGTGTTCAGCTTGGCGATTTCTTTGCTCTCTTCAACGGTTGGTGTAATGAATGTCGGCATAACATGTTTAATGGCATCGGTCTCTGCCCATATTTTCATCGCGTCGTTTTGCTCTTTATAGGTATTGAAATTCTTTCTTGAATCACCTAGGAACGGTCCGTTCGGCTTCGTATATTGGGAAACCATTTGCTGCAAATTCAATTTCGGATCCTTCGTTATTTTGTCAGACCAGGTTGGCACGCCGTTCTGCAGGGTGTAACTTTCCCCTTCAATACCGAAATTCATCAGCATGGCACCCTTCTCGCTGTAAGCATAATCCAACCACTTCACTGCTAACTCAGGATCCTTGGCAGCTGCCGTTACTGCTTTACTAGCTAACGGATTATATTTGAAATCGCGCTGTCCAATGAATGCTCGCTCGCCTTTCTTCAAAGTTGGATAGGGTGCTGCAATGAGTTGATAGTTCGGTTCTTTCTTCTTCGCTGTATCCATCCAGCGGCCAACTGAGCTGAGTAGTGATACAGTTGCACCGGAAGCATTACTAAGCATCTTGTTATCGAGCGATTTTGAGTCCGTGTTCAGCGCAAAGTCTTTATCAATTAAGCCTTCTGCGTACCATTTACGGAATAGTGTTAACACTTCCTTGAACTGTGGGTCAATCGGGCCATACTTCACTTTGCCTTGGTCGTCAATATAATAGCGATTCGCTGTTTTGAAAGCGCCAATGAACGCATCCTGTATATTGAGCTCGCTGCCCGTATTATATTGAGCCGTAAACGGTGCCGTTGCACCTTTCTTTTCTTTAAACGCTTTCAATACGGTGTACCATTCGTCAATCGTGGTTGGCACAGGTAAATTCAACTCATCCAGCCAATCTTTCCGAATCATTGGACCGCGGAATACGAGTCCGTTATCTGGACGAATCATCGGGAATACGTAGTATTTGCCGCTATCTGTCTTCAGCATTTTATCCAGCTCTTTGTCCTGCTGTAAGACTTTCTTCAAGTTTGGTGCGAACTTATCAATCAGATCATTTAAAGGAATAATCATTTTATCCGCTATCGCCTTCTCAGGACCGCCTGGATATTCTTTGTTCCAATCATATTCGATCACATCTGTTAAATTGTTGGAAGCGATCAAGAGATTAAATTGCTCTTTCTTCTGCCCTTCTGCAGGATGCGTATACTTAACCTTAATACCTGTGTCTTTCTCTAATTGCTTGCCAAATGGTGCATCACCCAAGTTAGGAAAAATGGAAGTTAAATTCGAATTTAATTCTTCCCAAGATGTGATCGTTCCAGTTGTTGTGATCGGATACTTAGCCGCTTCAGTCACTGGTACTGATGAAGAAGGTGCCTTTGGCGTGCTGCTTGCTTCCTCTTTCGAACATGCGGTCAATAAGCTTGTTGTTGCCAAAAGAATCGTAATTGCCGTTCCAATCGTCTTCATCTGCTTCTTCATAGATATCCCCCTCGAGAATACTGATTCCTGATTGCTCGTGCAGCCTAGCACAGACTTGTGTGGTGCGCCGCTAACGTTATTATGCGAAGTATTGCCCTCATTGTGTATCATCAAAAACCAAAAACCATCATCAAAATCCGTACTTTCACATCTTTAAATAATGAAACAGACATGCAAAATGAGAAAAAGCCACACAAAAGGTGGCAATTTCCACTATTACATTATACAAAGTCTTTGTATTTTCCCGGCGTAATACCTTCATATTTCTTGAAGATGCGATTAAACGTATTGATATCCTCATACCCCACTCGTCTTGCAATGTCCATGATGGAGGAGGATTGTTCCGCCAAAAGCTTCTTGGCCTCTTCAATCCGTGTCCTATTAATAAGTTCAAGGAGTGCCTCACCTGTCTGAGCTTTAAACTGCTTCGATAAGTAGGAAGGGGTTAAGTCGAAAACTTCCCCGATCATCGTAATATTCAAATGTGGGGAACTGAAATTCTCTTTCACATAGACAATAATCTGTTGGCTGAGCTGGTTATGGTCTTGCTTGCGATCATTCTGTATGGATTGGCATACTTTCTTCAGCACATCACCGATTTGTACGCTCATTTCCTTAATGGTTGTGCACGCCGTTAATCGATCAATCGGGTTAACCTGATTCATGAACTCCCGCTTATTGCTCGCACCAATTTCATCTATGGTCTTGAGCATGGTGGAAATGAGATCGAACATCAGACATTTGGCTAACGGAACAGAGAGTGCTGCGCCTGAAACATTGATTTCAATAATCTCGTCAATCATCGCTTTGGACTGATCATAGTCACCTGTTTTCACAAAATTAATCAGTTGCTGTTCGACATGCAAGGGATAATAATAGCTGGATTCTCGATCTGCTCCTGTATCTGGCAAGTCCTTGTAATGAATAATTTCACCGCTTCCCATGACCAGGCGATATTCAAGCGCGGAAAGCGATTCTTGATAGGCAGTTGAGATGCCAGCCAGTTCTTGATGAATTCGGCTAATCGCGATGGTCAAATGCACATGAAAATGATCCAGCATAAATGATTTCACCTGTTCCGCGATATGCTCTACTTCATCGGGTTCAGGGTTCCTTTTAAAATTGATGATACAAGCTTGTAAATTGTCCAACTCCGTTGAGAACGCTTGGTGCTGGAGGCCAACAATTTCTTCCGCGACATTCATGATAATAAACTGAACATGCTTGATCTTCTCGGCGTAGGCAAACTCGGAAGTCTCCAATTTGCCATAATGATCGACATGGAACAGCAAAACAGCAAAATGGGAAGTGGCCAGCTCCATATTGTGAATGGCCAGCGATTCATGCACAGGTACATTACGTTCTGTTGAACCTTTTAGCAAGCCTTGCAGGAAGTGCGAACGAATCGTATCCCGATGCTGCTCCAGACGTTGACCAATCTTCTCTTTCTCCGTGAAGGTGTCATGCAGCGCATCTTGCAAATACCCATACTCATTCGAGCCTTCCTTGAAAGAAATGCTGGATCGCGTGGATAAACTTCGGATTAGCTTACTGATCGGATCATAATTTCGTTTAAGCATCAGAAAGGTCACAATCCCCCCGATAAGGAGACTTAGCGCGATACTAATATAGATCAAGGCTTTTACATATTTCATTTTTTCATCAAAAAGCTCCGCAGGCATCATCGATACATACTTCCAACCAGCTCTATTGGATGTTGTGTATGATACTGCAAACTGTTTGTCCGCACTGTAATCGTAAAAGAAGCCATTCTCGCTTGTCAGTTTATCGATGGACAGAAAATCAGGATTTTCATCTAATCCCGTTGAAGCAATTAACCGGTTCTGACGGTCGAGTACAGTGATCGAAGAATGATTGGGTAACATGACATTCTCAAGCAGCTTCTTGTCTTTAATCGTAACTAGGATAATCGCACCTGGTTGCTCAGGCGTGTCGAGAATGATCGACTTGGCATACATCACCGCTTTAACCGATTGTCCATCCTCTCGAAGCGTCACTGGTGCGTATTCTTGCATATACCTTTTATCAAAAATAGCCTGCCATTCCTCGTAACTCATGTCTTCGCGAGTTCGAACTCGTTCATATAATTGTTGGCTGTTGATATGGTCACGTGTCGATATGACGGAATCGCTGTTTTTATAATAGACGTAAATTTGATCTATGTAATCGTTTGCTACTTTGTACTTACGAAGATCATCGACGATTTCTACGACATCATAATAGTGCTCATCCTTTAATGGTTTCGTTACCGTCATGAAACCTGCAAGACGTTTGCTGAGCGCCATCTCTACACTTAAACGTTCAATACCGGCCAAGTTGCTGTCGATCGCTTGCTCAATCTGTTTGAGCACCGACTCATTGGCCCGATTGACTTCTGATTCAATCACATGCCAAGTAGCCGTATAAATAATTCCACTGATCAGTATGGGAACGAGCAGCACAGAAACGTAGGAAATGAGCCAATTGACCATAACACTCCGCGTGCTAAATCGTAATTTATGCATTGTCACACCCTGTCCCCCGTGTTCGAATTAATTGGTTTCAATTTATTATACACGATAGAAATAAAGAAACACCGCTTTCCTTTATTAAAAAGAAAAGTGGTGTTTCTTAGACAATCGATCTATGTTTTTATTTCAACAGATTGAGCTGTTTGCCTGCCTTATGCAGCGCATTCAGTGCAAAATCAAGATCTTGCTGGGTATGCTGAGCCGTGACAATAAAACGAACCCTACCTTTGTCCATCGCCACCGTCGGATAGACGATCCCTTGGGCGTAGACGCCTTCTTGCAACAACAGATCAGAGAACTGCATCGTCTTCGCAGGATTCCCCACGATAACAGGAATGATTGGGGTCTCGCTAGCACCCGTATCAAAACCAAGAGCTTGTACCCTTGAGCGGAAATATGTTGCGTTTTCCCACAGCTTTGCGATGAGGTCTCCGCTCTGCTGAAGCACTTGGATCGCAGCAAGGCAAGTAGCCGCTACCGCAGGTGTCTGAGACGTACTGAACAAGAAAGGACGCGCCTTATGGATCAGATAATCTTTGACAACTTGCTCACAAGCCACGTAACCTCCAACAGCACCAACCGCCTTCGAAAGCGTGCCGATCTGAATGTGCACCCGGCCATGAAGGCCGAAATGATCCGTCGATCCCTTGCCGTTCTTGCCGAGTACGCCGCTCGCGTGAGCATCGTCTACGTAGACAAAAGCATCGTACTTCTCAGCGAGCTCCACAATAGTTGGCAGAGGTGCGATGTCTCCATCCATGCTAAAAACGCCGTCTGTGACAACAATACGCTTTTTATATTCAGCGCTCGCCTTTAAAGCTGCTTCTAATTGATCCATGTCTTTATGTGCAAAAACTTTCCGCTGCGATTTCGTCAACCGGATACCGTCAATGATACTTGCGTGATTCAACTCATCACTGATAACGACATCATCCGGACCAAGCAGTGGACCTAAGACGCCTTGGTTTGCGGTGAAACCGGATTGAAAAACAAGTGCCGCTTCCGTTCCCTTGAATTTGGCCAGCTCCAGTTCAAGCTGATCATGAATATCAAGCGTTCCTGTGATCGTACGTACGGATCCGCTGCCTACACCATATTTTTCCACAGCGCGAATCGCCGCTTCCTTCATGCCGGGATGATCGGTGAGTCCCAGATAATTATTAGAAGACATTTGCAGGACTGAACGGCCATTCAATGACATCCAAGCACCTGAGCCGCTTTCCCATACGGTGAGAGGACGATAGCGCCCTTCCTTTTTCAATTGCTCCAGTTCCTCTTGTAATGAGTTCCAATTAGCCATGAATCGCATACTCCTTTATGGAAGGTAATTTCATTTCCGTGTCATGTAAAAAAACGATTTTACCGCACTGCCCCGAAATCATCAAATCAAAGGCCTTCTCATAGTCGTTCAGTGAGAATGTGTGCGTGATGAGTGGATTTAAATCGATTCGCTTCTGATCGAGTAAGCCTTTCAGCTGGTACCAGGTCTGGTACATGCGTCGGCCGGTAATCCCTTCAATGCGTAAGCCTTTGAAAATGATATGGCGCGATAAATCAAGAGATACCTCCTGTGTAGGAATTCCCAGCAAGGAAACACGAGCCGCGGAAGCAGCTGCTTCAAACCCCCCGCGGATCGCATCGGGAATACCTGACATCTCTAAGACGACTTCGGCGCCTTCACCTCCGGTATATGAACGGATAGCATCTACCATGGAAACCTCTCTGCTATTGATGATATAGTCTGCACCCATCTGCTTCGCAAGCGACAGTCGATACGGATTAATGTCAACAGCAATCACGACCCCTGCGCCACTCGCTTTGGCAACGGCAACAGCCATTAATCCGATTGGCCCCGTACCGATGACAACGACCGACTTCCCAACGATTTCGCCCGACAATACAGTCTGGACCGCATTTCCCAACGGGTCCTGCAAGCACCCGAGCTCGAACGGCATATCCGGCCTATTGTGAATGACATTCGTTGCTTTAACGACCGCGTATTCTGCAAAGCAGCCCGGAGCGGTAATACCGAAGCTAACCGTATTCGGGCAGACGTGAGCATTGCCGGTTCGGCATGCTTTACATACACCGCATACAATATGTCCTTCTGCTGAAACATGATCTCCGACCTTCACGTTGGTCACTTGGCTGCCAACCTCTTCAACGATGCCAGCGAATTCATGACCGAATACATTCGGCGTTACAACTGCGCTTTCCGCCCAAGCATCCCATTTATAGATATGAACATCCGTCCCGCAGATGGATGTAGCCTTCACCTTTACTAATACTTCGTCTGGACCACAGTGTGGAACAGGTACTTCCCTTAGAACCGCCCCAGGTCCCCGCACTTCTTTTACAAGTCCGATCATCGTTCTTCCCATGCTTATGCCCCCTTGTTAGACAGAAGTTTACTATATTAACTTTTTGTGCGTTATCTTGTATATGTAATATATTATACATACGGATGTGATATTGTACATATGTGTTTGAAAATATTTCGCAGCTATGCTAAATTTGGTTTATAATTGAGGTAAGCGTAAGAAGAGGAGACAAACATGGATCAGGAGCAAATTCATAAAAAGATCGGAAGAAACCTTCAAAATATTCGCAAAGCAAGATCACTTAGTCTCGATCAGGTTGCAGAATTAACGGGTGTCAGCAAGGCGATGCTCGGGCAGATTGAACGTGGGGATTCCAATCCAACAATATCTATTATATGGAAAATAGTAAATGGACTTCATATCTCGTTTACTTCGCTCATCGAGGACAATGTTCCGAAAGTAACACACATCCGTTTAGAAGAGATCGAGCCATTCTTAGAAGAAGATGGGAAATATCGGGCGTTTCCTGTCGTACCCTTTGAGCAGAAGAAGCAATTTGAAATCTACACCGTGGAAATTGAAGTCGGCTGCACACATGCTTCGGAAGCCCATTACGAAGGTGTCGAAGAATATATCTTGATGATCAGCGGTGCGCTTCGACTCCGCATTCAGGATGAAACGTACGAGTTGAAAGCGGGAGACGCCATTCACTTTTCCGCCGATCAGCCGCATGTTTATGAGAATATCGCAGATGAGAAAACCTTGTATAATACCATCATTTGTTATCCTTTGTAAGTGAGATTTTCATGTAATACGAGAAATGAACACAACAGGAAGATCATTTAAACTTCCCTCGCCTCATACAAAAAAGAGATTCTACAAGCAGTTTCTTCTGCTTTGTAGAATCTCTTTTTTCGTTAGAAACTATTCTTTAATTAGAAAATCCGTTGCTTCCAACCCAGCAGCTTAGCAAGCGCCTCAACGTAATAGTAATCGCCATAAATGAGCGATACGTTCACATTCTGTCCAGCCGGTTTATTTCCTGTACCCTCTAGAAGAATCGCCTGGTGTTCAGGTTTATCCCATGTGGCATACTTCTGCGTAAGAGACAATAGCATCCGTTCTGCTGCATTGCGGTACATCGCACCTTCTGTAGGAGGTAGGAATTCCGCTAGCTCAATCAATCCAGATGCTGCGCAAGAGGCGGCGGAAGTGTCTCTTGGCTCGTTCTCCAGCGACGCGTCCGCACGGAAATCCCAGTGTGCCACATGATCTTCTGGCAAACATGCGAGGAAGTAATTCGCCACGCGCTGAGCCGCTTTCAAGTACTGTGTGTCTCCCGTGAATCGGTATACATTGGCCAAACCATGCAATGCCCAAGCTGCGCCTCGGCTCCAAGCCGATTGCGGGCCGGCACCTTGACCGCCTAGCGATTCAATAAGCTCGCCTGTCTTCGGATCGAAGCTCAAGATATGATTCACAGAGCCGTCTTCACGGATGAACTTCTGGACAACAGTATCCGCTTGTGCTCTTCCGATATGATCGAAGCGCGGATCGCCAGTCATCTCAGCTGCCCAGAATAAAATGGACAGATTCATCGTGGAATCAACGATGGACCACCCTAGCTTATCTTGGTTCCATGCGCGAAGGAAATTACCTGCGATATTGAATCGGCCTGCCAGGAAATTGGCAGCTTGAAGTCCGCGACGCAATCCATCCTTATCACCTGTTAGCTTATGTTTAATCACGGCTGTCGGCAAATACTGGAAGCCAACGTCATGATGAAAATTATTATCCCGAATGCTCGCCTGCTCAAACTTACCGTCCCACTCCCAAGCTGCTTCCTTGTAGTGCTCTTTGCCTGTCATCTCATGCATAATCCATAGAATCCCAGGCCAGAAGCCTGAAGTCCACCAATCGATTCGCATATCATCATAGATGCCATCTTCTTTGGCAACATGGGGGGATTTCTCTCCGATTTGCTCGATCATTCGATCAACCTTCACTTGCAGCTCATTCCACACCTCAGACAAAATATCTCCCAGCTTCTGTGCGTTATTCCACTTTGCTGCTTCCAAAAGTTCACTCATCTTGTAAGCCTCCCAATATGTTTTATTTGGTTACTTCTAGGATTGCTGTTAACGTAGACATACCATCGCAGGCAGCGCTAACGACGGAGGTGTATCTCCGCTGAGCTGCTCTAGCACCATTGGATATGGAAGCTAAAGAGGAAGCTGGTCCGCCTGCACTCACGAAATCCGTTACTGTAATGCCAGCAGGTAACCCACCGAACGGATCTACGAAAATTCCAGCACGCCCACCCGCGAGTTGAACTTGCCGCGAGCCACGGATCGTGCCAAGATTATCGAGCAGCTTCCCATCACCGGCTAATCCAAATCGAACAAAGTTTGCTGCATCAGGGCAGAACACGCCTTTCGCATCATACGCAAGAACTTCTACGTAAACTCGTCCATCCTCTAAAGTTTCTGAGGTTAATCGGATCTCCGTCGGCTCGCTCCAAGATTCGGATTGATACGTGAATTTCAACTCATCGCTCACAACTACACCTTCACAGATCACTTCCGCACGCAAATGATACTCACCAGCACTAAGCTCCGTCTCCCATCGAAGACCGGCACAAGGGAAATCTTGCGAATCGCGCTGTTTCACGCCCAAACTCTCTCCATTCAGGAACAGCTCTACCTGTTCGGCGTTCGAGTACACTTTAATCATCTTCCGTTCGCCTTCCATGCCCCAGCGAATCGGCATCGAATGACCATAAATGCGAACCATCGGCTTGTCTGACCAGTAAGATTGGAATACATAGAAAGCTTCTTTCGGCGTGAGATCACGTTCGACGATTCCCTTCATATTCAGATACGGAATCGGTGAATCCGGCCGCACCGGCGTCGCAAAATCCTTGAAAGACCATTGCGCTGCACCCGTCAGCCAATCCATGTTCTCCTGCGATTTCAAGTACCAATCGATCATTTCACAGAAGTATGTTTCCGACCAATCACCATCACGCGATACACGCGGCTCTCCACCGGTTAATAAATAATCCCCATCACGCTCATCCGTAACGCCATCGGCATTCTTCATAAACGCAAAGCCCGTGAATGGCTTCTCCACATGCCGAGTTGGTAAATTATCCGCTCCCCATTCCATATGGAAGAACGAATTGACATTTTCAAAAGCTGTCTTACAGCTCGATTCATAGTCGGTATAAACACCTCGGTACCAACCTGCCCAAATCGAAGGCGAATACACATCAATAATGTCCTTGCAAAATTCACATCGGCGGATCGCTGTTAAGCGGCTTGGGTCAAGAAGGTGTGATAGATCATGCAATTTCTTCATGAAGGTACGAATTTCCTGCTGATCGAAATGATCGAAATCGCACTCCCAATCGTTCTCGTTGCCTAGTCCCCATAAAATGACGGATGGATGATTATAATGCTGATTGATCATCGCCGTAAGCATATCGATACATTGTTCGCGGTATTCCGGACCTCCAAGTCCGCCTCGGCACCAAGGTATCTCCTCCCAGACAAGAATGCCCAGCTCATCGCATAGCTCCAACACAATTCTGGACTGCTGATAATGTCCTAAACGGATGAAATTAGCGCCCATCTCTTTGATAAGCTGCATTTCTTCACGGAGCATTTCCTCCGTCATCGCTGCCCCAACTGCCGCATGATCCTCATGACGATGCGTGCCGCGCAGCAAAAGGCGCTCACCGTTCAGCTTGAACGGCCCCTGTTTGAGAAACTCAAACGTACGGAAGCCGAATCGTTCCTGGCTTGTCGTTTCGCCGTCTTCACAGACTAGGGAAACGGAGCAGTTGAATAAATAAGGGTCAGAAACCGACCATAAATGTGGATTCTTCAACTCAAAGACCGCGATCTCCTTCTCGTCCTGCCAAGCCGGCAGCGAAATCTCCTTACGCTCAACGAGCGTTCCATCTTGCTGCTTCAGCACGATGGTGAGTTTGATCGTCTCGTTGACGTGGTCGGGATTGTACAACTTCGCACGAACTTTTACTTTCCCGGTTTCTGCCGTCTGTGCAGACACATCTTCCACTATTGTTTCCACATGCACCTGCGCCAAGGAAATCTGCGGCACATAAACGAGGTTCAGATAGCGATACACACCGCCATATAGATTGAAATCACTCGCATCCGAAGGAATGGTCTCGATCTCACGGCTGTTATCACACGCAATCGCGATGGGCACACGCCCCGCATATCGTTCGATCTCTTTCGCCCGCTCAATCGCCTCCGATATGTCTACCGTAAACTCATCATACCCACCTAGATGGGAATCCACCTTTTCGGTATAGACATACACGTCCGTTCGCTGTCCCGCGCCTTCAAAATGCAGCAGCGTTCTGCCCTTCGGATAGGGGTTATTTACCTCCAGCTTGTTCCGATACCAGCCTTGTCCTTGATAATATTTGCTATCCGGGTCCATCACATCGTATCCGTTGTACGTGTGTGGAAGCGTAACCGACTCCCATGGCACATTGTAATGATTTTGCAGCTTATCTGAACGCCATACCTCCCAAACACCGCCCAAGGATCCGCGATAGTGCTCCCATTGCTCATTTAAACGTTGTTTCAACATGTTACGTGTCTCCTCCTAGTTGCGCTTTCACTTGTCTCCATCGTATCAAAAAAAAGTGCAAAAAAGTTTAGCCCTCTTATGATAAAATGTTGTTAGATTACGATGAGGAGATCTCCCATGAAGTTGATGAATTACTTGAACTTAAACGTGCACCCTGTGCAATTATCGTTTTTCAAAGATAGAACACACTCATTCGAAGAAGTGTTTCATGCCCATCAGGGCATGGAGCTGCTAGTTGTTCATGAAGGCACTGGGATTGTCGTAATAGAACAACAAATTGTCGAGCTAAAGCCTGGCACAATTTTCTGCTTCAGACCGTTTCAGCTGCATCGCATTCGGATTCACAATCTGCCTCAGGAAAGCTATGTCCGCTCCATGTTCGTGCTGGAGCCCACCTTGTTGGAGGCTGCTCTCGCTGCATTCCCAGCACTCCGCGAGTTCCTGAGAAAGCTATGGAAGGACCCGTTCATGCCGCAGGTATTTCGAAGCGAAAACCTAGCGGAGCTTGAAGTTTTACTTCAGAGCTATACGTCTAGGCTTGATGCTGCTAAGGACCGAGGCCCAGAACGTCTGCTGGAGGAGCAGGTGCTGTTCCTCACTGCTTTCTTGCACCAGCTCCGCACGGATTCGGAAAAGGCTGCGTTGTTACAATCGGATTCCACTCCTCTTCCTTCACCGAAAAGCTCATCAACTGCCGAGCGAATGCTAGCTTGGATTGAAGCGCATTACATGGAGCCATTCAAGCTGGACGAGCTTGCTTCGGCGGTTCACCTTTCACCAAACCATGTCTCCGCCACCTTTCATCAATCGATTGGCAGTACCATTACAGAATATTTGACCGCACGCCGGATCCGACAAGCCTGTTGGCTTCTGCGCACGACGGATATGTCTGTTCAAGACATTGGTGAATCCGTCGGATTGGGTAATTTCTCGTACTTCTGTCAACTTTTCAAGAAGCACGTGGGGTTCACGCCCTATAAATTCAAAGGGATGAGTGCCTACACCATTTTCATAGAATGATCTACTCAGGTTCAGAATCTTTCATTATATCCAGACTTTACCATGAAGTCCGCATCCAAGCATGTGATAATGACAACAAAAGATTCTAAGCCTAGATGGAGGTCATAACGTGCCAAATTGGTTCATACGTAAATTGCAGCAACCCGACGATTTCAAAGAAGTAGCTCCACTCCTCAATCTGATCTGGTCGGAACCAACAACAGCTGAACAGCTAAATGAAGATGAGGATAAAATCCCTCCTGGCAAGCTCCATTACAATGAAGAAGGACAATTGATGGGATGGGATCGTCCCAAGTGGGTAGCAGAAGACGAGCACGGACACGTTGTCGCTTATGCAATCGCATGGCGAGCTCCATGGACGGAGCCTGGCACACTAATCTATACCCTCGTTGTTGACCCGGAAATTCGTGGAAACGGTGTAGGGAATGCCTTATATGATGTGCTTCATCGTTGGGCTGTCGGAGTCAAAGCCTCGCGCCTCATTGGCTTTATGAAGGAGACCGACGAGCGGTCGTTAGCTTTTGCAGAACGTCGCCACCATGTGAAAGAACGCCATTCGTTTGAATCCGTTCTGGACTTGGCCTCGTTTGATGGCGGCACACTTGTTGAATCGATTCAGGAAGCAGAACGAGCAGGCATCCAGTTCATTACGCTTGCGGATGAGCCAGGAGAAGCAAGCGAGCGAAAGCTGCACGAGCTGTATAAGATCACGCATCCGGATATTCCGGGCTACTCCGGCGACTTTCCTTGGTTCGAAGAATGGAAAAAGTGGAGCATCGCGCAAAATGGCGTACGCCCCGAATGGATCCATATCGCGAAAGATGGAGACCGATACATCGGCGTTGTCACACTGCAGCAGAATGAGCAAACGAAGGCAATGTATCATGAATACACCGGCGTGCTGCCGGAATATCGAGGGCGCCGAATTGCACTCGCCTTAAAAATGCTCGGCGTACAAACCGCCCGTGCCTGTGGTGTGCCTTATTTGAAAACACACAATGATTCCATGAATGGTCCTATGCTGCGCATTAACCGCGATCTGATCGGCTTCCGTGCGGAGCCGGGCAGTTATAAGATGGTATGCGAGCTTCGATGAGCCATAGTTACACTGAAAACCGCCTTGCGTTTGAAATTTTACTATTACTTCAAGATAACGCAACCACCCTAGTGAAAGCTCACATGCTGGCGCATGAAAAAAGCCTTGCGATAATATCGCAAGGCTTCACTCCCATTCTATTATTCGGGTTCTACTCGATCTGGCAGTTGGGTAACATAACTATCCGATAACTGAAGCAGCTTCAAGGCATGATTAAATTCATCTTCGGTTGCCGATTGATGTTCACTGGCATTGCCGGCAAGCGTAAAATAGTTTCCATCCTCAAATCCTTTACCAGACATAAAGAGCTCTTCGCTATTTACAAATGAGCCTGTAGGCAAGTAGTACCGTTGTGGCAAAAGGTTATAGGACGTTTGGTTAAGTAAATCTTGACCAAAGTGAATATAGTCTGTCAGCGGCACACCTAATAGGTTGGCAACCGTTGGTAATATATCGACTTGGCCGCCGAGCTGCATGTGAACTTGTGGGGTGGTCACGCCTTCGGCAGCGATAATAAGAGGAATATTAATGAGTTCTTTTTCGCCGTATTCATGACCTAATATCTCGTTCATTAATGCTTTGTCGTCAGCTTTCAAAGAAAATAAGGGAAGGCCGCGGTGATCGCCGTAGAGAACGACTATACTATTCTCCCAAATCCCCCGTTTTTTCAAATCGTCGATAAACAAGCCAAGTGCATAGTCTGCATAGTTTTCCGCGCGAATATAGTCGCCTACGAAGGTGCCTTCATACCGCTCAGGCAGTGTCATCTTATATTTTTCTTCAGGTATCGTAAACGGGTTGTGAGAGCTCATGGAGATCACGTGCGCGTAAAAAGGTGTTCCTTGGCTCTGATATGTCGCCAGTTCTTCCGCTGTCTTTCTGTACAGCACTTCATCTGAAGAGCCGTAGAAGAAGGCATCCTCGTCTTTGAAAAACTGTTTATCATAGTACTTATCATAACCAATGGCTTGATATAAATCGTCTCGATTCCAGAAACCAACTTCATTCGTATGGAAATTCATCGTCGTGTAGCCTTGCTTCTGGAGGAGCTTTGGAAGGCTGGGTAAGTCCTTCTTCCCATAGACTTGTGTAGCGGCGCCATCGGGAGGTACATAGTACGACGTGTTCACGATAAACTCGGCATCCGACGTATTCCCTTGACCAATTTGCTGATAAAATTTCGGGAAATAATGGCTGGATTTAGCCAACTTATTCAAATTAGGTGTGACTTCCGTTCCGTCAATGTGCAAGTTGATTAAAAAATTTTGGAAAGATTCCATTTGAATGATAATCAAATTTTTACCCTTCGCCGCACCATATAGAGCTGGTTTCTCAACCGCTGCTTTGTTCTTCAAAGCATCAATGGTCGGCTGCGTGATTTGATCTGGGCTGATGATCTCTTCTTTCTTTTGAGAAAGCAGGTTATACATTTCATAATTTAATATGCCCATCTTACTTGCTTTTACATTTTCATTAAAGGAACTGCGGTTTGGAATGACACTAAGTGCGCAAAGTAATAAGGAAAAGCAAGCGACACTAGCAACTATTTTCATACTAAGCGGCTTCCATTCTCTTGTCTTCGGCTTGAAAAACGCAAAGAAACTCACCACAACGATGTCCAAAAAGAAAAGTAAATATTGAGGCTCAATCACAGAGAAAATGCTCTTCTTAACTGCACCAACCTGCTTGGCTTGTGTTAAAACATGATACGTAGCGATAACTCCAAAATGTTTATAATAAATAACAAGTGCAAAAAACAAAATCGTAATAATCAAGTCAATTGCAAGATACCATGCAAGTTTATGCTTTTTCACAACATACTCAACGACACAATACGTGATCAAGATCGCTGGTATTTCGGTCAGGAGTATTCTTGCAGATGGACCTGTTTCGAATAAAATCATCCAGGCCACGTAAATTTTAATTACAATGAATAAAGGAAATAACAATAATCTATGTCTGAGCCGTTCCAACATACAGAGAGCTCCTTTCGTTTAACCACATTCTTCACAAAATAGACTGAAAAGCATGCCGGATCACATCTCCCCTGCTAATGATGCCGACAAGCACGCCTCTTTTTAAAACTGGCAGTTTTTTTATTCGTTTTTTCCCCAAGAGCGCCGCAATTTGCTCAATATCCTCTTCAGCGTCTACAGCAATTACCTTCTTTTGAGCTATTCTCATTACATTTAAAAGAAGCAAGTTGCGCACTCTATCTTGGAACTCCTCATTATCTCCCTTGATTACAGCCGTATAGAGATACGACCCAAATATATGATCATCATGCTTGCCAATATAACGCATAATATCTCCGTCACTAATGTAGGCGACGACTTCATTTCGATCATTAACAACAGGAAGCCCGCTGATGCGATGCAAAATAAACTTCTCAATGACAGCGCGGACACTATCCTCTTCTTTTACTTTATAAACTTGACGGACCATAATTTCCATTGCCTTCATGATGTTTTCTCTCCCGTCTACTATTGCTTCTCTCAAACAAGAAGTATGATGACATCATATACTTGCATTATACAACTATGTGAGGTAAAGTCAATCATAATGCTCTTGTTAATTACGCTATGTTCGATGATATTCAAATCATACAGTGTATGTTACGATAACGTATGAATAAAATGATATCGCCTAAAGATGAGGTACATGATGACGAAAAATCCTGTTGAAACCATTGAGATCGAATTGACCATATTTTTACGCAAATTTATCGCTGCAACCACCAATAAGAAAGTAGGCAATTTGGATCGTGCTGCTTATCTGCTGCTGTATCAAATCTCTTCACGCGGCTCCGCAGGCGTAAAAGCTTTGGCCGAAGAATTCCATCTGGATATGTCAACAATCAGCCGGCAGACGGCTGCTCTGGAACAGAAAGGCTATGTGTATCGGATTCCCGATCCCCAAGATGGCCGCGCCTATTCTCTGCAGATTACGGAATCCGGAACGGCGGAATTGGCTTTGAACAAGCAAGCTCGCTTAGCTTATCTAGCAAAGCATCTTCAAGATTGGACTTTGGAGGATCAACAAAGGTTCGGTGAGCTTCTGAATAAGTTTAACAGTGAGTTTCTATAAAATAACGATGATCAGGGCTGTCTTGAAGTAGATGCTTCTACTTATGGGCAGCTTTTCTCGTACATCTACTAAAAACCCTCCAATAATCCCAAGACCATTCATCCATGGCGCGCTGAAAAAAAAGCGAGGCATGGAATCGCTCCATACCTCGCTTTTACTTTTCGATTAATTAATCGTCCACTGCTGATTATTACCGCCATTCCACGTATATTGAATGTTCTGTCCGCCATCCGCTGTAGAGCTTCCGCTGATGTCCATAAATTTACGGCTATTGCGATTCTCGATGGCATAATAGCCATTTCCTAGATCAACCAGCAGCCATTCTTGATTCTTACCGCCATTGCTTGTATATTGAATGTTCGTTGCTCCATCTGCCATGGATTGACCGTTGATATCCATATATTTGCCGCTTTGTTTGTTCACGATATTGTAGTAGCCATTCGCTTTCTTCACCAATTGCCATCTCTGAAATAGCGATGTTGTATCCGTAAACTGCTGGATCGGCGCTGCATTGAGCGTTTTATCCGTTCCACTGACAGCCAGTGACTTGTTGCTATTTCGGTTGAGAATCTTATAATTCGTCGTGGTGTTAAAACTGTAATTAGATCCAGAAACAGAGCCAGTCGCTGTATCGATCGTTATTTTATCATAATACGTTAAACTCATGGAAGTATTCGAAGGGAACGAGATCGGCAGGAAAACATACCGCGAATCATTCACAATGCCCCCCCACGCCCCAGCCCATCTATCCCCAATATACAGATAGGATGTTGTAGAGGTCCCTTGAACAGGGAGAATATAGGCTGGCTGTGAATCAAACGAAGTGCCGTCTCCGACATTGCTAAGCGCGCTCCATGTACCTGCGATGCTAGTTGCAGTCCCATATTTCATTTGATTCGGCGACCAGCCGGTTGCTCCGGAGGTCACGAGGAAATAAACGCCATTCCTTTTAAACATCGCCGCCGCTTCACGTTGAGCCCCCACCCAAACCTTCTGAACTAAGGACGCGATGGATCGATAATCGGAAGAAAGCTTGTAGATATGCGTATCTAAGTTCTCTCTAGCTGAAGAAATGAAATACGCGGAACCATCGTCATCCACAAACAAGGTGTCGTCTCGAGACATGTACTGACCTTGAGGCTGGAAGCTGCCCTGCCATGTGTAATTGCCGTCAACTGTGGAAGAGTAAGCAACTGCTGCTCTTGCTTCGCTGTAATCAACGCCATTTTCTTTATGCATCCACATGACGAATTGCCCTGTAGAGGCATTGTAAATGACTTTAGGCCGCTCAATATTCGCAGTCGCTAATTCAGGAGCTGAAGAATGCTTGAGTACATTGTTGCGGAATTCCCATGTTTTGAGATCCGTCGAGCGGTAACAAGCGACTAAGTTATCACCGCTTCTGTTCTCACCGAACCAGTAGTAATATGATCCTACTTTAATGATACCACCGCCATGCGCTTGCAAAAGATTTCCTGCACTATCCTTTATTTGAACGCCATTACTTGGAATGGTAACGCTTGCAGCTTCAGCCTTTTGTGTGGTCAAAAACAATGACATGAATAAAGCAATAATCAAACCGATAACCAGTAACTTCCCTGCGTATTTTTCATTTGAATGAACGTACACGGCTCTCATCCTTTCGTCCTAATCTGGGACAAGCGGTGATGCAATCTTGCGTGGCCATCTACTTGCTTCATGACTTCCTTAAGCTCACCTCCTCTGTGTCTAACTAAGGCTAATGCTATAGGTTTTATGGGCTGTTTCATAGTGAATAATTACAAGTTCTATGAACAATATGAACAAATAGCATAACCACTTTTATCACATTCCTGAACATTTTGCTTGTCCGCTATAGAAAAAATTATCAAGCTCAAAACAAACGGAGCCACGCCATAGTTAGCGGGCTCCGATATTCACATTATTTCTTTAGTGCGCACTCTCAACTTCGTCTACGTGCTTCAAGTGTTGGCGGTTCATCCACAAATAGACGACAGCCACAACGACACACGCGCCGCCAACGATAAACGGCATATGAGGGTTGAACCATTCAGCCAGCTTGCCGGCAAGGTAGGGAGCGATCGCCCCACCGATGAAACGTAAGAAACTGTAAGCCGCAGAAGCGGTAGGACGTTCGACCGGCGCAGCATTCATGACCGCGGTAGTGATCAAGGTGTTGTTGTTGCCAAGGAAAGCGCCCGCGATGATGACTGCGACGATAATGACGGTTTTGTCTGTCGTCCATATGGACATGACAAACAAAGTAGCTGCGAACAAAAGCAACTGAACACACATGGAAGGCACTGTTCCAAATCGTTTCTGCAGCTTCGGCGCCGTAAAGACAGATGTAAAGGCAAGCATAAGTCCCCAACCCAAGAAGACATAACCGAGTTGATGTTCATCCAATCCTAACTTGCCTAAGACTAACGCTGCGTATACGAGTAAGGTGAAAAAACCAAAGTTATAAAGAAAAGCTGCGATTCCGAATGTACGAAGTGCTTTGAATTTCAAAGCGCGGAACGGATCCGCTAACGATGCTTTGGATTTGCGAATTTGCGTTTGTTGTTTGGGCATAATAAATAGAATCATAAAGAAGGCAATTACCATGAGACCGGCTACGCCGAAGAATGGACCTCTCCAAGAGACAGCACCCAGCTCTCCTCCTAACAGCGGGCCTACGGAGATCCCCAGACCGACGGCTACTTCAAACAAAATAATGGAACGTGCGACGCCTGTTTTGGACAAAGATACGATCGCTGACAATGCTGTAGCGACGAATAGCGCGTTTCCGAGTCCCCAGCCCCCACGCAGCCAAACAAGACTCCAAATACTATTTGACATACCTCCTAATGCAGAGAAGAGTGCAATGATGATGATACCTGTGAGCAGTGTTTTTTTGATGCCCAGACGGGACGAGACGACGCCTGTAATCAACATCGCTACCGCCATGACGGCATTGTAACTTGTGAATAGCAAGGTGACATCACTATGGGAAGCGTGCAGCTTCTTAGCGATGGCGGGCAAGATTGGATCGACAAGACCGAGACCCATGAAAGCGATAATGCTGGCGAAGACGACTGCCCATACCGCTTTCGGTTGACTAAACATGCTGACTTTCGGTGCATGCTGGTGTGTCTGTGCGGCCGTGTTGGCCTTACTCGTAGCTGTTGGTTGCATTTTCCTAAAGACTCCTTTTATGTTGACATTTTAGTAATACCGTCGTTGATTCGTTTTTGCATGTATTCGATTTCCTTGCGGAATTCCGCCATTTTGTTAAGTTTTTGATCTACCATCGCCATCTGTTGATCGACCATGATCTTCATTTCTCGCAACTGCGAAAGCTTCTCTTCTGTTGACTCGGTTTTCCAATAGACTTGCTTCTGTTCGTCCATCTTTTCACGAATGGCTACGAAATCCTGAATTTCCATGAGTGAAAATCCAAGAACATCCCGGGCATTTACGATTTGACTCAATCTTTCGATATGCTTGCGTGTGTATAAGCGCATGCCGCCTTCACTTCGCTCTGGAGGAAACAATAATCCAAGTTCCTCGTAGTAACGAATCGTTCGCTTGGTCAATCCACTCTCTTTGGCCACGTCATCAATTTTGAACTTATCCATCTAATCACTCCCATCCACATCGTTTCCTATCGCGATGTGATTATCATAATCTTTTCTAACGTTAACGTCAACGTTAACTTTTTTCAGTGACCACAAATGTCCAAATTTACAGACTTATTATGCGCAGCTGCTCGTTTTCTATGCCTTTTCCGCCTCCATATTCCTGAAATACGCTATGACGAATTGACGAAACCGTTCAGCCGCGAGGGATAAATAATGCTTTCTTGACCAAGCAATTCCAGTTGTCACCGTACAGCCGGGGACGGTAATTCTCAGCCTATGGGGCATTAAATGAGCCCGCTTTTGCCAAGCCAGCTCAGTCAGGTACAACAACATAAAAATCTTCGGTTCGAAGGGGGGACCAGCAAGTGGATTTCCGTGCAAAAGGAACCTCGCGTATTCCCGTTTTAAAATTCAATAAAGCATGCTGCATCAAGACTACGTTCCTTGATGCAGCATGCTTTTTTTAAGGCTTCATTTTCAATTAAGTAACATTCGATTCTTGGACAATGATGAGAACCATCGATGCTTCAGCTCCAATGTCCACTGTAAAATACAGGTCATCTGCAACCTCGGCAAAGGGCCTTATGATGCCATTATCATCTATGTTCATCAAATAATACTGTCCTTCTAGCAATCCCAAGTGTGCTCTATTCACACGCAGCTCGACTGTTCTAGACGTTCGGGAATCCCCGATAATTCCCGTTTCCAAGTTCCCAAGCAGGACATGGACGACGCCATCACTTTTCCAAAAATGAACTGTGCTCGGCTGTGTAAACTGCGGTGGCCCGACATGCGATAATTGCCGCTCAGCTGACGCTTCGATCAGAAGCCGGCTAACTACTGCATAAGGCGAGAGATCTCCCAACTGATGCTGCGATAAATGCGTGCGATCCGGCTCTCTCAAATCTTGCGGTTGCCAATAGATTGCATGGTTTTCATTACTTTTCACAACAATTGGTGTTCGTTCTGTCTCATACATGACTACCCCATCTGTCACTTGGACCGGCTGAGTAACTGGAAGATGAATGGTGACAACTGGAGCCAAATCCTCATGCCCCTGGCGATTGTATCCCCTGAAAAATCCTTGTTTCATTAGCTTATCCTTCGTTGCCACACCAGCCAACTCAAGGATAGACTGATCTATCTGATCCGCTCTGCCAATCATGAGAAGGGGAATACCCTCTCCATTCATTTGGCACAGGAGCTCCTTCTTCTCTCGGGTCAATTGCCCTGGTACCTGCAGCAAACATGCTTCAGGTTCAGCGATTTCCCCCAACCACTCCATTCGTGAAGCGCTGAGGCAGGGTACTCCCCATTTCATCAACATGGCTGTCTGATCATCAATCCACTCACTGCAGTTAGTGTCCGGTTGCGTAGCCGACAACCACGCCATCATACTCCGGTTATAGAGGATAGTTGGACCATATACCTGCTCTAAACGAGTAGCACTCTTTTGCGCAGCATTCATTTGTGTAACCAAAAATGTGATGTCCCGCTCGCTCAACAACTCCGCTTCCCTGTTATTGGCCCATGAAATATAAGAGCCATCTGGCACTCGAATGCCCTCAGGTGTATGGACAGCGGCATGTGAAAATGCCCAAATTGCCCAGCGCAACTTCTCTGGCACTTGATGCAGCGTATCCCATGGCTCCCAAGCATCCCAAGTTTCTATCAGATGATAGTGCTTGCATGGTGTTGCCCGATGACGGTTCCCGCCTTCGATCACCGCGCGATGAGTGAGTAAGTTAGCGAGCTGGAACGTCCAGCCTAGCCATTCAAGCCCCCACCAGTCCTGCCAGGCACCGCCCCAGGTTTGATCAATCCAGATATCGATCGCGCCATCTTCCACTAAGGATTCCAAATCCACACACCCAACTCGCCATTCGGCTACGGCGCTGATCGCTGATGAATATCCCATCAGAAGAGCATTCGGATTCCCACGCTTCACTTCCCGGAAAATCTGGATGAAGTCCTGCGAATAACGGAGCACGTTCTGCGGATCACTCGGCCCCGTTACCCCATAAGGTCCCTTACGGTTATACACCATAGCCCCCAAAAATTGATCGCGCAGGTGAATCGCCGTAAGCCCGAGAAAACGGGATAAGCTCCCCCACTGATCGCCGAAAAATGTGGCAAATGACTCCCCTTCGACTAAACCTTCAGGGCGCGTTGCATAGGAATA
This sequence comes from Paenibacillus sp. J22P51, assembly GCF_059692215.1. Classification (NCBI taxonomy): domain Bacteria; kingdom Bacillati; phylum Bacillota; class Bacilli; order Caryophanales; family Paenibacillaceae; genus Paenibacillus; species Paenibacillus sp. J22P51. The sequence continues at coordinate 7,329 of NZ_JCAUAZ010000027.1, read as the reverse complement.
CCTATCTCCCCTAAGCGGGACTCCTGGCAGGAGATTAGGCTGCGGTGCTTCATGATCGGCATACATTTCACCATGTCGTTCAAACCAGCTGCTTTCAATATCGTACAGATCCCCGTGAATGACGAACTGTCCCCATGCTACGAAGAGAACGCCAATATGGAAATCCGTGAGCCCTCGTTCCAAGGCAACTTGGCGCATGGCTGCAATCAACGATTGCAAGTTCAGATAGCTTCTGCCTGACCACGCCTTCATCAATTGGCTGCGAAACGGAAGCGGCTGATCCGGATGACCCGTCCACTCAGTAACCAGATCGATCACCCAGCCGCAATTCACAATAACCCCCTTTGCGCCGCTGATGCCGTTATAAAGTGGATTCACTCGATCCATAAACGCATGAACCTGCTCCTCTATTGAACTGGGCTGAAACCAGCTTAAATCTACCTCTATCCAACGATCGGTCGTTATCGACATCACATGTCCCTACCCTTTCAAGCCGAATCTGGCAAGTGGTTTAACCCAACTTTACCAACCTAGCGGGGGGAAGTGAATGGTTTAGAATTGAAAGAATCTGTATTTTCATTGAAAAGAAAACTACCTTCCAAAACAAGTGACCTCATAATACAAAAGAGCTGCCACCAGGCAGCCCTTTCCTCACACATCTTTTACAGTTATACGCTTATGCCCGCTTCAAACTGAGAATCTCGAGCAAAACACCCGATAATTGGCTGGGTGGATACGGCTTTACAAAATACATGTTTGCTCCGATTTCCTTCCCCTTCTCAATTTCATCCAGCGCGGAAGAAATGAAGATAGGCAAATCATTTAAGTTCGGATCTACTTTGATTTGATTGATGATTTCCCAGCCATCAATACTATTGTTCAGCATGATGTCTACGATAACCGCATCGGGTTTCTTATATGACATATCACTGAGCGCTTGTTCGCCTGTCGTGTAATTGATGACGCGAAAGCCTTTCTCTGTGAGCTCTTCGGTTAGAAGCTCCGTCAAGCTGATGTCATCTTCGATGAGAACGACAGTTTTGCCAGTGAATTCATCTGCCGCGGCTGATAGCTGCTCGGCTTCGATAACAATGTCTGGCTTCGCGATCAATGGGAAGCTTACGCGGAACGTGCTTCCTTCACCTAGCTTGGAGGTAACGGAAATTTCGCCGCCATGTGCTTCGACAATTCCCTTTACAATGGCAAGTCCCAACCCTGTTCCGCCGATGGTTCTCCGATCCGAATTATCAATGCGATAAAACTTCGTAAACAGCTTCGGTATCGCTTCTTCTGGAATTCCCAATCCGTCGTCTGTAATATCAACAACTGCATGCGTACCAATCGTGTACAGCTTCGCCGTGATACGTCCGCCATCAGGCGAATATTTCACTGCATTACTGACGAGGTTCATGAAAAGCTGTGTCAGATTATCCCGGTCTCCGGAAATAACATGCGGTTTGTTTGGCTTTTGAACGCCGAAGAAATGCTTGGTCGAGCTTCCCTGCTGCAATGTGAGTACGTCACTCAACACCTCGAACAGGTCAACGGGATTTTTCTGATGCGTCGACTTGCCTGATTCCATCCGTTGTACATCCAGAAAATCATTAATCAAAGCCGTTAGTCGGACCGTCTCCTGATGAATGGTCTTCAAATATTTCTGTTGCTTCTCTGGACTCGTCTCTTTGGTTAGCAGCCGTTCAGCAAAACCTAGCACACTGGAAAGCGGTGTACGCAGTTCATGGCTAACTGTGCTTACGAATTCAGACTTCATTTGGTCTACTTCGGCCTGTTTAGTGATATCTCGATGAACAAAAACGGTGCCAATTCTACCCGTTTCCCTAAACAATGGCTCTGCGTAGGCTTGAATAACCCGTCGGTTCGGAGAGGTAATCTCATACGTATATGACCTTTGCTCCACCGCTTCATCGCTAACCTGTTTGATCATAAATGACTTTAAGTCCGAACTTTCTTCAATTGAATGCGATGCGGATGCGATAAACTGTGCTAACTGGATATCCGACATAGGCTGCTGCTCAGGAATACCAAATAATACATGCATCGTTGAGTTTGCCTTTACAATGACACCCTCAACATTGACAAACTGAACGCCTTCTTGAATGGTATCCATGATTTCTCTGGTAAGAGCCCTCTCACTCATCAGCAGTTCTTCGTTTTCTTCCATTTTACGCAGCATTTCCTGAAGCTCTTCTTGCTGCATCTGAAGCTCTTCCTGTTGAGCAATCAACTCTTCATTCTGTGATAGGAGCTCTTCTTCCTTCGATTGAATCTTCTGGAGCATGGTGTGAAAGGACTGATTGAGAAGACCAATCTCATCGTTCCGCTTTTCCATCTCCAGCTCAACCGACTGCCCTATTGACACTTTTTCTGCATTATCTGCCAGCTTGCGCAGCGGCCTGCCAATGTTCTTGGCCGTGATCGAAGTCATGAAAGTTATGAATAATAAGATTCCAAACACATACGCAAAGAATAAATAATTAAGATTAGATAAGGTCTTAAACAAGTTTCGGGCTTCCGTTTCCGATTGGGACGAGATTTGCAGGGATGTGTCATTAATTTTGCCTAACAAATCATAGACAGTAGTCCCCACACTGCCACTTGGTGTCGTTGCGCCAGCTTTCACTAAAGCCATAGGATCCTCGTTATGCGCAAGCTTAACGTATTTCGGAAATACATTTTCGAAATAGTTCTTCTCAAATGTCTTTAATGTTGTAAGCAGCTCTTGCTCCTGCTCCGTTAATGGAAGCTGCACAAATGTCTCCAATGCTTGCTCTAGCTCTGGCTTTTCCTTCATAACGGCTTCGTATTCGAACTCCTGGCGGAAAGCGTAGAAGGCTCTAGCATGTAAAAAAATTTGATTGTAATGGATATAAATCGTTGCAGTCGCCTTTTCTTTCTCTTTTAACAGCGTGATGCGCTCATGGTAGTCCTGCTGGACATTATGGCCAATAAGTGAAACGGCAGCAGCTCCAACCATGACGAGTAAGGCGAAAAACGTAATCATTCGAACAAACCTACGGGAAAGGCTCGTTTTCACAAGGTTAGGCATGACAGATCTCCTTTACACGATTGGCTAGCTCCATTGGGCTAAAGGGCTTTGACATAAAATAATTAGCGCCTGCCTCCAAAATGAGCTCCTGATCCGCATGTTGACTTTTGGCTGATAGGACCAAAATCAATGTATTCTCTTTACCCGAAAGCTTTCTAACCTGAGAAGTAACCTCAAGCCCTGTCATGCGCGGCATCATATAATCTAAAATGACCAAATCATATGTATGGCTTCGAATGAGCTCGAGCGCCTCTTCTCCGTCGGAAGCCTCCTCTATATCATGTCCGTCATCTTCCAACGTATCGTGAATAAGCATCCGCAATACATCTTCATCTTCGACTATTAATATCTTCGCCATTCTATATCCCCTTCTAGTTCAAATAGCCAGTTCGCCAAAATTCGACAATACCCTATTGTCAATTCGGTAACCAGCCTGGAATTCCTCTATTTATGGCTCCTAATGCGACCTAATTCTCGATAAATTGTTCTTTATACCGACTCGGCGGAATTCCCACTGCTTGGCAGAACACTCTGCTGAAGTATAAGGGATTCTCATAGCCAACAATCGAGGCGACTTCTTTTACATTCAAAGACGTTTCGGAAAGCATTTTTTTCGCTTCATTAACTCTTATATTCGTCACATATTTGCCTGGCGTCGTGCCTGTTACAGCCTTGAACTTATGAATAAATCGAAACAAACTCAAGTTGCACGTTTTGGCAAGGTCTGAGACAACCAGATTCTGACTATAGCTTGCATGCATGATTTCTATGATTTTATTGATGTCGGCATGGTGGTCTTCTTTTCTTTGATTTCCCGTCGTTTGCAGCCTTCGGCCTAGTAAGGCGAGCAGATTGAGCAGATAGGCTGTTGTCAAATGGTCACTCAAAGGCTGATTCATATTCAGCTCATGGATGATTTTTTTAAACAAAGCACACACATCATCTACCATGCCTACGGAATGGATCGATGAGCCCAGAAGCCCGCATTGTTGCAAATAATCATAGACACCATATCCCGTAAAATGAATCCAGTACGCTTCCGTAGCATCTTTGGCATGATACGTGTAATTCTGAGGCTCTTTTGGGGAATACATTACGATCTGTCCTTCATGCACCTTGGTTGTCTTGTTATTAAGGAAAAACGTCCCTTGCCCGCCCACAAGATAGATCAACTGATAGTCTTCCCTGCCTTGGTCCCGCTTCCGAGTTAAATCGATGGTCATCAGCCTCTGATATCCGCAACAGTTGACAGCCAGCAGACAGTCTTTTCTCTCAAGCCCTTGTTCAAACCAGTCTTCGAGCGCATTGCCAGATATATTAATCACTCTTATCACTCCAATAGCAATTTTGTGCATGTACCTAGCAATTTGTTTTATTCACTATCTTTCATACTAATCTTATAATGAAAGCGCAGCAACAAATATAAGTGCAATTTTGTGGATGCTCAGATGAGAAGGGAGAAAGAAGATGAACAAGAGCAGAATCATTCAACCTATCAATTTGAATTGGAAATTTCACAGGGGTGATGAACCCAAAGCTTGGTATAGAGGTTTTGCAGATGAGAGTTGGCGAGAAGTGACCCTTCCTCATGATTGGTCTGTTGAAGAACCTTTTTCACAAGAGCATTCCAGTGGCACAGGTTACTTGCCCGGCGGCATGGGATGGTATCGCAAAAGCTTGGCACTGTCTCAAGAATTGGAAGGCAAACGCGTCTATATCACCTTCGAAGGCATCTATAACAACTCCCAAGTTTGGTGCAACAGCTATTATCTCGGGAAGCGACCTTACGGCTATAGCAGTTTTACCTATGACATCACGGATTTCATCTCCTTCGGGAAACAGGACAATGTGATATCCGTCAAGGTCGACCATAAGGATATTGCCGACTCGCGTTGGTTTACCGGCTCAGGTATTTACAGGGATGTTTATATAACGATCACAGATTCCATACATATCGATCAATACGGTGTATTCGTTACAACACCTGAAGTCTCCGAAGAACAGGCTACCGTTGCTGTGAACGTTCGATTATCCAATGAGTCACAGGCAGATGAGACCATTCAACTTACAAACACCCTTTGGGATGCCAATGGGAATCTGATTAATTCCGTAAGTGACGCTAGAGTCGTTCAGACTGGCTCCAAGACGGAATTGAATCAATCTATCACGGTGAATAACCCAAGCCTATGGTCACCTAGCTCGCCTGAATTGTACGTATTATGTACAGAAATTAGAAAAGACGGCGAACTCATTGACCATGTCAACACGCCCGTGGGAATTCGTTGGTTCGAATTTAGTGCGGATAAGGGTTTCTTCTTAAATGGAGTGAATATGAAAATAAAAGGCGTTTGCGTCCATCACGATGCAGGAGCACTTGGAGCCGCAGTTCCCGAGAAGGTATGGATACGCAGACTACAGGCGCTTCAGGAAATGGGCTGCAATGCCATCCGAATGAGCCATAATCCACCTGCTCCGACTTTACTCGATTTATGCGACCGAATGGGCTTTCTCGTCATTGATGAAGCCTTTGATGAATGGGAAGGCGTGAAGCATAAATGGTCCACTGGACACAATGTTTACCCGCCGAAGCATTTCGGCTACTATGAAGATTTCCCGCAGTGGGGCGAAGTGGACATCAAAGAGATGGTATTGCGGGATCGCAACCATCCGTCCATCATACTATGGAGTATCGGAAACGAGGTCGATTATCCGAACGATCCTTATTGCCACCCCTATTTCCAAACGATGACCGGTAATAACGATGCCAATAAGCCTACGGCTGAACGCGAATATGATCCGAATAAACCGCAAAGCGATAGGCTGACAACGATTTCCAAAAGGCTTGTGAGCTATGTGAAGGAATGCGATACAACTAGGCCCGTCACGGCAGCTTTGGCTTTTCCTGAATTGGCGAATTTGATTGGATATGCCGATACGCTGGATGTGGTGGGCTACAATTATAAGGAGCATCTCTATGAAGAAGCGCGGCAGCAATATCCGAATCGGGTTACCTTTGGCAGTGAGAATAGCGCTAGCCTAGAGGCATGGCTTGCCGTCAGGGACAACGATGCGATCTGTGCGCAATTTATTTGGACAGGAATCGATTATATGGGCGAGGCCAAAGGGTGGCCCGTGCGGGCTTCGCAAGCTGGATTCATGGATCTTGCCGGCTTCAAGAAAGCCAGCTACTATTTCCGTCAGAGCCTATGGAGTCAGGAGCCGATGGCGTTCCTCGCTGCCGTATGTAAAGATGATCCCGCGTATACAGCCAACAAAAGGTGGCACGGCGGTGCTCCCCACTGGAACTGGCATACAAACGACAAGTTGGACGTCATCTGTTATACCAATTGTGAAGAGGCGGAGCTTTTCCTCAATGAACGATCACTCGGATGCAAGCGGCTCAAGGATTCACCACTAGGCTACCTATCTTGGGAAGTGGGTTTTGAAGAAGGCGCCTTGCGAGTGGCATGCAAAAGCCATGACGGTACCCTAACTACCTATGCGTTGCAAACGGTCTCCAAACCAGAAAAGCTGGCAATGCACGTAGATGCTGCTGAAATGAGCGCTGATGGACAGGATATTGCCCATGTTGAGCTCGAGATTACAGACAGACACGGTAAACCCGTTTATCTGGCAGATGATCTCATCAAACTATCCATCGAGGGTCCTGGTGAGATCATTGGTTTGGAAAATGGCGATGCGCAGGATGTTGAGCCGTATAGTTCTGCATTTAGAAAAGCCTGCCATGGCAAGCTGCTTGCCTTCGTTAGAGCTGGCATCACGCCTGGCGAGATCATCGTGAGGGCAGATGCGCAGGGCTTGGCGTCAGCTCAGGTCGTTATTGCTGTGAAATAGTCCATGAATATGATGAATGAAAGTGTTCCAAACGCCATGCGTGGAGGGGATTCGATTCTGGCACATTTCGCCTCTGTAAGCGTGTTTTTCACCGTTACAGCGTGGAGGGCCATTCGATTCTGGCCCTTTTCGCCTCTGTAAGCGTGTTTTTCACCGTTACAGCGTGGAGGCCATTCGATTCTGGCCCTTTTCGCCACTGTAAGCGTGTTTTTCACCGTTACAGCGTGGAGGGCCATTCGATTCTGGCACATTTCGTCTCTGTAAGCGTGTTTTTCACCGTTACAGCGTGAAGGGCTTTCGATTCTGGCACATTTCGCCTCTGTAAGCGTGTTTTTCACCGTTACAGCGTGGAGGGCCATTCAATTCTGGCACATTTCGCCTCTGTAAGCGTGTTTTTCACCGTTACA
>NZ_JCAUAZ010000026.1:0-59662 GCF_059692215.1 Paenibacillus sp. J22P51 | reverse complement strand
GTTCTGGGAGAGTAGAACGTTGCCAAACTACATAGGGATCTTTTGGTGGAGCCAAAAGTCTCTCAGCTCTGAAAGAGCCTTACTTGGAGAATTCCAGGTAAGGCTTTTTTTGCATGTATCCGCGAAGGAATGGGTGAAGGATCAGTGTGGAGGGAGATCAGCTTTTATTAAATGAATTTCGAATAAATCTGTAGGTAAGGTCAACAATAGTAAGGTTCACATAAGGAGATCGGATCCGTGGGGGGAGACATTTTAGGAGCAGTACTTGTCAAAAAGAAAGGAAATGATTATAATTTAGTTAAGGTCAAAGAAAGTCAAAGTCAATTTACTTCTAGAAATCTGGGAGGCCGAATTGATGCGCAATGTATCAGAAATTATTGAACAGTATTTAAAACATGTTCTGCAACAAAGCACGGAAGGTGCCATCGAGATTCAGCGAAATGATTTGGCTGACCAGTTTCAATGCGTACCGTCTCAAATCAATTATGTCATTAGTACAAGGTTCACCTTGGAAAAAGGCTATTTGGTGGAAAGCAAACGCGGCGGCGGAGGCTATATTCGAATCCAGAAGATCGAGCTCAAGAGTCATGGATCTATTTTGGATCACATTTTCCGTACGATTCATACCCACATTGATCAAGTCACCTCAGAGGGGCTTATTTATCAACTGCAAGAGGGGCACTATATTTCCACCAGAGAAGCTAACCTGATTCGGGCGGCGATATCCAGAGATGTATTGACCTTTAAACTGCCGCTGCGCGATGAAATTCGGGCCAAGATTCTTAAAGCAATGCTGATATCCTTGCTTAGCAGATAAGGAGGCAGATGGAATGGTTTGTCAGGAATGCGGGAAACGACCGGCGACTCTTCACTTCACCAAGATCGTGAATGGAGATAAGAACGAGTTCCACATTTGTGAGAATTGTGCCCGCGAGAAGGGCGAGATGATTCCAGGAACATCGAACGGCTTTTCGATTCACAATTTACTATCAGGCTTACTTGATTTTGAACCATTGTCCGCGGCAAAGTCTCAAGCTATCCGCTGTGATAACTGCGGTCTTACGTATTCGCAATTTAGTAAATTAGGTCGGTTTGGTTGTGGGGCCTGTTATCAAAGCTTTTCGGTCAAACTAGACCCTCTTTTCAAGCGAGTGCATGGGAATATCGTTCATGTAGGTAAAGTTCCCAAACGCAGTGGTGGTATCATTCAAAGCAAGCGTGAAATCGATCTTTTGAAGAAAGATATGATGACCTGTATCGAGAGCGAAGAATTCGAGCAGGCTGCCCAGATACGTGACCAGATTCGTGAGATTGAGAAGAAAATTGCGGGTATGTAAGTTTGTAAGGGAGTGTGAATCCAGTGACATTACAGCGGTTTACAGGAGATGCTTTGAGCGAATGGATGAAGGGTGAAGGGCCAGAATCGGATATTGTCATTAGCAGTCGAATCCGTATTGCTCGTAACCTGAGAGATTATCCATATCCCATGCTCGCAACCAATCAACAATCCCAGGAAGTGCTGGAACAGTTATCTGGTGTTCTTGAGAATGAAGAGTTGGAGACAATAAGCAACTTCTCGCTCATTCCACTTGCTGACCTTAATGAGCTCGAACGAATGGTGCTAGTGGAGAAACATTTAATTAGTCCAAATTTAGCTAACGAATCCAGGAATGGTGCCGTTATTTTAAGCGATAATGAATCGATTAGTATCATGATCAATGAAGAGGATCATCTTCGCATACAATGTTTATGTCCAGGTTTCCAGATTAAAGAGGTTTGGGATCTGGCTAATCAAATTGATGATATTTTTGAAACACAGATGGATTATGGGTACGATGAAAAAAGAGGCTACCTAACGAGCTGTCCGACCAATGTCGGCACAGGGATACGTGCTTCTGTTATGATGCACCTCCCCGCGCTAGTGCTTAGTCAGCAAATTAATCGTATTTTATCCGCAGTTACACAAGTTGGGTTGACGGTTAGAGGATTATATGGGGAAGGCAGCGAAGCTTTAGGTAATCTATTCCAAATCTCTAATCAAATCACGTTAGGTCAGTCGGAAGAAGAGATTATTGATAATTTATACAGTGTGGCCAGGCAAATTATAGAGCATGAACGTGCCGCCAGACATAAGCTATTACAAGAGTCTAGAATGCGGATCATTGACCGTGTGAATCGGTCCCTTGGTATTCTATCCTATGCTGGAATTATAGACTCTAAGGAAGCGGCACAGCGGTTGTCAGATGTACGACTGGGTATTGACGTTGGTATCATCAACAATGTATCCTCTCATGTTCTCAATGAATTGTTGGTCATGACGCAGCCTGGTTTTCTTCAGCAATATGCGGGTGAGAAGCTGAATGCCGAAGAGCGTGACATGCGACGGGCGGAACTGATTCGCGAGAAATTTGGCAGGGTATGAGCAAGAAGTGAGAAAACCTCTATCGAGGCCATTCAGAGATGAGCGACCGCGTTTAGAGGAAGGTTTTATCGCCAATTAGAAAGATGTTTTCGGGAACCGAAAACTTATACTTTCTAATGTGGTAACATAAGATTCATCCTTTAGGAATTCCATAGATATACTACTTTTGGAGGTGTTCGCTATGATGTTTGGCAGATTTACGGAACGTGCGCAGAAGGTGCTTTCTCTTGCTCAAGAGGAGGCTGTTCGATTAGGACATAACAATATTGGAACAGAGCACATTTTACTAGGACTTATTCGTGAAGGTGAAGGCATTGCTGCTAAAGCACTCGTTGCGCTCGGCTTAGGTCTTGAGAAAATTCAAGATGAAGTCGAATCTCTAATTGGCAGAGGGCAGGAACAACCTACGAACATCGCGTATACCCCTAGAGCTAAGAAAGTGATTGAACTTTCGATGGATGAAGCGAGAAAATTAGGTCACACCTATGTGGGGACTGAACATATTTTGCTCGGACTGATTCGTGAGGGTGAGGGCGTAGCTGCAAGAGTCCTTAATAACCTTGGGGTTTCCTTGAACAAAGCACGTCAGCAGGTTCTGCAGCTTCTGGGCAGCAGTGAAACAGTGTCACCTAGTCATGGTACGAATCCAAATGTGAACACGCCTACATTGGATGGTCTGGCAAGAGATTTGACTGCTTATGCCAAAGAAGGGCATTTGGACCCTGTAATCGGCCGTAGCAAAGAGATTGAGCGTGTGATTCAAGTGTTGAGCCGTAGAACCAAAAACAATCCTGTGCTGATTGGTGAACCAGGGGTTGGTAAAACAGCAATCGCTGAAGGCCTTGCACAAAAAATCATTAACAATGAAATTCCGGAAACGTTGAAAGATAAACGCGTAATGACCCTCGATATGGGCTCTGTTGTTGCAGGGACGAAGTATCGCGGTGAATTCGAGGATCGTCTCAAAAAGATCATGGATGAAATTCGCCAAGCTGGCAATATCGTCTTGTTCATTGATGAGCTTCACACCTTGATTGGTGCTGGGGGAGCGGAAGGTGCGATTGACGCTTCTAACATCCTGAAGCCGGCACTTGCTAGAGGCGAGTTGCAATGTATTGGAGCTACAACGCTGGATGAGTACCGCAAATACATTGAAAAAGATGCTGCGCTTGAGCGTCGTTTCCAGCCTATTACGGTAGACCAACCATCACCTGAAGAAGCCGTTCAAATCTTGTATGGATTGCGTGATCGTTATGAAGCACATCACCGTGTGAAAATTACAGATGCTGCGATTCAGGAGGCTGTAAAGCTATCGGATCGTTACATCACAGATCGTTTCTTACCGGACAAAGCTATCGACTTGATCGACGAAGCGAGTTCCAAGGTTAGATTGCGCTCATACACGACGCCGCCATCCTTGAAACAGCTTGAAAGTAAGCTAGAAAACATCCGTAAAGAGAAAGACGCTGCGGTTCAAAGCCAAGAGTTTGAGAAAGCGGCAGGGCTTCGTGATACGGAGCAAAAACTTCGCGAAGAACTAGACTCTACAAAGAACGAGTGGAAAGAGAAACAAGGTCGTCTGGATACGGAAGTTACGCCAGATGATATCGCACAAATCGTCGCAAGCTGGACGGGGATCCCGGTAAGTAAGCTTGCTGAGGAAGAGACAGATCGCTTGCTCAAGATGGAGGATATCCTTCATGAGCGAGTCATTGGACAAGAAGAAGCGGTTAAAGCTGTGAGTCGTGCGATCCGCCGCGCAAGAGCTGGATTGAAAGATCCGAAGCGTCCGATGGGTTCATTTATTTTCCTTGGACCAACGGGTGTTGGTAAAACCGAGCTTGCACGCGCACTAGCGGAATCTCTGTTCGGAGATGATAACGCCGTTGTTCGTATCGATATGTCCGAATATATGGAGAAGCATTCGACTTCCCGTTTAGTAGGAGCGCCTCCAGGGTATGTGGGTTATGAAGAAGGCGGTCAGCTAACCGAGAAAGTTCGCCGCAAACCTTACTCCGTCGTCCTCCTCGATGAAATCGAGAAGGCACATCCGGAAGTATTCAATATCCTTCTGCAAGTGTTAGAGGATGGTCGTTTAACGGATTCCAAAGGTCGTACCGTTGATTTCCGTAACACACTTATCATTATGACTTCCAACGTTGGCGCGGACATGATTAAGAAAAACTCCTCGCTTGGCTTTACTGCTTCACTGGATGCTGGAAGAGACTATACGAATATGAAAGATAAGGTTATGGGCGAGTTGAAGAAAAGCTTCCGTCCTGAGTTCCTTAACCGGATCGATGAAATCATCGTGTTCCATTCTTTGGATGAAGCGCACATTGCACAAATTGTCAGCTTGATGGCCGATGATCTTCGCAAGCGTCTGAAAGAGCAAGAAGTAGATTTCTTGTTAACGGATAAGGCGAAAATGTTCCTGGCTAAGGAAGGCTTTGATCCAACCTATGGTGCTCGTCCATTACGAAGAGCGATTCAGAAGCATATTGAAGATCGCCTGTCAGAAGAATTGCTGCGAGGCAATATTTCCAAAGGTGATTCACTGACCATTGATGAGAATGAAGGCGAGTTAATTGTCCTGAAGGGCGAAGGTGTTACATTAGCGAAGTAAGAGAAAGTGAAGAAGCATTTCACTTCATCCGATGAGGGTGGAGTGAGATGCTTTTTATTTCTTTCGGCACTTTCATGAGAAACATAAAAATGGTAAACTTTATTGGTAAGGATAGCCAAAAAGGATATCCCCATGTTAAGGAGCAGCTTCTTCTATGAGTAAACAAAAAACCAAATTTAGCTGTCAAGAATGCGGCTATGATTCACCGAAATGGATGGGCAAATGCCCAGGTTGTCAGTCTTGGAATACGATGGTGGAAGAAATTGAAACAGTTGTTCGTACGCAAGGTATGACATCTTCTATCCCCAAAACGAAAGAAAAAGCGATCCCCATCATACATATAGAAAGCAGCTCTGAACCCAGGGTTGTCACTAGCAACAAAGAATTAAATCGTGTCCTAGGCGGAGGTATTGTCCCTGGGTCACTCATCCTCGTTGGTGGAGATCCTGGTATCGGGAAATCAACCTTGCTTCTGCAAACGTCCTTCGAACTCACACAAGCCCAGCAAAAAGTCCTTTATATATCAGGAGAAGAATCCATCAAGCAGACGAAGCTTCGTGCTGATCGCTTAAATGCTTCATCTCCGCTGCTATACGTATTATGTGAGACGAACCTAGAACTTATTGAGGAAGCTATACAGGAAACGAATCCTGATTTTCTCGTGATCGACTCGATCCAAACGGTATTTCACCCAGCGATTACTTCGGCGCCAGGAACCGTATCGCAGGTTCGAGAATGCACAGGGCATTTTATGAGAATAGCTAAGGGTAAGGGAATTGCAACGGTCCTTGTCGGGCATGTGACGAAGGAAGGGGCAATAGCGGGGCCTAGAATGTTGGAGCATATGGTCGATTGTGTACTCTACTTTGAAGGGGAACGGCATCACTCCTATCGTGTGCTTAGAGCTGTGAAGAACCGTTTTGGCTCAACGAATGAAATCGGTATCTTTGAAATGCAAGAAGTTGGTCTAGTCGAAGTCAACAATCCATCTGAACTGTTTCTCTCGGAGAGACCGCTTGGCGTGGCTGGTTCAGCCGTTGTTGCTAGCATGGAGGGAACGCGTCCGGTACTGGTGGAGATTCAAGCGTTAGTGTCTTCGACGAACTTTCCATCTCCGAGAAGAATGGCGACTGGTGTCGATCACAATCGTCTGTCTTTAATTATCGCGGTATTAGAGAAGCGGATGGGCATGTTTTTACAAAATCAAGATGCCTACCTCAACGTGGCTGGTGGAATCAAGCTGGATGAACCAGCAGTGGATCTGGCGATTGCCATTAGTATCGCATCCAGCTTCCGGGATCAACCTACCCAGCCCTTTGATGTCGTGTTTGGTGAGATCGGCTTAACAGGTGAAGTCCGCGGCGTATCTCGGATTGATCAACGTGTGAAGGAAGCAGAGAAGCTTGGTTTCCGTAGAGTAATTATGCCGGAGAAAAGCTTGAAGGGGTGGACACACCCGAAAGGGATGGAGATTATTGGCGTAAACACGGTGGCAGAGGCATTGAAAGCAGCGCTTGGTTAACGTGGTTCTGCAAGCTACAAGCCTTCAGGAGGAAAATGATGAGTAAAGAAGAGACGAAACGAGATGTGATGAGCCAATTGCTCCAGTTGGTAGCGCCTGGCACGCCATTTCGTGATGGATTGGAGAATGTCTTACGCGCCAAAACAGGTGGCCTGATCGTAGTAGGATTCAGTTCAGAGGTAACTGAAATCGTGGATGGCGGTTTCTCAATAAATTGCGACTTTTCGCCCAATTATTTGTATGAGCTTGCCAAAATGGATGGTGCGATTATCCTTAGCGAGGATATCAAACGTATCCTTTATGCGAACACGCAGCTAATTCCAGATTCATCGATTTCCTCATCGGAAACGGGAATTAGACATCGTACTGCGGAGCGTGTTGCGAAGCAAACAAATAAATTAGTCGTTTCCATTTCACAAAGGCGGAATGTAATTACTCTCTATCAAGGTAATTTAAGGTATGCGCTGAAAGATATCGGCGTCATTCTGACCAAAGCGAATCAAGCGATCCAGACGCTGGAGAGATACAAGGTTGTTTTGGACCAGTCCCTAACGAACCTTAGTGCATCCGAATTTGAGGAGCTAGTTACCCTTCATGATATTACCAACGTCATTGCTAGGTTTGAAATGGTTTTGCGTATCAAAGCCGAGATTAATCGTTATATTAACGAACTAGGCAATGAAGGACGATTAATTAGCATGCAATTAGAAGAACTTGTTGGGAATGCGGAACTTGAAGCACGTTTGCTCGTAAAAGATTATGTAAGGGAATTATCCGAGGAAAAAGTTAAGGAGATGCAGGCTGGTTTGAAGCGTCTGTCATCTGATGAGCTGCTAGAGCCCCAGCAAATCATCCGGTTGCTTGGGTATTCTCATACCAATTCGATTGCTGAAGAGCCTGTATCCCCACGTGGCTTCCGCATTTTAGGCAAAATCCCGCGGTTACCATCGATCATTATTGGTAATCTTGTGGAGAAGTTTGGCTACTTGCCACACATGATGATGGCGACGATCGAGGAATTGGATGAAGTTGACGGAATCGGAGAAGTGAGAGCCCGCGCCATTAAGGAAGGTCTCAAAAGAATTCAGGAACAAGTGTTCATTGACAGACATATTTAAAGTGGATACAATCATAAAGTATCATTGTTGAGGTTTCATGAAGTCAAGTTTAGGGTATAGTAAATCCAGAGGTGGACAAAAACATATGTTAACAAAATCAATTCCCAGTCTCTTTACAGTAGGGAACTTATTCCTAGGCGTATTATCGATTATCCTAGCCTTTAGTGGAGAACATGGCATCGCTGCTGTACTTGTCATTGTCGCAATGCTGCTGGATGGACTCGATGGACGTGTTGCAAGAGCGTTGAACGCTCAAAGTGAGTTCGGTAAAGAATTAGACTCCTTATCCGATGTTATTTCTTTCGGTGTCGCTCCTGCTTTTATCATGTATGTAGTTGCATTCAATGACCCTACCGTCATTAGTCCAGCTTTTGCTTGGATTGTAACAGCGATCTTCCCGATCTGTGGAGCGCTGCGGTTAGCCAGATTCAATGTTGTTGCCGGTACGCCTGGCTATTTCATCGGTTTACCGATTCCAGCAGCAGGCGGTGTTCTTTGTACATTAGCTTTATTCGTGAACGATATTAACGTCTATGTACTTCTTGTAAGTACAGTTCTATTGTCATACTTAATGGTCAGCACAGTGAAATATCCGAATTTCAAAAAAGCCGGCATCCCCAAAGCGGCGATTTGGATCACGCCAATTATCGTTGCAGTAGCTATTTTGATTGCAATCAAATGGCCTGAATCCATTTCCAAAATGATTTTCGTACCACTTCTGATGTACGCTCTTTACGGCCTAAAAAAAAACGTTGATGGGTACTTCATCCGTCTTCGTAATCTTCGCAGAAAGAACAAAAGACGTGGCGTAGACGACAGCAATTCAGTGAAATCTGACGTCTAAGCACGTTGTTCGAAAATAAAAAGCATTTATTTTCTCCTGAACCCTCAGGAAGAAAATAAATGCTTTTTTTTGTTTTCATCATCATGACATGTTGAATAGGCCTAGTGTTGTACATTTCTTTGATTCGTTCTCGACGACTTGCTCCAAATTAATATCTAGAATGTTGCTTAGCGCAGACATGTAGAAAAGATTCCTGCCTAGTTCGCTACTAACGACCTCAATGCATTGTTCACATAAGTGCCCAGATACATGGGTGCGAAGAACATCCTTAGCTTCATCCAAGGTCATCTCTGGATGATACTCTTGCTTGGCTGCATGAACCTGAATACATCCACATTCAGTAATGGATTTCACCACGGAACGGTTGGCAGCAGCGCCTGACTGTTGAAATTTGGATAAGACATCAAGCAGACTACGGTGACGGAGTAACAATTCTGACACTTGATCTTGAAACTGCTTTAAAGTCAAGGAGCTCATTCCATCCACCTCGGGTAGGTTGGTAACTTCCATTTCATTATAATGGATGCCCTCTAATATTTCAATTTTCTGACTAAAGAAGTGATTAACGTTGCATAAATTGGAACATAATTGTAATAAGGCTCAAAAAAAGTGATACAGGAGGTGAATCTGTGATGAAAAAATGGATACAAATCATTTTAGCCATCATGGGTGGCAGTTTAGGTTATAGGTGGAGCGATGAGTTCCTTCGAACAACAGATGTAACAAGTCAAGCTGGACAAGTATTTTGGATTAATAGTTTATGTGCAGTAGGAATGTTTTTGGTTTCAGCGTGGGTAGCTAATGTTGGTATGGAGCTGCTGATGAGAGGAGAACGCAATGTCACGGATATTCCCGTGTCGGACTTGCTTTCCGGTACATTAGGTCTCGTGATTGGGTTGTTGGTTTCCGTGATGCTATTCCCAGTGCTAGAACAAGCCAAGTGGGCGGGTCCATTTTTACCGTTCCTCGTTTCGGCCGTATTGGGAGTTATGGGCTTCCGTATTGGCTACAGCAAACGGGAGGAACTCGTTCAAGTATTAGCGAAGAGCCGTTCTGGTGGTCCGGAGAAGCAAACGCATCGTCCGTACGAAGAGCATAAGATTCTGGATACGAGCGTCATTATTGATGGCCGGATCGCAGATATTTGTAAGACTGGTTTTATCGAGGGAACCTTAGTTATTCCAGAGTTCGTACTGGAGGAGCTGCAGCATATAGCAGATTCGTCAGATTTACTGAAACGAAACCGTGGTCGTCGTGGTCTGGACATTTTGAACAAAATTCAAAAAGAGCTTGAAGTCAAAGTCCTTATTTATGAAGGGGATTTCGAGGAAATTGCCGAAGTGGACAGCAAGTTGGTTCGCTTAGCCAAAGTGCTTCAAGGGAAAGTGATTACGAACGATTTTAACCTTAATAAAGTGTGTGAACTGCAAGGTGTGTCCGTGCTCAACATCAACGATCTTGCCAATGCGGTGAAACCAGTTGTCCTACCGGGAGAGGAAATTATTGTTCAAGTCATTAAAGATGGCAAGGAACATGGACAAGGTGTCGCTTATCTCGATGATGGTACCATGATCGTAGTCGAAGGTGGACGTGATTTCATCGGTATGACGCTGGAAGTAATGGTTACAAGTGTGCTTCAGACGTCTGCTGGCCGAATGATTTTCGCGAAACCAAAACTATTGGAAAAAGCACAGTAAAACCAGTATGATAAGGAGATGTAACATAGCTCTTTCAAGGCCTATGCTTACGAAGAAAGCTTTCGTTTGGAAAGCGCCAAGTTGGAGGACTTATGGGGAAGCTAGGGGTTATCATCGTGGCAGCGGGCAAGGGCTCGCGCATGGGTACAGCAGAAAGCAAACAATACCTGCAACTGGGACAGAAGCCAATTCTGGTACATACCTTGCAATTATTTCAAAACATACATGAAGTGGATGAAATTATTCTCGTTGTGGGTGCAGATGATGTGAATCGCTGTAACGGCTATATCACGAGCTATGCGCTTACGAAGGTAACGAGTGTGCTAGCAGGAGGCGCGGAGCGTCAAGATTCCGTTAGACGTGGTCTCCATGCCTTGCAAGAGGACACAGAATGGGTGCTTGTGCATGACGGTGTTCGCCCTTTCGTGAAAAAGGAACATATGTTCGAGTGTCTTGTTAAGGCACAAGAAGTAGGGGCAGCTGTCCTGGCCGTTCCTGTCAAGGATACAATTAAGGTTGTGGATGCAGCGGATAAGCGCATTCAATCAACACCGGATAGACGAAGCTTGTGGGCCATCCAAACGCCGCAGGCTTTTCGTCTTTCTCTCCTACGGGAGGCGCATGAGAAGGCCCAACATGACGGGTTCATGGGGACGGATGACGCGAGTTTAGTGGAGCGCTTGGGTGCTGCGGTGCATGTGGTAGAAGGGGACTATTATAATATCAAAATAACGACCCCTGAAGATTTACCTTGGGCAGAATGGATTTTACATAACGTAAGGGGAGAGACATGGGAATGATACGAGTAGGTAATGGATTCGATGTTCATCAATTGGTAGAAGGCCGTAAGTGTATAATTGGAGGAGTAACCATTCCCTATGAAAAAGGGTTGCTCGGCCATTCCGATGCGGATGTGCTGCTGCACGCCATTAGTGACGCCATCTTAGGCGCACTAGGTCTTGGCGATATCGGGAAGCACTTCCCGGATACAGCTGCTGAGTATAAAGATGCGGATAGCCTAGTCTTGTTGAAACGAGTATGGCAATTAGCGAAAGAGAAGGGCTATAAATTGGGGAATGCGGATTCCACAATCATCGCCCAGAAGCCGAAGATGCTGCCTTATATTCCGCAAATGGTTGAAATTATCGCTGATGCGTTAGAAGCAGAGCAAGATCAAGTAAACGTGAAAGCGACAACGACGGAACAGCTTGGATTTACGGGTCGTGGTGAGGGAATTGCCGCACAATCGGTTGTTTGTTTAATTCGAGATGTGCTAAAATAGCAGGTATTATTGAATGGAATGAAAAGGGGATACATCGATGAATCAGCCTTTACGCGTGCGTTATGCACCTAGTCCGACTGGACATTTACATATTGGCGGTGCCCGTACGGCACTGTTTGATTATTTGTTAGCTCGCAAGAACGGCGGCGCATTTGTTGTGCGCTTTGAAGATACGGATCAAACCCGTCATAAAGAGTCAGGTGTCGAAGACCAATTGAACGGTTTGAGATGGCTTGGTTTAGAGTGGGATGAGAGTGTAGATATTGGAGGCCCTTACGGTCCTTACCGTCAGATGGAGAGGCTCGATATTTACAAATCCTACTTAGATAAGCTTTTGCAAAGCGGTCACGCCTATGGATGCTATTGCTCAGAGGCGGATCTGGAGCAAGAGCGCGCTGAGCAAGAGGCTAGCGGGGAAATGGGCGGCTACTCCGGCAAATGCCGTAACTTGACGCCTGAGCAAGTTGCCAAGTATCAAGCGGAAGGCCGTGTGCCTTCTACTCGTTTCCGTGTTCCTGCAGACCGGATCATCGGCTTCGAGGATAAGGTTCGCGAGCACGTGGAGTTCGACTCCAACGGGATTGGCGATTTCATTATTGCGCGTGCCGATGGCATTCCGACGTATAATTTCGCGGTGATTGTTGACGATCATTTGATGAAAATCAACTTGGTTATCCGTGGGGAAGAGCATCTGTCTAATACACCTAGACAAATTCTGATGTACGAAGCGCTGGATATGCCAATTCCAGACTTTGCGCATCTAGCCTTGATTTTGAATCCAGACCGCAAGAAGATGAGCAAACGTGATGAGTCCATTATCCAGTTTATCGAGCAGTACAAAGAGCTTGGCTATCTACCAGAAGCAGTACTGAACTTTATTGCGCTGCTAGGTTGGTCGCCTGGCGGGGAAGAAGAGATGTTCACGAAGGATGAACTGATCGCACAGTTTGATCTGGATCGTGTATCCAAGAGCCCGGCTGTGTTTGATATGGATAAATTGAATTGGATGAACAACGCTTATTTGAAAAAGGCTCCGCTCTCCCGCGTCGTAGACCTTTGTCTTCCGCATTTGCGCAAAGCTGGATATATCCAGGGGGACTTGGATACAGCAACGCAAGAATGGGTAGAGGCGCTTGTCGGCCTCAATCAAGAAAGAATGCGCTTCGCGGCTGAGATCGTGGAGTTGTCGAGCCTCTTCTTCAAAGAGGAGCTGGTCATTGACGAGGAAGCATCTGCCGTATTGAAAGAAGAGCATGTGCCTGTCGTGTTGTCGAGCTTCTTGGCTCAAGTCCAGCAAGCGGAGGCTTTCACTGTCGAAGCCATGCCTGCACTGCTTAAAGCTGTTCAGAAGGAAACAGGCTTCAAAGGGAAGCAGCTGTTCATGTCTGTGCGCTCTGCATTGACAGGTCAAGTCCATGGACCAGATCTGAATGTGTCCCTTTTCCTGCTTGGAAAAGAAAAAGTCGTTTCACGTCTACAGAGCTTATTGTAAAGCAGGATTCTTTTCGATATACTTAACTCAATGAAATACGAAATGCCATGATCAGGAGAGTATGGTTAAGTGAGGATTTGTCAGAGAGGATAATCAAGGCCGTGAGGCTTTGGCTGTGAGTTATCCAATCCTTGTAATCAGAAATGCACCTGGGAGCAGCCGCGCCGAATACTCACCGAGTAGGGTAGGCGCAGCCGGAACGCCCACGTTACGGGTTTGAGTTGGGAGACTTCCGAGTCACCAAGCAGAGTGGAACCGCGATAACCACGCCTCTGCAGCCTTAGGGCTGCAGGGGCTTTTTTTATTTCATACCAATATCATTCTAGGCAAGTAGGTGAGCATATGTGGTCAACGATCAAATCAGATATATCCGCCGTATTCGATAACGACCCAGCAGCACGCAGTTGGTTTGAGGTTGTTTTTACGTATTCGGGACTTCATGCGATTTGGTCGCATCGAATTGGACATTGGTTTTATACAAGAAGGTTGTATACCTTGGCGCGCATCGTTTCTCAAATTAGCCGGTTCATGACAGGGATCGAAATTCATCCAGGTGCAACGATTGGCAAAAGGCTGTTTATTGATCACGGCATGGGCGTTGTCATTGGGGAAACCTGTGAGATCGGAGATGATGTCATTCTGTATCAAGGGGTAACTTTGGGTGGAACAGGAAAAGAGAAAGGTAAGAGACACCCAACAATTGGCAATAATGTAGTTATTGGTTCTGGTGCCAAAATTCTCGGATCCTTCCTAGTAGGCGAAAACTCACGAATTGGGTCCAATGCCGTTGTTATTCAGGAGGTTCCATCTAATAGCACAGTCGTTACAATTCCTGCAAAGCTTGTGAAACGAGACGGCGTCCGTGTGAATCGGTTGGATCATGGCAATTTGCCGGATCCGATCGTCGATATTTTCCAAGAATTACAGAATCAAATTAATGAATTGAAATACCAACTTGAAGAAGAGCGGAAGAAGAATGGAGAACTGAGGAGAACATGACACTCAAGGTATATAATACAATGACTCGCAAGAAGGAAGAATTTGTTCCGATTGAGCCTGGTAAAGTGAAAATGTATGTTTGTGGCCCAACGGTATATAACTACATTCATATTGGCAATGGCCGGCCTGTTATATTTTTCGACGTCGTTCGTCGTTATTTGGAATCGCAGCAATATGAAGTAGCTTATATCACAAACTTTACCGATGTGGATGATAAAATGATTCGAAAAGCCGAGGAGATGGCGGTTTCTGTTCCAGAGCTAGCTGAAACGTTTATCGCGGCTTTCTTAGAAGATATCCAATCCTTAGGTGTTCATGAAGCCACTTTGAACCCGCGGGTAACGGAGAATATGCAAGAAATTATCGATTTCATTGCTGCGCTCGTTGAGAAGGATTTTGCTTACGAAGCTCGCGGTGATGTATACTACCGAACTTCTAAATTTACTGAGTATGGGAAGCTTTCCAATCAAAACTTAGAAGAGCTTCAATATGGAATTCGTGTCGAAGTAGACGACCGCAAAGAGAATCCGCAAGACTTTGTCCTATGGAAAGCTGCGAAGTCAGGTGAGATTTATTGGGATAGCCCTTGGGGCCAAGGTCGACCAGGCTGGCATATTGAGTGCTCCGCCATGGTGCGCAAATATTTGGGCGAAACGATTGATATTCACGGGGGCGGGCAAGATTTAACGTTCCCACACCATGAGTGTGAGATTGCCCAAACAGAGGCGGTAACGGGTCAACCAATGGCCAATTATTGGCTGCACAATGCGTTCCTGAATATCGACAACGAGAAAATGTCGAAATCGCTCGGAAATGGTATTCTGATCCGTGATCTAGTTAAACAAATTAAACCGCAAGTATTCCGTTTCTTCATGTTATCTGCTCATTATCGGAATCCGCTTAATTTCAGTGATGAGAGCTTGAAGCAAGCAGCGAACGCGCTGGATCGGATTCAGAATGCTTACGACAATATGAAGCACCGTCTGGCTACAGCATCTGCAACAGGTGAGATTGAAGCGGGAATAACCGATAAGCTTCAGGTGATTTCGAAACAATTCGTGGACAAAATGAATGATGATTTCAATACGCCGGATGCGATTACCGCGGTATTCGATCTTGTTGCGGAAGCTAACTTGTACTTGCAACAGGAGCGGGTACATGCAGATGTACTAAAGCTGTACATGGAGCAACTGGAAGCGTTCGATGCCACACTCGGAATTCTATCACAACAAGCAGATGAATTGCTGGATGAAGAGATTGAGCAGTTGATCATTGAACGTACGGAGTCGCGGAAATCGAAGAATTGGGCGCGCGCGGATGAAATTCGTGATTTGCTTACGGAGAAAGGGATATTCCTTGAAGATACACCACAAGGTATACGCTGGCGCCGCAAATGACCGAAATGAACTATGATGCTGCTAACTTATTTATGTTCCCGCCATCGAAAAGTCCACATCTATTAAATCCACTCGTGTTGGCATATATAGGGGATGCTGTTTATGAAGTCTACATCCGGCAATATGTTATCTCGGGGGCGAACCATCGCCCTAACCATTTGCATAAGGCTTCAACGGGCTATGTCTCTGCCAAAGCGCAGTCCAAATTGTTGACAGCCTTGATGCCGAGGTTAACGGA
This sequence comes from Paenibacillus sp. J22P51, assembly GCF_059692215.1. Taxonomy (NCBI): domain Bacteria; kingdom Bacillati; phylum Bacillota; class Bacilli; order Caryophanales; family Paenibacillaceae; genus Paenibacillus; species Paenibacillus sp. J22P51. Next base: position 44,025 of record NZ_JCAUAZ010000026.1, on the reverse strand, counting down.
AGAAGAAGTAGACATCGTGAAGCGTGGACGAAATGCCAAGTCAGGGACGACGGCCAAAAACGCGGATGTGCTGGAATACCGGCACAGCACCGCGTTTGAGTGCTTAATCGGATATTTATATTACAAGCAATCCTTTGAGCGATTGAAAGAGATTCTAGACTTCGCGATCACGCATGATCAGAAGCAGAAGTTAGACTGAAATAAGACAGGCATTCGCAAGAACCTTTAGGAGGAATTAGGATGGATGAAGACATTATCGGCGGGAAGCACTCCGTTTTGGAGGCGCTTCGTGCAGGACGGACGATTAATAAAATTTGGATTGCGGAGGGTGCGCAGAAGCAATTCGCGGGCCCGATTGTGGCAGAAGCCAAGAATCTAGGTATTATTGTCCAATTTACGGACAAGCGTAAGCTAGATCAAATGGCAGAAGGTCTTCAGCACCAAGGCGTTGTAGCACAAGTGGCTGCCTATGCCTATGTAGAAGTTGAAGATATTTTGGCCAAAGCGAAAGCGATGGGGCAAGAGCCATTTATTTTGATTCTCGATGAAATCGAAGATCCGCATAACCTAGGCTCCATTCTGCGTACAGCAGATTGCACGGGTGTTCATGGCGTGATCATTCCGAAACGACGATCCGTTGGGCTCACAGCAACGGTTTCGAAAACCTCGGCTGGCGCGGTAGAATATGTGCCCGTAGCGCGTGTAACTAACATTGCCCAAACGATTGAGCAATTGAAGGAACAAGGCGTATGGGTCGCAGGTACGGATGTATCTGCTGCTCAGGATGTATATAAAGCCAACTTTACAATTCCGATTGCCCTAGTCATTGGGAACGAGGGTAAAGGTGTTGGCCGACTCATTAAAGAAAGATGCGACTTCTTAGTTAAGCTGCCGATGGCTGGACACGTTAACTCGTTGAATGCCTCCGTTGCCGCGGGTGTATTGATGTATGAAGTGGTCAGACAGCGCAATAAGAGTTAAATGGGATGGAACAGATCCTAATTGTAGATGGCTACAATATTATCGGCGCTTGGCCTGAACTAAGTAAATTAAAGGATACTGACCTTGAGGGCGCTCGTGACGGGCTCATCCACATGCTTGCGGAGTTTCAATCCTTTTCGGGTATGAAAGTCTATCTTGTTTTCGATGCTTACATGGTACCAGGGCTTGGAAAGAAGTATGTTCAGAATAAGTTGGCCGTGCTATATACCAAAGAGAAGGAAACCGCAGATGAGCGAATCGAACGATTGGTCACGAATCTGATGGGAAGGCGCAAGGAAATTTTCGTAGCGACGTCGGATATGATAGAGCAGCATGTCATATTTGGCAAGGGAGCGCTTCGCTTGCCTGCGAAAGAATTGTTAGTGAAAATTAAACAGAATCGTAAAGAGGTTCGCGAACGCATTGTTCCAGAGACGACAACTAAACGCAATCCATTCGAAAGCAAGCTGAGTGAAGAGATGAAAGCGAAGTTTGAACGATGGCGAAGAGGAGAGTAAATCCTCCAAATGCTAGAAATGGTGGGGTTCCCCGTTGACGGTGTGAGATTTCATCATGTATACTTAACCTAACTTTTATAGTGAAATCTGGGTAGTCTTGCAGGCCGGAGGGATTGTTGGTGAGTGTCGACCTCAAAGAACTGAGAATGTATGATTATGACCTCAAGCCAGATGAAGACATTGTCGAAGCAGTCCGTGAAGGCAGTAGCGAAGCTTTGGAATATCTTATCAACAAGTATAAGAATTTTGTTCGTGCCAAAGCACGTTCTTATTTTTTGATAGGTGCAGACCGAGAAGATATTGTGCAGGAGGGTATGATAGGTTTATATAAATCTATCCGCGACTTCCGAGGAGACAAGCTTGCTTCATTCAAAGCCTTTGCTGAACTGTGTATCACGCGGCAGATCATCACGGCGATTAAGACAGCAACTCGTCAAAAGCATATACCTCTTAATTCCTACGTGTCACTGGATAAGCCCATCTATGATGAAGATTCTGATCGTACGCTGCTTGATGTCATTAGCGGTTCCAGGGTCACGGACCCTGAAGAGCTTGTAATTAATCAAGAAGAGTTTACGGGACTTGAAGATAAAATGGGAGAGATTTTGAGTGACTTAGAGCGTAGAGTGCTTATGCTCTATCTTGATGGCAGATCCTATCAAGAAATTGCAGTGGATCTCGATCGCCATGTAAAGTCAATTGACAATGCTCTCCAACGTGTCAAGCGGAAGCTTGAGCGGTATTTAGAAGTCAGAGATTTGTAGAAATGCCCGTGCCGCTGGAGCTGTACGGGTGTTTTTCTTTGTTAGTATGTTTAGTAACCCTCGACTCAGCCTATACTGGTGATACTCTTGCATTTGTGAGACTTCTACCTTGACACTCGAGGGGCAGTTGTGATAAAGTGTTTCAGGTAGCCCTAAAAGTCGCTTTCTTTTTGATGCGCTTAGAAGGGCTTTAATTAGAAAGTGTCTGTAGGAGGTGTACATCATGCGGGTCATCATCACATTAGCGTGCACAAATTGCAAACAAAGAAACTATGCATCCACTAAAAATAAGCGCAACAATCCCGACCGTATTGAGTTGAAGAAATATTGCAAATTTTGCAATGAACATACTGCTCATCGCGAGACTAGGTAGTTCTTTGGAGGTGTAGTTTGTGGCGTTCTTGGCTAGAATGAGACAAAGCTTCGGATCCACTTTTTCCTTCTTCACCGATAGTTGGTCAGAACTCAAAAAGGTCAAGTGGCCAAGTCGCAAAGAGATGACTACTTATACGCTCGTCGTTATAGGTACAGTAACTTTTGTTGCTATTTATTTTTTTGTGCTGGATCTAGGAATTTCTGAGTTGCTGCGCCTTGTTTTTAAATAAACAGGACTATAGGTGAATTTATTCATGGAAAAAAGATGGTACGTCGTACATACCTATTCAGGGTATGAGAACAAAGTGAAAGCCAACTTAGAGAAGCGCGTTGAGTCTATGGAAATGACGGACAAGATCTTCCGTGTGCTTGTGCCTATGGAAGAAGAACTGGTGAACAAAGACGGCAAGAAAAAAGTCGTCATGCGTAAAGTTTACCCAGGGTATGTCCTCGTGGAAATGATTCAAACCGATGACTCGTGGTACGTAGTACGTAATACGCCAGGAGTAACTGGATTCGTAGGTTCTACAGGATCTGGCTCTAAACCAACTGCATTATTACCTGAGGAAGTTGAATCGATTCTGAAGCATATGGGAATGGAAGAGCCGAAGGAAGTAATCGACTTCGAACTCAAAGAAACCGTACGCGTCAAGGTGGGTCCATTTGCAAACTTTGTTGGCTCTGTTGAAGAGATTATTGCCGATAAGGGTAAACTGAAGGTACATGTCAACATGTTTGGAAGAGAAACACCGCTCGAACTTGATTTCGATCAAGTAGAGAAGCTCTAAACATGACAACCAAAAGGTTCTACCAGGTCTATTCCTTGGGATAGACCTACGTTAGTGGGATCGCTTAGATTTCTGAATAGTGAGACTTTGATTCGTCAAAGCTCCTATATTACTGCAAGGAGGTGTCTATCATGGCAAAAAAGGTTATTAAAATCGTGAAGCTTCAAGTTCAAGCTGCGAAAGCAAATCCAGCACCACCGATCGGTCCAGCATTGGGTCAAGCAGGTGTGAACATCATGGCTTTCTGTAAAGAGTTTAACGCTCGTACTGCTGATCAAGTTGGTCTAATCATTCCAGTTGAAATCACAGTTTTCGAAGACCGTTCCTTTACATTCATCACTAAAACGCCTCCGGCTGCAGTTCTTCTTCGCGTCGTTGCTGGTATCGCAAAAGGATCCGGTGAACCAAACAAAAAGAAAGTTGCAACTGTGAAACGCGCTAAAGTTCGCGAAATCGCTGAACAAAAAATGCCCGACCTAAATGCTGCATCCGTTGAGGCTGCAATGCGTATGGTTGAAGGTACTGCTCGCAGCATGGGAATCGTCATCGAAGATTAATTCCGCAAGGAATGCGACTGTGTAAGCTCGCAGCTTACAGAAGTGTTTTCTACGAAATCATGGAAGTCGCTCGGTGGGAGGATTATCCGCTAATACCACTAAGGAGGATAAATATTATGCCTAAACACGGTAAAAAATACCGCGAAGTAGCTCAGCTTGTAGATGCTGAAACTTTGTACGATCCATCAGAAGCAATCGAGCTTGTTAAGAAAACGGCTCCTGCTAAATTCGATGAAACTGTAGATGTTGCAGTTCGTCTGGGTGTAGACCCAAGAAAACAAGATCAGGCTGTTCGTGGTGTAGTTGTACTTCCACACGGTACTGGTAAAACAAAACGCGTTCTCGTATTTGCAAAAGGCGAGAAAGCAAAAGAGGCTGAAGCAGCTGGTGCAGATTTTGTTGGTGATGCAGACATGATCAACAAAATTCAACAAGGTTGGTTCGAATTCGATGTTTGCGTAGCTACTCCAGACATGATGAGCGAAGTTGGTAAACTGGGTCGTATCCTCGGGGGTAAAGGTCTAATGCCGAACCCTAAAGCAGGAACAGTTACTTTCGACGTTACCAAAGCTGTTCAAGAGATCAAAGCTGGTAAAATCGAATACCGTCTTGACAAAGCAGGCCAAATCCATGCTCCACTTGGTAAAGTATCTTTCGATGCAGACAAGTTGAACGAAAACTTCAAAGCATTGGTTGATGCACTTGTTCGTGCGAAACCAGCAGCGGCTAAAGGTGTTTACCTGAAGAACATTGCTGTATCGTCCACAATGGGTCCAAGCGTACGTGTGAACCTGTCATCCTTCAGATAAAGTAAAAGCTTCCAGTTGACTTCGGTTACTGGGCATGATACTCTATCAAAGGTCCTAAAAATGAATATGCAAACCGTAGACAGTAGGTGCCGATGAGCTTAATTTCCTACCGAGGTGTTATGATATATATAACGATTTCTTTGTACGCAAGGAAAAAGTGAACACATCATGCCTTCGTAGCGTCTACGAAGGCATTTCTTATTCATAGATAAGAAATGCTAATGCTCCTACTGTTTGCGATCTTGAAAGATAAATGCATAAGAAGTGAGGTGTACTATGGCAAACGCGAAAATTCTTGCAGAGAAAGAACAAGCTGTAGCTGTTGTAACTGAAAAGTTTAAAGCTAGCACTTGTACAATCGTAGCAGATTACCGTGGTTTGAACGTAGCTCAAGTAACTCAGCTGCGCAAAAGCTTACGTGAAGCTGGTATCGAATTTACAGTTCTCAAGAACTCCCTAGCGAGACGCGCAACGGCTAACGCTGAACTGACTGAGTTGGATGAGTTCCTAACAGGACCAACAGCTATTGCTTTCAGCAAAGACGATGTAATCTCTCCAGCTAAAATCTTGACTGAATTTGCGAAAAAGAATGATAAATTGAGCGTGAAAGCTGGTGTGGTCGAAGGCCGCGTAGTTGGATCCGCTGAAATCAAAGCACTTGCAGAACTTCCATCCAGAGATGGTCTTCTCTCCATGTTGCTTAGCGTTCTTCAAGCTCCAGTTCGTAACTTTGCACTTGCTGTTAAAGCAGTTGCAGAGAAAAAAGAAGCTGAAGGTCAAGCTTAATTTCAACGTTCCGAATGTTTTACAACAACAAAAAATAATTTATTAATGATAATGGAGGTTTAACCATGAGCACAAATGCAACGATCCTAGAAGCAATCAAAGGCATGACAATCTTGGAATTGAACGACCTGGTTAAAGCAATTGAAGAAGAGTTTGGCGTAACAGCAGCAGCTCCAGTAGCAGCAGGCGGCGGCGCAGCAGTAGCAGTTGAAGAAGCTCAAACTGAGTTTGACGTTATCTTGACAAGCGCTGGCGCATCCAAAATCAACGTAATCAAAGTAGTTCGCGAAATCACAGGTCTTGGCCTGAAAGAAGCGAAAGACCTTGTTGACGGAGCTCCAAAAGCAGTTAAAGAAAAAGTTAGCCAAGAAGAAGCAGACGCTGTTAAAGCTAAGCTTACTGAAGCTGGCGCTTCCGTAGAAGTTAAGTAATTTCTTTTTCTTAGGAAACCTCTTGAAGCTTGACTTCAAGAGGTTTTTTTCAACTAATGTCTAGATAAACGCTTCCGTCCATTATGGACCGCGTAGCCGTTTATTGTGCCTAAGTTTTTACCCTTAGGAAAGCCTTAGGAACGCACGTGGTTATTTGATTTTCCTATAGGTAGAAAAGGAGGGAATTCAAACGTGTCAGAGCATTACTACACACAACGACCGACCGTGAAGAGTGATGTCCATACAACGCAAGAGATATTACGTGGTAAGACATTTACTTTTCTAACGGATGCGGGTGTGTTTTCGAAAAAAGGTGTCGATTATGGAAGTAAGCATTTAATAGAAACGATGGAATTGCCGGAAGATGCTAGCGTGCTCGATGTGGGCTGTGGCTACGGACCGATGGGGCTGAGCGCTGCGGTGATGTGCCCGCAAGGGCATGTAACAATGGTGGACATCAATGAGAGAGCAGTAGAACTTTCAGTAGAAAATGCGCGGCGAAATGGGATTACGAATGTCACCATTCTACAGAGCGATTTGCTGGAGCAAGTGAAGGATAAGAAGTTTGACGCTGTTTTGACCAATCCGCCAATTCGTGCGGGAAAAGAAACGGTTCATCGGATTTTCGTAGAGGCTTATGATTGTTTGAATGCTGGGGGCTCGCTATGGGTCGTCATTCAGAAGAAGCAAGGGGCGCCGTCTGCAGTAAAGAAACTGGAAACCATGTATAGTGAAGTGGTGGAAGTATCGAAGGACAAAGGCTATCGCATTCTTAAGGCGACGAAGTAAGTCTCTTGCGAATATACGTGGGAATTTGTTTGACTTGACATTTCAATTGTGATATTATTAAAAAATGTCAGTATTAAGATGGGACACATGTCTTTAGTTAGTAAAAATGTCAAGTCTTTTTTCTCCGATATGAATAAAATTCGAACCAGCAACGTATAATGTTTGAATTTTGGGAAATTCTAACAGGATGGGAAGAAATTCTTGATAAAGTCTATTGAATACAGAAAAAAACCTTCATCCATACAGTCGCTTAATTCGGACGGGCTCCACTAACGGAGGCGTCCTGAGTGTACGTCGGTCGAAGTTTTTCTTCTTTCTTTTTATTTATTGAGTAGAGTTGAGGGGTGAATGAAAGTTGGCGGGACATCTTGTTCAATTTGGACGACGTAAACGCAGGACTTATGCACGAATTAATGAGGTTCTGGGCATTCCAAACCTGATTGAAATCCAGCAAAAATCGTATGAGTGGTTTTTGGAAGAGGGACTTCGTGAGATGTTTCAGGATATCTCCCCGATTCAGGATTTTACAGGGAACCTAGTACTGGAGTTCATCGACTATAGCTTAGGCGATCCTAAGTATTCCGTTGATGAGTCCAAAGAACGCGACGTAACTTATGCGGCGCCGTTAAGAGTCAAAGTCCGTTTGATTAATAAGGAAACCGGTGAGGTCAAGGAACAAGAAGTGTTCATGGGGGATTTCCCTATTATGACTGATACGGGAACGTTCATTATTAACGGTGCGGAGCGTGTAATCGTCTCCCAGCTCGTTCGTTCTCCCAGTGTTTATTATAGCACGAAAGTGGATAAAAACGGCAAAAAAACTTACACAGCAACAGTGATTCCGAACCGTGGAGCATGGCTGGAGCTTGAGACAGATGCGAAGGATATCATCTATGTTCGTATCGATCGCACACGTAAAATTCCGGTTACTGTATTGCTTCGTTCATTAGGATTTGGTACGGATGCTGAAATTCTAGATTTGCTTGGCGATAACGAATATATTCGTAATACGCTAGATAAAGATAACACGGATTCTACGGAAAAAGCGTTAATCGAAATCTATGAGCGTCTTCGTCCAGGCGAGCCACCTACACTTGATAATGCAAGAAGCTTGATCGTTGCTCGTTTCTTTGATCCGAAGCGTTACGATTTGGCGAACGTAGGTCGCTACAAAATCAACAAAAAATTACACATCAAGAACAGATTGTTCAATCAACGTTTGGCTGAAACTTTGGTAGATTCCGAAACGGGAGAAATCATTGCTGAAGCTGGACAATTGTTGGATCGTCGTGTGCTTGATGAAATCCTTCCTTTTATCGAAAAAGGCGCAGGGTATAAAGAGTTTACGATTCCTAAAGGTGTAACTGGCGCGGATACAATCCCTGTCCAGTGCATTAATGTTTACTCACCAACAGAAGAAGGCAAGGTAGTTAAGGTTATTTCTAACGGTGTTATTGATAAAGCTGTCAAGAACATCACGCCTGCCGATATCATTTCATCCATTAACTACTTTATTAACTTACTGCATGGTATTGGAAATACGGATGATATTGACCATCTTGGTAACCGTAGACTTCGTTCTGTAGGTGAATTGCTTCAAAATCAATTCCGTATCGGTCTATCCCGTATGGAGCGTGTTGTTCGTGAGCGTATGTCGATTCAAGATGCTAACGTGATCACGCCGCAAGCGTTGATCAATATTCGTCCTGTTATCGCGTCGATCAAAGAGTTCTTCGGTAGCTCCCAGCTTTCTCAGTTTATGGACCAAACGAATCCGCTTGCTGAATTGACGCACAAGAGACGTCTGTCTGCACTCGGACCCGGCGGTTTGACGAGAGAGCGCGCAGGGATGGAAGTTCGTGACGTGCATCACTCTCACTATGGTCGTATGTGTCCAATTGAGACGCCTGAGGGACCGAATATTGGTCTGATCAACTCCCTGTCTACGTTTGCCCGTATTAATGAGTATGGCTTCATTGAAGCTCCGTACCGTTGGGTAGATCCGAAGACTGGCTTGGTAACAGATCAAATCGCTTACCTGACAGCGGATGAAGAAGATAACTACGTTATCGCGCAAGCGAATGCGAAATTGACGGAAGATAATAAATTCGTCGAAGACGCCATTATCGTTCGTTACAAAGATGATAACTTAACACTTCCGGTTGAACGTGTCGACTACATGGACGTTTCTCCAAAGCAAGTTGTCTCTGTGGCAACAGCGTTAATCCCGTTCCTTGAAAACGATGACTCCAACCGTGCGTTAATGGGTTCCAACATGCAGCGTCAAGCTGTTCCACTTCTTATTCCTAAAGCACCACTTGTAGGAACGGGTATGGAGCACAAAGTTGCTAAAGACTCAGGAGTATGTATTGTCTCCAAATTTGATGGAATTATTGAGAAGGCTGCTGCGAATGAAATTTGGCTGCGTCGCCAGGAAATGGTTGATGGCAAGCTAGTCAGTGGCAACATCGTCAAATATAAACTTCACAAATTTATGCGTTCCAACCAAGGTACTTGCATTAATCAACGTCCAATTATTAAAAAGGGTCAATTGATTAAAGCAGGAGATATCCTTGCTGATGGACCATCAACTGAGCAAGGTGAATTGGCGCTTGGGCGTAACGTAGTCGTAGCTTTCATGACTTGGGAAGGTTACAACTATGAGGATGCGATCTTGCTAAGCCAAAAGCTTGTAAAAGAAGATGTGTATACCTCCATTCATATCGAGGAATACGAGTCTGAAGCTCGTGATACGAAGCTTGGACCAGAAGAAATTACTCGCGACATCCCGAACGTAGGGGAAGACGCACTTAAGAATCTTGATGAGCGCGGAATCATCCGTGTCGGTGCTGAAATTGGCGCTGGCGACATCCTCGTTGGTAAAGTAACACCGAAGGGTGTAACGGAGCTGACAGCGGAAGAAAGATTGCTGCATGCGATCTTCGGTGAGAAGGCTCGTGAGGTTCGTGACACGTCCCTGCGCGTACCGCATGGTACAGACGGTATCGTTGTCGATGTGAAAGTATTTACGCGTGAGAACGGCGATGAGCTGCCTCCTGGTGTGAACCAACTTGTCCGTGTCTATATCGCTCAAAAACGGAAAATTTCCGAAGGCGACAAAATGGCGGGACGTCATGGTAACAAAGGGGTAGTAGCACGTATTCTCCCTGAAGAAGATATGCCTTTCCTTCCTGATGGTACACCGGTTGAAGTTGTTTTGAATCCACTAGGGGTTCCTTCACGGATGAACATCGGTCAAGTACTAGAAGTTCACTTAGGTATGGCTTCCAAGTATTTGGGTATTCACGCTGCAACACCAGTATTCGATGGAGCGCGTGAGTATGACGTATTTGATGCCATGGAAGAAGCAGGTATGCAACGTAGCGGTAAAACGATTCTGTACGATGGTCGTACAGGGGAGTCCTTTGAACGTGAAGTAACCGTTGGCGTTATGTACATGATCAAACTGGCACACATGGTTGACGATAAAATCCATGCCCGTTCCACAGGACCTTACTCCCTTGTTACTCAGCAACCGCTGGGTGGTAAAGCGCAGTTCGGTGGACAACGTTTCGGGGAGATGGAAGTATGGGCACTCGAGGCTTATGGAGCTGCGTATACATTGCAAGAGATTCTTACCGTTAAGTCAGATGACGTTGTGGGCCGTGTGAAAACATACGAATCCATTGTCAAAGGCGAGAATGTTCCAGAACCAGGTGTTCCGGAATCCTTCAAAGTTTTGATCAAAGAGCTTCAAAGCTTAGGTATGGATGTTAAAATCCTGTCTGGTGACGAAGAAGAGATCGAAATGCGCGAAGCCGATGATGACGACGAAGTGACGAGCGATAAATTAAACCTAAACATTGAAGGCTCCGAACTTGGAGTCAACGAATAGTAACACCACATTAGAACGAGAACGATTCACTGTATAGTGGGTTTAAATTCTTAAAGGAGGGTTGCTCCTTGATGGACGTTAACAACTTCGAGTTTATGAAAATCGGCTTGGCATCACCCGATAAAATTCGCTCTTGGTCCCGTGGGGAAGTAAAGAAGCCGGAAACGATTAACTACAGAACCTTAAAACCTGAGAAAGAAGGTCTTTTCTGTGAAAAGATCTTCGGACCTACGAAAGATTGGGAATGTCATTGCGGTAAATACAAACGCGTTCGCTATAAAGGCGTCGTTTGTGACCGTTGTGGCGTTGAAGTAACCCGCCAAAAAGTACGTCGTGAACGCATGGGGCACATTGAACTTGCTGCTCCTGTGTCACACATTTGGTACTTCAAAGGGATTCCTAGTCGGATGGGGCTTGCACTAGATATGTCTCCAAGATCTTTGGAGGAAATCATCTATTTCGCATCCTACGTAGTAACGGATCCAGGTGATACACCGCTTGAGAAGAAGCAACTATTGTCTGAAAAAGAATACCGTAGCTATCGCGAGAAATACGGCTATGCTTTCCAAGCAGGCATGGGTGCAGAAGCTGTCAAAAAGCTTCTTATCGATATTGATATCGAACGCGAAGTAGACACACTCAAAGAAGAACTCAAAACAGCACAAGGTCAACGTCGTAATCGTGCGATTAAGCGTCTGGAAGTTATGGAAGCTTTCCGTAACTCGAAGAACTTGCCTGGTTGGATGGTACTGGATGTACTGCCAGTTATCCCGCCTGAGCTTCGTCCGATGGTACAGCTTGACGGTGGTCGTTTTGCGACATCCGATTTGAATGACCTCTATCGCCGTGTTATCAACCGTAACAACCGTCTTAAGAGATTGCTCGACCTAGGCGCACCGGATATCATTGTACAAAATGAGAAACGGATGCTTCAAGAAGCGGTTGATGCATTGATCGACAACGGTCGTCGCGGCCGTCCAGTAACAGGTCCAGGTAACCGTCCTTTGAAATCCCTCAGCCATATGCTGAAAGGTAAACAAGGTCGTTTCCGTCAGAATTTGCTCGGTAAACGTGTTGACTACTCTGGTCGTTCCGTTATCGTAGTAGGACCTAACCTGAAGATGTACCAATGTGGTCTTCCGAAGGAAATGGCACTTGAACTTTTCAAGCCTTTCGTTATGAAAGAACTTGTGAATAAAGGTTTGGCTCATAACATTAAGAGTGCGAAACGTAAAGTTGAGCGCGTAAGTCCAGATGTTTGGGATGTTCTTGAAGAAGTAATTAAGGAGCACCCGGTTCTTCTGAACCGTGCACCGACGCTGCATAGATTAGGTATTCAAGCTTTTGAACCGATTCTGGTTGAAGGCCGCGCTATTAAACTACATCCGCTCGTATGTACAGCTTACAACGCTGACTTCGACGGTGACCAAATGGCCGTGCACGTACCATTGTCCTCAGAAGCACAAGCTGAAGCTCGCTTGCTCATGCTAGCATCGGGTAACATTTTGAATCCGAAAGACGGTAAGCCGGTTGTTACACCTTCACAGGATATGGTTCTGGGGAGTTTCTACTTAACAACGGATAACAAATTTGCTAAAGGTGCAGGTTCCATTATTAGAACCGTACACGAAGCTGTTTCTTCCTACCAATCGGGCAAAATGGCACTACACGCACGTGTAGCGATCCCTGCTAAAGCGTTGAACAAAACAAGCTTCACAGAGAAACAACAAAACGCAATGTTGATCACTACAATCGGTAAAATCATTATGAACGAAATTTATCCAGCTGATTTCCCGTTCATTAATGAACCGACCAAAACGAACCTCTTGAACGGCATTCCGGATGCACACTTTGTATTTGAAAAAGGTGCGGATCTGAGAGCAATCATGTTGGAACGTGATGAAAACAAAGCGGTAGGTAAAGAATATCTAGGATCGATTATTGCTGAGTGTTTCCGTAAATACCACACGACGCAAACGTCCATGATCCTTGACAAAATTAAAGAGCTTGGATTCACGTATTCCACCAAAGCTGGTATTACCGTAGCTGTCTCTGACGTTGTTGTTCCAACTGAAAAAGTAGCAATCCTTAAGGAATGTGAAGAGAAAGTACGCGTAGTTACGAACCAATACCGTCGTGGTTTGATTACAGATGAAGAGCGTTATGACCGCGTTATTGCGATCTGGAGTAAAGCTAAGGATGAAATCACAGAAATTTTGATGAAATCCCTAGATAAATACAACTCCATCTCCATGATGGTTGAGTCAAAAGCACGGGGTAACAAATCTCAGATTACACAGCTTGGCGGTATGCGTGGTTTGATGGCGAATCCATCCGGTAAAATTATGGAGTTGCCAATTAAATCGAACTTCCGTGAAGGTCTGACAATCTTGGAATACTTTATTTCTACGCACGGAGCGCGTAAAGGTCTTGCCGATACAGCACTTCGTACTGCGGATTCCGGTTACTTGACTCGTCGTCTCGTTGACGTAGCACAGGATGTTATCGTTCGTGAAGACGATTGTGGAACAGATAAAGGCTTCATGGTTAGCAAAATTCAAGACGGTAAAGAGGTTATTGAAGATCTCTACGATCGTATTGAAGGCCGTTATGCTTATGAAACTCTACGTCATCCACAAACAGGCGAAGTTATTGTTCAACGTAACGAGCTTATCGAATCAGGTATTGCAGATCGAATTATTGAAGCAGGTATCGAGAAACTTCAAATTCGTTCTGTACTTAGCTGCCGCACCAATCATGGTGTTTGTAAGAAATGTTATGGCCGTAACTTGGCTACTGGTCAATTCGTTGAGGTTGGTGAGGCAGTTGGTATTATTGCCGCGCAATCCATTGGTGAGCCAGGAACACAGTTGACGATGCGTACGTTCCATACCGGTGGTGTTGCCGGAGACGATATTACACAAGGTTTGCCGCGTATTCAAGAGCTCTTTGAAGCACGTAATCCGAAAGGTCAAGCGATCATTTCCGAAATCGACGGTGTCGTTAAGGAAATTCGTGAAGCTAAGGATCGTCGTGAAATCGAAGTTCAAGGTGAAGCGGAATCCAAAGTATATGCAGTTCCGTACGGATCTCGTGTACGTGTATCGCTGAACCAACAAGTCGAAGCTGGTGATGAGTTGACGGACGGATCTATCGATCCGAAAGAAATGCTCCGCATCAAGGGTATTCGCGGCGTTCAGAACTATATTCTTCAAGAAGTACAACGCGTTTATCGTAACCAAGGGGTAGAAATCAACGATAAGCACATTGAAGTTATGGTTCGTCAAATGCTACGTAAAATCCGCATCGTAGATGCTGGTGATACTACGCTTCTACCAGGTTCATTTGTTGATATTCATGAGTATGAAGCAGCTAATAAGGTTGCTTTGTTCGCTGGCAATGAGCCTGCGGTTGCTCGTCCAATCTTGTTGGGTATCACGAAAGCTTCACTCGAAACGGATTCCTTCCTATCTGCAGCTTCTTTCCAAGAGACAACACGTGTCTTGACGGATGCAGCGATTAAGGGGAAAGTCGACCAATTGTTGGGTCTGAAAGAGAATGTTATCATCGGTAAACTGATCCCCGCGGGAACAGGCATGCCAAGATATCGCAACATTCGAATCACAAACCCTAACGAGGTTGTCGTTCTAGATGAAGATTTGGAAAAAGAAACAGTTGCTGTTGAGTAACGACATATAGAGAAAGAGGTAGCCACTTGATAAGGGGTGTGCTATCTCTTTTTTATTTGATAATAAGGTCCACTGGTTTAATAGAATAACGTAAACTAACCCTTGACACTCGCTAATCAAAATGCTAATATATCGTAGTGTGCCTAAGTCGATATTCTTACCTTTCTTTGAAGGGGGTGCCTAATGTCTTATGAAATAGTCAAACAGGCGAAGAATAGATGTGTAGGCACGAAGAAAGTTACAAAAACAGTCGAGCAAGGTAAGGCGATAGAAGTTTTTGTTTCTAAAGATGCAGATCCGCGATTGACGATAAATCTGGTAGCCCTCTGTACGCAGAAGGGTGTGCCTGTAACCTACGTAGATTCTATGAAGATGCTAGGTAAAGCATGTGGAATTGAAGTTGGAGCTGCGGTAGCAGCTGTTGTAAATGAATAATTGCTAAAGACGTTTTTGTTGGTGGAACATGCTAGCGTAAGTACTAGTGACTTTGACAGCTATCCATAACAAAGACTTTCTCTTTGCTCATTTATGACTCGCCTGGATCTGTGGGCTTGCAAGAAGCACATCATGTTATGAATGTAGGGAGGAGGTGGCGATATGCCAACAATTAACCAACTAGTACGTAAAGGTCGTCAAGCGAAGGTGGATAAGTCCAAATCACCAGCTTTACAAAAAGGTTTTAACGCTTTGAAAAGAGAAGCAACGGATTTGAGCGCTCCTCAAAAACGTGGTGTCTGCACGCGTGTAGGTACTATGACTCCTAAGAAGCCTAACTCCGCACTTCGTAAATATGCACGTGTTCGTTTAACGAACCGCGTAGAGGTGACAGCTTACATCCCAGGTATCGGTCACAACCTGCAAGAACACAGCGTTGTATTGATCCGTGGTGGTAGAATTAAAGATCTTCCAGGGGTACGTTATCACATCGTTCGTGGCGCGCTGGATACTTCCGGTGTTAACAACCGTAAGCAATCCCGTTCCAAATACGGTACGAAACGTCCGAAAGTTAAAAAATAAGAGATAATAATCAGGGATGATTCTTATAAGAAAGGGGGATAACTATGCCTCGTAAAGGTCCAGTTACTCGCAGAGACGTATTGCCAGATCCTATTTATAATAGCAAACTAGTTACTCGTCTTATCAATCGTATTATGGTTGATGGAAAAAGAGGGGTAGCACAAACGATTCTATACAACGCTTTTAACCTCGTGAAAGATCGTACAGGTAAAGAGCCGATGGAAGTGTTTGAAGCTGCTATCAAAAACATTATGCCAGTACTAGAAGTTAAAGCTCGCCGTGTTGGTGGAGCGAACTATCAAGTGCCTATCGAAGTTAGACCTGACCGTCGTTCGACATTAGGTTTGCGTTGGTTGGTTAACTATTCCCGTCTTCGCGGTGAGAAGACGATGGAAGAAAGATTGGCTTATGAAATTATCGATGCTAGCAATAGCACTGGTTCTTCCGTTAAGAAACGTGAAGATACACACAAAATGGCTGAAGCTAACAAAGCTTTTGCTCACTACCGTTGGTAGAATTCTAAATCAATTAACAGAAAGGAGACATAACGACCTATGGCTAGAGAGTTCTCCTTAAAAAACACACGTAATATCGGGATCATGGCTCATATCGATGCTGGTAAAACGACTACAACAGAGCGTATCTTGTACTACACTGGTAAAGTTCACAAAATCGGAGAAGTGCACGAAGGTGCAGCTACGATGGACTGGATGGAGCAGGAGCAAGAGCGCGGAATCACGATTACTTCCGCCGCTACAACTGCGCAATGGGAAGGTCACCGCATCAATATTATTGATACCCCAGGGCACGTTGACTTTACCGTTGAGGTAGAGCGTTCCCTTCGTGTGTTAGATGGAGCAGTTGGTGTATTTAGCGCGAAAGAGGGCGTTGAACCTCAATCCGAAACAGTTTGGAGACAAGCTGATAAATACAACGTTCCACGTATTGCTTACGTAAACAAAATGGACATCATCGGTGCAGACTTCCTGCAAGTTGTTGAGTCCATGCGTCAAAAACTTGGTGCAAATGCTGTAGCTATTCAACTTCCAATCGGTGCTGAGAGTGATTTCAAAGGTATCATCGATTTGGTTGATGAAGTTGCGTATATGTACAAAGACGATCTTGGTAAGGATATCGAGAAAATCGAAATCCCTGCTGAGTTCAAAGATCAAGTTGCAGAACTTCGTTTGGAACTAATCGAGAAAGTTGCTGAGCTTGATGAAGAGCTTACAATGAAATATCTCGAGGGCGAAGAAATCACTGTTGACGAGATCAAAGCAGCTCTACGTAAAGGTGTCTGCGAAGTGAAAATCTTCCCAGTTATCGTAGGGTCTTCTTACAGAAACAAAGGTGT
The DNA here is from genome assembly GCF_059692215.1 of Paenibacillus sp. J22P51. Lineage (NCBI taxonomy): Bacteria > Bacillati > Bacillota > Bacilli > Caryophanales > Paenibacillaceae > Paenibacillus > Paenibacillus sp. J22P51. The sequence goes on along the minus strand of NZ_JCAUAZ010000026.1, from coordinate 27,272 downwards.
TCAATTGATGTTGGATGCGGTAATTAATTACCTGCCATCACCACTTGATGTACCTGACATCAAAGGTGTACTAGACGATGGTACTGAAGTGGTTCGTAAGTCTGCTGATGATCAACCTTTCTCAGCGCTTGCATTTAAAATCATGACAGATCCTTTCGTTGGTCGTCTTACATTCTTCCGTGTTTACTCTGGTACCTTGAACTCCGGTTCCTATGTCTCTAACGCGACAAAAGGCAAACGTGAGCGCGTTGGTCGTATCCTGCAAATGCATGCGAACAGCCGTCAAGAGATCAGCATTGTATACGCTGGTGACATCGCCGCTGCCGTTGGATTGAAAGATACAACGACTGGTGATACACTTTGTGATGAGAAAAACCCAGTTATTCTTGAGAAAATGGTCTTCCCTGAACCGGTTATCCAGCTTGCTGTTGAACCGAAGACGAAAGCCGATCAAGACAAAATGGGTATCGCATTGCAAAAGCTTGCTGAAGAGGATCCTACTTTCCGTGCTTCCACAGACGAAGAAACTGGACAAACGATCATCGCAGGTATGGGTGAGCTTCACCTTGAGATCCTAGTTGACCGTATGCTTCGCGAGTTCAAAGTTGAAACCAATGTAGGTAAACCACAAGTTGCTTATCGTGAAACATTCCGCGCGGCAGCTAAAGTTGAAGGTAAATTCGTTCGTCAATCCGGTGGTCGTGGTCAATACGGACATTGTTGGGTTGAGTTCGAACCTCAAGAAGCTGGCACAGGTTTCATTTTCGAAAGCAAAGTAGTGGGCGGATCTATTCCAAGAGAATATATCGCACCTATTCAAGCTGGTATCGAAGAATCCATGAAGAACGGTGTAATCGCAGGATTCCCGCTTGTGGATATCAAAGCTACTGTTGTCGATGGATCTTACCATGATGTTGACTCCAATGAAATGGCGTTCAAAATCGCGGGTTCCATGGCACTTAAAGCTGCGAAAGAAAAATGTAAACCGGTTCTTCTAGAGCCAATCATGAAGGTTGAAGTTACTGTACCAGAAGAGTACATGGGCGATGTTATGGGTGACCTTAACTCCCGTCGTGGACGTATCGAAGGTATGGATAACCGTCATGGCGCGCAAATCATCCGTGCTAAGGTGCCTTTGTCCGAAATGTTTGGATATTCCACAACACTTCGTTCAAGAACACAAGGCCGTGGTGTTTACTCCATGGAGCTTTCACATTATGAAGAAGTACCTAAGTCAATTGCAGAAGAAATTATTGCAAAAGGCAAAGGCGCTTAATATAAAAATATTAGTCACTCTAAGGAGGAATCGTTTAAAATGGCAAAGGCTAAATTTGAACGTAACAAACCGCATGTTAACATCGGAACTATTGGTCACGTCGATCATGGTAAAACAACTTTGACAGCTGCTATCACTACAGTACTGTCCAAAAGATACGGTGGAGCTGCAGTAGCATTCGACCAAATCGATAAAGCACCGGAAGAGCGCGAGCGCGGTATCACAATCTCCACAGCTCACGTTGAGTACGAAACTCCTAACCGTCACTACGCACACGTAGATTGCCCAGGACATGCTGACTATGTTAAAAACATGATCACAGGTGCTGCTCAAATGGACGGCGCAATCCTAGTAGTATCCGCAGCTGATGGCCCTATGCCACAAACGCGTGAGCACATTCTTCTTTCCCGTCAAGTAGGCGTACCATACATCGTGGTATTCCTTAACAAATGTGACATGGTTGAAGACGAAGAGTTGCTTGAATTGGTTGAGATGGAAGTTCGCGACCTTCTTAACGAATATGAGTTCCCAGGCGATGATACTCCAATCATCCGTGGTGCAGCTCGTGAAGCTCTTCAAAACCCAGATGGTCCTTGGGCTGACAAAATCATCGAGTTGTTCGAGCAAGTTGATACTTACATCCCAACTCCTGAGCGTCAAACAGACAAGCCTTTCCTTATGCCAGTTGAGGATGTATTCTCAATCACTGGTCGTGGAACAGTTGCAACTGGTCGTGTTGAGCGTGGTACTGTTAAAGTACAAGAAGAAGTTGAAATCGTTGGTATCGCTGAAGAAACTCGTAAATGCATCGTAACTGGTGTAGAGATGTTCCGTAAATTGCTTGATTCCGCTCAAGCTGGCGACAACATCGGAGCTTTGCTTCGTGGTGTTGATCGTAAAGATATCGAGCGTGGACAAGTTCTTGCGAAACCAGGTTCAGTTAAACCACACACGAACTTTACAGCACAAATCTACGTTCTAACTAAAGAAGAGGGTGGCCGTCATAAGCCTTTCTTCACTGGTTACCGTCCACAGTTCTACTTCCGTACAACTGACGTTACGGGTATCATCTCCCTTCCAGAAGGTACTGAGATGGTTATGCCAGGTGATAACATCACAGTTACAGTTGAACTAATCAACCCAATCGCAATCGAAGAAGGAACACGCTTCGCGATTCGTGAAGGCGGACGTACAGTTGGTGCGGGCGCGGTTGCTACAATTCAAAAATAATCTCTCTTTGAGAGATAGAAACATCCATCGATTTATCGGTGGATGTTTTTTTGTTTTATTAGTGGTCCGCGGCGAATCCGAATGGTACCAACGGTGTGGTGGATTGGAAACAGAATGCAGTGGTTTTAATGAAATTCTTTTATTATAATGTAGAAACGGATTGAGGAAACGACAGACGAAAATTAGTTATATAGAAGGAAAACTCACAAGTAAATAATTTTGTGCATATGCCTAAAATTTCACTTGCTTTTCGTTTTATAATTTTATATAATATTAAACGTTGGTCTGTGACGTTGCGATGATGCGAAAGGTTGCCGACACACCAGGCCCCTTTGCCATGGGGATGGCTGTTGGAGAATTTTCGCGGAGTATGTCCGATACTAAATTGGGCGATAGAAGGAGGGACTTTTAAATGGCAAAGCAAAAAATTCGTATCCGTTTGAAGGCGTATGATCACAGAATTATTGATCAATCAGCTGAGAAAATCGTGGAAACTGCCAAGCGTTCCGGTGCAGGTGTATCCGGTCCGATTCCGCTTCCGACAGAGAAGCAAATCATCACGATTCTTCGTGCGGTGCACAAGTACAAGGATTCGCGTGAGCAATTCGAGATGCGTACGCATAAGCGTCTAATCGATATTGTGAATCCAACACCACAAACAGTTGATGCTTTGATGCGTCTGGACTTACCGTCTGGCGTTGACATCGAGATCAAACTGTAAAACAACTATAGAGTTAATACTGGAAGGAAAAGAGGTGTCAACGATGAAAGGTATCTTAGGAAAAAAACTTGGGATGACACAATTGTTTACTCCGGAGGGTAATGTAGTTCCGGTAACTGTCATTCAAGCGGGACCATGTGTGGTACTGCAAAAGAAAGATGTGGATAACGATGGTTATGAGTCGATCCAAATCGGTTTTGATGATGTAAAAGCTAGCCGTATCATTAAACCAGAGCTTGGCCATGCGAAAAAAGCAGGGGCAACGCCTAAGCGCTACGTTAAAGAAATTCGTGGCATTCAGTTGGGTGACTATGAAGTTGGTCAAGAGCTGAAAGCAGATCTGTTTACAGAGGGCGAATTCGTTGATGTAACGGGTACTTCCAAAGGTAAAGGTTTCCAAGGTAACATCAAAAGACATAACCAATCCACTGGGCCAATGGCACACGGATCACGTTATCACCGCGGACCAGGTTCGATGGGTTCCATTCAAGCAAACCGCGTTCCTAAAGGTAAGAAATTGCCAGGACATATGGGTAACGAAACAGTAACACTTCAAAATCTTCAAATCATTAAAGTAGATGCTGAGCGTAATGTATTGCTAGTTAAAGGTTCCATTCCGGGTCCTAAAAACAGCTACGTTAGCGTGAAGTCTGCTGTGAAAAAGTAAGAAAGGAGGAAGACAGATGCCAAAAGTAGCTTTATATAATGTAACAGGTGCTCAGGTAGGAGAAGTTGAACTGTCTGACGTTGTTTTCGGAATTGAACCTCACGTTCATGCGATTCACGAAGCTGTTCTTTTGCAACAAGCAGCTGTGCGTCAAGGAACTCACAAAACTAAAGGTCGTTCTGAAGTTCGCGGCGGTGGTCGTAAACCTTGGAAACAAAAAGGTACAGGTCGTGCTCGTCAAGGTAGTATTCGTGCTCCACAGTGGAAAGGCGGCGGTACCGTATTCGGACCAACTCCTCGTAGCTATGGTTTCAAATTACCAAGAAAAGTTCGTCGCTTAGCGATCAAATCCGCTTTGTCCTCGAAACTTATCGATAACAACTTGATCGTTCTAGATCAACTACAAATGAATGCTCCGAAAACGAAAGATTTCGTTGCTATTCTGAACAACCTGAAAGTAGATACAAAAGTACTAGTTGTAGGCGTTCCTAACGACTCCAATGTTGCTTTGTCTGCTCGTAATATCCCAGGTGTGAAATTTGTTGCTGCTGATGGAGTTAACGTTCTTGATGTCATGCTTTATGACAAATTGATCTTAACACAAGAGGCTGTACAGAAAGTTGAGGAGGTGCTTGCACAATGAAAAATCCACGCGACATTATCAAGCGCCCGATCATCACTGAGCGTACAAGCGACCTAATGGCTAACAAAAAGTATGTTTTCGAAGTGGATCTTCGCGCTAACAAAACAGAAATTAAACAAGCTATCGAAGCAATCTTCAAAGTGAAAGTTACAAATGTAAACACACTCAGAATGCCAGCTAAGCCTAAGCGTTATGGCAAACACTCTGGTTACACTTCCATCTGGAAGAAAGCTATCGTGTCCCTAAGCGCAGAAAGCAAAGAATTGGAATTCTTCGAAACGGTATAACCCATTTCTTGAAGTAAGGAGGAAACAGAGTGCCAATTAAAAAATACAAACCAACCTCACCAGCTCGTCGTGCGATGTCGGTTTCTACTTTTGAAGAAATCACAACGTCAACACCCGAGAAGTCATTGCTTGCTCCTTTGTTCAAGCATGCTGGTCGTAACAACCAAGGTAAAATTACGGTTCGTCACCATGGTGGTGGACACAAGCGTAAATACCGTATTATCGATTTCAAACGTACTAAAGATGGAATACCAGGACGCGTTGCTACAGTTGAGTACGATCCTAACCGTTCCGCGAACATCGCATTGATTCATTATGCTGATGGTGAGAAAAAATACATCATCGCTCCTAAAGGTCTTAAAGTGGATGATCGTATCGTTTCTGGACCACAAGCTGATATCAAAGTAGGTAACGCTCTTCCATTGGAAAACATTCCAGTTGGTACAGTTATCCACAACATTGAGTTGAAACCTGGTAAAGGTGCACAATTAGTGCGCGCAGCTGGTACTGAAGCTCAATTGCTTGGTAAAGAAGAATCATACGTAACAATTCGCCTTTCATCTGGTGAAGTTCGTAAAGTTCTAAAAGTTTGCCGCGCAACAATCGGTTCTGTTGGTAACGAAGATCACGAATTAGTGAAAATCGGTAAAGCAGGACGTAATCGTTGGAAAGGCAATCGTCCTCAAGTTCGTGGGGTTGTTATGAACCCGAATGATCACCCACACGGTGGTGGTGAAGGACGCGCACCAATCGGACGTAAATCACCTATGTCTCCATGGGGTAAACCTACGCTTGGTTTCAAAACTCGTAAAAAAGGTAAAGCATCCGATAAATACATTGTACGTCGTCGTACGAAGTAATCTAGGATATATGAATTCTCTTGAGGTTCAAGGAAGGGAGGAACACCCATGGGTCGCAGCTTAAAGAAGGGTCCATTTATTGATGGACACTTACTGAAAAAAGTAGAAGACTTGAATACTTCTGGCAAGAAATTAGTTGTCAAAACGTGGTCCCGTCGTTCTACAATTTACCCGCAATTCGTTGGTCACACTTTCGGAGTTTATGACGGAAGAAAACACGTGCCAGTATATGTAACGGAAGATATGGTTGGGCATAAGCTTGGTGAATTTGCTCCAACACGTACGTATAAAGGTCACGATGACGATAAGAAAACCGGAAAACGTTAATTCATTTTTAACCGAGAGGAGGTACTACCATGCAAGCTAAAGCAATATTGAACCACGCTCGGATTGCTCCTCGTAAAGCAAAGCTAGTTGTTGACTTGATTCGGGGAAAAGCGGTAGGTGAAGCGATCGCAATTTTGCGTCATACACCGAAGGCGGCTTCTCCAATTCTGGAGAAACTATTGAATTCCGCAATTGCCAATGCAGAGCATAACTATTCACTTGATCCAAACAAACTTGTTGTTTCCGAGACTTTCGTAAATCAAGGGCCAACAATGAAAAGATTCCAACAACGTGCAATGGGCCGCGCTAGCGCGATCAAAAAACGTACCAGCCACATTACAATCGTGGTATCTGAAAAATAAGGAGGGGTAACGTGTGGGTCAGAAAGTACACCCGATAGGTTTTAGAATTGGTGTCATTCGTGATTGGGAGTCCAAATGGTTCGCAGAAAAAGATTTCGGAACTCTGCTGCTTGAAGACGTCAAAATCCGCGAATACTTAAAGAATAAACTTAAAGATTCTGCAGTTTCCCATATCGATATCGAGCGCGCGGCTAACCGTGTTAACGTAACGATTCATACTGCTAAACCAGGAATGGTTATTGGTAAAGGCGGAGCTGAAGTTGAAGTTATTCGTAACTACATCGCAGCAATGTCGAACAAAAAAGTTCATATCAACATTTCTGAAATCAAACACCCAGATCTTGATGCTATCCTAGTAGCTGAAGCTGTTGCACTTCAATTGGAGCGTCGTGTTTCATTCCGTCGTGCTATGAAGCAAGCTATGCAAAGAACTATGAGATCCGGAGCAAAAGGTATCAAAGTTGCAACTAGCGGACGTCTTGGCGGTGCTGAGATTGCTCGTACGGAAGGATATAGCGAGGGAACTGTTCCACTTCATACACTTCGTGCGGATATTGACTATGGTACGGCTGAAGCAGCCACTACTTATGGACGTATTGGTGTAAAAGTATGGATTTATCGTGGAGAAGTGCTTCCGACAGCTAAGAAAAAGGCTCAGCCGGAAGGAGGAAATTAAATCATGTTAGTACCTAAACGTGTAAAACACCGTAAAGAACACCGCGGTAACATGAAAGGTCGCGCTAAAGGCGGAACGGAAGTTGCTTTTGGCGAATATGGTCTGCAAGCGGTTGAACCGGCTTGGGTTTCCAACCGTCAAATCGAAGCAGCACGTATTGCCATGACACGTTACATCAAACGTGGCGGTAAAGTATGGATTAAAATTTTCCCAGCTAAACCAGTTACACAAAAGCCGCTTGAAGTTCGTATGGGTAGTGGTAAAGGTAGCGTGGAAAAATGGGTTGCCGTAGTAAAACCGGGCAAAATTTTGTTTGAACTAGCTGGTGTAAGCGAAGAGGTTGCTCGTGAAGCAATGCGTCTTGCAGCTCACAAGCTTCCAATCAAAACGAAGTTCGTGAAAAGAGAAGAAGTAGGCGGTGAAGCAAATGAAGGGTAGTGAATTCCGGAACTTAACCACTGCTGAAATCGAGCAAAAAGTTAATGGTTTTAAAGAAGAACTCTTTAACCTCCGTTTTCAACTAGCTACTGGTCAATTGGACAACCCGACTCAGATTCGTGATTTGCGTAAAGAGATCGCTCGTGCCAAGACTATTTTGCGTGAAAGAGAACTGGGTATTGGGTAACCAAATCTAGAAGGGAGTGTTCCTTAGATGACTGAACGTAACGATCGTAAAGTTCTGATCGGTAAAGTTGTCAGCGATAAAATGGATAAAACCATTGTTGTTGCTGTTGAAACTTACAAAAAACATGAACTCTACCACAAAAGAATTAAATCTACAAAGAAGTTCAAAGCGCATGATGAAAACAACCAAGCTAAGATTGGTGACACTGTGAAAATCAGTGAAACTAGACCGTTGTCCAAAGATAAAAGTTGGAGACTGGTTGAGATTATTGAAGTGGCAGTTGTTATCTAATATTCTAGATATGAACCCCGAAAGGAGGGAATACGATGATTCAACCATTTACTCGTTTGGCTGTCGCTGACAACTCAGGTGCGAAACAATTGATGTGTATCCGCGTTTTGGGTGGTACTGGTCGTCGCGTTGGTCACATTGGTGATTTGATCGTATGTTCAGTAAAAGAAGCAACACCAGGTGGCGTTGTCAAAAAAGGTGACGTTGTTAAAGCAGTTATCGTTCGTACGAAGAGCGGTGCTCGCCGTAAAGACGGTTCATATATCTCATTTGATGAGAATGCAGCTGTTATCGTGAAAGAAGATAAGAGCCCACGTGGTACTCGTATCTTCGGACCAGTTGCTCGCGAACTTCGCGATAGAGACTTCATGAAGATCGTATCCTTGGCTCCAGAAGTTATCTAAGACGTGTTACGATGTTGTTTTCCAAAGCGGAGAACCCCAGGAGGTGTAGAAGCTAATGCCAAGACTTAAAAAGAGATTAGAATCTCATAACAATAAATTGCACGTGAAAAAAGACGATACTGTTTTTGTAATCACGGGCAAAGATAAAGGTAAGAAAGGCCGCGTTATCGCTGCTTACCCTCGTCAAAATCGTGTTCTTGTTGAAGGTGTAAACATGGTTAAGAAACATGCGAAACCATCCCAACTTAACCCACAAGGCGGTATCTTGAATCAAGAAGCTGCGATTCACGTTTCTAACGTGATGCTGATTGATCCTAAGAGCGGCAAACCTACTCGCGTAGGATACAAAGTATTGGATAACGGAACGAAAGTTCGTATCGCGAAAAAATCCGGCGAAGTTATCGACTAATACACACATGTATGGAAAGGAGGATACTAAGTCATGGCAGTAAGATTGAAAGATCGTTACTTGAACGAAATTACGCCTGCATTAATTCAAAAGTTCAACTACACAACAGTTATGCAAGTGCCGAAAATCGAGAAAGTCGTAATCAACATGGGTGTTGGTGAGGCTGTATCGAACTCCAAAGTACTTGATACTGCAGTTGAAGATCTTCAAAAGATCTCTGGTCAAAAACCAGTTGTAACAAAATCCAAAAAAGCAATCGCGGGTTTCAAACTTCGTGAAAACATGCCGATCGGCGCGAAAGTAACTCTTCGTGGTGAGCGCATGTACCACTTCTTGGATAAATTATTTAACGTATCACTTCCACGTGTACGTGACTTCCGCGGTATTTCCAACAAAGCATTTGATGGTCGCGGTAACTACACACTTGGTTTGAAAGAACAACTCATTTTCCCTGAAATTGAGTATGATAAAATCGATAAAGTTCGTGGTATGGATATTGTTATCGTAACGACGGCTAAGTCCGACGAGGAAGCTCGCGAGCTTTTAACACAACTCGGAGCGCCTTTCGTAAAATAGGTTACCAGTCGTACCTATCAGGAGGTGTTATATTAAGTGGCAAAAACTTCGATGAAAGTCAAACAGCAACGTACCCCGAAGTTTAAAGTGCAAGCATACACACGTTGTGAGCGCTGCGGACGTCCGCATTCAGTGCTTCGCAAGTTCAAAATTTGTCGGATTTGTTTCCGCGAATTAGCACACAAAGGTCAGATTCCAGGCGTGAAAAAAGCAAGCTGGTAATCACCCTATTTTCGGGAAGGAGGTTTACACAAAATGGTCATGTCAGATCCAATTGCAGATATGCTAACACGCATTCGTAATGCGAACATCGTACGTCATGAGACAGTTGAAATCCCAGCTTCAAAAGTGAAGAGGGAAATCGCTGAAATCCTTAAAAAAGAAGGATTTATCCGTGATGCTGAGTACGTTCAAGATAGCAAACAAGGTATCATTCGTTTGTTCCTGAAATACGGTTCAAACAATGAGCGTGTTATCTCTGGTTTGAAAAGAATTTCGAAACCAGGTCTACGCGTTTACACTAAATCACAAGAAGTCCCTCGTGTTCTGGGCGGATTAGGGATTGCCATCATCTCCACGTCTCAAGGAGTTATGACGGATAAAGATGCTCGTCAATCCAAAGCTGGCGGAGAGGTTATCTGCTACGTTTGGTAATACAATTGTAATTGAATGGAGGTGCAAACATGTCTCGTATTGGTCGTAAGCCAATCACCATTCCAAGTGGTGTAAATGTAACACTAGACAATACTCAAATCACGGTTAACGGTCCTAAAGGATCCTTGTCCCGTGAACTTCATAAAGATATGAAAATCAGTGTTCTAGAAAACGAGATTTCTGTTGAGCGTCCTTCCGATAACAAGCTCCACCGTTCCCTGCATGGTACAACACGTAGTGTTGTTGCCAACATGGTAAGTGGTGTTACGGAAGGGTTCACGAAATCTTTGGATCTAGTAGGCGTAGGTTACCGTGCAAACAAAAGCGGTGACAAATTGGTTCTCAACGTTGGGTACTCCCATCCAGTTGAAATCAACCCTGAGAACGGTATTGAGTTCGATGTTCCAACGAACACGAAAATCATCGTTAGAGGTATTGATAAAGAGCTAGTTGGCGCAATGGCAGCGAAAGTTCGTTCCGTACGTGAACCAGAACCGTATAAAGGTAAAGGTATCAAGTATGAAGGCGAACGCATTCTTCGTAAAGAAGGTAAAGCTGGTAAGAAGAAATAAGATCGAAAGATCGCGGGTAATAGCTAAGAGTTTTCTATTGAAAACTTGCTACGTAAGCATAAGCCTCGCATCATAAGATGATGAAAGGAGTGTAAGTATAGATGATTACTAAAAGCGATAAAAATAAAGCTCGTCTGAAAAGACACCTTCGTGTTCGTAAGAAAATTGAAGGTACAACTCTTCGCCCACGTTTGAACATTTTCCGTTCATCCAAACATATGTATGCTCAACTAATCGATGATACAACTGGTGTAACAATCGTTGCAGCTTCGACTCAAGATAAAGAGCTGAAAAGTGATATTGGTAACGGTGGTAACGTTGAAGCTGCTCGTAAAGTTGGCGCATTAATCGCAGCACGTGCGAAAGAAAAAGGTTTAGACAAAGTGGTTTTTGACCGCGGTGGATACCTTTATCATGGACGTGTTCAAGCATTGGCTGACGCAGCTCGTGAAGCTGGTCTTGAATTCTAGAAATACATTAATAAGGAGGTAAAAGACTTGCGTGTAGATCCTAATACTTTAGAGCTAACAGAAAAAGTCGTAAATATTAATCGCGTAGCTAAAGTAGTAAAAGGCGGACGTCGTTTCAGCTTCAGCGCACTTGTTGTCGTTGGCGATGGCAATGGCTGGGTTGGTGCAGGAATCGGTAAAGCTTCCGAAGTTCCAGATGCAATCCGTAAAGGCATTGAAGATGCGAAAAAGAACTTGATTCATGTTCCTATCGTAGGCACTTCGATTCCTCACCTTGTTACTGGTAAATTTGGCGCAGGACGCGTTCTATTGAAGCCAGCATCCCAAGGTACAGGAGTTATCGCAGGCGGTCCAGTTCGTGCAGTACTTGAACTTGCTGGTGTAGGCGATATCTTGACAAAATCCCTAGGTTCATCGAACTCCATGAACATGGTTAACGCAACGCTTGAAGGCTTGAGCCGCTTGAAAAAAGCGGAAGAAGTTGCAAAGCTTCGCGGTAAAACTGTTCAAGAGCTATTAGGTTAGGAGGGGTAAACATGGCTAAACAATTACAGGTTACCCTAAAACGCAGCTTGATCGGCCGTCCTGAAACACAACGCATTACTGTGAAAACACTTGGTCTGCGCAAGTTGAACCAAACTGTTCTTCATCAAGATAATGCTGCAATCAGAGGCATGGTTAATCAAGTAAGCCATTTGGTAGAAGTTAAAGAAATCGAAGCATAGAAATACGAATTTAAGATCTAGAGGAGGTGTGCAACGATGAAGTTACATGAGCTAAGTTCTGCTACTGGTTCTCGTCACACTCGTAAACGTGTTGGCCGTGGTACAAGTAGCGGCATGGGTAAAACATCAACTCGCGGACATAAAGGTCAAAACGCACGTTCCGGTGGAGGCGTTCGTCCTGGATTTGAGGGTGGACAAAACCCATTGTACCGTCGTTTACCTAAACGTGGATTCACGAACCGTTTCCGTACGGAGTACGCGATCGTTAATCTTGAAGATTTGAACAATTTCGCAGCTGGTACAGAAGTTACTCCAGAAGTATTGATGGAGACTGGTATTGTTAAAGCTCCTAAAGACGGCATTAAGATTTTAGGAAACGGTGAAATCACAGTAAAATTAACCGTTAAAGCGAATAAGTTCTCTCAATCAGCGATTGAGAAAATCCAAGCTGCCGGCGGTCAAACCGAGGTGATTTAATGTTCAATACCATAGCCAACATCTTCAAAGTAGAAGATTTACGCAGAAGGATTCTCTTCACGCTTATCTTGCTAATCGTCTACCGTTTGGGTGCCTTCATTCCGGTACCAAACATTAATACAGATGTTCTGAAACTTCAAGATCAAGCGAATCAGAGCGATGTCTTTGGTTTGCTTAACACGTTCTCCGGCGGTGCGCTCTTCCAATTCTCCATCTTCGCGATGGGAATTATGCCTTATATCACGGCTTCGATCATTGTTCAGCTTTTGTCCATGGATGTAATCCCGCGCTTTGCGCAATGGGCGAAAGAAGGAGATGTCGGAAGAAAGAAAATGACGCAGGTGACTCGTTACGGTACGATTGTTCTAGGGTTGATTCAAGCTTTCGGCTTATCAATCGGCTTTAACCGCCTATACAGTGGTTTGGTTATTGATGCTGGGTTTACAACCTTTGCTTTAATCGCTATCGTGTTGACAGCTGGTACAGCTTTCTTGATGTGGCTAGGTGAGCAAATCACGGAGTACGGAATTGGTAACGGTATTTCCATTATCATCTTTGCTGGTATCGTTTCAGCGATTCCAACAAGCATTCAACAAATCTACAAATCACTATTTACAACCGATGGAGCTTTGTTCCTGAACATTGTGAAACTTATCATTATTGCGTTAGTTGTTATTCTGATTATTGCTGGAGTTATATTCGTACAACAAGGTGTTCGTAAGATACCTGTACAATATGCTAAGCGAGTAGTTGGACGTAAAATGTATGGTGGGCAAACAACGCACATTCCACTTAAAGTGAATGCTGCTGGTGTTATCCCTGTAATCTTTGCACTATCACTTTTGATGTTTCCTCCAACCATTGCAAGTTACTGGAGAGGAAATGTAGTTGCAGAATGGATCATCAATAACTTGAGTATTAACCAAACTGCACCATTAGCGATTGTACTTTATGTACTGCTGATTATTGGTTTCACTTACTTTTACACCTTCGTACAAATTAATCCAGTTCAAATGGCTGATCAGATGAAGAAAAATGGCGGATACATACCAGGTATCAGACCAGGTAAAACCACATCGACTTATCTGACACGCGTAATGACAAGAATTACTCTGTCTGGAGCTCTGTTTCTCTCAGCAATTTCTATTCTTCCAATGCTATTTGGAGGACTTGCTGGATTGCCTAGTTCGGTTAAAATAGGTGGTACTTCTTTACTTATCGTAGTAGGCGTTGGTCTTGAGACTATGAAGCAAATCGAGAGCCAATTGATTAAGCGTCATTACAAAGGGTTCATCAATAAATAGCTAATAGGTTCTGATGGGGCAAGTTCTGCGACATCGGCACCTATTGTGCTGTTCGTAATGCCGAGTGCGATGGGGAGGTTTTAATTGTGAACGTAATATTTATGGGGCCTCCTGGTGCAGGCAAAGGTACGCAAGCAGAGAAAATCGTTTCCGCATTTCAAATTCCTCATATCTCAACTGGCGATGCATTTCGCGCAGCAATGAGCCAAGGTACTCCAATGGGTATCGAAGCCAAAGGATATGTAGATAAAGGGCTTCTTGTTCCTGATGAAATAACGAACGGCATTGTGAGAGAGCGTCTTGCCCAGCCGGATTGCGATAAAGGATTTTTGCTCGATGGGTTTCCTAGAACGGTAGCTCAAGCAGATGCATTGTCTGACATCGTTGAATCTCTTGGTAAGAAGATTGAGGTCGTAATCAATCTAGCTGTTGATCGCAGTTATCTGTTAGCACGACTAACTGGCCGAAGAATTTGTAAATCCTGTGGTTCTACGTATCATGTCATCTTCAACCCACCTCAGCAAGAAGGCGTATGCGATAAATGTTCCGGTGAGTTGTACCAACGATCTGATGATACGGAAGAGAAAGTCGGAACACGTTTGGATGAATACATCAACAAAACGGCTCCGCTTCTGGATTACTACCAAAAGAGGGAATTATTGCGTGAGGTTAACGGGGAACAAGACATTCATGCGGTAACCGAACAAATTAGCTCACTGCTACGAGGTCTAGCGTAATGATCATTTGTAAGTCCGAGGTTGAACTAGACCTAATGCGAGAAGCTGGTCGTATCGTAGCCGAAACGCACCGCTTATTGGCAAGGGCGATTCGTCCGAACATTACAACGAAAGAACTTGATCAGATCGCAGAGGAATTCATTCGCAGTCAGGGAGCAATTCCATCTTTCAAAGGTTACAATGGTTTTCCTGGGAGCATTTGTGCTTCAGTCAACGAAGAATTAGTTCATGGTATTCCTGGTCCAAGAAAGCTCGTTGAGGGCGACATTATCAGTATTGATATTGGTGCTCAATATAAAGGTTATCATGGAGATTCTGCTTGGACATATCCTGTCGGTGAAATTTCTGAAACTGCTCAGCGTTTGTTGACTGTAACAGAAGCATCACTCTATCGAGGCATTGCAGAAGCTAAACCGGATGCTAGACTCTACACGTTGTCGCATGCAATCCAAACTTGTATTGAAGACGCAGGCTTCTCCGTGGTTATAGAGTATGTCGGTCATGGTATTGGAACGGATCTTCACGAAGAACCCCAAATTCCGAACTATGGTATTCCTGACAAAGGTCCTCGACTCAAACCAGGCATGGTCCTAGCCATTGAACCCATGGTGGTTGTTGGCGAAAGATTTGTCCAAACACTCGAAGACGATTGGACTGTAGTCACTTCGGATCGAACCCTATGTGCTCATTTCGAACATACGGTTGCTATAACGGCAGCTGGTTATGAAATATTAACTTTGCCTAGATCGTAGGTGAACTGAGTGGATAGTAAGATTCCGCAAGTGGGTCAAATCGTAAAGGTGCTTCGCGGTAGAGATCCCGGAGAATATGCGGTCGTGATTGGGATTGAAGATCATCGTTTTGTCTGGCTTGCCGACGGCGATCATCGCAAATTCGATCAGCCGAAGAAGAAGAACCTGAATCATCTTCATTTACAAGAAACGATTAGCAGTGAAGTAGCGTCAAGCATTAGGGAAACAGGTCGTGTGACTAATGGGAAATTGCGCTTTGCAATCGCCAAATTCGTTGAACTTATGCAAGTTGAAGCACAAGAGAAAGGAGAATGACTGTGGCCAAAGAAGATGTAATTGAAGTAGAAGGTACAGTGATTGAACCTCTTCCGAATGCAATGTTTAAAGTTGAATTGGAAAATGGTCATAAAATCCTAGCCCATGTTTCAGGGAAAATCAGAATGCATTTTATCCGCATTTTGCCTGGAGATAAGGTTACCGTAGAATTATCGCCTTATGATTTGACGAGAGGCCGTATAACCTACCGTTTCAAATAAATGCTCGGCTTAGAAGTAATACTCTCTCAAGACGTATGCTTACGAAGCAAGTTTTCTAACGAAAACGCAACATGGTTGCTTACGATGAAAAGGAGGGCTTAAAATGAAAGTAAGACCGTCAGTAAAACCGATTTGTGAGAAATGTAAAGTCATTCGCCGTAAAGGCAAAGTAATGGTAATTTGCGAAACACCTAAGCACAAACAAAAACAAGGTTAAAAGGAGGTGCATTCTGTAGATGGCACGTTTAGCTGGAGTTGACTTACCTCGTGACAAACGAGTTGTAATCGCGTTGACTTACATTTTCGGTATCGGCACTACAACTGCTCAGAAAATCATTGCTTCCACAGGTATCGATGCGAGTACTCGCGTTCGTGACTTGACTGAAGATGAAGTGAGCAAGATCCGTGATGTAATTGACAAAACCCTTAAAGTAGAAGGCGATCTTCGCCGTGAAATTTCCCTAAACATCAAACGTCTAATCGAAATCGGATCCTACCGTGGTCTTCGTCACCGCCGTGGTCTTCCTGTTCGTGGTCAACGTACTAAAACAAATGCTCGTACACGTAAAGGTCCTCGTCGTACAGTAGCTAATAAGAAGAAATAATAAAGGGGGTTAGAGCTAATGGCAAAACCTAAAAAAGTCGTCCGTACGAAACGTCGTGACCGGAAAAATATTGAGAGCGGTGTAGCACACATCCGTTCAACATTTAACAACACGATCGTAACGATCACGGATCCGCATGGTAACGCAATTTCTTGGGCAAGTTCAGGAAACCTTGGATTCAAAGGTTCCCGTAAAAGTACTCCTTTCGCAGCACAAATGGCAGCTGAAAAAGCAGCTAAAGCAGCAATGGAGCATGGCTTAAAAACAGTTGAAGTTATGGTTAAAGGTCCGGGCGCTGGCCGCGAAGCAGCAATCCGCTCTTTGCAAGCAGCAGGTCTTGAAGTAAACCTGATTAAAGACGTGACTCCGGTTCCTCATAATGGCTGCCGTCCTCCAAAACGTCGTCGCGTATAATTCAGGATCACTTTGTAGTATAATTATTCCAAAATCGTGAATAATGGTTTGAAGGATAGGCATACTATGAAATTTTCAACGAAGTATCCAGAGGGAACCGACGTATTGAATGGAGGGTACATTTCATGATCGAAATCGAAAAGCCAAAAATAGAAACTGTAGCATTAAGTGAAGATGGCGCTTATGGTAGATTTATCATCGAGCCGTTGGAGCGTGGCTACGGTACAACCTTAGGAAACTCACTACGTCGTATCTTACTGTCCTCCTTGCCGGGGGCAGCAGTAACCTCTGTCCAAATCGATGGCGTTTTGCACGAATTTTCAACGATTCCTGGCGTACTTGAGGATGTTACGGAAATTATCCTCAATTTGAAAGGCTTATCGTTGAAGATTCACTCCGATGAGGAGAAAGTGCTAGAAATTGATGCTGAAGGAGAAGGTAATATTACTGCGGCTGATATCCGTGGTGATAGTGATGTTGAGATCCTTAACCCGGATCTACACATCGCTACCCTATCTCCAGATGCACGTCTTCATATGAGGATTCATGCGGGCAGAGGGCGCGGTTACGTCCAATCAGACAAAAATAAGCATGAAGAGCAACCAATTGGTGTAATTCCAATTGATTCAATCTACACGCCTATTACTCGGGTAAACTACGCTATTGAGAATACTCGCGTCGGCCAAGTGACTAACTATGATAAGTTGACCCTCGAAGTGTGGACCGATGGAAGTATTCGACCAGAAGAAGCAGTAAGCTTGGGCGCTAAAATCTTAACTGAACATTTGCTCTTGTTCGTAGGTTTGACGGATGAAGCAAAAGACGCTGAGATTATGGTTGAAAAAGAAGAAGATAAGAAAGAGAAAGTTCTTGAGATGACTATCGAAGAACTAGACCTTTCCGTTCGTTCTTACAACTGTCTCAAACGTGCAGGGATTAATACCGTACAAGAGCTGATTACCAAAACAGAAGAAGACATGATGAAAGTTCGGAACTTAGGTCGCAAATCCCTTGAAGAAGTTCAAGAGAAGCTCGAAGAGCTGGGGCTGGGTCTACGTACCGAGGAATAATCTTGTCAGAAGGAGGTTAACTCAATGAACTACAGAAAATTGAACCGCGATTCCAGTAATCGTAAAGCATTATTTCGTGATCTGGTAACGGATCTGTTCATACATGAGCGCATTCAAACAACAGAAGCAAAAGCAAAAGAAATTCGTTCAATCGCTGAGAAGTTAATTACTCTTGCGAAACGCGGAGATCTTCATGCACGCCGTCAGGTTGCTGCTTTTGTTCGTAGAGAAGCTGCTAACGAAAATCAAGATGCGATTCAAAAACTATTCTCTGAATTGGCTCCACGTTATTCCGAGCGTCCAGGTGGATACACTCGTATCCTTAAACTGGGACCACGCCGCGGTGACGCAGCACCAATGGTTTACCTAGAGCTAGTAGATCGCGCATAGAAGACGGATGGGAAAGGGTGGACGGAATCACTAGATTCTGGTGAAGCCCTTTTTTTGCAGTCTTGGATCGCATTCTAGTGATGAGAGTTGCGTAAGCAACTCAGACTAGGTAGAAAGGATGACTCATGGAGGAACAAGCCTTGAGAAATCTACGTTTTACCATAAGCTACGATGGTACATCTTATTCTGGATTCCAGATACAGCCTAGATCTGACACTGTGCAATATCGCTTAGAACAAGCTGTGTTCTTGTTGACAGGTGAGACAGTGAAAGTCATTTCATCAGGGCGTACAGATGCCGGTGTTCATGCGAAAGCACAAGTTATTAATTTTACAACGAGTTCTAAGATTCCAGTGGAACGATGGTGTTTAGCTCTAAATGCTAGACTACCCAGGGATATCGTCGCACATACTGCAGAAGAAGTCCTTCCTACTTTTCACTCTCGCAAAGCCGCGAAACGTAAGACGTACTGTTATACGATTCGTTCGGCGCGCTTCCCTGATGTCTTTCACCGCAACTACGAGTATCATCACCCCACGCCTTTAAATGTGGAAGCCATGAGAGAGGCGCTCCCTTGTTTGCTAGGTGAGCATGATTTTACTTCGTTTTGTACAGTGAGAACGGATAAGGAAATCAAAGTGAGAACCTTGTATGAGGTACGTATGGAGACGGAAACCGATGAGTTGTTGGCGACAGGTAAAGTAGAGCGTATCCGGTTGATTATATCGGGGAATGGCTTTCTTTATAACATGGTGAGGATCATCGTAGGGACATTGATTCAGATCGGTGAGGGTAAGAGACCACCCAGCGACTTGCAGCGTGTTCTCGAGGCCAGAGATCGGTCTCAAGCGGGTCCTACAGCTGAAGCCATGGGGTTAACCTTGTGGAAAGTTGACTATTAAAAAGTTATCATCACCACTTGCTTCTTAAGACATTATCGTGTAAAATATAACTTGGCGTTTCGTGATCGGCTACCCCACAGCCCCTGATCACAAATGACCATAACTATCCATCGCTTATGTTAAATTTACAACTATAACTTATGTATTTCAGATATATTTTTAGGAGGATTAAGCATGCGCACCACATATATGGCTAAGCCAAATGAAGTAGAGCGTAAATGGTACATTGTTGACGCTGCAGGCCAAACACTTGGCCGTCTTGCAAGTGAAGTTGCTAGCATTATCCGCGGTAAGCACAAACCGGAGTTCACTCCACACGTAGATACTGGTGATTTCGTTGTTGTTATCAATGCTTCCCAAATTAAGCTTACTGGTAAGAAAATGCAAAACAAAATGTACTACCGTCACTCTTTGTACCAAGGTGGTTTGAAAGTGACTTCCGCTCAGGACTTACTTAACACTAAGCCTGATCGTATGATCGAATTCGCAGTTCATGGTATGCTTCCTAAGAACCGTCTTGGCGACAGCTTGAAAACTAAGCTTAAAGTCTACGGTGGAGCAGAGCATCCGCACCAAGCACAACTACCAGAAGTCTGGAATCTTCGCGGTTAATATAAGGAGGAACGTTTCGTGGCACAAGTTCAATATTATGGAACGGGTCGTCGTAAACATTCGGTAGCGCGTGTTCGCTTAATACCGGGTGAAGGACGCATCATTATCAATAAACGTGATCTAGATGAGTATTTCGGTCTAGAAACGTTGAAACTAATCGTTAAACAACCACTTGCTTTAACTGAAACTATCGGTCAATACGATGTTCTAGTACTTGCAAATGGTGGCGGAATCAGCGGACAAGCTGGCGCAATTCGTCACGGTATCTCCCGTGCATTGTTAAAAGCTGATCCGGAATACCGTGGATCCTTGAAAAAAGCTGGATTCCTAACACGTGATTCCCGTATGAAAGAGCGTAAAAAATACGGATTGAAAGCAGCACGTCGTGCTCCTCAATTCTCCAAACGTTAAGATTTTGTGCCTCTGGCACTCAAGAAAAACCTTTTCGGCTCATGGCTGGAAGGGTTTTTCTTTTTTTATGTTAAAAATACTTGCTGATTTCATCCGAAGAGGTCCTGTTAAAAGAAGTTAATACCAAAATGATGAAAAGTCATTGACACCTTGTAGAAGTCATATATAATAAAATTATAAATCATACAATAGCAGTCGGGATTGTCGACTATTGGAGGAATCGTACGGTGAATCTATTTGAAAAAGAAGCATTTGTGACGAAAGCAGCGGAAGAATTCGAAAATCAATCGCCTGAAGCCGTATTGAAACTTGCTGTAGATACGTTCGGAAGTTTAACACTAGCTTGTAGTTTTGGGGCTGAAGATGTTGTGCTTGTTGACATGCTTCAAAAAATTAACCCTAACGTAGATATTTTTTACTTGGATACGAATGTACATTTTGATGAAACGTATGAAACGAAAGAGCGTCTTGAGAAGCACTATGGTACGAAGTTCGTTCAAGTATTGCCTAAACTAACGCTCGAAGAGCAAGCAGAGAAATTTGGCGATGAGCTTTGGAAGAGTGATGCGAACCAATGCTGCAACATTCGTAAAGTTGATCCATTAACGGACATTCTTAAAAACTACGATGCTTGGATTACAGGTATCCGCCGCGATCAAGCTCCTACTCGTGCTAATGCCAAAAAGGTTGAATATGATGTGAAATTTGGTCTAATCAAATTTAATCCATTAGCTAGTTGGACGTCGGAAGATGTATGGCAATATATCCGCGATAACGATGTTATCTATAACCCACTTCATGATCGTAACTATCCTAGTATCGGTTGCACACACTGCACACGCCAAGTTGCTGAAGGTGAAGATCCTCGCGCAGGACGTTGGGCAAGTATTGAGAAAACAGAATGTGGTCTTCATAAGTAAGGCCTTTACATTTAGTTTTAGATTATAGAGGAAACGTTAATGACAACAATTAAACCGCATGGCGGAGAGCTTATTTACCGCTTAGTGCCGGCAGAACAAAGAAATCTACTTCTAAAGCAAGCGGCAGAATTGAAACAAATTCGTGTAAATGCATGGACGATTGGAAAACGGTTGTAGGCTTCCAAACGCGTAATCCGGTGCACCGTGCACATGAACCCGCTTGTTGGTGAAACGAAATCCGATGATATTTCAGCTGACTTACGTATGAAAAGTTACTTAGTCTTACTAGGAAATTATTTTCCGAAGGATCGCACTTTCTTAGGTGTTTATCCAGCTGCTATGCGTTATGCTGGGCCGCGTGAGGCGATTCTACATGCGATTGTGCGTAGAAACTATGGTTGTACGCATTTCATCGTTGGACGCGATCATGCAGGCGTTGGTGACTATTACGGCACGTATGAAGCGCAAGAGATATTCAGTAATTTTACTGCTGAAGAAATGGGAATAACGCCAAGTGTAAGTCTGGCATATTTGTCCACCCTGTCCCATATAGATGTTACAGAGTCTATAGGGGAACAGAGGTGGATTTTTTATGCGTAAAAGGAAGAAAAGGTTAGTGGTCTGGCTGACCTTTCACAGTAGTCTGAAACTAATGCTTTCCGCTTTTCTGCTTGCATTGGTTGTCTTTATTTATGCGTACGAGCTCCCTACAACGAAGACGTGGTCAGATTGGGCGCTTCCTCTATCGGGCAAGACAATTGCGCTAGACGCCGGTCATGGTGGTCCAGATGGCGGAGCAGAGAGCAAGGATGGAGTTATTGAGAAAGATATCAATCTGGCGATCACCTTGCGGTTGCGTGATTATTTACAACAAGCTGGTGCAGTCGTAGTACTAACAAGAGAAACGGATACTGACCTAGCGGAGTCCGGCACGAAAGGCTATAGCAAACGTAAGACGCAGGATCTTCACAACCGCGCAGACTTGATTCAAAACAATAATGCCGATTTGTTTTTGAGTATCCATTTGAACAGTATACCTTCTGAAAAATGGAGAGGCGCACAAACGTTCTACTACTTGAACAATCCCGATAATCCTAACTTAGCTGCATTAATTCAAGCTGAACTTAGGCGTAATCTGGAAAATACCGACCGTGTTGCTAAGCTAGCTGATAAGACTGTGTATCTGTTAAAGACGTTGAAAATCCCAAGTGCACTCGTTGAGGTAGGCTTTCTTTCAAACCCCGAAGAAGCCAAATTACTTGCAGACGAGAATTATCAGAAGATGCTAGCTGCTTCCGTATATCAAGGGATTTTGAGATATTTTGCGGGGGAAAAAGTGGGTTCTGCTTCATAATGTGTTATAATTAAAGCCGCAAAGACAATGTCCCAATAAAGGTGTGATGTGGCTATGGTACATAAAGATCAAATCCTAGAAGCGTTGAACTCGCTAATGGAACCTCAATTTAATAAAAGTGTAGTAGAACTGAACTTGATTCGTGATGTAATGGTGAAGGAAGATGCCGTATCCTTAAGTTTAATTGTAGTAACAGAGAATGAGGGATACAAGGAGCAAGCCAAAGCATTCATTCAACAATCTTTAGCAAATATAGGAGTACCACAGGTTCATATCCGTTTTAGATTGATGACAGACCATGAACGCAGTAGATTGGAAGGTCCTGCACATCAGTCAGATCAAGCGGCACCGCCGAAGCCGGTTCAACCTCCTATCCAGCAACCGATTCTTGGACAATCCTCTACGGTCGAGTTTATCGCTGTTGCCAGTGGTAAAGGTGGCGTTGGTAAATCAACTGTCACAGTTAATCTAGCAGTTGCGCTAGCGCGTAAGGGGAAAAAAGTAGGGATCATCGATGCGGATATTTATGGTTTCAGTATTCCTGATATGATGGGGATTGAAGAACAGCCGCAGCTCGTTGAAAATGTGATTATTCCTGTTGAGAAATTCGGAGTAAAAGTGATATCAATGGGTTTCTTTGTCCAAGACAATGCACCTGTTGTATGGCGTGGGCCGATGCTTGGGAAGATGCTGCGTAACTTTTTCAATGAAGTGAACTGGGGAGATGTTGAGTACATCTTGCTAGACCTTCCGCCAGGAACAGGTGATGTTGCGTTAGATGTTCATCAACTTATCCCGCAAAGTAAAGAAGTTATTGTCACGACGCCACATGCAACAGCTGCTTTCGTAGCTGCAAGAGCTGGTGCTATGGCCATTCAGACGAACCATGAAATTCTGGGAATCGTTGAGAATATGTCTTACTATGAAAGTAAAGATGGCAGCATTGATTACATTTTCGGGAAAGGTGGCGGAGCTAAGCTTGCAGAAGATCTACATAGTGAGCTATTAGCACAAATCCCATTAGGGGCTCCGGATAACCACATTTCTGAAAAGGATTATTCGCCGTCCGTGTACAAGGCTGAATCCAAAACAGGGCAAATCTATTTAGAAATAGCGGATAGAATGATAGCAAAGCTTGAGAAATGAGAAAAGGAAGAGGGAGCAGCATTAGGCTGCAACCTCTTCCTTTTTATTTTAAGAACCAGAGTCTGAACCACTATCTTTTTTCTCTTCACCTTGTTTTTCGGAGCCGCCAGAGGAGTCATCCTTCTTCTTTTCATCGCCGCCTTGTTCTTTTTTATCGCCTTCTTTACCTGAATCCGCACCTTTCTCCTGGCTTTTCGCAGAAGGCATTTGATCAGGCTTACTTTGCTGTTCAATTGCAGATTTAAGTAATTCAACCAACTGTGCCCGAAACAAAGGACTTTGAATGGATTCTTCCATGACTGTCATCATTTGTTGACGATATGGCGCTGTTTTCATAACATCCAATACCATTTTCTCATAATCCGGATTTTTCATTACATCAATGAGTGATTTTTGATACGTAGGATCTTTCAATAATTCTTTAAACATTTGCTTGGTTTCTTTTTGAATCGCAGCAGCGAAGTCTCCTGCGAATTTAGGGTCCTTCATCATATCAGCTAAAAACTTATTATTTTCCTTAGCAGTTAGAACATCCTTTACAGCCATCTGAAGCTGGAGTGATTCATTAGCTGACAATAGTTTAATCTGCGATTGACCGGCAAAGCTGTTCGTGCCAACTTCCCCGTTCATAATGCTACGATTTGCAGCGCTAATCGCTTTCTTGCCATCGTCTGATTTCAGAATATCGAGGATCATCGTTTTCTGCTCTTTATACGTAGCCGCTTGTGATTGGCCTTGTGATGAGTTATCAGTTCCACAAGAAGCGAGAAGTAAAGCCATTGAAACGACCGGTAGGACTTGAAGCTTTCTAAGTCTTGTTTTTAACATAACTACATGCTCCCTTCCCTTAACTTTAATAGTCTTAGTATGCGTGGTTAAGGTCAGATTATTAGGGGTCATTATTGGCTTTTTATCGCAAAGGTTGGTACAATTAACAATTAGAGTTGATGTGTGGAGGTAATTAAACGTGACGTTGCGTAAATGGTTTCATTTATTTTGGACAACACTAGTATTAGGTATTGTGGTATCCACTGGGGTTGGACTTATCCTTCAATTTTCAGACAAAGAATTTTCTGTAATGGGTTTATCAGCAGTTGGATTTAATCTGGTAAATATGATTCTCGGTGGGGCTACCATAAGTGTATTGAGTCAAATGGGCTTTTTCGCTTATTTAATCGTTAGATTCATTGCGGTTGGTATTATACGTTCCAAAACAGTGTGGGATCTTTTACAGCTTGCCGTTGTCATTGTTGTTTTATTCGACCTCGTCTACTTGAGGAAAACAAATTTCGAAGGCTCAGAATCATTACTTGGATACTTCGTTTTGCCGGCATTCGTTCTCTTGATTTCCTTGGCCGTAAGCTATTGGAAGGTAAAGATGACGAATCGGAATGCGTTCATACCTACCTTGTTCTTTATGTGTGCTGTTACTGTCCTTGAGGCTGTACCTGCATTGAAATTGGATAATACAGCATCGAGTCTCTTTATGTTGGCACCGTTATTCGTTTGTAATGCATGGCAAATTCTGACCTTACATAAAATACTGGATAACAAAAAGAGCTAATTCAATTAGCTCTTTTTTTCAAATCTATTTATTTTTGTACATCAATGAATTTGTTTCATTGCTTGATCCTCAACAGGGGTAGTATCGACCTGCGTTTGTTTAATTAGCTCACTCACGCTCACGAATTGGTACCCTTTAGCTCGTAATTGTTGAATGATTGCAGGTAAAGCCTCATGTGTTTGTTGCGAGGAGTCACTTGCATGGAGCAAGACGATATCCCCAGGATGTGCCTTACTTACTACGCGGTTAACCAGAGTGTCGACGCCTTTATTAAGCCAATCTTGAGAATCTGTGTCCCACTGGATAACGGAATAGCCGAGTTCATCAGCAATGCGTAATACGCGTTTATCGAAATCACCATTAGGTAGACGGATGAGATTTGGTTCTTTTCCAATTAATTCTGTTAAAATCCCATGAGCTATAGAGATCTCATTACGAATTTCCTCATCGCTAAGCTTACTATAGTTGTCAAATTTATTGCCGTGACTACCAATCTCAAAACCATAGCTTTTAATATTTGCAACGACGTTAGGATGACTTTTGCTCCAAGGTGAAGATAAGAAGAACGTCGCATCTTTAACGCCATTGTCCTTCAATATTTTCAAAATGGGTTCAGCGCGTGTGTCCCCCCAGGAGATATCAAAGGTTAGGGCAATAACCTTCTTTTCGGTTTGCACACTGTAAATAGCCGAGGGTTCAGAGTTCATAAAGACAGATACATTACTCTGTTCGGAATATACAATGGCCGCGGAGAAGATAATGGCAAGAGCAATGAATAAGTATTGTTTGAATTTGCGTGCGTTGATTACAAAAAAGTAGTTCATAAATAGCTTGTACCTCCTTTATGTCAGGCAGTTAATAAGCTTGTATACCCTTTAGTAAATAATGTATGCTCGTACACATAGCACTTATGCTTCCGAAATTGGAGGAACTACAAATGAATTTACAAGCAATGCTAAGACATTTTAAAGAAATGAAACATTACTTTATCGTAGTAGTACTTGTTTTTGGTTTTAGTTTTTATATGGGATGGGCGAACTCTGAGCAGTTTTCACACTTTTTGGAAAAGCAGTTAGAGGGACTCCAGCCACTGATTAAATCGATAAGCACCAAAGAAAACCCTCAGGTGTGGTTGTTCATTTTCATTTTTCTAAATAATGCGATTAAGTCTGTGCTTGTTGTGTTCAGTGGACTTCTTCTAGGTGTTATTCCTCTGTTTATGTTAATCGCAAACGGGATGATCCTAGGTTATGTGCTCTCCTTGCAGACAAATGAAAGCACAATAACCATCATCCTAAAGGGAATACTGCCGCATGGTATCATAGAGATCCCTGTCATATTACTTGCGTGTGCTTATGGATTGAAGTTAGGGTTGTTAGTTTGGAAAATGGGTGTGCAGCTGCTCGTGCCTGCTGAGAAAAGAAGTGCTCGAATTGAATTTATGAGAATACTCCAATTAACCAAGCCGCTCAGCATTGTAATCGTGGTTCTTCTTTTGATTGCAGCGGTAATAGAAAGCACACTCACCTACTGGTTGGTGCATTTGTAAAATATTTTCAATCTCTCTGTCATAAAACTGGCAAAATCTGAGCATAACAATAAGGCAGAAATGAAGAAGGTGTAAGATTCTCCCTTCCATGTCTGCCTAACGAACTGTTAGTGCCATGAATCTCTACAGTCGAGAGGGGTTTGGATGGATGTATGCTCGGATTTTTGTTCAATGAGAGAGAATGTAGAGAATTAGATTATGTGCTGCGCAAAGAATTAGACGAAATGCTATTCGATCTCAACGATAAGAGAATTGATCAAGAGATAAAGGGAGCAATAGAATCCAGATACAAAGTCATCTTTAGGATGTATGCTCGCTTAGCAACACCAAAGGAAATATCGAAGTATGCCAGAAACCGTAATTACCAAGCTCAAAAAAAATAGGGGGTAAGTGCTTGACTTACCCTCTCTACCTGTGTTACTTTATAACTCGTCCCTTCGAAACAAAGCGAGTGAGTCTAATTGAAATTGAGGTTTGAAAAAAAAGATTTCAAAAAAAGACTTGCAATCTTCGTAGGCACTGTGGTATATTTAAAAAGTCGCCGCTAAACGGATGGCGAAGAAAACCGAAAGAAATTGATCTTTGAAAACTGAACAACGAGTGAGTAAGCACGAACGAGAAATCGTTCAAAAAAGAGATTGCGAAATCTCGCTAGCAACGCAAATGAGCAATTAAGCTTTCAGATATACGGACAAGCAATTGTCCAAACTATTATGGAGAGTTTGATCCTGGCTCAGGACGAACGCTGGCGGCG
>NZ_JCAUAZ010000025.1:0-61709 GCF_059692215.1 Paenibacillus sp. J22P51 | reverse complement strand
GTGATGATGGCGGAGGGGACCCACGCGTTCCCATCTCGAACACGACCGTTAAGCCCTCCAGCGTCGATGGTACTTGAACCGCAGGGTTCTGGGAGAGTAGAACGTTGCCAAACTACATAGGGATCTTTTGGTGGAGCCAAAAGTCTCTCAGCTCTGAAAGAGCCTTACTTGGAGAATTCCAGGTAAGGCTTTTTTTTGCATGTATCCGCGAAGGATTGCTATGAAACCCAAATTAGCTGTATTTACTACAGCTAATTTCAGCATTTGCACGATGAATTATTATTGGAGGTAACATGACGTTTCCTTGCTCGATATTTTTATTAAACCGGCCTTACGGTAAGGCTGAAAACGAAGCAGCATCCACAGCCGCGGCAGGAGCATCCAGCAGTGAAATATCGTTAGGTGGCGCAGCCAAGCACCAGGTATCCACGGATATAGGATGAGGATCAATGCAAGTCCTATGCAGAAGAGGTGAAGCTGTACTTTGGTAACCAGTCGAACGGAAGCATGTCCATCAGGCAAGAAGCCCGACCAGAAGATGCCCCAACGATAGGACCACCCGCGCATAGCCATCCCAATGGTGAAATGGAAATAAGCGCGAATAAGCACCGTATGGAAGATGAGCACGAGTGGATAGCTAACTAATAGAGGAAGCCAACTAGTTGGGTCAAATTTGTAGAAGACTATCAGAACAAGAGACGTATAATAGAGAACTATTTTATATAAAGAATGATAAAAACGCCTCATCAAGGTATAGCTATAAATCGTAGATTGCTTAGATAAATTAGATTCTTGTTTGATGGACATGTGACAGACCTCCGCGCTGCGGTTACGTATTATGAAGGTATTATCGGCATCTTCCTTCCAAATTATGAGGGTTTAGCTAGTTTAGGAGAATCTAGAATCGGACATACTAGTCGTAAAAGATCGTGGGGTGATCATATGGAGGAGAATCGGTTTGGATTATGTATGATTTGCGAACAACAACGGGTTGGCGGGATTCATATTGTCACAGCATTCATATGTGATGAATGTAGTAAAGAGATCGTCAAAACGAACGTTTCCGACCAGAAATATCCGTTTTTTGTGAGCCAGATGAGGAAGGCATTTTACATGGGAAATTCGAGACAGTTTATGAATTAAGAGGAGAAGCTTCTTTTACAGAAGCTTTTTTTGTTTTTTTGTCAGCAATCCACTACTATATAAGGGTAAATCGAAAATTGAAAGCTGACGAAGCTGGGGGAGTTTGATCCGTTTGTGCAGCGAACATACATATAAGGCTCGAGCGCCTCTATACGAGGCTATGGTAGCCCATCACGCTAAGATGTCCGTAAGTTTACATGTGCCAGGGCACAAATCAGGTCAAGGGCTTCTAGAAGAGGGAGCAAGCTTTCTACAATCGGTTATGTCCATTGATTATACAGAAATTACAGGACTTGATGATTTGCATCATCCTGAGGGGGCTATATTGGAAGCAGAGCAGCTCGCGGCAGATTGCTTTGGAGCGGAGGAGACGTACTTTCTCATCGGCGGGAGCACGGTTGGCAATTTAGCGATGATCGGCGCTGTTTGTCAAAGGAATGACATCATTCTGGTTCAAAGGAACGTACATAAATCGGTTATCCATGGGCTCATGCTGGTGGGGGCCCAAGCCGTATTCCTAGCGCCTAACATTGATACCGAAGTAGGTATAGCCACAGGCTTACATATCGAAGACGTTAAGCGGGCATTAGAGAAGTATCCAACCGCGAAGGGGTTATTTATTACTAATCCGAATTACTATGGACTCGGTACTCTTGTGAAGCCTTTTGCAGATCTGATGCATGAGAAAGGAAAACTCCTTTTAGTGGATGAAGCACATGGCGCGCATTTCGGCTTCCACGAGGAGGTACCGGCCTCGGCCTTATCCCAAGGCGCAGACGCAGTCGTGCAGTCAACACATAAGATGCTAACTGCTATGACCATGGGTGCCATGCTGCATGTACAAGGGCCTCGGATTAACCGAAAGGCGATCCAACAATTGTTGGCGATGCTTCAAAGCTCAAGCCCATCCTATCCAATTATGGCTTCCTTGGACTTAGCGAGAAAGCGAATGCACACCGAAGGACAGGCTTGGTTGGAACAAGGACTCACGATCATGAAAGAGTTCAGATCAGGCTTAGAGGAACTAGACGGAGTGTGCTACTATCCTCGAGAAACCCTGCAGCATACCAGAGGGAGAGCAATCGCAACAGCGGATCCTTTTAAAATTGCTATCTATGATCCCACTCATAGGTTGTCTGGAGCGGAGCTCAAAGAAAGGTTAGAAGCGGAAGGCTGCTACGTAGAGATGACGGATGGCTATTTGGTTTTACTCGTATTTACCCCTGCTAACACTAGAGAGGATATGCTTCGAGTTCTCCATGTTTTAAGCAACATTTGTTTGGACATCACGAACCAAAAGCAGGAACTTCAGGCGCCTATCTCGAATATAATTAAATTACCCACCTACGCACCCATCTCCTCGCCAATAGGCTTTGACCGTAGTGTCGTGTATCAACAAGCCGCGACCAAAGAGGTTCATATTGAGGAAGCCATTGGGAAGCGTTCAGGTGATATGGTAATTCCTTATCCGCCGGGTATTCCTTATTTGTATCCAGGTGAAGTTATTACGGCTTCTGTAGCTGAGGCACTCGTATTTTTAGCTAGTCAGGGCATTAGGTTCCAAGGAACCCATTTTGGACAGACGTACAAATTAACTATATACACAGATCACGAAGGGACTTCGTGAGGCAGTAAGCAGGAGGAACAAGTGAACGGAATATTCATTACGTTTGAAGGGCCGGACGGCGCCGGCAAAACAACACAGCTTAAGAAAGTAGCGCAGGAACTGCAGAAATTAGGACATGATGTACTCGTTACAAGAGAACCTGGTGGCACTGCAATCAGCGATAAAATCCGCGGTATCATTCTTGACCCAGTTAATGAGGAGATGGTGGATCAAGCAGAGGTATTGCTATATGCGGCATCGCGTGCGCAGCACGTTCACGAGCTTATCCTTCCAGCGCTCAAAGCAGGTCGAATTGTTCTCTGCGATCGATTTATTGATGCCAGTGTGGCCTATCAGTCATACGGTCTTGGTGTCAATATCGAGATGGTAAAGAGTATTTCCAAATTTGCGAGTTCTGGACTGCAGGCAACTAGGACTTATATTATGGACGTACCGGTTGAAGTGAGTTTGGAGCGATTAAATCAGCGAACAGGTGCTGCTGAGTTTACACAGCAGTTGGATCGCATTGAGCAGAAAAATGTGGACTATCACAGCAGAGTACGAGCGGGCTTCCATCAAATTGCTTCCGATAATCCAGATCGTGTTCTAGTTATTGATGCTAATCGTAGTGTAGATCAAATAGCCGCGGATATTTGGCAGGATTGCGAACAATTGCTTGAGGAACATATTTCCGTCTAAAGCGGAAAACCAATTCTTAGTTTATAATATAAGGAGGCATTACCCATGAAACTAGTCGTAGCCGTTGTTCAGGATAAAGACAGTAACCGTCTCTCTAACGCTTTAATTAAGGAAGGGTTCAGAGCCACAAAGCTGGCAAGTACCGGAGGGTTTTTGCGTGCGGGGAATACAACCTTTATGATTGGTACGGAAGATGACCGTGTGCAAGAGGTGATGCAGGTGATTCGAGCTAATTGTAAAATTCGTGAACAGCTGGTAACTCCAGTTTCTCCAATGGGAGGAACGACGGATTCATACATTCCATTTCCCGTGGAAGTGCAAGTGGGTGGAGCGGCCGTTTTCGTATTGCCAGTCGAGCGATTCGAGCATTTCTAACCATAATCAGATTTACACAAGGATGGATGCGTCTTGAAAATTAATCCGGGGTTGCAGCCCATCGGTAAGAATATCAAAGTTAACGAGAATGTCCCTCCGCCACAGATGGCTCCTCGGAACTTCTCTGACATCATGCAGCAGCACGATGAGAAGTACACGCAGGAGCAGCTTGCTAAAATGGTGCAGCAAATCACGCTCCAAGGCGATCGTTTGTCGAGAGGTATGACGGTTAGGGAGTTGCTGCAATACAAGCTGCTGATTCGTCAATTTCTTGAAGAAACAGCTCGTCGCGGGGTTAACTTAAGAGATACGAAGGGCTGGGATCGTCGCGGCCGTTCGAAGCGATATAAGCTTTTAGAAGAAATCGATCAAGAGCTCCTCTCATTAGCCGATGAATTATTGGAGAATGAGCAGGGGCGGATCGAAATTTTGCATAAAATCGGAGAAATCCGAGGTATGCTGATCAACTTGTTATTTTAAAATATAAGCGTGTAATGGGGCGAAAAAAATGTCCTTTCAAGCGATACCGGGACAAGCAGCGGCAAAACGGCTTCTGCAGAACGGACTGCGTCAAGATAGACTTTCGCATGCGTATATTTTTAGCGGTCCTGTAGGGACGGGCCGTTCCGAAATGGCCATAGCACTCGCACAAGCGATCTATTGTCAGAACGGGACGGATGACGCATGCGGCGAATGCTTAGAATGCCGAAAGGTCGAGCATGGCAACCATCCGGATCTTCATATGGTCGCTCCTGAAGGCGCTTCAATTAAGATTGAGCAGATTCGGGAGTTGCAAAAGGAGTTTGCCTACCGTGCAACGGCGTCTGGTACGAAAATATATGTCCTGTACCATGCAGAGAAAATGACCGTACAGGCTGCGAATAGTTTGCTGAAATTTCTAGAGGAACCGAACTCTCGTGTAGTAGCGATTCTTATCACCGAGAACGGAAATGCGCTGTTACCTACGATTCAATCGAGGGCACAGTGGATCCAATTTACGCCAATGGCACGTGAACAGATGGTGCTCACACTGCTGGAAGAAGGCCTTCCAGCAGCATTAGTGCAACCTGCAGCGCATGTAACAGCAGGCTTGCAAGCGGCTAGAGATTTAATTGCAGCAAATTGGTTTGCAGAAATGAGAACCGTAATGTTACAATTAGCGAAGGAGACGCTCACACGTTTCCCTACTTCCATGATTACCGTACAACAGCGGATTGTGAAAACAGAACTTGCGGATCATGTTTCGACGTTGTTCGACTTACTGATCCTCTGGTTTAAAGATATGGTGCAGTTGCGCCTTGAGCGCAGAGACAAGCTTGTATATAATGACCAGCTAGACTGGATGAGCTCACTCGCGTTAAGTCGAGATGTCTCAGTCTGGGTGCGTATGATGGAGCAAGCCGTAGATTTACAAAAGCGACTGCGTTCCAATGCCAATTCTCAGCTGGTTATAGAGAAAATGCTCGTGGAGATGCAGGGGGTGTAAGATGTACTCAGTGGTTGGCGTCCGCTTCAAGAAAGCGGGTAAAATATATTATTTTGACCCCATTGATTTACCGATCGAGAAAGAAAGTGCCGTTATTGTTGAGACCGCACGCGGTGTAGAATACGGCAAGGTCGTGGTGGGCAAAAAGACTGTTAAAGAGAATGATGTAGTTCTGCCGCTTAAAAAGGTCATTCGCATTGCGGATGATACGGATGCTGATTTGGTTGAAGAGAATAAAAAAGCAGCCAAGGACGCTTTCCAAACGTGTCACGATAAAATTAAAGACCACAGTCTTAAGATGAAGCTAGTGGACGTAGAGTATACCTTTGACCGGAATAAAATTATTTTTTATTTTACGGCAGAAGGACGCGTCGATTTCCGTGAGCTTGTGAAGGACTTGGCGAGTATTTTTCGGACAAGAATTGAACTGCGTCAAATTGGTGTGCGTGATGAAGCGAAGATGCTGGGTGGCATAGGTCCGTGTGGGCGAATTCTATGTTGTTCCTCATTCTTAGGTGATTTCGAGCCGGTGTCCATTAAGATGGCCAAAGATCAGAATCTGTCTCTGAATCCGACCAAAATATCGGGATTATGCGGAAGATTAATGTGCTGCTTGAAATATGAACATGATAACTATGAAAGTGCCAAAGATTCGCTGCCGACGGTTGGTCGTCTAGTGATCACCTCATTTGGCAGTGGGAAAGTACTGGGTCTGAATATTAAAGAACGTACGGCAAAGGTTCAATTGTTTGATCTTGGGAAAGCACTAGATCTACCATTCGATGATGTTGTTGAACAAGAGTAGAAGATCGAGGATCCAAGGAGGCGCTGGCCAGTAAGCATGCATGGCACTAGAGGTGAGAGCGTGGATAAACAGGATATTTTTGGACAAATAGATGGGATCGAAGAACGAATGGGTACCACGTATGCTGAATTAGGTGCCTTGAAGAAACGGATTATTACCCTCATCGAAGAAAATAAGAGATTAAGCATAGAGAATCAACAGCTGCGTAAGCTCATTCGCCAAGAGGAAACGGTGGTCGAGGAGCCGACGAGAGATACTGTTGACGAGCCGGTACAGCTACCAGGAGCCGGATATGATAATTTAACCCGCTTATACAATGAAGGATTTCATATTTGCAACGTATACTATGGACACCTTCGGACCGAGGGAGATTGTTTGTTTTGCTTATCCTTTTTAAATAAATAAGACGCTTGGCCGTAGGGGTGTATCCCTTACGGTTTTTTTCCATAATAGGATACATAGAGAAAGGAAAGACGTATGAAGCAAGTTCCTTTACTACCGACTGAACGAATTGATGATTTACTGACATATGATTTGAAAATTATCCAAAGTGATGAAGTGTTCAGCTTCTCGATGGATGCTGTCCTATTGGGGAGGTTCAGCAGTGTTCCGCCTAAGGGGCGAGTAGTAGATCTATGTACAGGTAATGGTGTCGTTCCCCTGTTGCTGTCCACACGAACCCGCGCAGAGATCTGGGGCGTTGAAATCCAGGAACGTTTGGCGGATATGGCCGTGCGCAATGCGGAGATTAACGATCTCTCGGAACGGCTGCATATGGTGCAGGGTGATTTGAAAACGATTCACAAAACCTTGGGACACGGACAATTTGATGCTGTCACCGTGAACCCACCCTATCTGCCTGTGCCGAATGGGGAGCAGAATAGCAATGCGCATTTTGCGGCGGCTCGTCATGAGATTCATTGCACGCTGGAGGACGTTATTGCGGCAAGCGCTAAGCTAGTGAAAGCAGGGGGCAAAGTAGCCATGGTACACCGTGCTACGCGGCTTATCGACATCTGCTGCCTGATGAGGCAGTACCGCATCGAACCGAAGCGAATCCGTTATGTGCATGCGCGTGCGGGAGAAGAAGCGATGATGGTGCTAATTGAAGGGATGAAGGATGGCAAGCCGGAGATTCGTACGCTGCCGCCTCTAATCGTATACACGGAGAACGAGGAATACTGCCAAGAACTGAAAGACATCTATTATGGAGGCCGGAGCTCGCTTGAATTCTCGTAAGTGGGTTAACTGTAGGATTAATATAAAGTGATGAGGGATTTAACTGTGAGTTTGACTATACAAAAAAGCTACCGCGAGGATCCTAGCGGTGTAGGCACGCTTTACCTGGTTGCCACGCCGATCGGCAACCTCGAAGATATGACCTTCCGCGCGATCCGCACGCTGAAGGAAGTGAGCATGATTGCCGCTGAGGACACGCGGCAAACGCGCAAGCTGCTGACCCACTTCGAAGTCGCTACGCGACTGGTCAGCTATCACGAACACAACAAGCAAGCAAGCGGCCCGGAGCTGGTCCGCTTGCTGCTTGAAGGGCAGAGCATCGCGCTAGTCAGCGATGCGGGACTGCCGGCCATTTCCGACCCAGGTTATGACCTGGTGAGGATGGCCGTAGAGGAGGGCGTGCCGGTGGTGCCCATCCCCGGCGCGAATGCGGCCCTGTCGGCGCTGATTGCATCAGGCTTGCCGACAGAGCGTTTCTCCTTCGTCGGTTTTCTCCCGAGGGAGAAAAAAGACCAGACGAAGTTGCTTGAAGGGCTGCAGCATGTGCAAGACACATTGCTGTTCTATGAATCGCCGCACCGCGTGGAGAAAACACTTCTCCGCATGGCGGAGGTGTGGGGGGCGGAGCGCAGGGTTTGCCTCGCCCGCGAGCTGACGAAGCGGTACGAGGAGTTCCTGCGGGGTACGATCGCAGAGTGCCTCGCGCACTTGGAGCAGTACCCGCCGCAGGGCGAGTACTGCGTGATCGCCGAAGGCGCATCCGACGCGGCCGTTCAGGAAGCGGCCGATGGTTGGTGGGAGTCGAAGACGCTCGGCGAGCATGTCGCCCACTACGAGGAGCGTGGGATCGATCGCAAGGATGCGTTGAAGCTGGTTGCGACAGATCGTGGATTATCGAAGCGTGATGTCTATAATGCGCTGTTGGAGCGTTAAGGGGCGTAACAAGATAAAGCAGTATGACATAGAATAGGAAAAGGCCCCTTACGGGGCCGGATCCATGTACATTCTTGGGTGCAGACAAAAAAAGATCTCTAACCCGTGGCCGAAGCCAACAAAGTTAGAGATGAAAGGAGATATGAAAAAGGTTAGAATTACCAATAGGATAAGTGCTACTTCTATTATATACTACTTTTCTTATTTTGTCACAGGTGTTGGCATTTCTGCTAAACAAATATGGCAAACAATTTTTCCCTTGAAGTAAGATACGTTCTCCGCATTGCCACAGAAGATACAAGCAGGCTCATATTTCTTCAACATGATGCGCTCGCCGTCTACATATATTTCCAAAGCGTCTTTCTCGCCAATACCCAATGTGCGGCGCAGCTCGATTGGAATAACAACGCGTCCTAGTTCGTCCACTTTTCTAACAATTCCGGTAGATTTCATCATATATATAAAACCCCTTTCGATTTTATCAAATTTTAATCAAGATCGTCATGTTTCGACATTTTGCTTATGACTAATGATACCAACGATTCCCAAAATAGTCAACCATATTTTCACTGAAAAAGAGTCGATAAATCCCTAAATTAATTATTTTTGTGACAGGCTTAATCTCGATAATGACGCTAGGAATAAGGGCTTGTAAGGGGTATATTACGCAGGTTTCAAATTCATATTTGTCGAGAAATACTGGAAAATCAGAGGCTGAAAAGCGAAGGAATTGGAATTTTAAATTCGACATTAAACGACATTATAAAGGGTTCTGTGTCGAAAATGTCGAAACATTTACAATTATTAAGGGAGGTCGAAAGCGTATGAATGAAGAAAAGGTGTTCAAAGATCCCGTTCATAAATACATTTATGTGCAAGATGAAACGATATGGGATTTGATTAATACCCGGGAGTTTCAACGATTGCGCCGTATTCGTCAACTAGGCACATCTTATTTAACTTTTCATGGTGCCGAGCATAGTCGTTTCTCCCACTCGCTTGGCGTTTACGAGATTACTCGGAAAATTATTTCGCAATTCGAACGCAATCACTATGAGGATTGGCCGAAGGAGGAGCGTCTGCTCTGTCTGTGTGCGGCTCTACTGCATGATTTGGGGCATGGTCCGTTTTCACATTCCATCGAGAAGGCATTCGGTACAAGACACGAGGACTGGTCCTGCCGCATTGTGCTTGGGGATACCGAGGTGAACGAAGTGCTGAGCCGGGTCTCACCTGATTTTCCTAAGAAGGTGGCAGGTGTCATCTGCAAATCGTATAGTGAAGAAATTGTGGTCAGCCTGGTATCCAGTCAACTAGACGCGGACCGTATGGATTATTTGCTGCGTGATGCCTATTTTACAGGCGTTAATTATGGCACATTTGATCTGGAGCGAATTCTTCGTGTGATTAGACCCTACAAAGGGCATATCGTTGTGAAAGAAAGCGGCATGCACGCGGTCGAGGACTATTTGATGTCACGCTATCAGATGTACTGGCAGGTTTATTTCCATCCGGTTACGCGAAGCGCAGAAATTCTTTTGCATAAAATATTTGCACGCGCTAAGCATTTATACGATGAAGGCTATACATTCGGGTTCATGGTGGAGCCGATCCTGCATCTGATTCAGAATCAAATCTCCTTGGAAGATTATTTGCTGCTGGATGAGTCAGTCATGCAAACGATGCTGACCTTTTGGAGTCAAGAGAAGGATGAAATGCTGGGGGATATGTGCAAGCGTTTCTTGGACCGTAAATTGTACAAGTACAGCACCTTCGATGGAGATCAGGAACAGTTGATTCAGCGCTTGGAAAAGGTGATGAGAGAGGTTGGCTTCGACCCAACGTACTATATGGAGATCGATTTCCCATCGAATCAATCCTATGACGTGTACAGAGCTGGTGAAAATGATGATAATTTGCCGATCCTGCTGCTGGATCATAAGGAAAACTTAACTGAAATTACACATCGGTCGGAAATTGTACAGTCAATTAGCGGTTTTCAAATGGGGAAGCATCATGTGTATTATCCAGAGGAGCTGCTTGAGAGGTTGAGTGCCGAAGATTATCCTGATGTTTGGGGGATGTTGGGCGAGCAAGAATAAGGGAGAGTACCGTAGAATTTGGAACACCATCATTGTCATTGACATAGAGGAGAACAGACATGCTAACAGATTCACATACACATTTAAATGCCGAACAGTTTAAGGAGGACCAAGAGGAAGTCATTCAGCGGGCGCTAGAGGCCGGCGTTACGAGAATCGTGAATGTCGGCTTTAATCGTGAAACGATTCCGAGTTCGATTGAACTTGCGGAGAAATATGATTTCATCTACTCAACGGTAGGTTGGCATCCTGTCGATGCTATTGATATGATGCCTGGCGATTTGGAATGGATTGAGTCCTTATGCCAACATGAGAAGGTGGTTGCAATTGGGGAGATCGGTTTGGACTATTACTGGGACAAGTCACCGAAGGATGTTCAGCAGCGGGTATTTCGAGAGCAAATTCGTCTTGCGCGTAAGCTGGGAATGCCGATTGTGATTCATAATCGAGATGCACATCAAGATATTTTAACGATTCTCAAAGAAGAGAAGGCGTCAGAGGTCGGAGGCATCATGCATTGCTTCTCAGGGAGCTGGGAAACGGCCAAACAGTGTCTGGATATGAATTTCCATATTTCCTTCGGAGGGCCAGTTACGTTTAAAAATGCGGTGCAGCCGAAAGAAGTGCTGGCGCAGGTTCCGCTTGATCGTCTCTTGATCGAAACGGATGCTCCTTACTTGACACCCCATCCTTTCCGCGGTAAACGCAACGAAACCGGTTATGTTCGCTTAGTGGCGGAGACTGCCGCGGAAATTCGGGGGATGACGCTGGAAGAGCTAGCTGAAATTACAACGAACAATGCGATTCGGTTACTCGGCCTCAAGTAAAGCATTTTTCTTGAACTTCTGGCGCAGAACCACGCCGCACGCGAAGGAAACGAATGCAAAGCCGAGCAGTGGAACTAGGAAATGTAGGATGGGTGTTCCCATCATAAACGGAATCGTCAGGATGATAAGCTCGAGTGTTAGGGTTAACCAGATGATATAGGCTAGGGAACCTGCTTTGGCTCGAGACTCCAAAGGATACATATCGAGCCAGAACGTATACCGATGCGCACGCTCCAGAGACGTAAGCTGAACCATCGTAATGACAAGTGCGATGAATAGAATGACGCTTCTTGCCATCGTGGAATCTGAAACGGCTATGGCTAATATGCCAATCACAGTCAGCCGAAGAACAATCGCGAACAATTCGGTGCGCAGCAATGTCTTCATATATAAGTAGAGAAACGCCGAATCCTGTCGAAAGGGAATCATTCGGGTAAGCCCGCTGATCCAACCTCGGCGGGCTATTCGCGTTGGTAATTGCGGTACATCTACAAACCAATTAAAGAAGGCGTAGAGTCTAGCTTGCTGCTGCTTTTCTTTGGCAATCAGATAGTCCCATCCGATCACATATTTAGCTGCGTATCGAAAGGCAAGCAGCCAAATGAATACAAGCAGAATCGCTGCTAGGCTGGCCCATAAGCTGCTATAGTGAAATTGGATCGTAATGAGGGCAATAGATGCCGCCCAGCGAAAACTGACAGACACGAATCTTGTTCGTTCAGCGGCAAATCTTCCTTCCTGCCAACTGGCTAATAGGTTAGCTACTTTTAATAGAAGTAATAGAGCTAGCATGAGCAGAAATGGCTGTGAATCGGCACCTAAACAGTGGCTATAAAGCGGCCGTAATGTGACCCAAGCGAGAAATAACCACGCACCCTGAAGTGAAAAGCTATACAGGAAGCTGCTTCGAAAATAGACACCCATTTCATGCTCTATCCGCAATAGAAACATTCGATCGGCACTGCGGGTCAGTGTTCGAATAGGGCTTGAAGTGACGAGTGGAACGAGCACGAGCAGCACGATCCATAGGTACGGATAATCTGTCGGAAGACGCTGTAATGTTTTTGCATAATAATAGGAAGAAACGATGACAAGAAACAACAAAAAGCCGATAAAGTTACTGCGTGCGGCATACTGCCAATACCCCATGGATTCCTTCATATAATGTTGGAAACGCTGTTTCCATAATGCGTGTGTGTTAAATGCATGTGTAGTATCGGTTAAGTGACTCATGCCAGGTCTCCTTGAACAAGCTTGTAGAAGATGTCGTCTAATGACGCCTGAGGCAGCTCGGTTTGTGCGCGTAATTCGACTAAATCTCCCTGCGCAACCATGTGACCTTTGTGGAGAACGACATAGGTATCGCAATATTTTTCAATTGTAGACAAAATGTGTGAGGAAATGAGGAATGATGCGCCTTTTTGTTTCATTTTAACCATTAGTTCTAGTAAGGAACGAATCGCTAAAGGGTCGAGTCCGAGAAACGGCTCATCGATAATATACAGAGAGGGCTCGATTAGGAACGCATTCATGATCATGACCTTTTGTTTCATCCCTTTGGATAAATGACTGGCGAAGCTGTTCAGCTTGTCCTTCATTTGAAACTGCTCTAATAGGGACTGGGATCGTGCTTCGTAGTCCTCTTTGGAAATGCCATAAGCCATGGCTGTAAGCTCAAGATGTTCGCGAATCGTAAGCTCTTCGTATAGCTCCGGACTTTCAGGCACGTAGGCATATGTCGCTCGGTAAGGTATTGGATTTTCGGCTAGGGTTAAACCGTTAATGCGAATGGTCCCTTTTTGCGGTTGAAGCAGCCCGAGGATGTTTTTGATGGTCGTACTTTTACCTGCACCATTGAGTCCGATTAGCCCCATCATTTCACCTTGGCGAATCGAAAAAGTGAGGTCATGGAGAACGGGCTTGTTGGGTAAATAGCCACCGAATAAAGCGTTTACCTGTAAGATGGGAACCATCTCAATTGCCTCCCTAAATAGCAAATTATTGGTATTTTTTGATCAAATACTTCCAGAATCATTATAAACAAATTTGCATTTTTAGCCTAGTTTTGGTCATTATGCATTAAAAAAACGAGTATACGTACGTTAAAGTTAGACACATGTAGATATAAGTGGGTTATATTTGAAAAATAATCGAAATTTAAGCGATTTAGCCCTTTTTAAAGGGTGTTAATCCCTTTACAGGTTGAGATTAACAGCGTAATATACTTTTCATAATAACTTAATATCCAATTTGCCAATTTTCCATTCGCTGAGTTCCAAATGTGGAAACGGGGGAACCACTGCAAGCTTAATGAGCATTCAAATGCGGTTAAGTAAGCAGAGAGTAACAGGGGTGAATCATAGACGTCAAACAAGCAGTTTGCGTCTACGTAGGGCGACTCTCACGTCCGAATCCGTCAGCTAACCTCGTAAGCGTAAGAGAGGTAACGATTGTCGTGCGTGCTATTTGTATTTCACTATGCAAACTAAGCCAGCGAGAAGAGTCCTCTTCTTGCTGGCTTTTTGTCCTCATACAGGGTTTTACACAGATCGGAAGACATAAAATAACCCGGAATTCATAGGATGATGAATAGGTAAAAGGGGGGGACGACCAGATTCAGCGAGTTAAGCAGGCTGATGATGGCGAGCATGTTAAGTTAAACTAAAAACCTTAGTCGCGTCAAATTTAATCATGCTGTAACCTGGCGGCGAGGCTTTGAAGGAGGACCGAAGAAGTGGGCAGTATCTCAATTAGCGAGACCCATGTAAAACGATCATCCAGCATGTCCTTCGCATTGCGATGGAAGCATGAAAACTTGCGTTTGATTTTAAGCCTAGCTATAATCTCAATCGCAATGACTTTCATGTTTTTGGTGTTGTTGTACGGAACGGCTACCAAGAGCGTATCCGTGGTTGTGAATGGACAAGAAACTATTGTGCACACGAAGCAATGGGTCCTGCAACGCCTACTGGATGAACAAGCCATAACGATTGGTGAACACGATGAAATTTCAGCTGCACTCACGACCAAGCTCAAGGGTGGAGACAAAATTGTAATCGAGCATGCTTCACCAGTTCAATTGACTGCTGATGGAAAGACCACCACTGTTTACACAACTGCAAGAACGGTAGAAAGTGCATTGCAACGTTTAAATATTGCACTTGGGGAGAACGATCGTATTTCTCCCGAACCGACGGCCGCTCTTAGCACAGGCGATGAAATCAAGATCGTCCGTGTGAAAAAAGAGACGGAGGAAGTCTCTGAACCGATCGCATTCGAGACAGAGAAAAAGAATGACGCGTCTTTACTTAAAGGGAAAGAGCAAGTGGTCCAAGAAGGTAAAGCAGGCGTTCTGGTGAAGAAGAAAGAAAAGACTTTCGAGGACGGTGTATTAGTCGCGGAAGCAGTTGTGGGTGAAGAAGTACAAACAGAAAGCGTTAAGAAAGTAGTTTCCGTAGGAACGAAAAATCCTGTGGTCGTTCTCTCCGCCTCTTCACCGAGCGTGGATGAGGTTTCCAAGAATGGTGTGACCTTCGGCTACAAACAAATCCTCAAAAACGTGAAACTTACTGCCTATTCAGCGGACGCGGAGTCGACAGGCAAAACCGAGGGCTCCTCTGGTTATGGTAAAACCTACACAGGAACTACTGTAACTGAAGGGCGTACGATTGCCGTTGACCCGAAGGTGATTCCACTGGGTTGGTGGGTATACATTGAAGGCATTGGTTTCCGTCGTGCTGAGGATATTGGCAGCGGTGTGAAAGGTCAAATGATCGATGTGTACTATGAAGATCATGCTTATGCGAATAAATTCGGAACGAAACAAGGGTACACGGTGTATGTGGTAGGCCCCACAAAACCGTCCCAAAACTAACGTGTAAACGGTAGTTAGGCCGGGAACACTAGGCTATACACGTAGCTTGGCATATGCCTGCGCGAAAGAAGAGGAGACCCCTCTTCTTTTTCTGCGTACTGGGGAAGGAAAACGTAAATGATAAAAGAAATGATCGTTGTGGAAGGTAAGGACGACACGGCTGCCATCAGGCGGGCTGTGGAGGCGGATACGATTGAAACAGGCGGGTCCGCCATCGGACAAGCCGTACTCAAGCGAATTGCGCTGGCTCAGCAGCGCAGAGGCGTCATTATATTCACGGATCCTGATCACGCAGGTGAGCGGATCCGTAAAATCGTGGCAGCCAAGGTACCTGGCTGTAAGCATGCCTTCATTACGCAGGAGCAAGCTGCGTATAAGGGTGATATTGGCGTCGAGAATGCGACGCCGGAGACGATCCGTCAGGCGCTTCAGAGCCTGCGGACAGAGTATGACGCGGCGATCTCGCAGCTGACGATGGAGGATTTGATCGCGGCTGGCCTCATCGTCCATCCAGATGCGGCGGCTCGCCGTTTGGCCGTAGGCAACGCGTTAGGCATTGGTTATTGCAATGGCAAGCAATTTTATAAGCGCTGTGCGATGTTTCAGATTTCGCGAGAGGAATTCGAGGCGGCGCTTGAGCATTTGAATTGAATCATCACATTGAATCACGAGTACGAGAACCTATAGATAACGAGGTCTATCCTATGACGATATCCGGGCAAGAAGTGATTGTAACCGCAGAAGATGTAGCTACACCGAGTAAAACGAAGCAAATTATTAAGAGAAATGGTCTCGTGCTGAAGAAAAGCTTAGGCCAGAACTTCTTGATTGATCAAAATATATTGAGCAAGATCGTTATGGCCGCTGAGCTCGGGCCTACGAAGGCTGCGCTGGAGATCGGCCCCGGCATCGGCGCGCTCACACAGCAGCTAGCCAAGCTCGCTGGCCGCGTGCTGGCCGTTGAGATCGATCAGCGTCTGCTGCCCATTCTGGACGAGACG
Source organism: Paenibacillus sp. J22P51 (assembly GCF_059692215.1). Lineage (NCBI taxonomy): Bacteria > Bacillati > Bacillota > Bacilli > Caryophanales > Paenibacillaceae > Paenibacillus > Paenibacillus sp. J22P51. The sequence continues at coordinate 45,619 of NZ_JCAUAZ010000025.1, read as the reverse complement.
CTGGCGCCTTACCCTCATGCGACTGTCGTTCATGGGGATATTTTGAAGACCAACCTGCCGGAGCTGTTCCGGCAGCATTTCGAAGGCATGGAGGGCGTCAGTGTTGTCGCCAACCTGCCTTACTACATCACGACGCCGATCATCATGAAGCTTCTCGAAGAGAAGCTTCCGCTGGAGAATATCGTCGTGATGATTCAAAAAGAAGTGGCCGACCGCATGGCGGCTCGTCCGGGTACCAAGGACTACGGCAGCCTTAGCATTGCCGTGCAGTTCTACTGCGAGCCGGAGCTCGTCACGATCGTGCCTCGCACCGTCTTCGTACCGCAGCCGAACGTCGATTCCGCCGTCATCCGGCTGCGCGTGCGTCAAGCGCCGCCAGTTGAAGTAGCGGATGTGGACTTCTTCTTCGCTGTCGTCCAGGCGTCCTTCGTTCAGCGTCGCAAAACCCTTTATAACAACCTCGCGGCGAGGTTCTTTACTAAAGAGAACAAGCCGGAGCTGGAAGCGTTGCTGCACAGCATTCAGATCGAGCCTTCGCGTCGTGGAGAAACGCTCAGCATGGAGGAGTTCGCTCGCTTGTCAACGGCTCTTCGTGCGCACGGCTGCAAATAACCCGCACCAAATGCCTAGTCTCGCCATAGGATACCCCTAGGAGGGGATTTGTGCGATGAGGCAAGGAGATTATGTAACCCGTATTTCCTACGGCGGAGACGTCGTGTTTAAAATTGAACGAATTGAGCATCTCAAGGCCATTCTGCGAGGTGTCGATTTTCGGCTGCTAGCAGATGCGCCGCTCTCAGATCTGACAAAAACGAATCTTAAGGAGGAGACCGTGGATCATCCACGATCAAGTTCGCCTGAGTTTCGTGAGTCGCTGCGTCGGCTAGCAGTGTCCCAAGTGCAGTTGCAAGAGAAGAATCAGCAAGCCATCAACCACAAACAAAAGCCTCAAACCAATAATAATAGCTATTTTGAGGTGCCGGGAAGGGTGCTTCATCTGGATGGCGATCCAAGCTATCTGCGTAAAAGTATGCAGCTCTACGGTGAATTACGCGTGCCGGCAGAAGGTTTTTTCATTCCTGAGGTGCAGATGGCGGAAGCGCTGCAACGATTGCTTCCTCAATATAAGCCGGACATTGTCGTCATCACAGGACATGATGGCATTTTGAAAAATCGGCAAAGCATTAGCCCGAGCAACCTGTCGAGCTATAAGAATTCACAGAACTTTGTGAATGCGGTTCGAGTGGCCAGACAATATGAGAGGAATCGTGATGCTTTAATTATTGTGGCGGGTGCTTGTCAGTCGCATTTTGAAGCGTTATTACGTGCTGGGGCTAATTTCGCGAGCTCACCTGCTCGTATTCTAATTCACGCCTTAGATCCCCTGTGTATCGCTGCCAAGTTGTCCTATACCCCGACAAGAGAAACGATCTCGATGCTGGACATCATGGACTTAACGGTAACGGGCTTAGAAGGTCTAGGTGGGGTGGAGACGCGTGGTAGCTATCGAATGGGGGTTCCTGGTATTCAACACACGGAAGAGTCTGTATAGCTGTTCAAGGCGCTCCTGGATGAGGGACAAAATGTGGCCGGCAGTGATGTTGTGTCGATGGACGCATATGGAAATAAAGCGCATGAAAGAAACACTTGCTTGTCATCAACTCCATGAAGGAGGGTGGCCGAGAGGTGTTCTTTTTTTTTATGCTTAGAAAACTTTAATTGTCTATGTTTGCTTCGGAACACTTAGAAGAATGTGCGCGTTCGTGGAGTGTGATGAAGAAGTTTCTCCTTAACTGGAAAAGTGTGAATAATTTGCGAACATTGGTGACAACCTGAAGGGAGGGGAAATCGGAAACTGAACAAAAATGCCGTTGACAACGGGATTGGGGTGCTGATATAATATTTGCCCTCATTTGACATGAATGGTTGAATGGGTTATAATTGACAAGGAAAGAGGTGGTAGTTGACAATGGCAAAAAATGCGCTATTGGAAATCAAACGCAGTTTGGAGCCCCACGTTGGGCAGAAGATCATGTTGAGAGCGAATGGTGGCCGTCGTAAGACTGTCGAGCGTTCTGGTGTTTTAGAAGAAACCTACCCTTCTGTGTTTATTGTGAAATTAGATCAAGAATCCCACGCCTTCAAACGAGTGTCATACAGCTACGCCGATATCCTCACCGAGTCCGTCGAAGTTACGGTATGCAACGATGATGGTCAGGTTCGCATCACTTACATACAGCATTAGCTTAATAGCGTTTCGATATTGAACAGACCCTCGTGGTCTGTTTTTGCTTTCTATTTATGTGATTGATCATAGTGAAACGCACTGTGGAATTCACTAAGGTGCATGGACTTACAATGTTGGGACATACTAATCGAAATCGTCATCAATCACTGCTTATGATGGTTGCAAGTTCATTTTGCGAAAATGATAAGGGGGATTCGGTATGAGTCGAAGAAGAAGTGTGATGTCCGAAAGCTTTAAATACGAATTGGCAAAAGATCTTGGTTTCTACGATGTCGTGCAGCGTGAAGGTTGGTCAGGCATTCGCACAAAGGATGCGGGGAATATGGTGAAGCGGGCGATACAAATTGCCCAGGAGCATCTGGCGAAGGAGTATGTTTCAACGCCGACTAACGCTCAGGCTGCGCCGTATAACTACAGTCAGCCGACGGCTAGTCAACCGGCATTTAACGGGCAGGGCTATGCACCATCATATAACACGTATCAGCAACAATCAGCCACGATGAATCATCCGCCCGCTGGCTACCAACAGACAGGGCAAGGGGCGCAACGTCCATATTACAGCTAAAGCAATTGCTTTAGCTTTTTTTTTGCGCTTTTGTTATAATATCTCAATGGCAATCGAGCAAAAGAAGGTGATCGGATGAAGATTTTTGAGAAAGCACCGGCTAAAATTAATTTGTCTCTTGATGTTTTACATAAAAGACCCGACGGCTACCACGAAGTCGAGATGGTGATGACGATGGTGGACCTGGCGGATCGGATCGAAATGCAGGAGTTGGCGCGGGATACGATTATCATATCGAGTCAGGCGGGCTATATTCCGCTTGATGAGAAGAACCTGGCCTTTCAGGCCGCGCGTCTCATTAAGGGCCGCTACGACGTGAAGCAGGGTGTCTACATTCACTTGGACAAGCGCATTCCTGTGGCTGCAGGCTTGGCTGGTGGAAGCAGCGATGCGGCAGCAACGCTGAGAGGTCTCAACCGTCTCTGGAACCTCAACATCCCGAATGAGGAGCTTCAGGTGCTTGGCGCAGAGCTTGGCTCTGACGTGCCTTTCTGTGTGACTGGCGGGACTGCCCTTGCGACAGGTCGCGGCGAGAAGCTGGAGCATATCTCGGCTCCGCCTCAGTGCTGGGTGGTGCTGGCGAAGCCGCCGATCAATGTGTCGACTTCAGAGATCTACGGTAAGTTGAACGCGCGGGAAATTAAGCATCATCCTTCAACGGAAGGTGTGCTAAGTGCTATACGGGACAAGCAGTTTGATCGTCTGTGCAATAACCTAGGCAATGTGTTGGAAGAAGTGACACTGGATCTCTATCCAGAAGTCAGACACCTCAAGGAGTGCATGCAGCGTTTGGGTGCAGACGGTGTGTTGATGTCAGGCAGCGGGCCGACCGTATTTGGCCTTGTTTCCAAGGAGGCCAAGGTGCCGCGCATCTATAACGGACTGCGAGGCTTTTGTAAGGATGTTTACGCTGTGCGCATGCTGACATAAAGAGCCTTATTTGAGCCCCGCTATGGGGCTCTTTTTCATCTAATGGGGCATAATGGTAATGGTGGTATATAATTTTTTTTGCGCGTTACATTTGTGTGAGGTTCGTGTTAACATAATTTTCATGGTTAGCTTGAATAAATACGTATAAAAGTGGTATATTTTCATTATAATATTCGGATTTTTGGGGGTAGTGCGATGAAAAAGTTGAAAAGGAGCGCTAGGCTGGTAGAAATGACACAATATTTGTTGTTTCGCCCCCACTCGTTAATCCCTTTAACGACTTTTGCCGAGCGTTACAACTCCGCGAAATCTTCCATTAGCGAAGATCTTGCCATCATTAAAGAAGTGTTTGAAGAAGAAGGATTGGGTGAACTGAATACACTAGCCGGAGCAGCTGGAGGCGTGAAGTTTTCACCGAAGGTGCCAAAAGAAATATCCCTGAAGTTTATCCAGAACCTATGCTTGCAACTACAACAACCAGAACGGATTCTTCCGGGCGGCTATTTGTATATGTCGGATATCATGGGGCAGCCCCAGTATTTGAACGAAATTGGCAAAACCTTTGCATCCGCTTTCGCTGGTCGCGAAGTGGACGTGATTATGACTGTTGAAACGAAAGGGATACCGCTCGCTTATGCGACGGCTACCTATATGAATTTGCCTGTTGTAATTGTACGTAGAGACAGCCGGGTGACAGAAGGTTCAGCCGTTAGTATTAACTATGTGTCGGGCTCCAACAAGCGGATTCAGACGATGTCGCTTGCAAGGCGCGCACTGAAGGAAGAATCCAAAGTGCTGATCATCGATGACTTCATGCATGTTGGCGGTACGATTCATGGCATGATGGATCTGTTAGCGGAGTTTAAAGCGACAGTTCAAGGCGTAGGCGTTTTCATGGAATCCTGCGAGGCCGAGGAGCAGTTGGTGGATAACTATGTGTCATTAGCTCGGTTATATGGTGTGGACTCCAAGACGAAGCAAATTACTGTAGAGCCAGGCAACTATTTTGACGTGAAAAAAGGAGATTCGTAAAGCATGGAATTCATTTCAACATCAGCAGCACCAGCTGCTATTGGACCTTACTCACAAGCGGTTAAGTTGGGTAACCTTTTGTTTACTTCCGGACAGATCCCGTTAGGTTTGGATGGCCAAATCGTCCAGGGCGGCATCAAGGAACAGGCTATCCAAGTTTTTGCAAACTTGAAAGGCGTGCTTGAAGCAGCGGGTTCATCTTTCGGACATGTTGTGAAGGCAACTGTCTTCTTGAAGGACATGAACCAATTTGGAGAGCTTAATGAGATCTATGCAACCTACTTCGGTGACCACAAACCTGCTAGATCTACCGTTGAAGTTGCGAGATTACCCCGTGATGTTTATGTCGAAATTGAACTAATTGCTGTGATTCCTGTCGAAATTTAACAGAAACATTAAGAACACATTAAATTATCAAAAATTTCAAAAAAATAAGAAGGAATTTGCATAGAGATGTTGAATATATCACCCAAGTCTCAGAGATGGAAAAAGGTGGTGAACACAAGTGCAAATTACAGATGTAAGACTCCGCCGGGTAAACTCCGAGGGGAGGATGAAGGCGATTGCTTCTATTACCATTGATAACGAATTCGTCGTACACGACATTCGTGTCATCGATGGCAATAACGGAATGTTCGTTGCTATGCCGAGCAAGCGAACACCAGACGGTGAATTCCGCGATATCGCTCATCCGATTTCGTCCACAACTCGTGAGAAAATTCAAGCAGCAGTACTCGCTGAATATGACCGCGCAGCTGTAGAAGAGGAAGTTATTGAAGAAGGCGCATAATTCAGATTATTGAGAGAGCCCCTGGGGCTCTCTTTTCTTTTCGCAGGTAATGATGCTATATTGGGGGAAGAACTCATCGATTTAGAGATAAAGAGAGAAATTATGATATTAAAATAAAGGAGTTGGATATTCGTTGAAGCTCATGGCAATTGTATTGGCTGCAGGACAAGGGAAACGAATGAAATCAAAGCTATACAAGGTGCTTCATCCGGTTGTTGGTAAACCGATGGTGGGTCACGTTGTGGATACGCTGCAACATATAGAAGTAACGCAAACGGTCGTGGTTGTTGGATTTGGTGCGGAGGCAGTGAAAGGCTACCTAGGCGATCGTGCGCAGTATGCGCTGCAAGAGCAGCAACTTGGAACAGGTCACGCGGTGCTTCAGGCCAAGGATCTGCTTGGTGAAGAAGAAGGGATGACGGTCGTCATTTGCGGGGATACCCCTCTTATTACAGCAGCTACGCTGCAAGAGACGATTGAGCTGCACCGACAATCGGGTGCGGCAGCTACGATTTTGACAGCGAAGCTGGGTGAGCCGCAAGGCTACGGACGCATTATTCGCGGAGAAGATGGACGCGTAGCGCGGATCGTAGAGCAGAAGGATTGCACGCCAGAGGAAGCGGCGGTTCAGGAGATTAACACGGGTACGTACATTTTTGATAATCGTAAAATGTTCAAAGCGCTGGCGTCGGTTACGAACCAGAATGTACAAAACGAATACTACCTAACCGATGTGATCGGCATTATGACGAGTGCAGGTGAAGTCGTCCAAGGCTATTGTATGGCAGATCCAGCTGAATCGATTGGTGTGAATGATCGTGTGGCGTTGTCCGAAGCCGAGCAGCTGTTCAAAGCGCGGATTAACCGCGAGCATATGTTGAACGGGGTTACCATTATCGATCCGCTGAATACGTATATCGAGAAGGATGTTACGATTGGCGCAGATACGGTTCTGCTGCCAGGCACGATTTTGCGCGGAAACACACATATCGGTGAGCTTTGTACGATTGGACCGCAAACGGAAATCATCGATTCCACGATTCAGGATGAAGTGACGATTAAACAATCGGTCCTTCAAGGTGCATTTGTAGATAGCGAAACATCGGTAGGGCCATTTGCTTATTTACGACCTGGCGCTAAGCTTGGCAAGCAAGTGAAGGTAGGCGACTTCGTAGAGATTAAAAACGCGACGCTGGGTGAAGGAACGAAGGTTTCTCATTTGAGTTACGTGGGCGATGCGGTTGTTGGTACGAATGTCAACATCGGTTGCGGTGCGATAACGGTGAACTATGATGGCTTTAATAAAAACCTGACTGAAATTGGCGATAATGCGTTCGTGGGCAGCAATGTCAATTTGATCGCGCCAGTGAAAATTGGGAACGGGGCATATGTGGTTGCAGGTTCCACGATTACACATAACGTAAACGAGGGTGATCTGGCTATCGCGCGTGAGCGTCAAGAGAATAAAGCGGGCTATGCAGATAAAATCAAAGCACGGATGAAGGCGAAGAAAGAAAATAAAGGTCGTTGATAGACTCCGAGTGACTATGTGCATTGGAGTGCTTGAGCGATAGGAATGGAACCTCTTGAGGTAGGGTACGCTAGAAATATGGTGCTACCCACTCAGATTGGTTGAGGTGAAAGCGACCAGGCTGAGCGAGACCGAAAGAGGTTCTTTGTCTTACGCTAATACGCATGTTAGCGTTGTAAGACAATGGGGATGGGGTAACCCGATGACTGAGGTTCATCGTCCCAGCAATGTAAGCGCTTAATATCCGGGGCGCGAGACAAAAGTATGCTTCTTTCTGCTATAAAAGATACGATTAATCTTAACGAAATGACGGTTGTACATTTCAATGAAGCCTATATCCTTGTGCAGATTTTGATAGTATACTTGGACGGGTACGTCCGCATCGACATGATCTTGGAAATGATCATCTTCTGTAAGCTGTTGTCCATGAAGATACATCGTTCTTTTATCACCTACAGCTTTTATGGGATGGATAGCATTGGGTAACAGGTATATTGTAAACAATAACCTTTAGAAGCGGGTTCCGCAAAGGTTTTTTAGTTTATCGCTAGGGGGATTTTGAAAATTATGAAATGTTTTATCGGACTGGGAAATCCGGGAAAGCAGTATGAGCTGAATCGGCACAATGTCGGGTTCATGGCGATTGATCGCTTTGCTGCCAAATGGGGGATCACCTCTTTTCAGAATAAAGGGAAGGGGCTGCTGGCAGAAGGAAATGTAAACGGAACAAAGGTGTATTTACTCAAACCGATGACCTACATGAACCTTTCGGGTGAATCCATGCGAGCATTCCTCGATTTCTATAAAGCGAAAATCGAAGACGTCGTTATTGTCTATGATGATATGGACACAACCTTTGGACAAATTCGACTTCGGTATCAAGGGAGTCCTGGTGGACATAACGGTATTAAGTCGATTATTCAGCACGGGGGCACACAAATTTTCAATCGCATTCGGATTGGTGTAAATCGCCCGGCGCCTGGCTATAATATTGCGGATTACGTGCTGTCCAACTTCTCCAAAGAAGAGATGAAATCCATCAACGAAGTGCTGGACTTAACGTGCGACGCGATGGAGTTTAGCTTAGGGGAGTCCTTCGAGAAAACGATGGCTAAGTTTAATAAATAAACACATTCAGCCATTCTGTTGTATAAATGATGATATGTACGCGGCCTATCCGAAATGACAATGGCAGATTCGGCTAATTTCTCCGAAGAATGGTCATACTAGGATGTAATCGAATTGTCGAAGGAGGCATACATATGATCAAGTATATTTGCAGGCATTGTCATACATTTGTCGGGGAAATTAATCAGCATGCGATTACGGAGCAGCAGTTAGGCTTCCATTTCTTGACCCCTGATGAGCGTAGAGATATAATATCGTATAATACGAACGGAGATGTTACGGTTAGGGTCGTTTGCGACTATTGTCACGAGGCACTAGAAGCTAACCCGGAATTATCCCTGCTAGCCAGTCCGTTGCAATAATCATGATGAAGATGAAGAGTTAATAGCCGAGGCAAGTGTGCCGAGGCTTCTTTTTGTGAGGGGAGTGTACTTGTTTGCAAGCTTTAATTCAAGCTTTTTCTGCGGATACCGACTTTCAAACGATCGTGACAGGCCTCAAGTCCGAAATGAAAGAGCAGCTCATTGCCGGTTTAACTGGCTCCTCCAGGCAAGTGATGCTGGCCTCACTCGCGCGAGAACTTGAGCGACCGTTGTTCGTTGTTACGCACAATATGTTCGCTGCGCAAAAAATAGCGGAAGACCTCTTAGAGTGTCTATCCCCTGAAGAAGTGCTGCTCTATCCATCTCAAGAGCTTCTGACTACGGAAGAAGCAGCTTCAAGCCCGGAGATGCTAGCGCAGCGTATTGACGTTCTCACCAAACTTGCCGGCGGATACCGCGGCGTAGTCATTGCGCCATTTGCTGGCGTGAGAAGATTGCTGCCACTCAAACAAGTGTTCGAGGAATCCCGTGTAACGATTAGTGTCGGGGATACGGTTCAATTAGACGAGCTGCTAGCCAGCTTATCCAGCCTAGGCTACGAACGAGTGGAACGCGTTGAAACCAAAGGCGAAATGAGTGTGCGAGGCGGCATTCTCGATTTATTTCCATTAACGTCGGAGAATGCGATTCGGATTGAGCTTTTTGATATCGAAGTCGACTCTATTCGGACTTTCGATGTAAGTGACCAGCGGTCAATTGATAAATTAACAACGGTGACGATCCCTCCATGCCGCGAGATTCAAGCGGATAGAAAGCGGTTACAATCAGCGGCACAGCACGCGTACGAGCTGCTGCAGGCGCAGCTGGCGAAGATGACTGAACGTTCAGCCAAAGACAAGCTGTTAGAGGTCATAGGCCGCGATATTGAGCTGATGCGCGAGGGCCAGACGTTCCCAGGCATTTATAAATATATTTCTCTCCTATATACGGAAAGACAGACGCTCATGGACTACATGCCCAAAGATTCGATTCTCATTATCGACGAGCCTGCCCGCCTTCTGGAAACCGCGAAGCAGCTCGAGCGTGATGAAGCCGAGTGGATGATGCATGCATTAACTGAGGGGAAGAGCTTGCCGGCTTTTGTGCTGTCCAAATCTTACGAAACTTTACTGCACCGCAGACCGTACCCGACGTTGTATGTATCCCTTTTCCTTCGTCAGGTAGCGGGTATTCAGCCGCAAAATATCGTGAACTTTGTCTGCCGTGTGATGCAAAACTTCCATGGACAGATGAATCTGCTCAAGGCAGAAATGGAGCGCTGGAAGAAAAATGGCAGCAAGGTCATTCTGCTTGCAAATGGGGATGACCGTGCAGAGCGAGTGCGTCGCGTACTAGGTGACTACCAGATCGAAGTTCCTGAGATTGTCGATGGCAATCTGCAAACAGGCTTTGAAATGCCTTCCATCCATCTCGTTGTAATTACCGAAGGTGAAATTTTCACTCAGAAGCAGCGTAAGGCACGTAAAGTGGAGAAGAAACTCGAGAACGCGGAGCGGATCAAGAGCTATCAAGAGCTGAAGGTCGGTGACTATGTCGTTCACGTGAACCACGGGATTGGGAAATATGTAGGCATCGGCACCTTAGAGGTCGGCGGGATTCATAAGGATTATCTGCATATTATGTACGCCGGCGGCGATAAGCTGTCTGTTCCGATTGATCAGATTGATTTGATTCAAAAGTATGTCGGTTCCGAAGAGAAAGAACCGAAGGTATATAAGCTCGGCGGCGCAGATTGGGCACGCGTGAAGAGCAAAGCTCGCGCATCTGTCAAAGATATTGCAGATGAGCTGATTAAGCTGTATGCCGAGCGCCAAGCCGCGACCGGATACGGATTTAGCAAAGACAGCTCCTACCAGAATGAGTTCGAAGCCATGTTCCCTTACGATGAAACGCGGGATCAGCTTCGCGCCATTGAGGAAATCAAAACTGATATGGAAAAAGCACGTCCCATGGATCGGTTGCTATGCGGCGACGTTGGCTATGGTAAAACGGAGGTTGCTGTCCGTGCAGCTTTCAAGGCGGCGATTGACGGGAAGCAGGTTGCTGTTCTCGTGCCAACGACGATTTTGGCGCAGCAGCATTATGAAACATTCCGTGAGCGCTTCTCCGGCTATCCGTTCAATGTGAAGGTATTAAGTCGTTTCCGTTCCAAGAAGGAACAGACGGAGGTTATGAAAGGGGTCAAGAAGGGCGTCGTGGATGTCGTGATTGGGACCCATCGCCTCTTGTCACAAGATATTCAGTTCAAGGATCTGGGCTTGCTTATCGTCGATGAGGAGCAGCGTTTTGGCGTGTCCCACAAGGAGAAGCTCAAGCGACTTAAGACGAACGTGGACGTGCTCACGCTAACCGCGACACCAATTCCAAGAACCTTGCATATGTCCATGCTGGGCGTCCGTGACTTATCCGTTATTGAAACGCCGCCAGAGAACCGTTTCCCGGTTCAGACCTATGTGGTGGAATATGGACCGACGCTGGTTAGAGAAGCCATCGAACGTGAATTGGCGCGTGAAGGGCAAGTGTACTACCTTTACAATCGAGTACAAGGCATTACACAAATAGCCGATCAAATCTCGATGATGATTCCGGATGCACGGGTAACCGTAGCACATGGTCAAATGGGCGAGCAGGAGCTCGAGAAGACGATTCTCGATTTCTTGGACGGGGAGTATGATGTTCTCGTCAGCACGAGCATTATTGAGACCGGCGTAGATATCCCGAATGTGAATACCCTTATTGTTCATGATGCTGATAAAATGGGGCTTTCCCAGCTCTATCAGCTGCGCGGACGTGTAGGTCGGTCGAATCGCGTTGCTTATGCTTATTTCACGTATCAGCGTGATAAAGTGCTGACAGAAGTAGCCGAGAAACGACTTCAAGCGATTAAAGAGTTTACAGAACTAGGTTCAGGCTTTAAAATTGCGATGAGGGACTTATCCATTCGTGGCGCAGGAAACTTATTGGGTGCTGAGCAGCACGGCTTCATTGCATCCGTCGGCTTTGATTTGTATTCGCAAATGCTTGCCGAGGAAATTGCTAAGCTGAAGCTGGAAATAGATGGAGAAGCGGTCATTCCAGAACCGGAATGGCATACTTCGATCGATATTCAATTGGACGCGTATTTGCCATCTGATTACATCTATGACAGCATGCAGAAAATCGAAATTTACAAAAAAGTGGCCGCCATTCGTACGCTGGAAGAAGCCGCGGACCTGCATGATGAGCTTGTTGATCGCTTCGGTGATCTGCCGCAGGCCGTGTTCAACCTACTGACAGTGGCTCGTTTGAAAGCATACGGTTCGGATTACCGGATTGAAACGATTAGCCAAAAAGGGGAGGATTACCTAATCAAGGTGCATATCGACCAGAATGGCAGGCTGGATGGCCAGAAGCTGCTTGCTTTGTCCAAAGGCTTTGATGGTCGTATCAAATTGAACGCAGATCCGCAGCTACTTATTGTTATCCGCTTTAAAGGTATGAAGCCGGAAGCCTCCATCGAATTGTTGGAGAAATTCTTGGTACAATATAAGGATGTTCTGAAAACGAAAGGGGAATTACAGGATGTTGCCAAATGAAACTAGCAGACAACGACTTACTTCGAAAAAATGGATATTAGGTTTGGTGACAGTAGTCCTTGCATTTTCTGTCCTCAGCGCGTGCGGAAGCAAAAAGGAAGGCGCTGCAACAGCTTCGCCTTCCGCTTCAGCGGCTGCTAAAGGTAATCCAAGTGATATTATTGCTACGTACAAAGAAGGCGGGAAAATTACACGCGGTGAATTCGATTCATTCATCAACGTAAATAAAATGTTCTCCCCGCAGTTAGCTCAATACTTGGCAGACCCAGCTTTTCAACAAGATATGTTGAAGCAAATGGTTACTTTCCGTGTTCTTGCCGCTAAAGCGGATGATAAAGTGAAAGCGGATGCTGACAAACAAGTAACGGAGCAAATGAAAGCTATCACAGACTACTTCGGCAAGCAAGAAGGCGGAATGGACAAGCAGTTGAAAGACAACGGTATCGAATTGAAAGATATCGAGTCCCTGATGAAATTAAGCTTCTACACAATGGGCAGTATGGAAAGTAAAATCACGGACCAAGCGGTTCAAGATGCTTATAAAGAACAAGCGGCAGCACATGCGTTTGACGTTGCAACCGTTAGCCACATATTGATCTCCTTGAAAGATTCCGCAACACAAGCAGATCTTCGTACGAAGGATGAAGCGCTGAAAAGAGCGAAAGAAGTGAAAGCGAAGCTGGATGCAGGCGGCGATTTCGCAGCGCTTGCGAAAGAGTATTCCGATGATCCAGGTTCCAAAGATGTTGGCGGCACCTACAAAGATGCTGACATTAATCAATGGGTAACTGAGTTCAAGGATGCGGCTAGCACGCTTCCATTGAATAAAATCAGTGATCCAGTAGAATCCACTTTCGGATACCACGTGATGAAAGTTGAATCCAGAAGCACAAAGCAATTGGATGATACGCTTAAAACACAAATCAAATCTCAGCTTGCTGAGAAATCCTTGTCTGAGTTTGCAGAAACAGAATACCCGAAATTGATCGAAACGAATAACCTTCCGAAACCAGAAGCAGCAACCCCTGCACCAGCGGCAAGTCCAGCAGCTAGCCCTGCGGCAAGCCCAGCTGCAAAGTAAGAACTTACCAGGATGTCCGATTATGGGCATCCTGTTTTTATTTGTTATTTTTGGACATGATAAGCGCAGCAGGATGCAGAGCTAAATAAAGTAAATTGCTTAGTCGAGGCGTCTGCATAGAAGAATGGGAAGTGAAGAATACTATGGATAGATTTCAAGTTCCCACCAAATCCCGATCTAGCATACAAGGTTTCATGCTCGTGTCGTATCTAATTCGAAAGCGGAAAGTGAGGCATCTAGAGGTATGAAAGCAACTGGAATTGTCCGTCGGATAGATGATTTAGGGAGAGTTGTAATCCCCAAGGAAATACGGCGCACCCTACGCATTCGTGAAGGTGACCCTTTGGAAATTTTCGTGGATCGTGATGGAGAAGTCATTCTGAAGAAATATTCACCGATTGGTGAGCTTGGTGATTTTGCGAAGGAATATGCCGAGTCGTTATTTGAAAGTACCAATCATGTAGCCTTGATTTCGGATAGAGATCATATTATTGCCATGGCTGGCGGATCTAAAAAAGATTATTTAGAGAAATCCGTAGGGGCGATCATTGAGTCTTGTATGGAAAACCGTAAGGCTGTCATTGAAAGCAGCTCGGGGCAATTTGAGATCATTAAAGATACCAATGAAACCTTCACTTCCTTCGTAGCTGCACCGATTGTGGCGGGAGGCGATCCCATTGGTTCGGTTATCCTGATTTCGAAGGACGAGAATGTGAAAATGGGGAACATGGAAGTTAAAATGGTCGAGACTGCAGCTGGATTTCTAGCGAAGCAGATGGAGCAATGAACACATAATCCAAAACGAAGGCTTCCTTACGGAGATGGTGACCCATCTGTAAGCGAAGCTTTTTTTGTCTGAACTGGCAAATTTCGCTATAATACGTACATAGGTAAGGAATCCGATAGTGTAGAGGGGTAACTCGAATGGGAGTGGGTGACAAGGATCGAGATCGTCATCAGGTCGACCGGCTCCAGAGGCATGGTAACGGTAAACAGGGAAGCAAGCTGTTAAAAGGTGCTGCCTTGCTTGGGGCTGCTGCGGTGCTCTCCAAGTTATTAGGGACGCTGCAGAAGATTCCTTTGCAAAACGTCGCCGGGGATGTAGCTTTTGGTATTTATAATGCGGTCTATCCGCTCTATATTTTGATCTTATTTGCAGCAACCGCTGGGTTTCCAGTCGCTGTGTCTAAATTTGTAGCTGAACGCGTCATGGATGAGGATCATGCTGGCGCGAAGCGGATTGTGGTTGTCTCATCTGCGCTGCTAATGAGTGCAGGGCTTCTCTTTTTTCTTCTGTTGTATTTGGGCGCGGAGACGATTGCGGGTTGGATTGGTATTTCTCAAACCGCAACAGCGATCCGCAGTGTATCATTTGCACTGCTCCTTTCCCCAGTTCTTGCTGTCCTGCGGGGATATTTTCAAGGGTATCAAAACATGGTGCCAACCGCGTTGTCGCAAGTCATTGAACAGCTTATTCGTGTAATAACGATGGTCGCGTTACTGCTGTATATGGTCGCTCTTGCCTATGATGAGGCATGGATCGCAGCTGGAGCCACGTTTGGCTCTGTGACGGGTGCTGGAGCTGGTCTAGTGGTGATGGCCGTGTATTGGCGGAAAGAGCGGCGGGTGGAACGAGAGAAGCGTGTGAAGGCAGACTTGCCGACGTATAGGGAGCTAGAGGCTGGAACGGGACAAGGGTCAGAGCAGGAGGCGAGGAAAGCGATAGCAGCCGGCTTAGAGGCCGAGCAAGTGATCTCATCTTGGCAATGGGCGAAACGGATTACGTTGTATGCGATCCCCGTATGCCTAGGAGCTATTGTCGTGCCGTTACTCACGCTTGTGGATACGTTCACCATACCTCGTTTGTTGGAAGCTTCGATCGGCAGCGAGCTGGAGGCTATGCGCCAGTTCGGTCTCTACAACCGTGGGCTTCCACTCGTGCAGCTGGTCGTCATGGTGGCGTCCTCGATGTCAGCCGTCTTAGTGCCGGCCATAGCGGAAGCTAAGGTAAGAGGGCATATGGATCTGATCCGCTTTCGAGCCGAAATGTCTGTTAGGCTCGCGTGGCTGATCGGGCTCGGCGCCTCGTTTGGACTCGCGTTCTTGGCGGTGCCGATCAACATGATGCTCTATACGAGCGATGAGGCGAGCTGGACGATGGCCGTATTGGCCTTCACGGCCTTGTTTAGTACCCTGAACGCTGTCAGCGCCAGCGTTCTCCAAGGCGCCGGCGCAATTCGCACGCCGGCCAAGGCCCTGCTCGTTGCCATCGTGCTGAAAGCACTCGGCAACGTCGTGTTGATGCCCCGCTGGGGCATCGACGGCGCCGCGCTCAGCGCGGTGATCGCCTACGCCGCTGCCGCGGGGCTGAACCTGGTGCAGCTGCGCCGCAGCACCGGGGTGCGCTTCGCGCTGCGGCCGTACGCCGTCAGTCCCGCGCTGGGCGTGGGACTGATGGGCGGCGGCCTCGCAGCGCTGCAAGGGCTGGCCATGCTAGCTAGCGCGGCATGGCATGTGCCTGAGCGATGGAGCGCTAGCGCCATCGCTTTGGTTGGCGTAGCCGGCGGCGCGGCCGTCTACGCGCTTGCGCTGCTGCGCAGCGGCAGCGTCAGCCGCGAGGAGCTGCGGCTGATGCCGGAGCTGGACCGGAAGCTGGCGCCGGTCCTGGCGAAGCTGCGGCCGCGGAAGAATGATCAGTAGCAGCGGGGATCTGTTGTTCAAACTATGGAGAAGCTTGATAATGCTGTATTTCATACAACATTATTGAGTTGAATTGGCGTATGTCTCGCTTATGTTGTATTCTGTACAACAATTTTAGCTCAGAATCAGCCGATAGTGTTCAGTTCGGGCAGAGATGTTGTACAAAGTACAACATCTCTGCCCAAAAGCATGTGAATCACGATTTCATGTTGTACAAAGTACAACTCGATGAAGATAACTGGCGTATTTCGCCGCATTAATTCCTATAACCAGTAATCAGGAGGTGTCACCCTATGTCAACCAATAACCCGCGAATTACCGTCCTTGGACTCGGGACCGGAGACGAAGATCAATTAACCTTAGGCGTATGGAAAAAGCTCCAACTAGCGGCAAAGTCGCAAGCGAAACTATTCCTACGGACGAAAGATCACCCTATGGTGCAACTGCTGGATGCCAACGATATCCCCTACGAGACGTTTGACGCGAACTACATGTCGAATGAGTCGTTTGAAGGCGTATACGCCTCTATTGCAGAGGAACTCAAACAATCAGCGAAGAGAGAGTCCGTCGAAGTACTGTACGCTGTCCCTGGTCATCCTATGGTGGCGGAATACACGGTTCAGCTTTTGAAACAAAATTGCCCTGTGGAAGGTATCAATCTCCAGATCACAGGTGGCGAGAGCTTCTTAGACCAAGCATTCCTGCGCTTCGGCTTTGACCCGATTGATGGCTTTCAATTGCTCGATGCGACAAGCCTTAGCCGCTATGCGTTGAATCCACAGCTGCATACCGTGATTGGTCAAGTGTACGATACGTATACGGCATCTGATCTGAAAATTAGCCTTATGGATGCCTATCCAGACGAATACAAGGTTGTTGTTGGTCACTCCTTGGGGGTTACAGGTCAGGAGCAGATCATAGAGGTGCCTCTCCACGAGCTGGATCATGTCAAAGGCTATGGCAATCTGTCACTTGTTTGGGTGCCTCGCAGTGAGCAGCAGGAGCCATACTATCGGACATTTGGCAAGCTGCATGAAATTGTGCAAACCCTGCGCAGTCCAGAAGGCTGCCCATGGGATCGTGAACAGACACATGAGAGTCTACGCAAGAATCTGATTGAAGAAGCCTACGAAGTGCTCGAAACCATTGATGAAGATGATCCGGATCATATGTGCGAGGAGCTTGGCGATCTGCTTTTACAAGTGATGCTGCATGCGCAAATGGAAGAGGAAATCGGGACTTTCACGGTGTACGATGTGATTTCCACCTTGAACGAGAAGTTGATTCGCCGTCATCCACATGTGTTTGGGGAGTCAAAGGCAGAGGATGCCGATGAGGCGTTGGTTAACTGGAATGCGATCAAGGTAGAAGAGAAGCGGAAGAAAGGCATCGATGTCACGAAGCAATCTGTGCTGGACGGTATTCCGCGTGAGCTGCCAGGCTTGATGAAGGCGATGAAACTGCAGAAGAAGGCGGCAACGGTCGGTTTTGACTGGACAGAGCTAGATGATGTGCTTGCCAAGGTGGAAGAGGAGCTGGCTGAACTGCGCGAAGCGATTGCGTTAGGGGAGGAAGACGGGGCTCAGGAGCGTCGTGACGAGCTGGGGGATGTCCTCTTTTCTATCGTCAATGTTGCTAGATTCCTCAAGGTAGATCCAGAAGAAGCGCTAGCCCAAACGAATCGAAAATTTATGCAAAGATTTTCATATATTGAGGAACAGCTACGTTTAAAGGGGTTATCTTTTGAACAAACTGGGTTATCAGAGATGGAAAAATACTGGCAGGAAGCAAAAAAGTTATAAAACTTGATCAACGCTAGAAGGATTTTGCCGAAAAAAGCAGAATACTAGACTTGTTGCAAGGTAAAATCATGAAATGTAACCACAGTTGGTACATAGAAGACCTGATCTTCAAACATTTTGGGAGGTAAAGAAAACACATGAACAAAACAGATTTGATCAACAACATTGCAGAAAAAAGCGGACTTACTAAGAAAGACGTAGAAGTTGTCCTTAACGGATTCCTTGGTGAAGTGACAGACGCTCTTTCATCCGGAGATAAAGTTCAATTGATCGGTTTCGGTACATTTGAAACTCGCAAACGTTCCGGCCGTACAGGTCGCAACCCGCAAACGGGTAACCCAATCGAAATCGCAGAATCCAATGTTCCTGCTTTCAAAGCGGGCAATAAGCTAAAAGACGCTGTAAAATAATGCGGATCGATAAATTTCTCAAAGTATCTCGTCTGATCAAACGCCGTACGGTTGCGAAGGATGTGTCCGATCAAGGGCGCGTGTGGATTAACGGTAGAGACGCTAAAGCGAGTACGCATGTGAAAGTTGGAGATGAGCTGTCTATTCAGTTCGGTCAAAAGAAAGTAACGATCCGCGTGGAGCTTCTCACGGAGTCTACCCGTAAGGAAGACGCCGCGCAGATGTACACGTTGCTGAAGGAAGAAGCCTTCCAATCCGAATAACGCATCAACGATGAAGTAGCCTGGGATTCCTGCAGAGGGGATTTCTGGCTACTTTTTTTGTCTGCATAAGATGCGAGGCTTGGTTCTAAAAAAGGACATCCCCCCATATCGTAAGATTAGGTGAAGGAGGGGTACAGGCCATGATCGAACCCGTGAAAAACAATAATAAAAGGCAAGAAATTAAGATGCTGAATCGCAAGCTCTTGGAAATATCGGGAGTTTTGAACGTAGAAAGCTTTGATAGCGAAGAATTCCTCCTAGAAACGGAAATGGGCTACTTGATGATTAAGGGGCAGAATTTGCACATCAAGAACTTGAGCTTGGAGCAAGGATTAGTCGCCATTGAAGGTATTATTCATGAATTAGCCTATGTGGACGGGAATACCCAGGAGAAATCCAAAGGGTTTCTTGGTAAGCTATTTAAGTGACGCTTCACGTTCAATTTCATACGATTTTTATGATGTTCCTGAGTGGAATTTGCATAGGGGCTATGTTCGATGTATTCCATGTACTCTCGGGCAAGCTGCGATTGCCGCGATGGACCATTCCGATTGTGGATAGTATCTATTGGATTGTGGCGACAATCCTGGTGTTCAAGATGCTCATTTACAGTAACGAAGGACAAGTTCGGATTTTCATATTCCTCGGCATGGGGATCGGTATTAGCTTCTATTTCGCTCTCCTTAGCCCGCTTGTTATCCGCCTTACACTCGTTCTCATTCGAATTATTGTAGCGATTTACCGCTTCCTTACGAAGACTGTCGAAATTCTAATCATTAAACCGATTATTGGCTTATATCGTCTAACGGTGATAATTTTAGGCTTTTTGCTGGCCGTAGCTATATTCCTTTACAGAATTGTGCTACAATTGCTATATCCTGTGTGGAGATTATTCCTCTGGATGACTAAGCCTGTGCACAAGTACTTGGTAATCCCTGACTGGTTGAAGAAACTGAAGGGCCGTATCATAGCGCTTTATCGCAGGATATTCTCGAAGTAGGAGGAATTCCTATTCATGCATGCTCAAGCAACCGTTTCAACCAAGCGCATCAGTCGGGAAGGCTCGAAGCGAAGACTGCGTATCCTTTTGATCATCGTCTTATGTTTTCTGAGCTGGGCTGCTGTTAACATCTGGGGGCAGTTCGCCAAGCTGCACGAGAAGAAAAGTGTCGTAGCGAATATGGAGCAACAACTCGTCGAGGCGCAGAAGGTAAATGCCCAAACGACGAAGGAAATCGCACGGCTGCATAACGACGAATATTTGGATCAGATCATTCGTCGGGACTTTCATTACAGTAAAACGGGAGAGACGACACTAAGTGTCTCGAAGTCGCAATAAAAAACGTTACGAAGAAGTGGCGAATGCCTTGTTGACCGTGGTTTCTGCATCGGTTATAATCGGCGTAGCCAGTGTTTTCAACATTTTAAGGGAGGAACATTTTACTTTATGGCAATTGAAGTTGGCACCAAGTTAGAGGGAAGAGTGACGGGGATTACTCACTTTGGAGCATTCGTCGAGCTTGCTGAAGGAGTTACCGGTCTTGTTCACATTTCGGAGATCGCGGACAATTATGTGAAGGACGTTAATGACCACTTGAAGCTAGAAGACAAGGTAACGGTCAAAGTAATTAACGTGGACAAGGATGGCAAGATCGGACTGTCGATCAAGCAAACGATTGACAAGCCAGTTGAGGAAAGACCAGCTCGTCCTGAACGTACAGGTGGCAGCAGCTATCAAGGTCGCCCTAGTGGAGATCGTCCAAGTGGCGGTTACCAAGGTGGTCGCCCAAGCGGTGGCGGCGATCGTAGTGGTCCTCCAAGCGGTGGCACAGGTGGTGGTGGCGGTCGTCCAGGTGGCGGCGGTGGCTTCAATCGTGGTGGCGGCGGTGGTGGTCGCGGCGGCTTTAACAAGCAGCAAGGCGGTGCTAGACCGTTTTCGTTCGAAGATAAAGTATCTCGTTTCCTAAAAGATAGTGAAGAGCGGATTTCGTCCTTGAAGAAGAACACCGAGTCCAAACGCGGTGGCCGAGGCGGAAGAAGAGACTAATAGATGCAGATGATGGACCACATTCGCTGAGGCGGATGTGGTTTTTTCTTTGCCTTGCGTGACAAGTCGCGCAAAACCATACAAAACAATCGACATGGAGTTACGGGTATCTCCCCCATACGCGGGGCGAAAGTTCGAGGTAATCAGACTTTTGGAAACGTTTTCAATATGGTAAACCTAGAGTAGGCAAGGGCTGGGACCTGTTGACAAGGAGTTCGGGACATGTCGGAAATTTCTTTTAATCTATCAACTCATTCTGACAAACTTTCTGCTAGATTGTCTCTATACTAGAGAAACAAATAAGGGAAGAAATGGATGGTGTTCGAGAATATGCAAAGACGAAGCTTAGGCGCGGTGATGGGTAGCGGATGGTCGGGAATTTGGCAGAAAGCAAAAGTAGGCGTTCACAGTGCAGCTGTGGAGAATCGATGGGTTCAAGCTTTTGTTGCTAAGAAGTGGTCGTTACTACTTATCGTTATGGGCTTCTTGCTAGGTCGAGCGATGATTCTAGAACAGTTATCACCATTTGCGTTGGCGTTTATCGCAGTCATCTATTTTACACGAAAGGATATCTTGCATTGGGTGGGCATTGCCGCTTTTGCGGGAAGCTTACTGGCGGTGAATGGGAACACCGGATATTTGGTGACAGAAATCGTGATCTTCATACTGATCCAGAAGGCACTTGAGAAATATGAACGATCCGATGTTTCGTTAGCACCGCTGCTCGTTTTCAGCTCAACCTTCCTGGTGCAGCTCTTTGCAGAGCTAGTGGTTTCCAACTTAACGTGGTACTCGCTGATGATGCTCACGGTTGAAGCGTTGCTAAGTTTGGTACTGACGCTCATTTTCATTCAAGCGATTCCGGTCTTTACGCTGACGCGTAAAAACTATCATCTGAAACATGAGGAGATTATTTGCCTAATCATCTTGCTGGCTTCCGTGATGACAGGTACGGTTGGCTGGCTCGTAGGTCCTGTCACTATAGAGCATGTGCTGTCTCGATATTTGATTCTATTGTTCGCCTTGGTAGGGGGAGCACCGTTCGGAGCATCTGTCGGTGTTGTGACAGGTCTTATTCTCAGTCTGGCGAACAGCAATGCGATCTATCAGATGAGTCTACTTGCTTTCTCTGGTATGCTCGCAGGTCTCCTTAAAGAGGGGAATCGCTTAATGGTTGCCTTCGGGATGCTGCTGGGATCATCTATTCTCTCTTTCTATATGGGCTCTAGTGTGGATGTCATCAATTCCGCTTGGGAATCACTAGCAGCTGTTGCTCTCTTCCTCCTTACACCGCGCAGTGTGATTCTCATGCTTGCTAAGTATGTACCTGGCACCCAAGAGAATCTGAAGTCGCAGCAGGATTATGCGAAGCGTGTCCGAGATGTGACTGCGGGACGCGTAGAACAGTTCTCGGAGGTGTTTCGCCAGTTGGCCCGCAGCTTTAAGCAGTTGACGACAGAAGATGAGGTGAGCCGTAAGGAGGAGGATGTCGGACACTTTATGAATGCAGTCACCCAGAAGGCGTGTGAGTCTTGTTATAAGAAATCTCAGTGCTGGGATCAGAAATTCTACCAAACCTACACGTATATGACCGATATGATGACCCAAATTGAGTCGAAGGAGAGCATGACGAAGAAACAGATTCCGCCGGAGTGGAAGAAGGTGTGCATCCGTACCGAACAAGTGCTAGATGTGATGAAGCAGCAGTATAGCTTGTATAAGAATGATATGCATTGGAAAAAGCAGATCATGGATAGCCGGCATCTCGTTGCCGACCAATTGTCAGGTGTTTCGCAGGTCATGGAAGACTTAGCGAAGGAGATTAAACGGGAAGGACAGGAGCTTTTCCTTCAAGAAGAGCAAATCCGTAATGCCCTTGAGGAGTTGGGCTTATCCATTCATACCATTGACGTGATTTCTTTGGACGAAGGAAATATTGAAATCGAGATCATCCATCAATATACGAAGGGATTTGATGAATGTCGTAAAATAATCGCGCCGCTCCTGAGCGAGATCATCGGCGAGAACGTCGCCGTGATGCGTGAGGAGATGCACACGCGCGGCGAGGGCTACAGCACGGTCGTATTCGGCTCCGCCAAGGAATACGAGGTGGAAACCGGGGTCGCTGGCGCAGCCAAGGGGGGCGACCTCTTCTCGGGCGACAGCTACTCCACGGTGGAGCTGGGCAATGGGAAGTATGCCGTTGCGCTGAGCGACGGCATGGGTAATGGCGAACGCGCGCGCGCTGAGAGCGAGACGGCTCTGAACATCCTGCAGCAGCTGCTGCAGTCGGGCATGGACGAGAAGCTGGCGATCAAGTCGCTGAACTCGGTGTTGATGCTGCGCTCATCGGATGAGATGTACGCGACGGTGGATATGGCCTTGATTGACATGTACAACGCCAATACGACGTTTATGAAAATTGGCTCTACACCAAGCTTTATCAAGCGCGGCACGGAGGTGATTGCGATCTCGGCAAATAATTTGCCTGTCGGCATACTTAGTGAGATTGATGTCGATCTGGTTTCGATACCGCTGCAATCTGGCGATATCCTGGTGATGATGACCGATGGCATCTATGACGCCCCGGGTCATGCTGTGAATAAGGAGATGTGGATGAAGCGGATGATCCAAGAGATTGATACCACTTTGCCGCAGGATTTTGCGGATTGCTTATTGGAGCGTATTTTCCGCCATCATCATGGGGAGATTCAGGACGATATGACGGTGGTTGTAGCGCGCATAGAGAAGCGTCAGCCCGAGTGGGCGACATTCCGTTGGCCGGGCATTACGAGGATGGAGCGTCCGAAGACGGTTAGTTGACGATTTATAGAAGCCGTGCCGGCTCATTTGCTGGCGCGGCTTTTGAAGCTTGTTGGTGTATCTGGGCAACAATTCTGCACCAGCCTATGATTAGACACTCTCACAAATGGAAAAACTAGGATAAGAAACTACTAGAGAGCTAATCTAATCGGCCAGGGAGGCAGAGGATCATGATGAAACAAATTTTGTTAATTACAGACGGTTGCTCCAATGTTGGCGTAAGTCCAGTTATTGCGGCAGCGCAAGCACATGCAGAAGGTGTAGCTGTGAATGTCATCGGTGTGATTGATCATGGAGAACTAGGGGTGCTAGGCTCTGAAGAGATTCGAGAGATTGCTGCGGCGGGTGGCGGGATGAGTCGGATCGTTAATTCTGAGCAGCTTTCCCAAACGGTGCAAATGATGACCCGAAAAACCGTTAACGCGACTATCCAGCATGCCGTAGGCAAGGAACTGCAAAGTATATTGGGGATTTCTCAAATTGAGCAATTGCCGCCTGAGAAACGTGCTGAAGTCGTCCAAGTGATTGATAATATGAGTGAAACCACGTCTCTACGTGTTGCCCTTTTAATAGATGCAAGTGCAAGTATGAAGCCAAAGCTTGCCGCGGTACGCGAAGCTATTCATGATCTTTTGCTTAGTCTAAGAGCCCGCAGTGGCGTGAGTGAGTTGGCTGTTTTCCATTTTCCATCAACCAAATCGAATGATCAGGAGCTAGAAATGGATCATGGCTGGACGAATCAGCTTGCAAATGTCGACAAGATGTTCTATAAAATAAACATGAAGGGTACGACGCCAACCGGTCCGGCGCTGCTGCAAACGTTGCAGTTCGTGACAGAAAAGCCTTTCTCACCAAAGACGACTGAGGAAGGGATGCTGAGTGACTACGTGGTATGATGAGGCCTTTCGCCCAGGGTCAGAAATTAAAGGGAAGTGGAATGGCCATTTGTACGTGGTCGAACGCTTATTAGGTGCAGGTTCCAATGGGATTGTAGCTCTTGTACGAAGAGGAAACGCTAGATTTGCGCTTAAAGCAGGCTATGAAACAGTAGACCATCAGTCAGAGATCAATTCCTTGCTTGCGATATCATTGAAAGAGAATTCATTTAAGAACTTTTTGATTGATGCCGATGATATGATCGTTCAAGGGAAGGGTATTTCCTTTTATGTCATGCGATATATTGAGGGCGTGTCCCTTTCGGAGTTTATACATAAACGTGGTCAGGATTGGGTTTATGTAATGGGAACCAACTTGCTGCGGAAGCTGACAGAAATCCATAAGAGCGGGTATGTATTTGGGGATTTGAAAGCTGAGAACATGATCGTGTCTAACTATGGCGATGTGGACCTCATTGATTTTGGAGGGGTAACGTCCAAGGGACGAGCGATTAAACAACTAACAGAAGTCTACGATCGTGGGTTTTGGAATATGGGGGAGCGGATTGCGGAGGAAAGCTATGATCTATTTTCATTTGCCATTTTACTTTTAAAAACACTAGATCACCGCAAGCGCTTCGCTGGCTTTGTCAAAACACTTCCTCAGAACCGAGAGTTAGATCAATTAACGGTAATTATGGGCGAAAACCCAGTTGCTGCTCAGTTGGCTCCTTTTCTTAATAAAGCATTGCGCGGCGAGTTCAATACTTCGGAAGAGGCAAGTATGTATTGGAAGAAGCTGATTGCAGGTAAGAAGGCCGCACCGTCGACACTGAAAATGCCGTGGCTCAAAATATGCTTTGCTGCTTCTATCTTTATTTTTGGAGCAACGATTTATATGTATTGGTAGGTTTCGGTATGGAAGGGTAGAAAGGAATGTGAGATGGAAACGGATCTTGTCGCTAGAGTGGAACGACGAATTGTGGAAGCAAAGCTCGCAGATGCAGGGGATGTGATTATCGTCGCGGTTTCAGGGGGGCCTGATTCTGTGGCGCTATTGCATGTCCTTTTTCGTCTTGCAGATACCTATCGGTGGACGATTATTGTTGCCCATGTGAATCATCAATTCAGGGGGACGGAATCTGATGCGGAGGCAGATTTTGTTGCGGAGCTTGCGGCAGGGCTGGAGCTTCCATGTGAAATTGGTGTCATCGATGTTCCTGCCTATATAGAGGAAGCATCCTTAAATGGGCAAGCGGCGGCCCGTGAGAAAAGGTATGAATTTCTCCATCAGGTCGCTGATAAATACAGCGCTCATCGGATCGCATTGGCGCATCATGCCGACGATCAAGCGGAAACGATGCTGATGAGAATTCTACGTGGAACAGGCCCAACGGGGCTAGTTGGCATGCCGGAACGCAGACGCGAAAAAA
The DNA here is from genome assembly GCF_059692215.1 of Paenibacillus sp. J22P51. NCBI lineage: Bacteria > Bacillati > Bacillota > Bacilli > Caryophanales > Paenibacillaceae > Paenibacillus > Paenibacillus sp. J22P51. The sequence continues at coordinate 20,003 of NZ_JCAUAZ010000025.1, read as the reverse complement.
AAGTGGAACTGATTCGTCCTTTTTTACGTATATACAAATCAGATATTGTGAATTATTGCGCTCAGCATGAAATTGCCTATTGTAAGGACAGCAGCAATGAGCTGCGGAAGTATTTCCGCAATCGGATACGGCTAGATCTTATGCCAATGCTGAAACAGTATAATGAACAACTTCCAGAGTCACTCAATCGATTGACGGATGTGATGCAAGCTGAGGATGATTATTTGGCCGCAGAAACCGAGAAGGTTTTTCGCCGAATCGTGACATTTCAGTCGAACTTCTGCCGCTTGGATCGGAGTGATTTCGCCGAGCTTCACGTTGCTTTACAAAGGCGTTTGATTAAATTAATATTAAACTGTCTTTGTTTGGAAAGGGAACGGCTGGTATTTACGCGAATTGAGCGTGTGCGTGAGTTAATCGTGAAAGATCAGATGTCGAATCAAGTCCTGCAGGTGGATGAACAGGTTTATATTGTGAGAGAATATGGATCTATTCAATTTCAGACCTTCGCGCCAGATCCGAAGCCATACGCTTATGAGATCGGGTTAGCGTCTAGTGAAGTTGACCTGCCAGATATGGACGCCAAGTTGATCTACTCATGGACATCCTTAAGCTCGTATGAGAAAGCTGCTTCTTCTTCAGATACGGAAGACGACGTTTTTTTGGATTTAGACCAGGTAGAGTTGCCGCTCTTTATTAGAAGCCGTAGATCGGGTGACCGATTGGAACCACTTGGTTTAAACGGATCCAAAAAAGTAAAGGATATGTTCATTGATGCCAAAATACCGCCATCTAGGCGTGAGGCCATCCCACTACTGGTCGATGCTTCCGGACGAATTCTCTGGATTGCTGGATTTCGTAGGTCCAAACACGCTTTGGTCGGACCAGACACAGAACGTGTGCTTCATATGAAGCTAGTGCTGCAGGAACATACGTAAATTACGTTCTTATAGAATGTAAATTTATAAGGATTCATAATATAATCTAGGGGGTTCATCCTTGTACAGCGACATTCAAGAAGTACTTTACAGTGAAGAACAAATTCAAGGCAAGATTAAAGAATTAGGGGAATTGCTTTCCGCTGATTACGAAGGCAAGAATCCATTGGTTATTTGTGTACTGAAGGGCGCTTTTATTTTCATGGCGGACCTTGTAAAGCAAATTAAAGTACCTTTGGAAATTGATTTTATGGCGGTATCCAGCTACGGTCAATCTACGAAATCCTCGGGTGTTGTTAAGATTATCAAAGATCTTGATGTACCGGTGGAAGGGCGTCATATCCTTATCGTGGAAGATATTATCGATAGTGGTTTAACGCTAAGTTATCTGATAGATGTGCTAGAACGTCGCAATGCCAAGACGATCGCGGTTGTTGCGCTGTTTAATAAACCGGCACGAAGAACGGTAGAGCTTGAGCCTGACTATGCGGGTTATGTGCTACCTGATGAGTTCGTTGTCGGATATGGTCTGGATTATGCAGAGAAGTATCGTAACCTTCCATTTATCGGCATATTGAAACCAGAGATCTATTCGAGCTAGTGTCACGTTCCGAAGGCGCACTAGAGCAGTAATGTTGTAGCGCTTTACCGGAGTGTGGTAAAATAATAATTGTGTGCCGTTTGAGAGGAGGCTCGTTATGAATCGAATTATCCGGAATACCGGCTTTTATTTGCTTATATTTTTGGTTACCGTGGGGATTGTTCATTTCATCAGTACTCAGAATGAACAGAAGGAGTTAATCACTTACGATAAATTCCGACAAGCAGTTGTAAACAAAAATGTAGAGTCCGTAGTATTAAAGTTCGATGGGTATACCTATTCGATTAAGGGTAAGTATATTAACCCGCCTAATGGCGCGGATAAGAAGAGCTTCGAAACACATGCTCCTTACGAGCCGTTAGTTGTACAAATGATTGAAGCGAACGGCGTACCAACGGAAGAGTACGGGCCGATGGAACGCGATAGCGTTTGGATTAGCTTTCTTACGTCTATTATTCCATTTGTCATTATCTTCATTTTGTTCTTCTTCTTATTGAATCAAGCGCAAGGCGGCGGCGGTAAAGTTATGAACTTCGGCAAGAGCCGTGCGCGCCTATATAACGAGGAGAAGAAGCGTGTCACATTCGAAGATGTGGCAGGTGCAGATGAAGAGAAGCAAGAATTGATCGAGGTTGTTGAGTTCCTTAAGGATCCTCGCAAATTCGCGGCAGTTGGCGCTAGAATTCCTAAGGGTGTTCTTTTGAATGGTCCTCCGGGAACAGGTAAAACGTTGCTTGCACGGGCAGTTGCTGGTGAAGCTGGTGTTCCTTTCTTCAGTATCTCTGGTTCCGATTTCGTTGAGATGTTCGTCGGTGTCGGCGCATCCCGTGTTCGTGACTTGTTCGAGAACGCGAAGAAGAACTCGCCTTGTATCATCTTTATCGATGAGATCGATGCGGTTGGTCGTCAACGTGGTGCTGGTTTAGGCGGCGGACATGACGAGCGTGAGCAAACGCTCAACCAATTGCTTGTTGAAATGGACGGATTTGGCGCGAACGAAGGTATTATCATCGTAGCTGCAACTAACCGCCCTGATATTCTAGACCCTGCCTTATTGCGTCCAGGCCGTTTCGACCGTCAAATCACGGTAGATCGTCCGGATATCAAAGGCCGTGAAGCTGTATTGAAAGTTCACGCACGTAACAAACCGCTTGCCAAAGATGTGAAGCTAGATTCACTTTCACGTTACACAACTGGTTTTACGGGTGCGGATCTTGAGAACTTATTAAATGAAGCCGCTTTGATTGCAGCTCGTCGTAATCGCAAAGATATTTCGATGGCTGAAGTGGAAGAAGCTTTTGACCGTATTATCGTGGGTACACAGAAGAAAAGTCGTATCATCTCTGAAACTGAGAAGCGTATCGTAGCGTACCACGAAGCGGGACACGCGATTATCGGTTATCATGCAGAGAATGCAGACATGGTTCACAAGGTTACGATCGTACCTCGCGGACGCGCCGGCGGTTATGTGATGATGCTGCCTAAAGAAGGCGAAGATCGTATGATGCAAACGAAGAACGAGCTTCTGGATAAAGTAACTGGACTCCTGGGTGGTCGTGTTTCCGAAGAATTATTCATCGGAGAAATCGGCACAGGCGCATACAGTGACTTCCAGAAAGCAACGGGAATCGTTCGTCGCATGATTATGGAATACGGGATGAGCGATAAGCTTGGACCGATGCAGTTCGGAAGCTCCCAAGGTCAAGTATTCTTGGGCCGCGACATCGGACATGAGCAAAATTATAGTGATGCGATTGCTTACGAGATCGATCAAGAGATGCAAAGCTTTATTCGTACGTGCTATGAACGTGCACGCGCGATTCTTACGGAGCATGCGGATCAGATTCACCTCGTTGCCAAAACATTGCTTGAGAAAGAAACATTGGATAAAGACGAAATCATCGAACTTTTGGAAAAGGGCAAGCTGAATGCTAGCTCCGACGAGGAAGACGTGAAAGTCAATATTCAAGGTCAAAGCCAAGCTAGCGAAAGCAATAAGCTGGAGTTTGACAAAGAGAAAGAAGTTAAAGAGATCAAACCGGATCAAACAGAAGAGTAAGTTGCAAAACGAACTCGGAAATCCGTTGTACACATCAAGTGTGCGCGGAATTCCGAGTTTTTTCAATGTATTTGCGCATTGACAGGCGATGTGAGAATGTGTAAATTAGTTGTAAATCTCTAATTTTATTGCTTTTAGATCATACTACTTTTAGATAGACGATGAGACCATCTTACGTCCCAGATAGGGGAGGAAGCACCATGGAAGCCTTAGCATTAGAACGCAAAGCGGAACAAAACCGCGAGCTCAAAGAACGACTGTTGCAATTGAAGAAAGAACGGAATGCTATTATTCTTGCTCATTATTATCAGCGTGACGAAGTTCAAGAGGTAGCGGATTTTCGAGGGGACTCCTTTTTGCTTGCTCAGAAGGCCGCACAAACCGATGCGGATGTCATCGTATTCTGTGGTGTTCATTTCATGGGGGAAAGCGCGAAGATTCTTGCACCGAACAAAACCGTGATTATTCCAGACGAACGGGCTGGCTGCCCGATGGCAGATATGGTGAATGTTGAAGGTCTGCGTGCCCTTAAACGTCAACATCCGAATGCCAAAGTCGTTGCTTATATTAATACGTCGGCTGATGTGAAGTCTGAAACCGATATTTGTTGTACATCTGCGAATGCCATCAATGTCATCAATTCCGTCGATTCAGATGAAATTATCTGGGTTCCGGATAAAAATTTGGGTGACTATGTATCAAAATTCACAAGCAAAAAAGTGATCATCTGGGAAGGCTACTGCAATACGCATGATATGCTGACCGTTAAAGATGTTGAAGAAATGAGAGCGCAGTATCCGAATGCCCAGTTTGTTGTTCACCCAGAATGTCGCCCAGAAGTAGTGAAGCTAGGGGATTTTGTTGGGAGCACGACCGCCATTATTAAATATTGTAAAGAGTCTGACTGCCAAGAGTTTATCGTAGGAACCGAAGATGGAACTGGTTACCAGTTGCGTTTAGACAGTCCTAATAAGAAATTCCATTTTGCAACCAAATACTTGGTGTGTCCGAATATGAAAGTGAACAATTTGAAGAAAATCGTGAAATGTCTTGAGACGATGCAACCAGAGATATATGTACCAGAAGATGTAGCAGATAAAGCAAGATTGTCCTTAGAGCGCATGTTACAAGTTAAGTAGCATGCGCTACTCTCTTGTCTGGTAAATAGGTTCCCTCGTGAAGCAAGGCTAGTATCTGATCCGATGACATGCTATTGATGAGCTAATCACGGAAGAGCTAACGTTGCTTTACGAGGTATTAATGGTGGAGAACAGGTGATACGGCATGATTCCTAGATATCTCGTTGATGTTGATTTAGATAAGATTCCTCATATACATACAGATGTAATTGTCATTGGTGCAGGCATTGCTGGTCTCTTCACGGCGCTGCGAGCGAGCGAGAATAAAAAAGTCCTTATGATTACGAAGAAGTCCCTCCTTGATAGCAACACACGCTATGCGCAAGGTGGGATTGCGGCCGTCATTTCGGACGAGGATTCACCAGAGTACCACCGTCAGGATACCATAATCGCAGGAGCGGGTCTCTGCTCATCAGATGCTGTTGATGTTCTAGTGCATGAAGGGCCTGATGGCGTGCAGGATTTGATTCGTATGGGAACTCAGTTCGATCTAGAGAACGGGGAGTTTGCTTTAACCAAGGAAGGGGCTCACAGTCAACGTCGTATTTTGCACTCCAATGGCGATGCGACAGGCGCAGAGATTGTGAGAGCACTTTCGGAGCGTACGAAGCAAGATCCGAATATCGAAATCTGGGACGATCACTTCGTGATCGACCTGATAACTCAAGACGGCGAATGCTATGGCGCGCTCGTTCAGAAGCCAAGCGGGCAGCGCGTGTTTGTGCGCGGCAACGCCACGATCCTCTGCTCCGGTGGCGCGGGACAGCTGTTCCGTTACACAACGAATCCCGATATCGCCACAGGCGATGGGATTGCGATAGCTCACCGAGCTGGGGCGCAAATTCAGGATGTGGAATTCATTCAATTCCACCCAACAGCACTATGTTACCCAGGCGCACCGCGGTTTCTGATTTCCGAAGCGGTCCGGGGCGAAGGTGCCTATTTGCGCAACATCAAAGGAGAGCGCTTCATGGAGCGTTATCATCCGCAGCTGGAGCTAGCACCGAGAGATGTGGTTGCACGTGCCATCGTGGATGAGATGGAGAACTGCAAATCAACCTTCGTCTATATCGACATTACACACGAATCGGAAGAATTAATTAAACATCGTTTTCCAACGATATATGAATATTGTTTAAATTACGGACTCGATATGAGCACGGATTGGATTCCAGTTGCACCAGCGGCGCATTATATGATGGGTGGAGTGAAGACGGATTTGCACGGAGAAACTCAAGTGCGTCGCCTGTTTGCATGTGGTGAAGTTTCGTCTACAGGCGTACATGGCGCTAACCGCTTAGCGAGCAACTCTTTATCCGAAGCGATTGTATTTGGTCGCAGAATTATTGAACGGATTCAAGAACTGCCAGCACTTGAAGGGGATATTCAGATCCGAACGGCATCCGATGCCCCGCGGACCGAAATCCCGAATCAAGCGGTTGTTGAGAAGAAGCTTAAGCTTCAGAAAGTCATGCTTCGCTATGCAGGTCTTAAGCGCACTGCCAAAGGGTTGCAAAAGGGGCATGAGGAGCTAGCGAGACAACTGTCGATTTTTGATTCCTTGATGACGAAACGCGAAGAATATGAGTTTGCAAATTTACTGAACGTTGCTCTTTTAACAACGACAGCTGCATTAACCCGTGAGGAAAGCCGCGGCGGCCATTATCGAGAAGATTTCCCGGAACGGAATGACTTGGTGTGGAAGAAGCATATTGTTTTCCGGCGCGGGGAAGATAGGATTGAGGAGTGGATTTAGCATGTTAGAAATAAATATGGAATTAGTACGGAAGCAAATTCGCCTTTGGCTTGAAGAAGATATCGGAACTGGCGATGTCACGACTCTGACAACAATCCCTTTGGAACAAGTATCCAAAGGGATTATCCACGTCAAAGAAGATGGAATCGTTTGTGGACTTCGCATCGCGCAGGAGGTTTTTGCTGTGGTCGATGATTCTCTTCGTTTTGAAACTAAAGTGGTCGAAGGATCGTCTGTTCATAAAGGGACCATACTAGCTGAAGTGGAAGGCAATACACGGAGCATCTTATTGGGTGAGCGATTAAGTCTGAATTTGATGCAGCGAATGTCGGGGATCGCCACGAAGACGCATGAATTTGTGGTGGCGTTAGAAGGGTTGCCAACTCGACTTGTTGACACGCGTAAAACAACGCCTGGACACAGATTGCTTGAGAAGTATGCCGTGCGCGTTGGCGGCGGATATAATCATCGATTTGGCCTCTATGATGCGGTTATGATCAAAGATAACCATATCAAAGGCTCGGGCGGCATTACACAAGCGGTTCATGCGGCTCGTCAGAACATTCCGCACACGATGAAGATCGAAGTGGAAGTTGAGAACTTTGAACAGCTACATGAGGCGCTTCAAGCAGGTGCTGATATCATCATGCTGGATAACATGGTACCGGTGAAAATGAAAGAAGCAGTTTCGATAATTAAAAGCAAAGCGCCGCATATTGTAGTAGAAGGGTCAGGTTCGGTCACCCCGCAAACGATTAAAGCAATGGCGGAGACGGGTGTGGACGTGATTTCCGTTGGAAGATTGACGTACTCAGTGGCTGCGCTGGATATTTCATTAGATCTGAATGAGCGGAAGGGGACGGCACTATGATTCTCGTTATCGATGTCGGGAATACGAACATTGTGCTTGGCCTCTACCAAGACCGTACGCTCTTGCATCATTGGCGTGTAAGCACGAACCGTTCAGCTACCGTTGATGAGTACGGCATGCAGCTGCACAGCTTATTCCAGCACTCAGGCATTACCTTTGCACAAGTAGAAGGTGTCATTATTTCATCTGTCGTGCCTCCGTTGATGAATGCCATGGAAAACCTTTGCTTACACTACTTGAAAAGAGCACCATTCATCGTAGGACCAGGGATCAAAACGGGCCTGAATATCCGTGTGGACAATCCGAAGGAAGTTGGCGCGGATCGCATCGTAAACGCGGTGGCGGCGCTGGAGCTTTATGGAGCTCCTTGTATCATTGTAGATTTCGGTACAGCTACAACCTACGATTACATTGATTCTTCTGGTCAACTAGTGGGATGCGCCATTGCGCCTGGCATTGGGATCTCAACCGAGGCGTTGTATCAGAAGGCGGCGAAGCTGCCTCGTATCGAGCTCGTTAAGCCGAAAAGTGTTGTCGGCCGAAATACCGTTGCTGCGATGCAAGCGGGAATTATTTATGGTTATGTTGGCCAGGTTGACGGGATCGTCGGGCGGGTCATTCAGGAGTTTAATGTGAATCCAACGGTCATTGCAACGGGTGGATTAGCAGAGCTCATCTCCAGTGAGTCACGAACGATTCAAGTCGTCAACCCATTACTTACCTTACAAGGTTTACAAATGATTTATGAGAAAAATGTCTAAGCAGTATAAGGAAGGAAATTGACATGAGTGATTATTTAATTCGAGGAACAGCATTAGATGGACGTGTACGTGCGTTCGCTGTTCAGACGACTCTCCTAACCGAAGAGCTTAGTCAACGACATCTAACGACACCGACAGCGACAGCCGCGTTAGGGAGAACAGCTGCCGCGGCTCTTCTCATAGCTGCTATGCTCAAGGGAGAAGAACATCTCATTGTACAAATTAAAGGGGATGGCCCTATCGGGCAAATCGTTGTTGATGCGAATGCGAAGGGTGAAGTGCGTGGATACGTAGATAATCCCTTGGTAGATCCGCCGCTCAAAGAGAATGGCAAATTAGATGTTGCTGCTGCGGTGGGGACAGACGGTTTTTTATACATAACGAAAGATTTAGGCATGAAAGAGCCTTATAAAGGAAGTGTACCTTTAATTTCGGGCGAATTGGCAGAAGATTTCACTTATTATTTTGCTAAGTCGGAACAAACACCTTCGGCTGTCGCGTTAGGCGTATTGGTGAATACAGACCATACAATTCTTGCTTCAGGTGGATTTGTAATTCAACTGCTCCCAGGGTTGACGAATAGTGAGATTGATGAAATCGAAACCATGCTAGGTCAAATCCCAACCTTCACGAACATGTTAGGTGATGGATTGAATTTAGAAGAAATTTTACAAACGGTACTCCCATCCTTCCGTAAGCTCGATGAGATGGACGTCATGTTCCGATGCAAATGCAGTCGGAAGAAAGTCGAGTCTACTTTGATTTCGTTGGGCAAACACGAACTTCAAGAAATACTGGAGGAAGAAGGAGTTGCGGAAGTCGTCTGTCATTTCTGCAATGAAGCTTATCGGTATGAAGGAGAAGATTTACAACGGATGATTGATCTGTAAGCGTAGGGGATCTGCTTGAAATAGCTAGTGAATTCGGGTGCAAGCAGCAATATGGAAGTAAAAGAGGGAAATAGGATGCGCAATGTAAAGCGATTGTGGGGAGTCATCATCGCGATGGCGATATGTATTCTCGTGCTCGCATCCTTGCTGATCAGTCATGCCATCAACCAATCAGAACCAAGACAATCACCAGAGCCAGAACAGCAGGGTGAGAATAAGCATACACGAGTTGTCGCCAAAATTGGGAATCGGGAAATTACCATGGATGAGCTTGAATCAGCGCTCGCGCGCCATTATGGAGCAGAGCAGCTAGGTCAAATGCTGGATCGTGAAGTTATTCGCCTAGAGGGAAATGAGTCGGGAACAAAGGTAGAGAGTGCGGAAATCAACCGTGAGTTGAAAAGGATGCAGCAAGGGTACGAAAGTGAACAACAATTTTATGATTCCATGCAAAGTCAGCTTGGCATGTCAGAGCTGGAAATCAAAGAAGATGTATCGAATAAGTTGTTACTTGAGAAGCTGGCAACGGCCGCTATTCACATCACAGATGCTCAGGTTGATACCTACATACAGACACATGCGGATGAGTTTAAACAAGAAACAGAATACAACATTCAACAGATCATAGTATCCACGAAGGAGCAAGCGACGAAAGTTATTGCGGAGCTGGCCAAAGGAGAGAGCTTTGCGACCCTTGCCAGAGATCGATCGATTGATGATGCAACCAATAACACCGGTGGTGATTTGGGTTGGATAGAAGGCGACGATCCTTTTGTAGAAACGCCCATCTTAGAAAATGCGAAATTGTTGAAGATTGGGGAAGTGAGTAAGCCTTTTCCTGTTTCACATGGATTTGCGGTCGTTCTACTTAAGAATCGACGGGACAAAATGAACCCGGATCTCGTGTTCATAAGGGAGAATGTGCGCAGGGAGCTTGCTTTGCAACAAGCGCCTCCATTGAAAGACTTTGTCGCGCAGCTGCGCGGTAAATGGAAGGTAAGTGTGGTGGATCCGACGCTCCGGTAAGAGAATGTGAAAATTTGGTTGACAACCTTTAAGTGCGTTGATAAGATTAGATTTATTAATACCTACTATTTAACTCGGAAATCATTATAATACTCAATCTGGAGGGGAAATATTATGGCAAGATTAGTACAGAGCATTACGGATTTGATTGGCGATACACCGCTTGTTCGTCTGAACCGTGTTGTTCCAGAGGGCAGTGCAGAGGTTTATGTGAAATTAGAGTACCAAAATCCAGGTGCTAGTGTTAAAGATCGTATTGCCATCTCCATGATCGAAGTAGCTGAGCAAGAAGGTAAATTGAAGCCGGGCGACACGATTGTAGAACCGACGAGCGGTAACACAGGAATCGGGATTGCTCTAGTCGCAGCTGCTAAAGGATACAAAGCTATTCTTGTTATGCCTGAAACGATGTCTTTAGAAAGACGTAACCTGCTTCGGGCTTATGGTGCACAGCTTGTTCTGACACCAGGGGCAGAAGGTATGAAGGGTGCGATCAAACGTGCGGAAGAGCTTCAAGCAGAGAATCCTTCCTACTTCATTCCACAACAATTTAAGAACCAAGCGAACGTGAAAGTTCACCGCGAAACAACAGGACCGGAAATCGTGGAAGCGATCAACGCTCATGATGGTAAACTGGATGCTTTCATCTCCGGTATCGGTACAGGTGGTACAATCACTGGTGCGGGTGGCGTTCTGAAAGAAAATTTCCCGAACATCAAAATATACGCAATTGAACCTGCGGCATCTCCAGTTCTTTCTGGTGGTAAGCCAGGTCCTCATAAAATTCAAGGTATCGGCGCAGGCTTTGTTCCGGATATTTTGAACACGAATGTGTACGATGAAATTATTACAGTTGAGAACGAAGATGCGTTCGAAACTTCACGCCGTGTTGCCAAAGAAGAAGGTATTCTTGGCGGTATTTCCTCCGGTGCAGCTATTTTCGCGGCATTGAAGGTTGCAAAAGAGCTAGGCGCTGGCAAACGTGTTGTTGCGGTTGTTCCAAGTAACGGTGAGCGTTACCTTTCCACGCCTTTGTACCAATTCGAAGAGCAATAAGGTCGAATCGCATACAAAAGAGATTAAGCTTCAGCTATTACAGCTGGGGCTTTTTTTCTGTATAGGGTTGGAGTATACTAATGGACAACGAATTAACGGATTTTTCATTAAGGAGCGCAAGTATGATTTTAACAAAAGTAGAACAATGGCAGGCGTGGTCGTCATCAGTTTACACCATGCTGCCGTATGTGATTAAATTAGGACTCGCGGATGATCGGATTGCCTCATGGGAAGACGCGTGGAAAGATGCTTCGCCAGATTCCTTCGTACTCGAGAGCGGAAAGGGCGGTCGGTATACGCACTTTGGGTTGCATCCCTTCTCGACTGTTCGTGGTACAGGCTTGGAAGCAGACATCACAACTCACACGAACTCGACAATGTCTCGCGTTCAAGGCAAGCCGCTAGACGTCGTCAAGCAGTGGATGTCAGCTTACCATAGTCCGAAAGTCCAAGGAGCTCCTAAGTTTGTCGGAGGCTGCGTAGGCTATTGGAGCTACGATGTGATTCGCACCATCGAGAAGCTGCCAGAGCAATCGCAAGATGATCTGCCGATCCCTGATTACAGCTTTGCGATGTATGATCAGGTGTGGACGCTCGATCATATAGAGAAGACACTGTACATCGCGGTGCATATGCCATTCACGCCAGGCGCAGACCTCAGCGAGCTCTACGCGCAGGCGCACGCTCGAGCTGAAGCAATGCTCGTCCGCTGGCACGCGATCCGCGCCGGCAACTGGTCCGGCACACCGCTGAGCGGTGCCGACCAACCAGTGATGGCGCGCGAGCAGCTGCACATCGACGTCGAGAGCATCGCAGGCATCCAGCCTGCGTTTGACAAGGCCGCGTACATGGCTGCGGTGGAGCGCATCCAGGCCTACATCTCCCAAGGTGACGTGTTCCAAGTCAACTTGTCGGTCAGACAGAGCCGGCAGCTGCGCACGACGCCGGAGGAGATCTACGAGGCGCTGCGCGTCGTCAATCCCTCGCCCTACATGGGCTTGCTGCGCTTCGCAGGCTTCGCCCTTGTCTCCGGCTCGCCGGAGCTGCTCGTTCAGCTCGAGGACGGCATCCTGCGGACGCGTCCTATTGCTGGCACGCGCCCGCGCGGCAAGGACGAGCAGGATGATCTGCGCCTAGCCGGCGAGCTCATCCACAATGACAAAGAGCGCGCCGAGCACGTCATGCTGGTCGACCTCGAGCGGAACGACCTAGGCCGCATCTCGCGATATGGCTCCGTCCATGTGAAGGACTTCATGGTCATCGAGTACTATTCCCATGTGATGCACATCGTCTCCGAAGTCGTCGGTGAGTTGGCGGAAGGGAAGGACGCCTATGATGTCATTGCGGCGACTTTTCCTGGTGGTACGATTACAGGTGCGCCGAAGATTCGCTGTATGGAAATCATTGAAGAACTAGAGCCCGTACGTCGCGGTCCTTACACAGGATCGATGGGATGGATTGACTATAATGGCAATATGGAATTTAATATTATTATACGCACGCTAGTAGCGGTGGAGGGTATGGGTCACATTCAAGCGGGGGCTGGCATCGTCATTGATTCCATTCCAGAGCGTGAGTACATCGAATCCTTGAACAAAGCCAAAGCGATGTGGAAAGCAATTGAGTATAGCGAGCGGAGCATGAGCCGAGCTTAAGCCCGAGTGGGGCTGACGAAAGGGGAGCTTAGAATGATTTTAGTGATTGATAATTATGATTCGTTTACGTACAACCTTGTTCAGTATTTAGGAGAGATTGGCGAGGAAGTCATCGTTCGTCGCAATGACGAGATTGACCTGGCAGGTGTCGAGGCGTTAGCGCCGGACCACATCTTAGTATCCCCCGGTCCTTGCACGCCGAATGAAGCGGGAATTAGCTTATCACTGATTGACCATTTTAAAGGGGTTATTCCGATTTTCGGCGTTTGCCTTGGACATCAGTCCATTGGCCAAGCCTTCGGCGGCGATGTGATTCGCGCAGAGCGCTTGATGCATGGCAAAACCTCGGAGATTTTCCACGATGGGAAAACCTTATTCGAAGGACTTCCGTCACCTTTCATCGCGACACGTTATCATTCTTTGATTGTCAAAACAGAAACCTTACCAGATTGCCTGGAAATCAGCGCACAAACGGCTGAAGGCGAAATCATGGCTTTGCGTCATAAAGAGTATCCGATCGAAGGGGTGCAATTTCACCCGGAATCAATCATCACCCAGCATGGGCATCAAATGCTGCGCAACTTTCTTCGTCGCACAGCGAAAACAGGAGTCTAACGTATGATCATCTCCATCAATGGAACCTTAACCTCAGAAACACAAGCCGTGGTCTCTGTATACGATCACGGTTTTCTTTACGGGATCGGCTTATTTGAGACCTTTCGCACGTATAACCGCAAACCTTTCCTGCTCGCCGAGCATCTGCTTCGGCTAACCGATGGTTGTCGTGAGCTTGGCATCACGTTTGAGCCAAATCTGGACAAGCTAACATCCCAAATCGAACAATTACTCCAAGCCAACAATCTGGAGGATGCTTATTTTCGGTATTCCCTTTCCGCAGGCGTGGAAGCACTTGGGTTGCCATCCGAAAACTACGCGCAGCCGACAGAAATCATCTACATCAAGCCGCTGCCTTCAAGGGATGAACGAACCTACCTGCAAGGCAAAGCCTTACAACTGCTCAAGCTGCCACGCAATACGCCAGAAGGCTTATATCGATTTAAGTCCTTTCATTATATGAATAACATTTTGGCCAAAAGAGAGCTTCAGCAATATACATGGGCGACTGGGGCGGAGGGCCTTATGTTATCTGAAGATGGCTATGTGGCGGAAGGGATCGTCAGCAACCTTTTCTTCGTCAAAAATGACGCCTTGTACACACCATCACTCGATACGGGCATCTTGCCGGGCATCACGAGAGCGCATGTCATGGATCTCGCGCAGCAGCTACAGCTTCCTACCCAAGACGGGTTATACCGTTGGGAAGATCTCGTCGATGCGGATGAAGTGTTTCTCGTAAATTCCATCCAAGAAATCGTACCCGTCACCACTTTGTATACACCGAGTGGACAAGCCCACACCGTAGGCACTGGATCTCCGGGTCCTATAACCCGTAAACTAATTCAACGCTACGTGTAGACCTGCTTTAGGTGCAGCTAATGAACGAACAGCAACGAACAGGAAGTGAATCTAAGATGAAAGTGTTATCCTGCAGAGGACACGAGCTGCCCATCGGTGATCGGACGATCATTATGGGCATATTAAACGTAACGCCAGACTCCTTTTCGGATGGCGGCAGCTATAAGCATGTCGAGGATGCGCTTCGCAAAGCTCATCAAATGGTGGCGGAAGGAGCAGATATCATCGACATTGGCGGTGAATCAACGCGACCGGGTGCTGCGACAGTTACCGAAGAAGAAGAGCTGCAACGTGTTATCCCAGTAATCGAAGCAATCCGCCGTGAAATCAACGTCCCTATATCAATTGATACCTACAAAGCGGAAGTAGCTAAGCAAGCCTTAGAGGCAGGAGCGCATATCATCAATGATGTATGGGGCGGCCAAGCAGATGTCGACATGGCAGCAGTGGCAGCACAATATGATTGTCCATTTATCATCACTCATAATCGGACAAGCTCAGAATATGTCGAATTTCTCCCAGACGTGATCTCAGATCTTTGTCACTATACGAGTCAGGCTCTGCAAGCGGGTGTTAAGCCAGAACGCATCATTCTCGATCCGGGCATTGGCTTCGCCAAGTCCTATCAACAAAATCTCTACCTCATGAACAACCTGCGATCGCTCGTAGATCTCGGATATCCGGTCCTCTTGGGCACATCGCGTAAAAGTGTCATCGGACTCACCCTAGGATTACCTCCCGAGGAGCGCCTTGAAGGAACGGCATCAACCGTCGCACTTGGAATCGCGCAAGGGTGCGGGATCGTTAGAGTTCACGATATCCAACCGATCAAACGGTTAGCCGTTATGACCGATGCTATTATCCGCAGCAACCTTTAACAAAAAGGTTTATATGTTTCACTCAATGTTTCACTCAATGTGTCACTCGATAATAAACGCACGCGTCATTCATAGACGTGGCAGACGTTTGTTTTAACCCTGGAGGCTTCTAATATGGATAAAATCACGCTATCACGAATGCAGTTCTTTGGTAATCATGGTGTATTCCCTGAAGAAAACACGCTGGGGCAACGTTTCTATGTTGATGTAGAGCTAATGCTCCCTTTAGATAAAGCTGGAAAGACCGATGATTTGACCCAAACCGTCCATTACGGGGAGGCATTTTTCCTAATTAAAGGGATTGTGGAAGGGCGTACGTACAAATTAATCGAAGCATTAGCAGAAAATATTGCATCCGAGCTCCTGCATACTTATACTAGTATCAATGAAGTGACGGTTCGCGTTATCAAGCCGCATCCGCCCTTTGCCGTTATTTTTGACGGCGTTACTATAGAGATCAATCGAAAGCGGGCACTGGAATGACAGCCGAAGAACGAGAACGCACGATCATTGCTTACGTCGCATTAGGCTCCAATATTGATAATCGTGAACATTATTTGCAGGGTGCAATTGCAGCGCTGAATGAGGAATCGGGCATCACGGTGACGGGGCATTCCTCCATCTACGAAACCGAGCCTGTAGGCTATGTGGATCAATCTGCTTTTCTAAATATGGTTGTTCAAATTCATACTGACTTATCGCCTGAAGCGTTATTAGTTACCTTGCTAGCCATCGAGAACCGTCTGGGTCGGACGCGTGACTTGCGTTGGGGACCTCGAACGATTGATTTGGATCTGCTCCTATATGGTGACCATCGGCTAACGACCCCCGACTTGATCATTCCGCATCCGCGGATGCATGAGCGGGCTTTTGTATTAGTCCCCCTCTCTGAGGTTCTCTACGCGCGGCAGGACGCTCTATTTGAATCTATCTCTGCACACTTGGAGAAACTGGAAGGAAAGGAAGGCGTCATCCTATGGAAAAAAGCTCAATAGCACAGCGCATTCGCGCTTTTCGTAAACTAAAAGGTTATACCCAGAGTGAACTGGCGGACTTATTAGGCGTATCCATTGCCATCTTAGGGGCGATTGAACGAGGAACACGCAAGCCGGATAACAAAATGATTCATAATATTTCGCAAGTTCTTGACATAGAACCGGATGAATTAGTTGCAGTAGTTGTGAAATGAGAGGAGTGGAATCTTCGGTGCTGAAAATAGGAAATGTCGAAGCTCCCAATAAAGTAGTGTTAGCCCCAATGGCGGGCGTATGTAATCCAGCGTTTCGATTAATTGCCAAAGAGTTTGGTACGGGCTTAGTCTGTGCGGAAATGGTTAGTGATAAAGCGATTGTTCACGGCAACTCACGTTCCATGGAGATGCTGTATGTGGATGATCGTGAGAAGCCGCTCAGTCTACAGATTTTTGGAGGCGACACGGAGACGTTGGTACAGGCGGCTAGGATTGTTGACCAACAAACGAATGCAGACATTATTGATATCAACATGGGGTGTCCTGTTCCCAAAATCACGAAGTGTGATGCGGGTGCGAGATGGTTGCTCCAACCGGATAAGATCGAAGCAATGATCGCTACTGTTGTTGCAGCTGTTAGTAAACCCGTTACGGTGAAGATGCGTATTGGCTGGGATTCCGATCACATTTATGCCGTCGAAAATGCGAAAGCTGTCGAAAGAGGCGGCGGAAGCGCGGTCAGTGTACACGGACGTACTCGTGAGCAGCTATATACAGGGAAAGCGGATTGGAACATCATTCGCGATGTCAAACAAGCTCTTTCTATTCCAGTTATCGGCAACGGTGATGTTGTGACGCCTGAGGATGCAAAACGCATGCTGGATGAGACGGGTGTAGATGGTGTTATGATCGGGCGCGGAGCGTTAGGCAATCCTTGGATGCTGTATCGTACTGTACAATATCTGGCCAATGGCGAGCTTCCACCGGAACCATCAGCGGAAGAGAAAATCCGTATCGCGATTTTGCATATGGATCGTCTCATTGCCCTCAAGGGTGAGCATGTAGCGGTGAAGGAAATGCGCAAACACATGGCGTGGTACCTCAAAGGCATGACCGGTGCGGCTCGCGTGAAGGATGTCATTATGGAAACCTTGAAGCGGGATGAAATGGTTCGTACGTTAGACGAATATGTCGAGCATCTTGCGACGAGTTCCGCGTCTGGGACAACGGAAGAATCGGCTGTGCTGCATTAATAACATGCTGCAATGGTTGACATTGACATTTTGAAACGGTTGCAATATAATCAGTCAATATTAATGTGTTCCTGCATATATTGAAAGACTAACGAGTAAGCAACTTATTATGAAACGTGAATTCATACTACTTGAATCAGCTCTATAAAGACCCAACTCCTAGCAGGAAGCATCGATTCAACGATATGAAAATCTTTCACATGACGGGAGATCAGTTGGCAATGGCTGAAAAAGAGGTCATTCTTACACCAGTAGGGCTACGGAAATTAGAGGATGAGCTTGAACATCTGAAATCCGTGAAACGCCGGGAAGTCGCGGAAAGAATTAAGGTTGCCATCGGTTATGGCGATATTAGTGAGAATTCCGAGTACGAAGATGCGAAGAACGAGCAAGCTTTTATTGAAGGAAGAATCATTACTTTAGAAAAAATGCTGCGCAATGCGCGGATTATTAATAACGATGATGTCGATATTAACACAGTTAGTGTTGGTTCGATTGTTACGCTGAAAGACTTGGAATATGGTGACTTGGTAGAGTACAACATTGTTGGTTCAGCTGAGTCTGATCCATTGCAGAATAAGATTTCCAATGAAAGCCCTGTGGGTAAAGCTATTCTTGGCAAGCAAAAGGGCACCAACGTCGACGTTGTCGTTCCTGCTGGCGTCATTCAGTATCAAATTGTTGATATTAAAAAGTAGCGTGCAGCCGCAAGCCTTTTGGAAAGCTTCCCTCAGGAAGCTTTTTTCCGTTCACAGCCCTAAACTAATTCGTAGGAGATGAAAGCATGAGCCAGGAACTAGAATTAAATGAATTGCTCGTTATCAGGCGCAACAAATTGGACGAGCTTCGCGGTCTCGGTGTCGATCCATTCGGCGGCAAATATGTAAGAACGCATTCAGCGGGGGATATTCTTGCTGCTTATCAAGAGATTAGCAAAGAGGATTTAGACGAAGCGAACGTAGTGGTTCGTATTGCTGGGCGTATTATGCAGAAAAGAAGTATGGGTAAAGCTAGCTTCGCGCATCTGCAAGACATTACAGGTAAAATTCAAATCTACGTGCGTGAAGATGCGCTGGATGCGAATATATATAAAGCTTTTGATATTCTTGATCTAGGCGATATGGTAGGGGTAGAAGGTGTCGTTTTTAAAACCAAAACAGGCGAAACCTCTATTAAAGTGAAATCACTTGAGGTATTGACGAAGTCTTTGCTTCCGCTGCCGGATAAATTCCATGGACTTAGCGATGTTGAACTGCGCTATCGTCAACGGTATGTCGATCTGATTATGAACCAAGATGTCCAAAAGACGTTTATTCTTCGTTCCAAAATCATTCAATCGATGCGCCGTTATTTGGATTCCCTAGGTTATTTGGAAGTCGAGACACCAACGCTGCATTCTATCGCAGGCGGCGCTTCTGCACGTCCTTTTAACACGCATCACAATGCGCTGGACATGCAGCTTCATATGCGTATTGCTATCGAGCTTCACTTGAAACGACTCATTGTTGGCGGACTGGAGAAAGTGTACGAGATCGGTCGCGTATACCGCAATGAGGGGATCTCTACGCGTCATAACCCAGAGTTCACGATGATAGAGCTGTACGAGGCGTATGCCGACTACAAAGATATCATGAAGCTGACAGAAGAGCTTGTTGCTCATATCGCGCAAGAGGTGCTTGGACAGACGACTATTCCTTATGGAGACCATGAAGTTGATTTAGCTGTAGGTTGGAGACGTGTATCCATGGTGGATGCGATTAAAGAAGTCACGGGTGTAGACTTTAGCGTCCATATGACCAATGAGCAAGCTCATGGCTTGGCCAAGGAGCACAAGGTTTCTGTTGAGCCGCATATGACATTTGGTCACATTGTGAACCAGTTCTTCGAGACGTTTGTTGAAGAGACGTTGATTCAGCCTACGTTCATCTATGGACATCCATTAGAGATTTCTCCACTTGCCAAAAAGAACCCTGAGGATCCGCGCTTCACGGATCGCTTCGAGCTCTTTATTGTAGCGCGTGAGCATGCTAATGCCTTTACCGAACTTAATGATCCAATTGATCAAAGGGAACGCTTTGAAGCGCAGTTGCGTGAGAAAGAACAAGGCAACGATGAAGCGCATGAAATGGATGAAGATTTCATCCGTGCCCTTGAGTATGGTATGCCGCCTACTGGTGGCTTAGGTATAGGAATTGACCGATTGGTCATGCTATTGACGAATGCACCATCGATCCGTGATGTCTTATTATTCCCGTTGATGCGTGAACGCCAAGGCGAGTAATTTCTTCGTTTAGAGGCGCCATTCGGTGCCTCTAATTTTTTTGAAATTAGGACTTGCAAAGTGTGTATCGTCTGTGGTATCTTATAAAAGTTGCCGCTGAGGACAACACGAGAAATACAAGAAGCACAACAAAAAACAACTCGAAATTAAGAGTTGCAAATAAAAACTCAGTGTGGTATATTGGTCTTCCGGCTTTCGAAAGAGAGCGGGTTGGACAAGAGTCATTGATCTTTGAAAACTGAACAACGAGTGAGTAAGCACAGTCGAGTAATCGACTATAAATGAGATTGCAAAATCTCGCTAGCTTCAAATGAGCAAGTCATCTTTTCTATTATGGAGAGTTTGATCCTGGCTCAGGACGAACGCTGGCGGCGTGCCTAATACATGCAAGTC
>NZ_JCAUAZ010000024.1:0-62640 GCF_059692215.1 Paenibacillus sp. J22P51 | reverse complement strand
GGACAAGGTCGAATAGCACAATTGGTTACATGTCTCCCGCCGAATTTGAGCAGCTATACTACCAGCGGGTGGCATAACTTAGGGACGTCCACTTTCTTGACAGAAGAGCAATTTTACAGTTAAAAGATATTTCTTGCGCCACCTAATCGCATAGCAATACTAAACTAACGGATAACGTTAGCTTACGAACAAAAAATAGCTTAAAAAGGTATCTGGTAGCATTAAAGCTGTCTTTTCGTATCCATTAGTTATCGATAGTTACAAAAGTGTTAAGAATAGTAGAGAGAAGGTGATAATTCTCCCAGAGGGAAGGGATATGTACAATGAGTGATAAACTTTCTCTAATCTAATCAGCAAAGCTAACTGTTATTTATAGCTAAAAATCAAGTAATAGAAACGACTTTATATTTTAGGAGGATAAGGAAAATGGAAATTTTATTTGATGAAACGTACGCTTCCGAGGACGGAAAGAAAGCAAGCAGAAACATTTGGTACGGATATGCCGACATGTCTGTTGATGGCAAGTACGGAAAAGACCTTAGACTTAATGAAAACTTAATGGAGGATTTGTGTAGAATAATAAGAATAAATTTGTCCGAGAGCACTACTCCTCCCCCCACTGAAACAAATTGGTATTTTTATGGAAGCACTATAACCCAAGACGCTATTGGCGACAATATTCGTCCGACGATTATGGTTCGCGAGAGAGCTGGATTGTTTGTACTCAATTTCAATATTAGTGACCATGATTTTGCTGTAAATCTCGATGATATTCTTTTATTTAAGACAAATCTTGAAAAACGTTTAACAAGTAATTGACGAATAGTGTTACTTATAAACAATTTCGATAGCGGAGCTTCAGAAGTAATATTCCATTTATTTAATAAAAGCCCAAAAAAACCATCGGAAAATTTACTAACGATGGTTTTTTTGTCTGCGGGAATACTAACGTTATATGAAAAGTTGGAACAGGAGATTCTTCCGAGGAAGTTCTTGTCATTTATGGATTTGTCGGATGACAAGAACATAGTCCGAATCAAGTCCGCGTAAATCGCGGGCTTTTTACCGCATCATCGGCAAAATCGGTAAACGGGTAACACTTTGGGAGTCGTTTTTGCGCGCTATTTGCTTTTTAATTTATATGTCACCTACGTTTTTGGGTCTTATTTTTACGACTCTTTGGATCAAGTTTACGGGTGACGAGACTAATTCACAGGAAGTTTACTGGGCAGCTGTGTTATGCTTCTCACTCATTAGCCTTGGCTTTCTCGTTGCCAACATTGTATTGGTCAACCGAAGGAAGGACAAAAGGGCAATACATGACTTGGTTGCGGGCACCTTTGTCACAAAGGACAATCCGTAAAATGCTTTCTGCCATTTCGCTAAAGAGAAACGTTACTGGGGGACTTTGCTTTGCACAGGGATCCAGGAATTTAGAAATGATGGAGAAAAAACTCTTATCCCGTGCTACTGAAATAATAAGAAAAGACCCTGGCTCTGATATATTTATGTTGCCTGGATATCTTTATCAAAAATCAGATAATCAGGATGTAGATATGACACCCGACGTAACGACAACAACTGTCGGGTGACAAGACCATTATCTCATTAATGGCCACGAAAATCGCGGCTTTTTTGTTTTATGGGATAAAGTTCTTGTCAAAACCAAATGACAAGAACTTTATCCCATTCCCGATTTTGACAAGAACTTTATCTCATTCCCGACGGATGATAAGAAAGAAGGTTAGGTCGGTTAAAATATAGCTGAAATCTGGACTTACTATTGAGCTATCGGGCAGATTAGTTGAATTGTTTAACTTTACGATATAACATCATAATTAACAAAACTCGTATTAAAAGTGGGGAATGTATATGGAGAATTATAGATTGTTTTCAAATTGGTTAAATCAGATTTTAGAGCAAGACATCCCTGTAGGAATAAAAGCATTCAATTTTAACTTATATGAAGGTTCAGATGATACATACGATATACAATTAATTGGTTCAGATGAATTCGATGAGAATGACTCAGATTGGGCTTGTACCGACTATTTTAATTCGGAAGAAGATATTTGCTACATAAAAAGAACAGAAGATATTCAACATTGGGAACAAGGTTTAAATCACATTACGATGTTAGTAGAACGTTATCTTAAAGAAGGAGAGTATACAAACATCCTCAAAAGTGCATCTGCAATTGGAATTGGATTTGTAGATGGGGATATTGATATTCTATTTCGTACTTAATTAACAGGTGTCGTCGTTACGCTAACGGAAAACGATAGCACAATAATGAATCAGGCTGCCGGCATATTCGGCAGCCTGTTGAAGTAACGGGCAGTTTAACGTGGAAACATATTTCTTTATAATTTCCATATTGTGGTACTATTGTGTTGGACTTCGAAAAAATACTGGGGGTATGAGCTAAATGGCTGTAGAACCTTTTATCTTTCTTGCATGTATAATATGTTTTTTCGTGCCAATCCTTTTGCGAAGATTTATAATTCCAATTCAAATGATTGCAGGACTAACACTTGTTTACTGTATTATGTTTTTTCATGAAGACACACAAGTTAAAATCATTTATCTAATAGCTTTCATTTGGGTATTGGGTTCAATTTGTGCATTGAGTATAAAGGTAAAGAAGCCGAAAGTGTAGCAAGCTACTCTAATCATAAGAAAAAAACCTTTCAATCTAGATTAGCCTTGCGCTAATGAGGAACGAGAGTACTTTCAGTGCTGCTATATGTTCAACGATAATCACGTTAACCGACGAATACTGCATATGATGGGTATAGACCTACTTGAAGAGGAGTTGCGTTTCCATGCCGATTTCATCAGGGACCCACTTGCTATATACTGTTCGCACAGGTGACACCTTGTATATGATTGCTGAACAATTGGGCACCAACGTACCGTCGCTAGTGCAGATTAATGCGTTATATCCATCTGTTGCAGATCCGAACCGAATCTTCCCCGGTCAAGTATTGTTAGCGCGATTGCCAGGTATGGCAGAGCAAAGCTCTGTGTTATATCAGGTTCAGCCGGGAGATACACTATTTAGGATCGCCGAACGTTTCTCTGTAAGCGTTGATATGTTAGCCGGACTCAACCAAATACAGCAACCGGACACCCTCCGAGTCGCACAGCTGCTATTTGTTGCCGCCTTCGTATATGAAGTAGAGCAGGGAGATTCTCTGTACAGCATCTCCCGCCGTTTCAGTACACCGATGAGCGAATTGATTCGAGCTAACCGTAACCGCCAGGGTTTATCACCTAATGTCATTTATCCCGGTTTCCGTTTGGTTGTCCCGCTTCCGTCCTCGACGAATATCGTAGTGTTTGAGCCATTGCCTGGTACGAAAATTGCATCCGGACAGCATTTGAGGGGTAGCGCTCGAGCGTTCGAAGCGACGATAAATTACCAAATTCACGACGCGATGGGGCATATCATTACGAAAGAACGGGCTGCAACCGCTGCACAAGGCGCTCCAGCTTTTGGAGTATTCGACGTACAGCTCCAGTTTGATCAATCTCCCACAACACAAAACGGTTCATTGATGGTGTACACACGCAGCGCCCGCGACGGCAGCATTCAAGATTTGGTTGAGGTTCCCGTCATTTTTTAATATATCAAATAACTATGCGGTTTCCGGCATAAATCGGCAGACGCGTTGAGCTACCGGGCGGATTGTGTTCAACTATGAAACGAGTGTATTAGTAAAGGTAACCATTCGTTAAACTAATGCAGAACATCTGAGGGGCTGCCTAATGGCGGCCCTTAGCAATTATTTACAAAATTAGCTAACGAGAAAATATAGCGCAGGAGCTGCATTGAAGCAGCTCTTTTTTGATTCCATTAAAGTAATGATGTAGGTAATAAATTAGAATTATATTTATAGAGGAAATATTATGATAAAGCTATCTGGATTAGCGTATGGGTTAGTTTTCATTTAAAAAGTAGAAAAGGAGATATTTTTCCATTATGTTACTCTTTTATTTTTTAACTCCTTTTTCTTTATTTTTTTCAATTTTAGCCTTGAGATTTAGACAGTCCACAATCTTTATATTTGCGATTGTATTTTTTTTACCTATTTCTGTATGGTTGGCTCAAAGTGAACCCTTTGTAATATGGGGTTACATTTCTCCATTCTTTTTTGTTGGTGCTGCAATATTAATCAGAAAATATAATATTTGGTTATCAATTATATTAATTGCTCCAAATTATCTATTAATCGGATGGGTCGTTTGGAGCTTCTTTACTGGGGCATATATTTGAGCAACGAGGAATAACTCCTTTTTTATTCATTGAAGTAACTGTCAGAATTGCGTAACAACAAAACTAATCAGCATCGAAACAAATACAAGCTACGAAGCGTCTTATATAGTAGGATATTCAATAAAAAGGTGAACCTTTTGTTATAATTAGTGTTAGAATCACTACATTTTGCAAAGGTGGTTTTATTAATGAAAACACGTAGTATAGCGTCTTTAACATTTTCAATAATTGGATTAATTTTTAGTTTGAGTTTTCAGTCTTGGGCAAATTATGGTAAAGATGGAACAAATGAAATGGAGTGGTACTGGGTTGGAGCAATTTTATCTTACTTGTTCTCTCTAATATCTGTTTTTTTAATTTACCAAAATTTAAAGAAAATCATTTTAGATTATGGATTGATAATATTAAGTTCATTTTTTATGTTTGTAACTATTATTTTGACGACACTAATCATTATTCTCATGCAATTAGAATTTTGATTAGAAAGACATTTATTCCAGTGTTTATAATTGTGTTTAGATACATTACGGTGAACCGAAGTTGTACTGGAGATCGGAGTGGGAGAGGGGAGAATGGCTTGAACAATAACGTCGGAAAAATCCGGGGAACGGTTCCTGGACATCATTTTATGTTGTTAAAGGTTCTGAGCTTAGTCGCGTTCTTGATGTTCGTCTTGAGCAGCTGCACAAAGTCGCAACAGGTGGACGGCGATGGCGGCACCGAGCTGGACGAGTTGATCTGGTATTACCCGCAGAACAAAGCGAATGCCGACTTGCAGCTAGTGAATTCCGAAGTTAACAGGCTGATTGCGGATAAAATTCATGCGAGCGTCAAGCTGCAGCCCGTTGATTTCGCGAGCTACGAGCAGAAGTTGAATACGCTCGTGGCGGCAAGCGATCCGATGGATATTGTCTGGACCTCAAGCTGGCTGTTCCCATGGGACGCGAATGCTCGGAAAGGCGTGTTCCAGCCTCTGGACGAGCTGCTTGAGCGATACGGACAGAAGCTGCGGGCGTCGATGTCTCCGCGATTTTGGAACGACGGCAAGCTGGATGGCAAGCAGCTTGCCGTGCCGAATTACCAAATTGCCGCCATGCGCCCGAGCTTGGTCATTCAGAAGCGGTTCGTCGAGAAATACAAGCTCGATCTAAGCGCGATTCACAAGATTGACGATATCGAGCCATTCTTGAAACAGATCAAGGAAAGGGAGCCCGGCATCGTTCCGTTCGGCACGACGAGAGGCTTCTATACGAACCACATCTACGGCATCGACTGGCGCGTGTCGGTTTATCAGGGCGATGCGAACAACCGGGTTCTGCCTGATGTCACGCCTGAAATGAGGAAGAACTTTGCTTTGGTTCACGCCTGGTACGATAAGGGATATATCAATCAAGATGCGGCTACCCTGAAGAACGTTGCGGACGTCTACAAGAAGGGCAACACAGCCGTTTGGTTCGATTTTACGGGAAAGCCTGGCTCCGAGGCAGAATTTAAGGCTGGCGACGGCGGGTTCGACGTCGTACTCCTTCCGCTCGCAAAGCCGTCGTTCACAGGTGCAGTCAGTTCGATGAACGCGATCAGCCGAACGTCGAAGCATCCGGATAAAGCGATGAAGCTGCTCGAGTTGGTGAACACAGATAAGCAGCTATATAATACGCTCGTTTATGGAATTGAAGGAAAGCACTATACGCGCGCGGCAGGCAACTACGTGAAGCTGATTCCGGATTCCGGATATTTTACAAATACGGATTGGGTTTTCGGCAACATCCGCAACGAATATTTACCGGAGGGCGCTCCAGCGGATAAGATCGAACAGACCGTTCGCATCAACGAAGAGGCGGAGGTATCCCCTTATTATGATTTTGTGTTCAAAACGGAAGAGTTAAAGGCGGAACTAGCCAATGTGAAAGCAGTGAATGATGAGTATTATCCAGCGCTCGCCACAGGAACGGTCGATCCAGAGAAGTTTTTGCCGATCTACGAGGAGAAGTTGAACAAGGCCGGTAGTGAAGTGATAAGGGCTGAGAAACAAAGGCAGTTGGACGACTGGATGAAGTTGAAAGGGAAGAAGTAACCGGAAGCATATATCTGAAAAGGCTGAGAACGACGGTGTAAACCACACCGTGTGCTTCTCGGCCTTTTGGCATTTCTACGGTACCGCTCGGACTTCAGTTAGTAAAATCCAGATCGTTTACTCGATGTGGCGATAAAAGTACAGTTTTTACACTGTTTTATAGATGATATTTCAGCTAAATTGATCTCAGGCAGCAAGCCAAGCAAATCGTTACAGGCAAGGAGGAAGGCATCCCATGAAGCGCAAGAAGGCATTCCGGTTTTTCGGCAGGAACATCGAACTGTTTACGCTCTCGCTTCCCGCAGTCATCTATATTTTTATCATGGCGTACATCCCAATGTTTGGCGTCGTCATTGCATTTAAAAATTATAAGTATGACAAGGGGATTCTGGGAAGTGACTGGATCGGTTTCAAAAACTTCGAGTTTCTGTTTAAAAGCGAAACCGCATTTCGAATCACCCGCAACACGGTCGTGTATAACCTGGGTTATATGGTGCTAACGACGATCGCAGCACTCACCGTAGCCATTCTTCTCAATGAAATAGCAAAAAAGTGGCTTAAAATTTATCAGACATCGTTGAT
This sequence comes from Paenibacillus sp. J22P51, assembly GCF_059692215.1. NCBI lineage: Bacteria > Bacillati > Bacillota > Bacilli > Caryophanales > Paenibacillaceae > Paenibacillus > Paenibacillus sp. J22P51. The sequence goes on along the minus strand of NZ_JCAUAZ010000024.1, from coordinate 55,705 downwards.
ATTGCCCTTTTTTCTCTCATGGGTAGTCATGAGCTACATTACTCAGGCGTTTCTCGATCACGAAAATGGATTTATTAACAGCTGGCTAGTGACAGCAGGTATGGAAAAAATTTCGTGGTACTTCGAAGCCCAGTATTGGCCCTACATTCTAAATATCGTGCATTTGTGGAAAGCGATCGGCTTCTCGGCGATGGTGTACTACGCCGGCATTCTGGGGATTGATGGAGAACTGTATGAAGCCGCCCGGATTGACGGTGCGAAGCGAATGCAGATGGTGACGAATATCACGATCCCGCAGCTGACGCCGCTCATTATCATTCTGCTTATCCTCAGTATCGGGAATATGTTCCGAGGCGACTTCGGCTTACATTTCTTCATCCCGAACAACAACGGAATGACGTATTCGACAACGGATATTATCGATACGTACATCTATCGGGCGCTCAGTGAAATTGCGGACGTTAGTATGGCATCGGCCGTAGGTTTGTACCAGTCGTTCGTCGGTTTTGTTCTTGTAGTCAGCGCCAATTTAATCGTTAGACGAATTAATGAGGACAATTCTCTGTTCTAAGGAGGGAACATTTCGTGGTAGTCCAACAGTCCAAAGCGGTATGGAGCCAACTCATCATACATACCATATTCATTTTGCTCACGATCGCAATGCTGGTTCCATTTGCCCTCGTTATCGTTATCTCGTTTTCTGATGAACAGTCGATTCTGCATAATGGCTTCCGTCTTATTCCGGATCAGTTCAGCGCTGCGGCGTACAAATACTTTCTGAAAACACCGGAAACGATCCTACGGGCCTACGGTGTGACGATTATCGTCGCGATCATTGGCACATGCATCAGTCTAATTCTAACCTCAACGATGGGCTACGTGCTGTCGAGGAGGGATTATGGTCTGCAGCGAGTAACGTCATTCTATGTGTTCTTCACAATGCTGTTCAACGGTGGTCTTGTGCCGTTCTACATTATGATTACTCAGATATTGCATTTGAAAAATTCAATATGGGCACTCATCGTGCCTGGATTACTCAGTCCATTTTACGTACTGATTATGAAGGGTTTCATGGCAAAAATCCCGACCGAGATTGTTGAGTCGGCGAAAGTGGAGGGAGCGCGTGAATGGCGGATTTACACAGCACTGATTCTTCCGCTCTCGAAGCCGGCACTCGCTACACTGGGATTGTTTATTCTTTTTAACTATTGGAATGAATGGTTCAACGCACTTCTGTTTATCAACAACGAGAAACTGGTTCCGCTTCAGTTGCTGTTAGTGAGGACCATGAACACACTTGACTTCATCACATCGCGTCCCGAGTTCGCCTCAGCGTTGGTTACTCTCAATGTTGATATGGGGGACTTTCCGAAGACATCTGCTAAATTTGCTGTAGCCGTTCTATCAGCGGGTCCGATGTTGTTGGTATTCCCGTTCTTTCAACGATTTTTCGTTAAGGGACTGACGATCGGCGCTATTAAAGGTTAGGTTGCAAGACTCGGATGGGGAAAGCTTGAAAGGAGGGGAACCAAGAGGAGTAGGAATCGGCTTTTCACATCCGTTTTCATAAAAAAGCTCGATAATCATATTCAGGGAGGTTTTTTCATTGAAAAAGATTATAAAATCACGGTTTCAGTGGATGTCCACACTCGCAGTTAGCTCCGCACTTGCCATTGCCGTAACCGGCTGCGGCAGCAGTACAGACAACACGAGCACGCCTTCTCCATCAAGCAGTGCGGCTCCTGCCGTATCAGCAACACCTGCGCCAAAGAAGCTTGACCCTGTCGAATTGACCTGGTACTACCCACAGAACAAAGCAAATCCAGATCTACAACTCGTAAATGATGCTGTTAATAAGATTACACAAGAGAAAATTAACGCAACAATCAAGTTGATGCCGGTGGACTTCGGTACTTACGAGCAGAAGTTGAACACAATTGTGGCAGCGAACGAAGTGACGGATATTATCTGGACGTCGAACTGGCTGTTTAGATTTGATCAGAATCAAAAGAAAGGTGTATTCCAACCTCTCGACGATTTGTTGAAGAATCAAGGACAGAAACTTTACAAGTCATTGGAAGAGAAATTTTGGAATGATGCGAAGATTGACGGCAAAATCTATGCGGTACCAAACTATCAAATCTCAGCAACTCGAGCAGGACTGGTTATGCAGAAGCGTTTTGTAGATAAATATAAACTGGACGTAAACACGATTAAGAAGTTAGAAGACCTCGAGCCGTACCTGAAGCAGATCAAGGATAACGAGCCTGGGATCACACCATTCGGGACCCAACGCGGACCCTATCAAGGTTCTCTCTACAACATTGATGTGAAGGGACCCGTTTACAAAAACGATACGACATTCAAAGTCCTACCAGATGTGACAACTGAAATGAGAGCCAACTTCAAACTGATGAACTCCTGGTACACAAAGGGTTACATCAATAAAGATGCTGCAACAATAAAAGCTGCAGCAGACGCTTACAACAAAGGCACAACTGCAGTATGGTTCGACCATACCGGCAAGCCAGGCTCTGAGGTTGAGTTCAAAGCAGCGGCAGGTGGATTTGACGTCGTGCTCGTACCTCTGGCTAAAGCAGTCTTTAGCGGTGCGGCAAGCACGCTGAATGCGATCAGCCGGACTTCCAAAAATCCAGAGAGAGCGATGATGTTCCTTGAACTGGTGAACACCGATAAACAATTGTATAATACACTCGTTTACGGTATTGAAGGTAAGCATTATACGAAGACAACAGGCAATTTCATCAAAATTAATCAGGATGCTGGTTACTTCACGAACACGGACTGGATCTTCGGCAGCATCATCAACGAGTATTTACCAGAAGGCTCACCAGCCGACAAACTGGAGCAAACAGCGAAAGTTAACGCTGAAGGTGAAGTTTCACCGCTTACTGGATTTGTCTTCAATTCGGAACCAGTCAAGACAGAAACCGCGAACGTCAAGGCTGTAAATGATGAGTATTATGTGGGTCTTGGAAGTGGTACACTCGATCCGGAGAAGTACTTGCCGATCTATGAAGAAAAGTTGAAGAAAGCTGGCGCCGATGCGATCGTAGCTGAGCGTCAAAAACAGCTTGATGCATGGTTGAAAGCGAACGGCAAGAAATAAGCTAGGCTAACAAATCTATGGATTACCTGGGCTATCTCCCTAAAACAGCAATGTTTTTCAGGAATAGCCCAGGTTTTCATGGGATTTTGAACAAATATATGGAATGAGAGAAAGAGGAGGATTTGAAGTGAAGATTGCCTTACTGCAAAGAAAAGACATGCGGGAACGAGTATTTGGTCCCGAACATTTGGCACAGCTTCGTGAAATAGGTGAAGTTATACTTAATGAGGAAAACGTAAACCCAACGGAAGAGCAAGCACGTGCACTCATTGCCGATGCGGATGTTGCCATCACGTCATGGGGCTGCTGTGCATTGACGGAACGGGTGCTTGAGAGCGCACCGAATTTGAAACTCGTTCTGCATGCGGCTGGCACTGTTAAGCCGATCGTGACGGAAGCTCTTTGGCAGCGCGGAGTTCGCGTATCCAACGCGACGGAAGCGCTCGGCCAAGGGGTAGCAGAGACAGCACTCGGCTTTACAATCGTGTCGCTGAAAGACATGTGGCGACTCAGCCGGGAGACAGCAGCCGGTAGCTGGGGCGATGGCTCACGTGTGCGCGAAGTGTACGGTCTTACTGTCGGAGTTGTCGGAGCAGGACGTGCGGGCTCTCACTATATTAAATTGCTTCGTCAGTTTGATGTTAGGATCGTGCTCTACGACCCGTTCGTCAGTGAGGAGCGAGCCAGGGAGATGGGCGCTCAGAAGCTGGAGCTGGAGGACCTACTGCGACAAAGCGACGTCGTCTCCATTCACTTACCGTCGCTACCGGAGACGTATCACATGTTTAACGCCGGACGGCTGGCAATGATGAAAGACGACTGTGTGCTGATCAATACAGCCCGCGGTTCGGTTATCGACGAGGAGGCTCTCGCAGCCGAATTGAGCAAGGGAAGATTGTTCGCATGTCTCGACGTCACGGATCCGGAACCACCGCAAGTGGAGCATCCATTTCGTCATCTGCCGAACGTGATTCTAACCCCGCATATCGCTGGCGCTGTTAATAACGGCATGGGCCGCATCGCGAAATCGGTGGTGAATGACCTGCAGGCTTATCTTAACGGTCGTCCCCTAAGTGGCGAAGTCCGTGAGGAGCAGATGCATCTGCTGGCTTGAGGTCAAACGTTTGGAAAAAATGTAAACTATTTCAGCGGAAAATCCGACTTTGTTGGGTTTTCTGCTGAGCGCTTGCAGGTATTTCAATCAACAATAGAAAAAGGAGTGTATTACCAACAAGAAGGACACATTGCTTTTATTTTATCGATGTTAAGCGGGGGCGACTGATCTGATCAACCATTACAAAACCGGCGTGAAGCAAATACCGGCTACTACAGGCGTGATCCCTCGCTTGTTGCCTATCATGCTGACCAAGGAAGGGAACATTGTGAAAGGCTTCTATCTGGACGGCAACCAATACGTTCTGTTCGGCCAAACGACAGTCAACTTCACGGACGGCGCCAACATTCTCGCGGGGATTGCGCTGTACTCCGGCGCTGGCCGTCCTGATGCGAAAGCGGTCATTACGGATCTGCAGCTCACTCGTAATTACTAAGTTCAGGTCCCGACAAACCAAAGTACACCCTTCGGTCATCCGAAGGGTGTATATCTATGAAAAGGAAATACGCATATTATGTTGAAATGGTAAGGGTCAACTAAGTGTGGACTTGATGCTGAGGCGATTGGAAGCTGTAAAGGAAGTCAGAGATGGGGGGATGCACAGATGAACAACTACTTACGTAAGTACCGGGAACGGAAATATTTCATGCGTATCATTCTGTCAATCAATCTGCTTATTATATCCGTTATGCTGGCCTCCTTGCTGTCCGCTTTCCTGTATTCTAAAAAAATTAGTTTAGATTCGCAGCAAGAAGCCAACGAAAAAGTGCTTTCACAGATTAACTACAACATTACTTACATGAATGACACAGTGAAAAATTTCGCCATCTCTATGTTCTACGATACGGATATGGCCCATTTGTTATTCAGCGGTGAACAGGAAACCTTTGAAGACACCAACCGTGTAAACAAATTGAACAAGACCATCGCGTACAATTCCTTTATTCACTCCATCGTTTTCTACAACAGCAAGCGCAACATGTTCTTCATGAGCGGTGACGACGCGATCACGAGCTCAACCAGCAATCTAATGAATCAACTCGGTGAATTTCTAAGTGGCGGTAAGCCAAATTTCAAAATGCAAATGATGCCGCTCCGCTACGTCCCGGACCTCAAGCATCCGGAGCGCTCGCAGCAAGTATTCTCCCTGTTTATGTATGACTCGCTAGACGCATATACGAAGAAGGAGAGTGCTCTAATCATCAATGTTAAGCCAGAATGGCTGTTTGAGAAGCTGGAGCTGATGAACCGTCAATCCTCGAACCATTCCAATCGGATTTTCGTTCTGGACCAGAATAAAGAAATGTACAGTCCGGACTTTCAAAACGACCAAGATCTGGGGAACTTAAAGGACGAGGTGTATCGGCAGATCGCTTCCTCCGGCCGCCAAGTGTCCCAGTTTACGTATATGGTTAACGGCGAGAAACAGATCGTCAATTACATCGTGAACCGTTCCGTCAACTGGGTGATCGTCGATGTCGAACCTTTTATCGGCGTGATCGCTGCGGTGGATAAGTTGAAGATCGTCTTCATCACGGTCGCTGCAATCTGTCTCGTTATTGCCGTCTTTGCTTCTTTGGTCATCTCGAACCGTCTGTACTCGCCGATTAACGGGCTGCTCAAACAGACGAAGCGGCTGCCTGGCGGCGAGCCGGACCGCACAAGTGAGCAGGACGAGATCAGCTACATCTCGCATATCTACAATCATTTGATCGAGAAGCTCATGACCGAGCAGACGAAGCACGACAGCAACGAAGCGATCGTGCGCTCATACTATCTGCGCAAGCTCGTGACCGACAGCCGTGCCTTCACGTCTGAGGAATTGGCCGAGTGTATGCGAGGCGGATATGTGAATGTCGATTTGGAAAAGGAGAGCATCGTAGGAGTCCTTAAATTTGATCGTTTTGAAGAACTGAAGGAAAAAATGCTCGGTGTGGATATGAATCTGCTGAATTTTGCCGTGTCCAACATCATTCGAGAATTCGTTTCGGAGAAGCTGCGAGGGGACGTCGTCGACATTCGAGGAGAGCATCTGGTGCTGGTCTTCGAAGCCGGGTCGAGTCCGAAGGAAAGCTACACGGCAATCACGAAATTACTAAAGCAGGCGCAGCAAGTCATTGGTGATTACTACCACGTCACCTTCACGGTAGCGCTGGGCGATGTCGCCTCCCATTTTCACGAGCTGACGGACCGCTATGAGAAAGCATTGGATTACCATCTATATAAAATGAATTTTGGCCACGGCTCCGTGATCACGCCGGAGATGGTACAGAGCAACATCGCCAATCTTGAGGCGCACATCCCGATTGAGCTCGAGCGGAAATTCGCAGAGGCGATTAAGGCGAGCCATCCGGAAAGCGTCTTCCAGGAGCTCGAGAACTTGCGTCGGTTGATTGCCGGAATGAGCTCCGACGCCGTCGTGCAATCCGTGATTCAACTCGGCATCCTAATCAAACAGACGGTCCGAGAAATCAACCAGAACAAGCTGTCTCCGCTGCTCATCGACCTGCGCTCCATCGATCGCCTCGTATTCGAGAAGGAGACATTGGACGAAATCTTTACGGAGTTCGGCGCCATCCTCAGCGCGATCTTCGAGGATCAGAAACGCGGGACGGAGACAAAGGACCATTTTATTATCGATACGATTAAAGATGTGATTCAAGCGAATCACTCCAATCCGAATCTAAGCCTGCAGGAGATTGCCGATATGCTCCGGATGTCCTCTGCGTATGTCGGCCGCATTTTCAAAAAGCAGGAGACGATCTCTGTTGCGGATTATATCAATGAAATTCGGCTGCTGAAATCGGTCATGCTGCTCGAAAACAATAACCTGCCAGTGAACGAAATCTCCGAAAAGGTTGGTTTCAGCTCTCCGAGCTACTTCTTCAAGCTGTTCAAGAAGCGCTTCGGCACGACGCCGAAGGATTACCGCATCAAGAAATCACTGTCCTTGTAGACAAACCTTTCCGAAGCTTCATCGTGCATAAAAGTTCAAATTGTTCATTGATTTGGTGAAAGAAAGTGCGAATCTTGCACTTTCTTTTGCTTTTTCTGGAGGTTACGCTGTTCCTAAGTCGAGAGAACAAAGGGGAATTCACATGCAGGATCAATTTGTATTTGAGACACGCTGTCTCCATTCCTTAGTAAAAGTATTTCCAGACGAGGAGCTCCGGTCCGAGTCTTATTCACGTGGCTCTGCCTTGCGCGGAGAGACGTTCGATTTCCAGGTCGCCTATCGGGCGCCTGCTTTGACCAAGCCAATTCAGGTGAGCGTCACTTCCACCTTGCAGACGGCCATTACCTTGCGGGAGGTCGGCTTGTCGCCTTCGGAACTTCCCTGCCAACGCCGCCATGATGACAATGTGCTGCGGGTCACTCCGGGCCTTTACCCCGATCCGTTATACCCGATCGACGGAGAACTGGGCGTTGTGGGGATCCATTATCAGTGGAGATCCGTATGGGTCACCGTGGAGGTGGATGAGGAGACGCCAGCGGGAGTATATTCCGTGAATGTGCAATTTGCAGCCATAACGGGGGAGACCCTTGGCGAGGAAAGCATTCACTTAGAGGTCATTCCAGCAGTACTGCCGCCACAGACATTAATTCACACGGAGTGGTTTCATGTCGACTGCTTGGCGAATTATTACGGGGCCCAAGTTTTTAGCGAGGCGCATTGGCTACGGATTGAGCAGTATTTACAAACCGCTGTGCGACACGGCATGAACATGGTGCTCACGCCGCACTTTACCCCACCGCTGGATACTCAGGTGGGTGGTGAGCGCCCAACGGTTCAGTTGGTGGATGTGCGGAAGAAGGCAGACAACACATACGAATTCGGCTTCGTTCGGCTGATTCGCTGGATCGAGCTGTGCGATCGGGTCGGGATTCGTTATTTAGAATTCTCACACTTGTTCACCCAATGGGGCGCAAAGCACGCACCGAAGGTGATGGCGGAGGTGCAGGGAGAGCTGCGTCGCATTTTCGGCTGGGATACAGATGCGACTGGGGAAGCGTATACGTCATTCCTGAATCAATATTTACCCGCACTTACAGCGTTACTTCGAGAGCGAGGGCTCGAGAATCGGTGCTATTTCCATATCTCAGATGAGCCTCTCCTAGAGCATATGCCTTGGTATCGCAGTGCGAGCGAGCTGATGCAGACGCATTTGGGGAATTTCCCGATAATCGATGCGCTAACCAATTATGAATATTATGAACAGGGGCTCGTGAAGAGGCCAATACCGGCAAACGACCACATCGAACCGTTCCTTGAGCGTCAAGTTCCAGAGCTGTGGACGTATTACTGCTGCGTGCAATATCGGCAAGTATCGAATCGTTTCTTCAACATGCCATCCGCCCGCAATCGCGTGTTCGGCGTTCAGCTGTATAAGTTCCAGATTGCTGGTTTCTTGCATTGGGGCTACAACTTCTGGAATACGCAGTATTCGCTTAAAGCGATCGATCCGTATCGCGTGACGGACGCTGGCCGCAGCTTCCCATCCGGCGATGCTTTTCTAGTCTATCCAGGGGAGGAAGGACCGATAGAGTCGATCCGTATGGAAGTATTTTATGAGGGCTTGCAGGATCTTAGAGCGCTGCAGCTGCTGGAAAGCTTGGTCGGGCGCGATCAGGTGCTGGTGTTGATCGAAGATGGACTCACGGAGCCTTTGAGCTTTAACCGGTATCCGACAGATGCGGAATGGCTGCTTGGGCTTAGGGAAAGGGTTAATCAGGCGATAAGTGTTGCATCGGAGTCAACCAAAAGGGGAGAGAACAATGAACGCTGAGAATAAACCGATAGAGGTCATCATTGTGGGTGCTGGCAGTCGCAGTATGAATTACGCGAGCTACGCGCTGCGTCATCCTGAGCAAATGCGGGTGGTCGGGGTCGTGGACCCGAATCCGCTTCGGCGCGCGCATACGTCAGAACGTTATGGGTTGGCGGAGGACATGGTATTCGCTGATGTGGAGGCGCTTGTAGCACGGCCGAAGCTGGCGGATGCGGCGATTAACGGGACCTTAGACGCGCAGCACGTGTCGACGAGTCTGCCGCTGCTGCAGAAAGGCTACGACCTGCTGTTAGAGAAGCCGATCGGGATTGCCGAGGATGAGGTGCTGGAGCTACATCGAACCGCCCAAGCGTACGGTCGCAAGGTCATGATCTGCCATGTTCTGCGGTATGCCCCGTTCTACGTTAAGCTGAAGCGTGAGTTGGAGGCAGGCACAATCGGGGACATCCTCCACATTCAAACGGAGGAAAATGTGGACTATCACCACATGGCTACGGCTTTTGTTCGTGGCAAATTCGCGAATAAGGAGCGAGGAGGCTCGACTTTCCTCATGCAAAAATGCTGCCACGACCTTGACCTCATCACCTGGTTCCAATCAAAGGTGCGGCCTGTGAAGGTGAGCAGCTATGGTGGCCGTTCGTATTTTCGCGAGTCACGGGCACCTGAAGGTTCAGGCAGCCGCTGCCTAACCGACTGCGCAATCGAAGAGAACTGCGTATACTCTGCGAAAAAGCTGTACGTAGAGCAGCCACTGTGGCCGGTATACGTGTGGCCACGTTACTTGGACGGCGTGTGGCTTAGCGACGAGGAGAAGCTTGAGAGCCTGCGCAAGGATAACCCATTCGGCCGCTGCGTGTGGAGGTGCGATAATGACATTGTCGATCACCAGGCGGTAATCATGGAATTTGAGAACGGAAGCACAGCCGTTCACAATCTGGTAGGCGGGGCTGCAAAGGCATGTCGCACCGTACATATTACGGGAACGAAAGGCGAGATCTACGGAGAGCTTGAAGAAGGTTCCTTCGTGGTACGTCACCCGCATCTGCGGGAAGGCGGCGTTTATAGCGAGCACCGCGTAGAAATTCCGGTTAGCCGGGATATGCATGGCGGCGGTGATCACAGACTCGTCGAAGATTTCGTTCGAGTGGTACGTGGAGACACTTCAGCCCAATTCTCGACGTCTTTGGAGCATAGTATCGTCGGTCACCTTGTCGGTTTTCGAGCAGATGCTTCCATGGAATCCGGGCATTCCTTGCAAATAGATTGGAACAGCTTGCTGCAAAAGTAAGACTGGATGAAAGCAAACACCCTCGTTTCGAAATCCGAAACGAGGGTGTTTCTTTGCAATTTTATTTCCCAACGGTGACAACGTTTGAAACTACAGTTTTATTTCCTGCGTTATCGGTAGCCGTATACGTAATGGTATAAATACGATCCTTTTCGGCACGCAGGCTGAATGATGTAGCGGGAGAACCGATTTCCGCTTGGATGTCGCTTACACTGCTAGTTGGATCATTGCTAGTAATAGAGCTCAAGATGACAGATGCAACGCCCGAATCTGAATCGCTAGCGTTCACGGTGGCCTGGATAGCAACCATTTCATGGTTCGCTGGCCAAATCGAAGTTTTGCTTAGCGCCACGTTTAGTACCGGAGCTGTTCGGTCCATTAGGCCAACGACAATGGTTTTGGCTGCTTCTGTATTGCCCGCTTTGTCGACAGAACGATATTGAACCATGTGTGTGCCGATTTGGTCGAATAAAATTAGACCCGTATAAGTGCTCCAAGTTCCACTGTTATCGATTTGATATTCGGTTCTTGCGACACCTGACAAATTGTCGGTTGCCGAGAGGGCTACCACCATCGTCTGTGTCCCATAAACAGCTTCAGCTACTGAAACTGGAGCTCTTAGATCAGATAAGAAGCCAATGCTCGCTTCCTTCTTTACAGGCCCTAAGGTAACAGATGTATGAATGGAAGTAATGCCTTCGCCAGTTGCTGTTACAATACCATTGCTATCTACTGTTGCAACTGCGTTATTGTCGCTTCTGTACGTGATTGATGCCTGGCTTAAATCTGCAAGAGATCCATCGGATACATAGCCAGTCACCGCTAATGCGGCTGGGCTTGCAGCTCCTACAAACATTTTATCCGCTGACAGAGAAACGGAAGCAAGCACATCTTCAACTTGGATGTCTAACTGAGAAATGACAGCCTTCACAGGAGGCTTGCCGCTACCCGAGAACATCCCGATACCCGCGAGGAAGTCCGTTCCTTCAAACTCCACGGTAGTGGAACCGATAGAAAGCCATTGCGATTCTTTATAATAATAACCAGTTACTTTATTGCCTTCTTTGACCAATCTCATCTGGAACGGCGTATTGATGCTCTTGCCCGCATAGTCTAGCAGCAGGCCTGTCTGCGAACCCCAATATTTCTGCTGTGCAGGTGGATTTTGCGAGTCCAGAATACTCTCACTATTGCGGAATACATATCGGAGCACCTTACCGGTACCGTCCGTACGGAACTGAACATGCTTTGAATCCACCGTGTCCTTGGCGCGGAACATCAATCCAACAGTTGCAGGATCTGCAAAGTCAAAGGAGTCAATCGTTGCAGTAAATGTAACTTTAGCATTGGGGTCGGAGAGATGAACATTTTTGTTAAGATAGACGAAATCATCCGTTGAGCCCCATACATTGTCGCCAACGCCTACAAGTGAATAGGTGCCATCGGTATCCGTCGTGACGAAGCCCTTGCTATGAGGACCATACGTCTTCAGCGTCCAACCTGCCGGCCCAGTATCCGTTCCGCCGGTTGGGAAGACCGTCGAGATTTGTGTTGCCGCTTTCGTAATGCCGTCCTTGGAGACGGTTGCCGATACGGTGACTTGACCTGCTGCAAGGGCAGTCACGGAAATGGAGCCATTGCTTACGCTATTAATACGCAGCACTTGAGGGTCGCTGGAGACCAACTGGATATCGGCATTAGACAGATCCGCCGGCGATCCATTTTGCTGTGTTCCGGTCAAATTCAAGATTCCTTGCTCACCAACAGTAAAGAGATTTACCGGTGTCGTGAACTGGACTTCTTTCAAGAACGTTTGGCTTACGCCAGCATCGAACGGCGTGTTTTCAATCAAGCCCGTATCGTCTGCGTATGAAAGACCTACGGCTGATCCAGGCTTATAGATGCGAACTCGTGCATCCGTATTTGTAGCGCCTGTTCGGAACGTAATTTCTTTGCGCACATATTGGTTATCTTTTACAGACATATCGATTGCGTTTCCGCCATAATTAAATACGCCGACTACAATAGACTCACCAGGCTCGTTATACACCCAAGCCACAAATTTATATTCGGTGTCTGGTTTAAGACCCGTGATTCTTTGTTCCACACCGGCTCCGCCAGGCCCCAATTTCAAGCGGTATTGTCTACCTCGTACTTGCCAGTCTGGAGATGCGGGTACTGATTGAACATCAGTGGTTCCGTTGGTCGTCCATTTCAGCCAGTTATCGGTAGTCCCGTTGAAGCCGCTGTTCTTGATCAGGTTCATATAAGGCGTATCGATCTGGGTGTAGGTCACGCTTGGAGGATTGGCAAAATCCGGCCCTGCCTTCCAATTGACACCGCCGAACTCAAAGGCACCTGCATCCGGGGCAGGACCTACGTAACCGTCCGTGACTCCCTTAATTACCGCCCCTGTGTTAATGGCCGTTGAACCGGCATTTAACCGGAAGTCGTTAGCAGCTGGATTCACAAAATTCACACCAGTGCTAGATGTCGTGTTATAACCGTTTGCCGTATCTGCTGTTAAGGAGACACTATTCGTGAAAATGTTGTTAAACACCCTTGATCCAAACAACTCTTGGTTATACGGTGGAGATCCCCAGAAGCCTATGCTGCTGGTTCTATGATTCACAACCGTGTTGTTATAGATAAGTCTGTAATTCCCCGGCGTATTCATCTGAATCCCCACGTCGTTGTTGTAGATAACGTTATGATGCGCCACCACATTGTTCGCATAGTTGTCGAAATAGAGGCCGACGCTCATATCGGAGCCTTTGCTGTCGTGAATCAGATTGTGGTGAATGTTGCTGTTACCCATATCGAGGCCCCAACTATATAGCAGTGCGCCATCTCTGGAAAGCCACATCCCATTGGAGATGTCGTTATAGGAGATATCTCCGCTTCCCGATCTCCAATAAATATTGAATCTTCCGGAATTCCGAATATCGTTGTAACTGATTAGGTTGCTAGTTCCGCTTGAAAGCTTGATCAGGGGATCATAGGAGGCCATATAACTGCCATCATGAATGTAGTTGTTCACAATGCGGTTGCTGTTGCCCTCTATATTGATCAATGTTCCTGAGGAGTAGGCGATCTTGCTATTTTTAATTTCGTTATTATCCCCGACGATGCTAATTCCGCCATTAAGCTGATCGGCATTCGTCGTATTCTGGGAATAATTCGAGAAATACACATAATCAGCCTGTATGCCATCTAAAACGTTATTGCTTGATCCGTTCATCGTGATGTTGGCAGCAAAGGTGCGAATCCCCTTCATTTGGATGAAGGATTTTCCGTTCAAATTGAATGCGGTCTTGCGCTTTTTAACCTCAACATTGGAGGGAACTCCGCCGTCCGGTGCCCACAAGTATACCTTTTGGGCCGTCTCATCCACAAACCACTCGTTTGGAGCGTCCAATGCGCCTAAAACCCCGCTGAGGAAGTACGTGCTGCCTAACCGAGGATACAATTCCTGATAGTCACCTGCAATCGGTTCGTATGTCAGGGTGTGGGTCGCACTATTATAGCCTGTCACCTTGCTCGTCATGCCTTGGTAAGCGTTCCCGCCTCTTTCCCAGACCAACGCGTTCTTCCAAAAGTCGGTAGGCTGCGTCAGATCCGAATCAACAATCGATGTTGCTGATCCTGAGTCTGCAGTGGCAACACCTGCTTTTAAACCTGGCAGCGAGAATTCGCTGATATTTGGCCAACGCGCTTCCCAAAGAGGAGCAACTGCCGAGCCATTATTTACGAAAAGCTGGTTTTCTTTCCCGAGGCTCCAAGATAAATCTGCTTTATATATCTGTCCTGCGTGTTGCATCCAGCCGTTGATCGGCTCGGTACCGCTTACAATTACGGTTGCGCCCGGGGCTGTCTTAAAGGTGATGGGCTGGCCACTATTGCCGGACACAGCTGGAGTAACCGTCTCGCGATACGTACCTGATGCGATGATGCAGGTGTCCCCGGCCAGCATAACTTGGGCGCATTTATTGATCGTTTTGAAGGGGGTCGCCTCTGAGTTCACTGCTACAGCGTCGTTTCCGTTCGGAGCTACGTAGTAGGTCGTTGCAGCTGCAAATGCGCTTGGTGCGGGCAGCAACCCGCCGATAAAGCCTAGCGTCAACGTTAACGCCAAGCCATACCCAAGCTTCGTATTTTTTCGCATTACACAGTCCTCCTTGATAAATTGTTATGGATAATATCCATACTTCTAACTTACCAATAGGCCAAATAATAAAAAGTCTAATATCCGTACTTTAGTCTTGAATCAAGCTGAAACATTTATATTTTTGTGAACCGCCGTTTTGGGAAGTAAAAAATGAAAACATACCATTACATAATAGAGTAAAGTGCAGATCTTGCACTTTTCTTTTGTTTGTAATCCGGTTTATGTTGAAAAGGTGTATGAATGGGGGGGAAGGAAATGCAACAATTAAATCAATTTCAATGGAATCAAGTTTCCTTGCGGATCGATTGCGCTGATCGAACATTAAAATGTTGTGACGCATTTATCGAGGAAGATGTGGACAGTGGCCATCGGACTTGGCGATGGGAAGAATTGGAAGTCTCTATAAGCTGTGAGCAAGATCAGATCCGAAGTATTAAGGTTCAAAACAATGGCGTTCATGACATTCACTTGCGCAATATCAGTTTAGAATGGAAACCGATGGATATTACTCCCCACTTGGATGCAAGGAGCTATGTGCAACTCCATCATTCCCAATGTTTCGAGAAGCTTGCGGGCGTTCGTCCAGTACATCGTCCCAACGATTGGTCGGATCCTAACGAAGCCTCTGCCATGGTAACTGTGTTATCCAGCAGATTGCCTGGCGATGCGTTGCTACTAGGGGCTTTGCCTCCATATGAAGATTGCTTCGTTAGCTTCCCGATTTTGCACGAAAGTGTGCATCGAGACGGTGCTTTCGGCTTGAGCGTTCAATTAACCGCGCCACGCCGAATTAATACGAACGACTCGGTGTTGCTTGCCCACATAATCATGCTTCACGGCAAGGACGGGAATAACTTGTTGGAACAATATGCGGAGCTCATGCGAAATCGACTTCCTCAATCCTTATTGAGCAAACCGCGCGTAACCGGATGGAATTCATGGGATTATTACGCAGGCTCTGTTTCACAAGGCGATATTATTAAGAACGCTTGTACAGCGCAGGAACATTTTGCAGACTCCATGAGCTATATCGTCATTGACGAAGGTTATCAATGCCAGTGGGGGATTTGGGACGCGGGATGGAAATTTCCCGACGGGCTGAAGAAACTCTGTGAAACGATTCGCGTGGCCGGATTCGAACCAGGGATATGGACGGCTCCGCTTATGGTGAATGTTTATACCCCCTTATATCGGGAGCATCCGAATTGGTTTGTTAACGACGGTGATGGAAACCCCTATATGGTGAGTATTGGGTACTGCTCTATGGCTCAACTTGACATTACCCACCCTGAGGTGAGGGAGCATATTTGTACGATATACACTCAATTGCGACAAGCAGGATTTACTTACTTCAAATGTGATTTTACACAGCAGTTGCTAGGCGCTTCGCGCTTCTATCGTGACGACATCACACACGTCGGCATGCTTCGCGAACTATTCCGCCTTATTCGCGATTCGATAGGGGAGGATGCCTACTTGCTTGCTTGCGGCGCCCCTTTCGAGGCGGTCATCGGCATAGCCAATTCCCACAGAACGACGGGAGACATTCACCATTACTGGAGTCATATCCGGCAAAATATACGGTCGATGCTGGCGCGTTGGTGGATGCAGGGGGCGGTGGGGAACACGGATCCTGATTTCGCTATTGTCAGGTGTGATCGCACTACGGACGATCTTCAATTAAGTCGGCGCTTAGCCAAAAAGCCTTGGAATTCAGGTGCCAATTGGTATGCCGGACGAGAAATGAATCTGGCGGAAGCGCAGACACTGCTGCTTGCTTGCTATGTGACCGGCGGGGATATGGTTCTAGGAGACGCACTGAACCTTTTAAACGAAGCAGGTTTGGCTTATCTTTCCACAGTACTTCAAGAGCCGGTTAAACGTGGAGTCCCCATCAATCTTTTCGAATACGATGGAGATGATGTGCCGATTGTAGTGGCACAGGGGAACGGGCGCAAACTTCTGGCTATATTCAATCTAAGCGATGATTATAGACCAAGGAAGCTGCCTCAGCCGTTTGCAGGTTTGAAAGGATCGCATAAAGAATTTTGGAGCGGTCTACCCATTACGGTTTTAGCAGAAGAAATCATCTTGGAACCTCACACGGCGAAGGCTTGGTGGGTCTACGAGGAATAGTACGGACACATCTCTCAGTTTGATCAATTTTCATTAAAGGTGGAGTGTATCTATGGCGAATTATGTAACGATAAGTTGTTTAGGTCCTAGACCTTTGGTTATCGAGGCAGATACTCCTCCCCAAGTGGTTGTGGAACGGATGATCCAACATTGGCAGAGTCAGCTGGACCAGGTGCTCCCAGATCGTCCAGATTTAATTATCCTGCATGAAGCCTGTGACAGGCCGGATCAAAGGAAGTTCCCACAAGATCAAAAATTAGCTTATTATCGGGCTCGAAAAAATCAAATCCGTGAATTTCTGGCTGCCGTTGCGAAACAGCACCGTTGTTATATCACGTATCCAGCACATATGGAAGCGGAGGACGGCAGCTGGCGCAATGCGATGCAGTTGATTGATCGCGAAGGTCAAGTGATGGGGGCATACCATAAAAACCATCTGGTTCCTGATGAATATAACAAGCATCATATTCTATATGGGAAGGAAGCACCCATCTTTGAATGTGATTTTGGGAGAGTTGCATCTGCGATCTGCTTTGATTTGAACTTTGACGAGCTTCGGCAGCAATATGCGAAAGCAAAGCCAGATTTAATTGTATTTCCTTCCATGTATCATGGTGGGATTATGCAAAACTATTGGGCTTATTCCTGCAGATCTTATTTTGCCGGCGCGATATCGGGCTTACCTTGCACAGTGATTACGCCATTGGGAGAGGTCGCGGCACAGAGCACGAATTACTATTCATTTATTACAACCAAGGTCAATTTGGATTACGCTGTCATACATATTGATGAAAATGGTGCACATTTTTTTAAGATTAAACAGAAATATGGGACGAAAGTTAAGATTCATGACCCTGGCTTTCTGGGTTGTGTCCTGTTAACTAGCGAATCTGAGGACTTGAATGTGAAAGATATTATTGCAGAGTTTGGGCTGGAGCTGATGGATGATTATTTCCGTCGAGCAGAAGCGTCCCGGTGCTTGCCTGGACGAATCGAGCCTTAAATTGTGAAGGAGTGGAGCAAATGATCGACAAATATAGAAAAATTCTGGATGGCGCTCATCAAGCGATAGGAAATACACCCATGGTTAGATTAAGCCGATTAACGAAGGAATTAGACGGAGAAATTTATGCTAAACTCGAATACCTCAATCCTGGTTTTAGTAAGAAAGATCGTATAGCGCTTCAAATCATTGAAGAAGCTGAGCTAGATGGCACGCTTACGCCAGGTCAGACCGTCGTGGAGCTGACAAGCGGCAATACCGGAACTGGGCTTGCGATCGTCTGCGCGGTGAAAGGGTACCCGTTTGTTGCTGTGATGTCGAAAGGGAATTCAATGGAGAGAGCCCGGATGATGCGAGCACTAGGAGCTGAGGTCGTACTGGTAGATCAAGCCACTGGATCAATACCAGGACAAGTGTCTGGCGAGGATCTTGCCCTTGTAGATGCAGAAACGCTTCATATCGTTCAAGCACGAGGCGCATTCCGCGCGGATCAATTCCATCACCCGGGGAGTTTGCTCGCACATGAGTTACATACAGCAGAAGAGATATGGGAGCAGACGAGTGGCGAATTCGATGTGTTTCTTGACTTTGCAGGAAGCGGTGGAACGTTTGCCGGTTGTGCCAAAAGGTTAAATGCCTATAATCCTGACATTCGCAATTACTTGGTTGAGCCGGAAGGGGCACCTTTTCTGGCGGGAGGAACACAGAGCAATCCGAACCACAGGCTGCAAGGCGGCGGTTATAGTATGGAGCTGCCATTGGTTGATCGAAGCTTGATCTCTGACTTCTTGACAGTTACCGATGAGGAAGCGATAGAAGCTTGTAGGCGATTAGCGCGCGAAGAGGGAATTTTTGCGGGTTTTTCTTCCGGAGTCAACGTTGCTGCAGCCCTACAACTGCTGAAGTCGCGAGAGAAGGGCGCACGGATCGTTTTGACTATTAACGATTCAGGATTGAAATATTTAAGCACCGATCTGTACGCGTAAACGAATAACGGAGACACAAACACGGAGGCAACAATGAAAAAAATAACGGCAGCACTTATCGGGGCAGGGGGAAGAGGGCAATATGCTTATGCACCCTATGCTTTACAAAACCCGACCGAATTGGAATTTGTTGCAGTTGCAGAAACCCGAGGGTTTTTAAGAGAAGAATTTGAAAAATCGCATAAAATTAAGCCGGAATATTCTTTTCACTCGTGGGTGGATTTGTTACAACTTGACCCGATTGCAGACTGTATTCTCATCTGTACGCAAGATACCGAACATGTTGAACCGGCTATTTTAGCCATAAAGAAAGGTTACAAACATATTTTGCTCGAAAAGCCAATTGATCCGAATATCGAAAATAGCTATAAACTTTTAAAAGCAGCCAAAGAAAATAATGTAAACATCCAAGTGTGCCATAGTTTACGATATACGCCTTATTTTAGAAAGATGAAAGAGCTCTTAGATAACAAAACGATTGGAGATATTATTAATATTATACATGTTGAGGGTGTCGGTTTTTATCATCATGCACACAGCTTTGTAAGAGGCGACTGGAGTGATACATTCATTTCGAGTCCAATGATATTGGCAAAATGCTGTCATGATATGGACTTGATGGTCTATTTAACTGGCAAGACATGTAAACGTATTTCCTCTTATGGGGCGTTGACACATTTTAGACCAGAAAATGCTCCAGAAGGCAGTACGGAGAGATGTACGGATGGTTGCAAGGTTATGGATTCGTGTCCTTATAATGCGATAAAAATTTACAGTAATATGGAAGATTTTCGTAAATTGGCTTGTGAAAAAGAAGGATTCACTGATTTGACCGAAGCTTTGCAAAAAGGGCGTTATGGGAGATGTGTCTATCGTTGCGGAAATGACGCAGTTGACCATCAAACCGTAAATCTATTATTGGAAGACGATATCACCGTTATGTTAACGATGTCTGCCTTTTCA
This sequence comes from Paenibacillus sp. J22P51, assembly GCF_059692215.1. Taxonomy (NCBI): domain Bacteria; kingdom Bacillati; phylum Bacillota; class Bacilli; order Caryophanales; family Paenibacillaceae; genus Paenibacillus; species Paenibacillus sp. J22P51. The sequence goes on along the minus strand of NZ_JCAUAZ010000024.1, from coordinate 36,127 downwards.
CATAGAACTGGAAGAGATATTCGCATCATGGGAACCATGGGCGAGATGATTGGAAGTATGGAAGAAAGTACGATTAAAGTACATCATTTTGCAAGCGGCGCAATAGATGTGTATGAGGTGAGTCATCCAGAATCCGGACATAGCGGAGCCGATGAGATTCTAATGAGAGATTTTGTAGGGATGGTTGCAAGTGGCAAACAAGGAAGTAGTGATATCGACCTATCTATTCAAAGTCATTTGATGTGCCATCTCGCTGAAAAATCAAGATTAGAGAACCAAAACTTTGAAGTTTCAAGTGTTTGCTAACTCCCTTTTACTGGGCGAATAGAGATTTGTATAGGAGGCAAAACAATGCAAACGCTACGAATCGGAATTGTCGATCTGGACACATCACATCCGGACAATTGGGTACCTATAATCAAGGAATTAGGCCATCAAGTGGTTGCCGTTTTCGATGGGGGAACCGTTCATGAGGAAGGGTATGCCTCACAATTTGCTAAGAAGCACGAAATCAAGATTGTTTGTGAATCGTTGGAAGACATGGTGCAACACGTAGATGCGGTAATTATCCACAGCGTGAATTGGGACTTACATATTGAGCGTGCACGCCCATTTGTCAATGCGGGAAAAGCTATATTGATTGATAAGCCTATGGCTGGGAACATGCGTGACATCCAGCAACTCATGGAGTGGGAACGCAGTGGCGTTCGTATTTCAGGCGGTTCTTCGCTAAGCGTCTGTGAAGAGGCCAAAGAGTGGCATCGACAGCATGATCCGAACGACCAGGTCGTGACGGTGCTGGCGGGCTGTTCCGTTGATGAATTTAATTACGGCATACATGCCTTTTATCTACTGCAAGCAATCATGGGACCGGGAATCGAAAGTGTACGATCCATAGGTGTACATCTGCAGCATCAAATTGAGCTCATTTGGCAGGATGGGCGCAGAGGTGCCCTCAGTGTCGGAACGACACAAGGATATTTGCCCTTCTATGCGACAATTGTGACCGAGCATACTGTTAAGCATCTGCAAGTGGATAGCAGCCGATTATATCGTTCTTTTCTAGAAGCAAGCTTGCCTTACTTGGCTGGAGATGCGGAGCCTTTCTTTTCAATAAGTCAACTGCTAGAGGTGGAACTCGCTGCAATCGCCGTGAGAAGATCTCTTTTGTCGGGAGGGCAGCAGGTAGCGTTAAAACAATTATCAAACGAGGATCAAGGTTATGAAGGCGCCGCTTTCGCTGTACAGTATCGGATGAAAGTGAAAGGACATTAGGATGATAACGATAAAGAAAACGAATTTTATGGTTGTACGTGAACCGTTACTCGCTCCATTTGGCTTCAAAGGCGGCTTTGTGAATGAGCTCTGGCAATCCTTCGTTTCCTTAGAGGATCTAGAGGGAGATGTCGGTGTGGGTCTAGGTGTCCAGAGCATTCTTTGGTCTGATCCACAGGTATATACGCGATGGGGCAATGAACGAGGCAATATATTCATGAATGAGATTACCCAATATGCGTTGTTAGCAGCTCAGAATACCTCATTCGCAACCCCAATGGACATGCTGGATTTGTTGGTGAAGCAGGCTTATAAATATGCTTCCCAGGTTTGGGACGGAGACTCGCTCAGGGAAACCTTTGCACTCAATGCACTCGTTCCTGTTGATTTTGCAGCTTGGATGCTGCTGAGTCAAAAAACACCCGGTATCCGCTTCACAGATCTAATCCCTGAGGCGTACAAATCCATGCTGGTGTCTCGGCATGAACGGCTTGCATGTACGCCAGTCGTATCCTATGGGATGACAGAGGCGGATGTTACGGCGTTGCTTGATGAGGGTTATTTTGTGCTCAAAATTAAATTGGGCTCAGACCCAAATCAGGATGGAGATCCCGAGAAAATGTTGGAATGGGATATCCGTAGGTTGAAAGAGATTCACCATATTGCAGGGAACCGTGTCTGCCTTCATACCGCAAACGGAAAAATCGCCTATTACCTGGATATCAACGGTCGATACGGTAGTAAAGAGCTTCTTTGGAGGCTTGTGGATGCTGCCGAGCGAATAGGGGCCAGGGAGCACATTTTGTTGGTAGAAGAGCCGTTTCCGGAGCATATTCACGTGGATGTTTCAGATATACCGGTAAGGGTGGCTGGCGATGAAAGTGTACATAATGAAAAGGATGCTTTGGAGCGAATCCAAATGGGGTTCGGGGCTTTTGCCTTAAAGCCGGTGGCCAAGACGATGAGCATGAGCTTGCGCGTTGCGAAGCTTGCTAGTGAACATGGCATTCCTTGCTTCTGCGCTGACCTAACCGCAAATCCGATAATGGTGGATTGGAATAAGAATCTTGCAGCGCATCTACTACCTGTGCCAGGACTCTCCATGGGCTTGATTGAATCCAACGGCAAACAAAACTATACCAATTGGGAAGTTATGAAGAAGAATCATCCGATGCCCAATGGCAGCTGGATACCGACAGTCGACGGACAATTCCAATTGTTTCCTGAATTTTATGAGCATAATGGAGGCATATTCGGTCGTAGTGGTTATTATGAATCATTATTAGGTGCACAAAAATCCAAATAAACTAGTATGGTGCCATATATAGAGAGAAAAGTGTGGATCGTGCACTTTTCTTTGTTTGCATTCCTATACGGAACGCTCGGTCAAGCGAGAAGGAAATAAGGAGGCAACGAATTGATTGGGTATTTGGCCGTGCTTGGCGCGGTATTGATCTGGGGGTTGTCCTATATCGTTATGAAATCCACGACCGCGGATTACCCCCAGATTCTGTTTCAATTTTGGCGGTATGGTGCCGTGTCGTTGGTGTACCTGGCTCTATTCCACCGATCGCTCCGGGCAATGCCGGGCCGGATCTGGAGAATGGGCTTGGCCAGCCTCGGATCTGCCAATTTCGTGTTGGGCTTCTTCTCTATTTACGCGGTGCAGTATACGACCCCGACGCGCGTCGTGGTGATCAACAGCTTTATCATCGTCGTGGTACCGCTGCTGCGCTGGGTGCATGACCAATGCAAGCCGACGCGGCAAGAAATAGTGGCTATTGCGATAGGGATCGTCGCCATTGCTCTGTTGATCGGGCCACATGACCAAGGCGTTAATCTTGGCGATGGCTTGGCCTTTGTCGGCATGATCGGGTATGCCTACTCGATAGTCTTTACCGATCGATTGCTTGCGAGGGAGCTGGCGACGGTTTCGCAAGTTTCCTTTTTGGGCATAGCGGGCTGCGCTTTGTTTTTCGCAGCAGTGGCGGCCATCTATGCTTGCTTCAACAAGGAGGCGGCAATGCTGTCGGTTTTGACAGCCCAACCGGTGACACTCGCAGGCATCGCCTATATGGTTGTGTTCGTGTCGATCGCGGCAAATCTGCTGCAGGTGTACGGTCAACGCCGGCTGCCGCCAGTCACCGTTTCGCTCTTGTTCTGCCTGGAGCCCGCCGTAACGGCAGCGCTCGATTATGCGCTGCTCGGCAACAAGCCGTCGATCCGTGTACTGCTCTGCGGTTTGCTGCTGATTGTGGCGACGGTGACTGCAGCCAGACCAACCAAATCCGGAAGACGCCAAAAAGAAGCCACTATTAATCGTTGAATGTTCCACTCGCGCGAAAAAGCCCCAACCGTCGGACACAAGGCAGAGGGTTGCGTAGGTGGAAAAAGCCAATTGTAAGCAGCAATGCTTACAATTGGCTTTTTTGCTGTTTGAACCCCTTTCGTATATTGCATGCTGAGTTCGTGGAATACTTATACCGTAAAAGGGGGGATTTTATGCATTTCGACTGGATTTGGGAAAGCCATCTTCATTATTACCGCAGGTTCTTTGCTCATCCGACTTACCGGTAGCAACGTCCTCTAATGATATTATTCGTAAATTATTACCATTACTAGGTAGCTGAAGCAAGAGGTATTGATAAAAACGAAGTAATTCGCCGTCGTAATCCGACGGAATTTTTTATTTTGTTTGCAATTTACAAAAAAAACAACAGATGTCAAATTACAAGAACATTTTCCCATCAATCTTACCTCAAAGCTTGGGCGCGTAAATATCCAGAAGCAGTAGAAGAAATAGAAAAATGGATGAAATAGAGAGTTTAGATAAAATAAAAACAGCGTACCCCAACTGTATTGCAAGGGACGCTGTTTTTATTTTGCCATTTGATATTCTGATACGATCAGAATTGGATAAGCCATGATGGAGATATGGACGCCACTTATGTTTTTATGGCTGGACGAATACGATCAGTAGCTTCTATTGCGTTTATGAACTCGGATAAACATGAGAGCACATAAACCAAAGAATTCGTTATCAGTCTTACTGAATGCGTGGGGCAAGGCATTTTCTACCCCAATAAATCGCAATAAAAAAATCCTTTAATTAAAAGGATTCATTTGTGCCGCAGCAAACAACAGCAACAGCGCATCAATAAGATTAACTAACCCTAAATTAAATTAACTTTTGACCCAATTTAACCCATATTTTGTTACGATTCTTTCCACACACTTTTTTGGATTTTCTTGATAGATAGATCCAGCTTATTTTGTGCTTTATCCATTTTTAGCAATGAATTTCCGAAACTTACCAAGAGGTTTCTGACCTTTCGATTCGAAAAGGCCATGTAAAGGAGGCAACCAAACAAAAGGCATCCCCCCCAAACAGTGAAGAAAAATGAAGAAAAAACGCAGGAAATCATTATCAACCATGAACTCTTCTTAATTGTCCTTACAGGTCGGTTGTAAAGAATCATTTCTCCAATTATGATATATCATCCCTTTCATTACTTGTGTCATTCTTTAAATTGCTCAGATTGGCTGCTTTTGTCTGCAAAACCTGTTTGGAATAAAAATTAATAATGTCATCAATAGTAGAGAATACGACACTAACGCTTGAATCATGTGTACTTATGTTGATAGAAAACCGCTTTTCTGATGTAGTAACATCTTTATTTTATATTAGCATTTGGTGACTTTAAGCTTAATTTAAAGTTAACGTGGGAGAAACTCAAATGAACATTTGGGGAGAGTAGAGGTCTATTTGTATGAAAAAAGTCTTAAAAGCGGTAGCCAGTTCATATGCCATAAACTGACTAGGAGATTAGTCTGCCTTTATGAAGAGACTTCATATTTTTATTCGAGTTAGAAATGATAGGGAGCATTTTCAAGCTACTAATCATGGGAGAAAGGCAGAGGTGGCAAGTGGGGACGTACTCAAACGAAAAATTGTCCCGAATCCAACCATTACAATTTTCTTTATCGCATGCCCAGACTTTCGTGTTTTCATGAATGAGATCCTCTAACGATTTTCTTCGAAAATACATAGTTTTCTCCTCCTTAGATAAAAAAACTGCCCTTAACACTTGTTAAGGACAGTTCACTGTGATTACAGTTTTACAACATTTTCGGCTTGAGGACCGCGGTTGCCTTGAGCTACATTAAATTCAACGCGTTGTCCTTCGTCCAACGATTTGAATCCATCCCCTTGAATTGCGGAGAAATGAACGAATACGTCATTTCCGCCCTCCATTTCAATAAATCCAAAGCCTTTCTCTGCGTTAAACCATTTCACTGTTCCTGTTTCCATAATAAAATTACCCTCCAAATTGTTATTAACATGCTTTTTAAAATAAAAAAAATCACACATTGAAAAAGGTACCATTACACAAATGATCACTTTTTCAATATGTGAGTTTATGTCAAAGATGTTTATTAGGTAATGATAGCACATAAAAGTGTGATAAGCAAATTTGCATTGCTCTCCCTTTCCTATATGACATATGTCATACCCTCTAAATGATGTTTATGACTGCAACAAATTGCAAGCGGTATCTATAATGAAGATAGGATACTACAGCTAATATTCGCTAACAAGTCCTGCGCACCATATCGAGGAGGAAATAATACGATGACACAACCGACGCTAACTCACTTAAAAAAACAGGTTGCCCCTTTTGAAAAATCAAATACGAGGGCTAGTATTAAGCAGCTAATTAACACCTTAGGGCCTTTAATCGTACTATGGTTAGCTGCGTATCTAAGCCTATCTTTATCATATTGGATCACACTACCGATTACGATCATCGCATCTGGTTTTGTTATACGAACTTTTATCATTTTCCATGATTGTTGTCATCAATCGTTCTTCAAAAGCCGTAGAGCTAACGAAATAATCGGTACGATTACGGGTATCCTTACACTCTTTCCCTATCAGCAATGGAAGAATAGTCATTCTATCCATCATGCATCGAGTGGTAACCTTGAGAAACGTGGAATAGGCGATATGTGGGTACTTACCGTCGACGAGTATGCGGCATCTTCATTATGGGTCCGAATTGCGTATCGGTTATATCGGAATCCCTTTATTATGTTCGGATTTGGTCCCATCTTTTTGTTCCTATTTACGAATCGCTTTAATACGAAAGGTGCAAGACGCAAGGAAAGAATCAGTACTTATATGACGAACGTCTCCATCCTTGCTTTATATGGGGGACTGATCTGGATAATTGGATGGCAGTCGTTTGTTCTGATCCAAGCTCCAATCATGTTCATAGCGGGCTTGATGGGAATCTGGCTATTTTATGTGCAACATCAATTTGAAGACTCCTACTTCGAGAATGAGGATGAGTGGAGTTATGTGAAAGCCGCGGTAGATGGAAGCTCCTACTATAAGCTGCCGAAGCTTTTGCAATGGATTACTGGAAATATTGGGTTTCATCATGTCCATCATTTGAGTCCAAAAGTGCCAAATTATAATTTGGAAAAGGCACATAATGCAACGCCTCCGCTTCAAAAAGCAACGACCATTACAATCGGCACCAGTTTGAAGTCGCTAAGTTTCCGTCTTTGGGATGAGCGTAACAAAACGTTTGTCGGTTATAAAAATAGTAAACAGGTGCACCTTAAGGAAGATGAGCTTGATACTTTTGCTAACACAATAAATGTGAAAGTTCGTAAATCGAGCTTGCAAGGGTAGTAAATACATCTTTTCATGTTTATGTTAAAATATAATTGCATCTATGTTGAAGAAAAAGAGGTTAAACGGACTATGCAAAAGTGGTATCAAATTTTTCACAAAAACACCGGTCTTAGTCCGTATGTGTGGGTTGTCTTTTATATCCTCCCTTTTTATTTCATATTTCGTTCTTCTACCACATACCACATAGTCTTAGGCACAATCATGATTATGGTTTTCTTTAGTTGCTATGTGCTGTCCTTCGTATCTAAAGGATGGATTGTGTACTTTTGGACTAGCGTACAAATCGTTATTTCAATTATCATGGCTGTCGTGTTCAGCTATGTGTACTTCTCTCTGTTTTTAGCATTTTTTATTGGCACCATGAAAAGTCGAGCAGGATTTATTACGTTGTACTGCATTCATCTAGTAACGACGATTGTAACGATTAACTATGGATTGGTATCCCAAAATCCTGTTTATTTTACACAATTGCCTTTTATCATCATTAGTGTAATTGCCGTTATTCTCATTCCAGTCACCACGTTCAACCGAAATAGGAGTGAAAAACTCCAGGGACAGCTAGAGGATGCAAATAAGCGGATTTCCGAGTTGGTAAAGCTAGAAGAGCGTCAAAGAATCGCCCGCGACTTACACGATACACTTGGTCAGAAGCTATCATTAATTGGTTTGAAGAGTGATTTGGCTGGGAAATTAATTAGTAAAAATCCGGCGCAAGCACAAATCGAAATCAATGATGTTCGTCAGACAGCTAGAATTGCATTAAAGGAAGTTCGGGAAATCGTAACGCAAATGCGCGGAACGAGACTAGTGGAAGAGATGTTCCGAATCAAACAGATTTTGAAGGCTGCAGAGATTGAGCTCATTTTGGAGGGAGATCCGAAGATAGTCAACACTTCTTTAATTAATGAAAATGTGTTGAGCATGTGTTTGAAAGAATCGATTACGAATATTATCAAACATAGCAATGCTACTATGTGTTCGATCTCCATTGAGCCATCACCAAGCGATCTTGTTATCAAGGTCGGTGACAATGGGATCGGCATGACGAAAGAATGTCTTATGTTGCTTGGAAATGGATTACGAGGCATGAAAGAGCGACTTGAGTTTGTAAACGGTACTATGGAAATTGTCTCAGACTATGGAACAATGATTGTTATAAAAGTGCCGAATGCCATCATACCACCGGAAAGGGAGGTGAGGATGTGATCCGAATTGTGATAGCCGAGGACCAACGGATGCTGCTTGGCGCACTTGCTTCCTTACTTGATTTGGAAGAGGATATGCAAGTCGTTGGTAAAGCAAGCAATGGCGAGGATGCTGTAAAACTAGTAAAACTGCATAAGCCAGATATTTGTATCATGGACATCGAGATGCCAATAATGAATGGTTTAGATGCGGCGGCGGAGCTGAAGGGATTGGGTTGTAAAGTCATTATATTGACCACGTTTGCCCGTTACGGGTATTTTGAAAGGGCCGTGAAGGCAGGTGCCAACGGTTATTTGTTGAAAGATAGCCCAAGCGAGGAACTGGCTACCTCGATTCGGAGTGTGATGGCTGGTAGGCGAATCTATGCCTCAGAGTTGGTAGATGAGACTTATATTGAAGAAAATCCTTTGACGGAGAGGGAAAAGGAAGTGCTGAACCTGATCGCCGACGGTAAAAATACGAAGGAAATTGCTGATCACATGTACATTACAAGAGGTACCGTTCGCAACTACATTTCCGTTATTCTCGATAAGCTCAATGTCACTAACCGAATTGAGGCTATTATGCGGTTCAAAGAGAAGGGATGGTTCAAATGACAGGCAAAAAAAAGGTGAATGGGTACCCATAGACTGGCACTTTGAAAAAGGTGTTCAGGTTTGTGGGTATCTTTTTGTTAACTATTTAGGTTCAAGCTGAAAGTGATGTAAGAGTCACAACGCTGAGTATGAGTGTTTTTCCTAATCCCATCAGCAGTCATTAGTTAATGAAATTATCAACAGGAGCATCGCAGAAGTAATAGTGAATTTAATGTCGTTGTAGATGCAACAACAGGTTTAACTATAGAAGCATTTTCTTATCGTTAGAATATGAGCATTTTTATGCAGCAAATACAAGTACATAGTTTAACAGCTAGATGCTTGTCAGCAACATTGCTACGCTAACGGGAAACGATAGTGAAGGAGCTCTCCTCGCGGCAGCTCTTTTTTTGTTCATTAAAGTAACGGGCAGTAGAGCGTGGTCATGATGAGATAGTAATAGGTAAACCTACTTAAAGGCATGACTTTGGGCATAGGGGATGAAATTTTTCATGTTTTCGGTCAAATGTCGTGCATTTTTATTATGCAGTTCATGACTTTTCACAGATTTGCCAACGGCTTAATCTTGTTATAATCTTTCGTGCTAGGAAGAAAGGAATGAGATGAATAGATAACCCCTAAAATTAATCTGTGAGTGGCTAGGAGATTAAACGTGTAATTGTAAAATAAGACTAATGCTCACCTATCAGGTTGAGTAACGGAATAACTAATTTAATGTAATTTGCTTCATGGTGACAACGAAACAATACACTAATGCGATGGGCAAAAATTTTGCAACAATTTCAACCAATCATACGTTTGAGGTACCGTAAGAGAAAGCTACACTCAACGAGGGGATAGAAACTAGCGTAAGCATTAGAGCAATGATGACGAAACAAAATGAGGAGGAATTTACTTGAAGAAGAAATTATTAATTGCGCTTGGACTTACTGGTGTTATCGCAGCATCTGTTGCTGTTGGGGCTTATGCGGCGACGGATATTAAATTATTTATTAACGGGAAAATAATCAATGAGGATTTGCAGATCGTAGATGGATCCAGCTATGTTCCTTTGAGGGTTGTTTCTGAGTCACTTGGAGCTGATGTAAAGTGGGATGGGGACAAAAGGGAGATTAGAATTACGGGACAAACGGGTCAAGTAAGCAGCCAAACCGCCTATGAGAATACCCAATACGGCTTCCGTTTCACGCTGCCGGACAGTTGGAAAGGGTACACGATCGTAACGGACAAATGGGAGGGTCTTTCTGAAGGGGATGCGCAAGGCGATAAGTTCAGCGGCGCGAGCCTCAGTATCCGCCATCCCGAATGGACCGCAGAACAGCCTAGACAGGATATCCCTATTCTCGTCTTTACTGTCGACCAATGGAACGCGCTTCAGCAGGATAAATTCCACATTGGCGCAGCACCTATCGGCCCAAGTGAACTGACGCGCAATGACAAATACGTGTTCGCACTTCCGGCACGCTATAACTTTGCCTACCCTGAGGGCTACCAAGAAGTGGAAGACATCTTGAAGAGCAATCCGATTCAACCGATGAAGTAATCAAATACTAAAAAAAGATTGCCCTTTGCCGTATACGGCCAGGACTAACTCCACAATTAATTTAGTGAAGACAAACCATTGTGGGTAAGCAATATGTAGACAAAATGTTGTTGAGCTAACGGAGAACGTTACTTCAATAAACTACAAATTGAGGCTGCCGCCGCAGGGTGGCAGTTCTTTCTTTGCGAATTAGAAAGAGACCTACCTATACTATATGTGGGTCTTTTATGCATTAACTTTGAATGTGGAAACAATCTATATTGGGCTATGAGAATTTCTACAAACATAAGATGGGTGCATATAGGAGGGAGAATCTTCATTCATTTTCGCTTATCGATAGATATTTCTACGATGAACAATAAGAACTACTTGGAAGCTTCCTGCAGAATTCATTCAACTTTCAAAGAGAGAAACCATTCGAGTTGAAATGGTTAGTACAGAAAGTTGCAGCTGCTTTTTTAACTAGTTCATTAAATGCATTTAGAATGTGTTCTGAAAGTGGAGCTAAACAAAAGCTTGCTCCAACTAGCAAACTCTACGAGTCTTTGGTTAATGATACAATACCATTCATTGTTATTAGGCATCCAAAGGATTTAGCGAGTAGAGTACCGATTACATTTTTCAGTTCAAAAAGAACAATCATGAATCAATGAGAGATTTAGAATGTCCAAACCAGCAAAATAAAAAAATAAATCAAATGAAAGAAAAAAGGCATACACCTCATATTCAATGAGATATTATGGATCAAACTATCCAGAAAATTTTAAAAGCGAATCTAGGGATATCGATAAGCATGTGTTAGGCTTATGTGCTTCATTGTCGGATGTCAAGAACATAGTCCGAATCAAGACCGCGTAAATCGCGGACTTTTTTATTAATCGGATCAAGTTCTTGTCAATTGGCAATGTCAAGAACTTGATCCGATTGCCGATTAGTGGCAAGAACATTGTCCGATTGTCGACAATGAGTAAAGAACGCGTTGAACTAACGGGCAGATTAGTTTACTTGTGATATGCTGAACCCTATCACAAGTGACAGCGAAAAATACGGGAACGATCAGTAAAAAATGTTATTTACCGATCGTTCTCATTATGGTATAGTACTCGATAAGAAAGGGGAAGGAGGAGAACATAATGCCTAGAGTGAAGGAATTTGATGAGGACGAAGTTCTGACGAAAGCGATGCATTTATTCTGGGCACAAGGCTATGAGAAGACATCCATCAACGACCTGGTTGAGAATATGGGCATCCATCGCAGAAGCTTGTACGATACGTTTGGAGACAAACATCAATTGTTTCTAAAAGTCATCGACCGTTATTGCAAGACCTTGCTCGGGCACTTTGATTCAGGCGTTACTCGCGCCAAAAGCGCAAAAGAAGCTTTGCGTTTTCTATTTGACTATATGGTTGAAGGAAACGAAGAGAAGCCGCTGGGCTGCTTGCTCGTTAATATGGCGGTGGAGCTTGCTCCGTGGGATCCCGAAGTGGACGTTATGGCTGAAGAAAGCTTTGACCGGACGGAACAGCTTATTGCCGGACTGATCCGAAAGGGACAGGAAAACGGAGAGTTCGCCATGACCCATGACGCAAGCGAACTTGCGGCGAATATTCATAACACGATGGTGGGGCTGCGCGTACTTGCTCGAACCTCCGCCGACAAAGAGAAGCTTTACCGCATAGCCGATTTTACAATGGCGATGCTTAATGCCTAAGTAAAGCTTTTTTTTTGCTAATATTAGAACGATCGATCTCAAATAAAAAGGAGAAATTACGATGAGTAAAGTGTGGTTTATTACAGGAACTTCGACAGGATTTGGCCGCCATTTTGTGGAGCAGCTGCTTCAAGCGGGAGACAAAGTCGTTGCAACGGCGCGCAGACTTGATGCTATTCAGGATTTTAAAGCGTTGGCACCGGATCGTGTCCATCTTGCTGCTCTGGATGTGACCAAGAAGGACCAAATTCAAGCCGCCGTTCAAGAAGCCGTTGACGTATTCGGGCAAATCGACATTGTCGTGAATAATGCGGGATACGGACTTTTCGGCATGCTGGAAGAGTATACGGATGAACAAATCCGGAAACAGTTCGACGTTAACTTGTTCGGGGTACTGGATGTCATTCGTGCGACGCTTCCCGTGTTCAAGCGTCAAGGCTCGGGGCATTACATTAATTTCTCGTCTTTCTTCGGAGAAGTGTCCTATCCGCCGTTCAGCCTTTACGCCGCTTCCAAGTTTGCGGTCGAAGGCTTCTCTGAGTCATTCGCACAGGAATTCGCAAGCTTCGGGATCAAGACAACCATCGTGGAACCGGCCGTGTTCGCAACCGAGTTTATCGGACACTCGATGGACCGCTCCGTGATGAAGCCGGAGTACCTGCCGTATTACGAAGCTTTTCAAAAAGGATTTTCGAACGTCAAGATCGGCGATCCGGCCAAAGCGGTGCAATATATTATTTCCGTCATTAAAAGCGGTAATGTGCCGCTCCGGCTGCCGGTTGGATCTTATTCTGCAGACACGATTCGCGAATCGTATAACAATAAGCTGAAAGAGCTCAGCGTATGGTATGAGCGTTCGGCTGAAGCGGATTGATGATAGTTCTGTTTGAAGACGAGATCCTCCAAATGTAGATTGTTAATTGAGCCATCTTATTAATGAACACTTGAGGAGGAATCTTGCATTCGAAGGTGAGCGCTTCGCCTAGTCCGCTACGTACGCAGCTACCCGGAACAGCTGCCTTTCCTGCGCGACCTGGTGGGCCGGAGGCTACACGAAAGCCAACTCCAGCCGTTAATGAAGGTGAACCGTATCATAAGTAAGGAAAAGAGCCGTAGATGAAATGCCCCCTTAGAATAGCCCTTTTGCCGTAGATGCAGGGGGCTATTTCTGTTACGCCTTCCATGAACTAATTTTACTAAATCTTAAAATGGTGAAACCATTGAGCTAAGCACTACCCTTCACTTTTGTTAATCTATCCAATGATACGGTGAACCGTACCACAAGTCGTTGAACTAACGGAGAACTATAGTTGAATAACAAAAAGGCTGCCGCGGCAGCCTTTTTTACTTTATGGTAGCCTACATTAATGGGGGATTCACCAACTTCACATATAAGGCTCTCTTAACGTTGTAAATCCGCGTTTTGCTTGCGGTACCCCTATTGTCGGGCAGCATATCTGACCTTCACCTCATGGGCAGGTTGAATGAAGGAATGTGGGAGCGTAGATTCTGCGAGATGTGGGAGGGTTGACCGCCATGAGCTTATGTGGAGATCCAAAGGTGCAACCATATTTTTCAGGTAGTGGTTTAGATGGAGACTTCTTTGCGCCTACTAGCCCCATATATTTCTTCATCTATAACTTTGTTCCATAGAAATGTTATCTGCTTAAAAGTATTGATGGTCAAAATCTGAGAAAACGAGAGTATTTAAGAGCTAAGCGTTTCTCCATAGAGGGAGAATAATGCAATCCATCAGCAATGCGTGAAACGGCTTTTTGTAAGACGGAAATGGGACGAGTAAACGAAGTGAAAATGAGAAATGCTATGATCATGGTCAAGAAAAATACGAAAGTACAGCTATCATTAAGTGCTTTAGACGATGAGGCAATGGCTTAAGCGGCACCATCCGCGTATGTAATATAAAACTTAAAACAACTGAGTCTTGGATTAGCAAGCTTCGCCATTTCTCTTTGATCAGGTGTAGTGGCTGTATCTCCAATTTTGTGAACCATACCGTTGTATGGTTTTACGTTTACTGTTGTACTTCTCTATAAATTCCGTCTTTTTGGAAATTTCGAGACCAGAAGTAATGATGTTCATATCATGATCCATGTTTTTAAGTTCAGGTGCCATTACTTTCAAATCAACTTTATCGTTCTGATCGGTCATATTTTGCTTGATCTGTGTAACCTGATGGAGAGTGAAGAGAGCCACGGCCAAGAAAATAAGCAGTACGCTGCTAAAGATCAATTTCGTGCGCATAGTGAATTTAGACAAGACATTTTACGCAAATGTATCCCTCCTATAAATAGACAAACCCAGACATGAGTCTTGTTACTATTAAATACAGCGTCGAAGCATGTAAATGATTTATATTAATAGTTTTACATTATGTTAACATTTCATGGGTTTGGAATTTATATTCGGTTGGTACGATATATGTGTAAGGTCGTTCGACACAATCAAAGGGGATCGAGCTTAAAGTAAAGTAGACTTATAAACTCAAAGGAGGACAACTATGTTTAAGTTCATGTCGAAAAAAGGAATCACATTCACATTATCAGCTGTACTCATGATGGGGTCTTTAGTAGGTTGTGGCGCAAAAACACAAAACAGTGCAACAACATCACCATCAGCGGCAGAAATAAGCGGTACAGTAACAGCATCCGGATCCAGTGCACTTCTTCCTTTGGTTAAACAAGCAGCAACTGAATTCATGGATAAGAACCCAAAGGTAACAATTAACGTAACGGCTGGTGGTTCAGGAACAGGAATTAAAAACGTAGCAGACGGTACTTCCAATATCGGTAATTCCGACGTTGAGCCAGCTGCTGAGTATAAAGATAAAGGTCTTGTTGACCACCAAGTAGCAATCGCGCCTTTCGCGCTTATCGTAAACAAAGATGTTAAAATCGATAATCTAACAAAAGCACAAGCTACTGACATCTACACAGGTAAAGTAACGAACTGGAAAGAAGTTGGCGGCAACGACGAGAAAATCGTACTTGTACACCGTCCAGACAGCTCAGGTTCCCGTACACTTGTTAAACAAATCATATTGGATGGCAAAGAGTTCTCCAAAGAAGGTATTACGCAAGAAAACAGCGGTGCAATGAAAACTGCCGTTGTAGGTCAAGCAGGTTCCATCGGTTATGTAGATACACCTTACATCGATGACACTGTAAAAGCGTTGAAAATCGATGGCGTAGCTTACTCCGAAGACAATATCAAAAAAGGTACTTACAAATTGTTCGGTGTTGAGCACATGTACACGAAAGGTGAAGCGAAAGATGCTTCCAAAGCATTCATCGACTACATCTCCAGCAAAGATTTCCAAGGTAAGCAAGTTCGTGATTTGAAATTCTTGCCAGCGGATTTATTGAAAAAATAATAAGTCACACTTTATAGAGCGTCTGCATAACAATGCAACGCTTTTTTTGTTTATTTACAAAACGAAAATATATACATTCCCTCATCGATTCATTTACGATGCAAATGATCTTCGTATTTTATGATAATACTAAGATTGTGTATTGAAACAGAGATTGTGTATTGAATAGAAAGGGGAATCACTCCGTGAATTCCGTAATAGATCAACTAACAAGCGCGAAATCAGATGAAAGTCGCCCTACCATCGTTAAGTGGACTCAAAAACAGCATAGGCAAGACAGATTGATGAGATGGGTGTTTGTCGGCAGTGCTGCTTTAGTATCTGCTATTATTTTTTCAATTATCGTATTTGTAGGCATGCAAGGGATCAAGACCTTTCAGGATGTAAGTCCATTCGAGTTTTTCTTTTCAACAGATTGGACACCTGGTCAAAATAAATTCGGCGCATTTCCTTTTTTGTATAGCACGCTGTTAATGACATTGGTAGCTGTCATATTCTCAGTGCCATTAGCGTTGTCTGGGGCCTTATTCATGGCCAAAATCGCTCCTAAATGGATGCGCGAGATTATGCGTCCGGCAACAGATTTGTTCGTTGGGATTCCATCGGTTGTGTATGGTCTTATCGGGATGACGGTAATCGTACCCGCGCTCGGCAAACTAACAGGCGGTATTGGCTACGGGATTCTACCAGCAGCCATAATCCTGGCCATCATGATTCTGCCAACGATTCTATCAATTTCTGAAGATGCGATTCGCACGCTACCAAGTCGCTTAGAAGAAGCTTCGCTTGCACTAGGCGCAACACGTTGGCAAACGATGTGGCGTGTACTGCTTCCTGCCGCAAGACCTGGTATTCTTACGGCTATTATTCTTGGGATGGGCCGCGCAATTGGTGAAACCATGGCCGTATTCATGGTCATCGGGAATTCACCGCAAATGCCTAAATCGCTACTTGATTCAACAACGGTTTTAACAACAGCGATCGTGAAGGATATGGGAAATACCAACTACGGATCAGCATGGAATAATGCCTTGTATATGATGGCGCTGCTGCTGCTTGTCATCTCCTTATCTCTCATTCTCATCATTCGTGTCGTAGCTAAGAGGAGTGAACTTAAATGACAAGTAAAACGACGGACCGCATTGCAACAGTCTATTTCTGGGCATCCGGTATTATAATTATTGGGATTTTGGCATGGTTTCTAATACGTATTCTAGGTGATGGTATCCCTCATTTGTCCTGGCATTTTATCTTCGGTAAGCCTGAAGAAATTAAAGCTGGCGGCGGGGTAGGACCACAACTATTTAACTCTTTCTACGTCTTATTTTTATCACTCGTAATCTCGATTCCAATTGGATTATTCTCTGGCATCTACTTAGCGATTTATGCACAAAAGAATTGGTTTACCGACCTCGTTCGAATTTCCGTTGAGGCGCTGTCCTCCGTTCCATCTATAGTTTTTGGATTGTTCGGTTTTCTATTGTTTGCAAATTTGCTTGGGCTTAAATTTTCATTGCTCGGCGGTGCCGCGACAGTTGCCCTGTTGAATTTACCCGTTATGGTTCGGGTTACGGAGGAAGCAATCCGTACCGTGCCGGACTCTTATTGGGAAGCTAGCTTGGCGCTTGGCTCAACGAAATGGCAAGCCATCCGCAAAGTGCTGATTCCAGCAGCGTTGCCAAGTCTAATTACCGGGATTACGTTAATTGCAGGTCGTGCGCTTGGGGAATCTGCGATTCTCATCTACACGGCAGGCTTATCCGTTTCACGCTTTTTCCCAGATTTCAATCCGCTCAAAATGGGAGAGACGCTCTCCGTTCATCTTTGGTATATTGGGGCAGAATCGCTCGTTCCAGATGCCAAGGACATTGCCAAAGGCAGCGCTGCATTACTCCTAATCGTTGTTCTGATCTTCAATCTGCTGGTTTCGATACCAAGTCGAATCTTACAAAAAAGACTTTCTGGGGGGAAATAACACATGTCTATTGCGACGAAGTATAAAATTAAAGCAGAAAAATTGAATTTATTTTACGGTGAAAATCAAGCGCTTCACGACATAGATTTAAATATCGAAAGGGGATCTATTGCGGCATTGATCGGTCCTTCCGGCTGTGGAAAATCCACGTTCCTACGTACGTTAAACCGAATGAACGATCTCATTGATAACGTACGAATAACAGGGAATGTCGCTGTCGATGGTCACAATATTTATGACTCCGACTCTGATGTCGTTACCTTGCGTAAGCGTGTCGGCATGGTGTTCCAGCGTCCTAACCCATTCCCAATGAGCATTTATGACAATATCGCGTATGGACCGCGTATTCATGGTACGAAAAAGAAATCCGTCCTCGATGGAATCGTTGAACGTAGTCTCGTGCAAGCTGCGCTTTGGGATGAAGTGAAAGATCGACTGCATAAGTCGGCAATGGGGTTATCTGGTGGACAGCAGCAGCGTTTATGTATTGCTCGTTTGCTCGCGGTAGAGCCGGATGTTCTGCTCATGGATGAGCCGACATCTGCGCTTGATCCAATCTCAACGTTGAAAGTAGAAGAACTAACTCAAACCTTGAAAGAGAAATATACGATCATTATCGTGACACACAATATGCAGCAAGCAGCAAGAATTTCAGATATGACCTCCTTCTTCCTTAACGGTTATCTAGTTGAAACCGATAAAACCGATAATATATTCACCAATCCGAATGATCAACGAACAGAAGACTACATTACGGGTCGATTCGGCTAACAACAACCAAAAAAGGAGAGATAAACATGGGCGCAAGACCGGGGTTTCATCAATCATTGGCACTACTGCAGCAAGAGCTGCGCAAAATGGGAGAAAGTGTTGAGGAGTTAATTTATAAATCTGTGGAGTCTTTGGCGAAGTTGGATGAAAAGACTGCAAAGCAAGTCATCCAAAAGGATGATCAGATTGATGATTACTTAACAACCATTGATGAATTATGTCTTCGCTTAATTGCCTTGCAGCAACCGATGGCTAGTGATCTTCGGATAATTGGAACGGTGTTGAAAATTGCCACGGACTTAGAACGAATCGCTGACCACGCTGTTGATATCGCTAAAATAACAATTCGGCTTGTAGGTGAAGAGCTTGTAAAGCCGCTTGAAGTCATTCCGCAGATGGCGGAAATTGCAATAGAAATGCTGCATGAAAGTCTACTGTCGTATACGGAACGAGACGTACACCGGGCAGCTGCGCTAGCGGAGAAGGATGACCGTGTAGATAAGCTTTACAGCATTGTTATGCAGGAGCTGATGGGAATGATGGGTACGGATTATCATCGTAATCGTCAGCTAACTCATCTACTATTCGTCGCCCACTTCTTAGAGCGTGTTGCGGATCATACAACGAATATTGGTGAAGGAGTCATCTATATGGTGACGGGAAAACGGAAAGATTTGAACGTTTAAAATATGAGCACACCAATCTCAACCGCCTTTTCAAAAAGCAATTGCTCCAAGAAACCATATTCGAGTTCGTTTAGACAAATAATCACCTCATAATTGGAAAGTAGTAACTTATATTATATTCCACACACGGCTTTTATTGTCCCGTCGTTCCGGAAAAATAGTTTAGGGCTTGCTTCGCGACAGCTCCTCTTTTGTTTATTAAAGTAACGGGGCAATTTTCTTGAACAACTTTCTAGACGGGGACAAATCACCTATAAATGTGCATGACTAATGTCTTAGTAAATTATTAGAAAACATTACTATTGTTTCTTGAAATGTATTCGGCTACATTGATAAAATAAGAAAATGCATCATTCAACGCTTAATTCTTTGGATCAAAGAAGCGGGGGAACCAAGTTTTCTGGGGTGAGTACACATTTTAAGTGTTAGGGTTAACTTTCAACCCGAATCCGTCAGCTAACTTCGTCAGCGTAGAAAGAAAATGATGTGCTTTATATGGGACCTTTTATTTTATCGGGCTCGATTCCCTCGCTTCCTTTTTCCGGTCAAGGAAAGAAGGAGGATTTAGAAATGCTTCTTACGAGTTTAAAGAAACAAGTGCAGAAACTTTTTCTATTGAAAAGGTCGAACGTTTCTATGCAGCGACAAGAGGAGATTTTTCACTTAAAGCGACGACTAGAGGAGTTGGACATTTGTTTTTCGAATTTGGCGTATAGGCCTACAGGTGTCGAAACAGAGACCTTATTGGAAATAAGCAAAATAGTGGCTCAAAACAACGAGTTGTTAAACACAATAAATTCGGAAAGGGAGTTAGTGTTTCAAAAAATACAAGCCAAACGCGTTGGTATTTCACTAAAAATCTTGGAGGAACATTACCAATTTATCGTAACCATGGCTAATATTTTTGGTGGTCCGTATCCTTGCCTCAGAGAGTACATCAGCAGTAGATAACATGATATTCCTATTTAAAGGATATGGCTGTTTCTATACATATTTCGGTCGCTACTTATCCATTTAGCCCGTCAATAACCAACTTTGATCGTATGGTATGAAAATTCTTCATTTCTTTATTCGTCCTAATGTAGAGCAGCAGGAGCCATATTGATGTAGGTTCCTTTTTTTATTGAACCTTCCTGTAGGGCCTAATAAATGGTTTTTTTCAAAAAAGGAGCGCCTCGGTATGATGGGTTTGTCCATGGGTTTGAAACCCAACACCATCAATGAGGCGCTCTTTATAGTTTAAGCTTATTCATTGCGGCTATTCTTTCGGGTGCAGGTGATCTAAGTCTGTATTATCACGGGAGACAACTTCTTAGAAGAGCAGGTATGAACCTAGCCGAGAGTATGTCGGGTAAACGTAAAGGGCAGATCGTACTCTCTAAACGGGGAGATGCAACTCTGCGAAAGTATTTGTATTTAGCAACGTTACGTCTTATTGGTAACAATGTGTTGTTTCGGAAATGGCATGAACATAACGTACAAGTAAGGCACATGAAAAAGTACCGTTCCTTGTTTAAATTAGTTGGTAATCTAGCACGTATTCTGGTTGGTCTGGCTCAACGAGGAGAGTCTTATTCTCCTGACAAAGCACAAAGTAAATCTAGATTACGTAGGTAGGTTCATTCGCAGGATTACAAAGAAAGCACGGAATTCCTCCCCCCTGAAATACCGCCTCCTCCGCGAATGGTATCAAAGAATAGTAGCTGATCAAACAACACGGAGGGTAAAGTAATGAAAAAATGGACAAAGTTGGGGATCGGCCTCTTGTGCGCAACATTGGTTACGTTCGGAGTACGCTCGATTTCGGGTGTTTCGAATGCCGACGAAGCTTCGCAGACTGTGACCGGAATGGTGAAAACGATCGATGCAGCCCAAGGCGTAACGGTTTCGACAGACGAAGGCGCTGAAAAAACAGTGCCGCTATCGAAGATGGTATGGGTATTCCTGGATGACCACAAAGCGCAAATGAGCGATCTCGGTACGGGGTTTAAGGTCGAGCTGATCCTGAATGGAAAGAAGCAGGTCGCTTACATAAAAGCTATCTCGATTACAGTGACGAACAAATCGGACAGCGCCCAGGAACCGACGACCGCTGCTTCGTCAGCACCTGCCGCAGCAGTTGCGTCCGCAACACCTGTAACACCTGCCGCCGGCACAAGCCCAATTACATCATCGTCAGCTCCGGCGCAAACCGTTGCGCCAACGGCATCGGCGGATGCTGCTGCACCTTGGAAAACGCTACATATCAAGATCGAGGGCAACGGCTTTACCATGGAAATGCACGATAAAGGCGATCACAATAACGGCATGTCGATGATCAAAATGAAGCCGAAAGGCCGCGACGGGCTATTCCTCAAAAGCGACGACGCGGAACACTGGATCCGTACGCTGCTCGCCGGCATCGATCTGAAGTCGCCGAACGTACAGCAGCAAATCAGCACAGCGTTCACAAATTGGTTTGAGTTGAACGGCACCACGCTGAACGTCAACATCGAGGTTGAAGCGAAGCCTGCTGCAGCCGCGTCAGCTGCAACATCTGCAAGCACTCCAGAGGCACCTTCGATTACGCCGGAAGCCCCTGTAAGTACTCCGGCCTCACCCTCGACTGCCTCAGTCGCTGCCGCTGCAACTGTGAATGCGCAAATCACAATCAGGCAAAATAACAATAACGACGACGATGAATATGACGACGACGACAACGAGGACAAACAGGAGCATGACAAGCAAAAGAAGGACGACCACAAGAAAGTCGAATTAAAGATCAAAGAGAAAGAGCATCAGGACAACGGCAAGCACAAGGGCAATAGAGGCAAAGACGACTAAAATTTTCAGTAAAGACCGGCGGATACAGTGAATAACTGTGCCCCGGTCTTTTTTTTGCGTCTACCCGCATTATCTGAAAAACACAGACAAGAATGACTGAACGGAGAACAAAAGTTAATATCAATAGGGCTGTCGCTTGTAGCCCTTCACTCCGCTAACGGGCAGTTATCTTCAGTGAATTGGTGTGGTAACATATGGATAAAGTATCTGAAAGGGGTTGCCTAATGAGGTCGGGGGATTCCAAGATAGAATTTAATTTCAAGAAGGCTCTTATAATTTACCCGTTGATGTTTCTAATCTTTTTAGTAATTGTTCATTTTATGATTGGAATTAACAAACCAATATTAATCCTCTTCGTGGTGTTCTTTATTATTAGCATGCTTTACCTGAAGGGGTATTACTGGAAACTACATGGTGGACTGCTAACGAAATATATTTTTTTCTGCAAGAGCAGTGAAATCAGTGTTGATGAAATAAAACAAATCACATCGGTCAAGATAGAAACAATCGGAACGGTTACTTTCCGTTTAGGGAAAGGGCCGGCTGAAGATGAATATATCTTTTTATTACGGGATGGAAATGAAATTAAGTCATACGCACATTGTTTAAACAGGGATGGGAAATCAATAGGAAGATATTTAAATGAAAAATACAAGATAAGGCTAGTAGAGAAAACGAAATATAAATTAAATAATATATAATATCAAAAAAAATGTTAACGTAACTTTGGTAATCCATTAAGCTATCGGAAAACGATAGTAGAAACAAGTGAAGTCAACAACAAGATTCAATCTCCTACCAATATAAAATTAGGTCATTATTAATGGAGGAAAATGGAACATTCAATTGATGAGCAAAATATTATTTTTGAGATTAAGAGAACAAAAAAAAATGTGCTTAAATTTCTACTTTCAGTTGGATTGCTGTCAATTTGTATAATTGGTTATGGTATTTACTGGGCTTTCTTTGACATGAATCGGCTCCCGACAGGTGATTTAATAGAACAATCAAACTCTCCAAACGGCAAATATACAATTAATGCCTATGTTATTAGTAGGGGGGCAACGACTGCCTTTTCTGTAAGAGCAGAACTTGTTTTCAACAAAAGTTCTAAGAAGAAAAAGAATATTTACTGGAATTATAGAGAAGAGAATGCAGACATCATATGGATTGACAATGAAAATGTTAGAATTAATGGTCATGTTATAAAATTGCCAAATGAGAAATATGATTTCAGGAGATTGTGAATTTTTTATTCAAGGAATTCCGCTAACGGAGAACGTTAGTGAAATAGCGGTTGCTTCGGCAGCCGTTTTTGGTTTCCCCGCTAACGGGCAGGATAGTTACAAAAAAGGTAATAACATATTGATAGCGAATGTATTGAGTCATATTTCTAGTCAATTGCTAATAATCGATTGCAAAAAAGAGGAGAAAAGTAAAATGAAGAGTCTTTTCTTAAATCAAGCAATTGAAAATATAAACTCCATTAATTGGATGAATAATCATGAAAGAACCGAAGAAGAGTGTAATATGGACGTTTTTTTTGTAAAGGAGTTTTTCAAGCGATTGTCTCTTTTTCTTGATTTTCTTTCGGTGGAATCAAAATACCCATATATCGATCCTGTTAAATTGATCAATAAGGAAAGTAAGATTGATTATGATAAGGTTTTTGAGTTATGTCCCAATCTAATTACAGCACCAAATGGAGTAACTCAAGCGTTATGCGTGAATCATGTTATTTGGAGTTCATTAGCAGATGAAGGAGATCCAATTGCAATTCAATTTAATGATCTATTCAAACCGTTAATTGACCTTTTTAATGGTGGAGGATCTTGGAGAACTCATCATGGCATGTTAGATATAAGCGATAAATTCCTTTGTTTCCTCTCAGATTGGAAGGAATATAAGACGATTGAGTTACACTAACGGGAAACTATAATGAAGGAGCTTGCATGCGGAAGCTCTTTATTTGTTCGTTCAACAAACGGGCAGGATAGTTCAATTATGCTTTCTTTACCACACAAATATGAAGCAATAATTATTCCTGGCGGGTCATTTTTACTCATAGAACAACGAGAAGAAAGGAATTTTTGAAAGGTTAATAGAAAGGTGGGAGAGTTTTGATAGAAACAAAACGTCTTATAATTAGAGAAATGGTGCAGTCCGATTATGATGCATTGTGCGGAATATTGTGTGATGAGGAAGTAATGCGTGCTGCTTATGAAAGTGCATTCAACTTAGAAGAAGCACAAAATTGGCTTAACAGACATCTTAAAAGATATGAAGAGTATGGTTTTGGACTTTGGGCTGTTGTATTAAAAGAAACAAACGAAATGATTGGTCAATGTGGCTTGACAAAGCAAGTCTGGAGAGAAAAAGAAATTTTGGAAATAGGATTTTTGTTTCAAAAAGCGTATTGGCACAAAGGTTACTCAACAGAAGCGGCAATTGCTTGCAAGGAATACGCTTTCTCAGTTCTTAATGCAAATAGGGTTTATTCTATTATTAGGGACACAAATATAGCCTCTCAAAAAGTTGCTGTTCGAAACGGTATGAATATTATTGATAAAGATACTAAGAATTTTAGGAATATAGATATGGAATTTTTTTTGTATTCTGTAGAGCGAACAAAATGAGCATAATACAAAGTAAAAAACAATTGATAATGTAATATGTTTACAATTTACTACAAATGGCAAAACATCCTTTAAACTAACGGAGAACTTTAGCGTGATGGTATTTTGTGTCAAAGCTACCACTTTTTGAACTGTTGGGGATTAATAAGCAACTATCAAAGCATTGGCAACGTCTAAATATATGGGATTATTTGTTAGTATCGGAAATGAGAAAAATGTTTTCTGTGCTCATGGAAGAAGGAAGAAATTTGGTACTATTAGGAGATACAAATATGAAAAAAAAGTGGATTACTATTACAATTTCTGGAGCGGTTATTGCAGGAATACTCTCGCTTACACCTGCATTCGCTACTTCTACTCCAAAAGAAAATGCAACGACCTTTAAAGTAGTAACTGTACCAGCAGAGCAACAGCAAAAGAAGGAAGTCGTAGATCGACTGTACAAATCATGGGAAAATGGAATCATTAAGATTCAGGAGAGTAAAGGTGAAAAATTTAAAAGGGATGACTGGGATTTAATATACGGAGTTGACATTGACAGACATTTCACAAATCAACTTTCAGATGTGGAAGCACAATCGTTCTTTATGGCACTAGACGAGGCTAAAAAAGCATATAGAACGGGTGTCTCTCAATATGGAATTTTGTTGAGTAAAGATAAAAAGGCAGCCAGAGTAGTATGGGAACGTTCAAACGGAAGCTTTCATATAGCGGATATCGTTTTAAAAATCAAATCCACAACAATGAATAAAGAAGAAAATATATGGACATTAGTTAATCAAGAGGAAATGCAATAGGTAACGACTACGGTTCATAATTAAGCATTAATGAATCGTTCAACTAACGGTGAACGATAGCGTAAAAGCGGATGCCGATGCATCCGTTTTTTGTTCGCTGAGCTAACGGGCAGATTAGTTCAATGATGCGGACCAAGACACAAACAACCTCCAAATCAAAATCACCTGATTTGGGGGTTGTACTGTTTAGAACTTATTTATTGATGATCGAAAAGACACATCTAATGTGTATCAATATGTATAAGGACTACGACGATACTACAACAACAACAACTTGGGTTTATGTCGGTGACAAGAACCGGACCTCTGAAAGAGAAGGAGGAAGTATTTTAAACTGGAGATCAAGCGGTTATTAAAAATTTGGATCAATATGGCATTTGCCGACAAGACGTACCAAAATGGTCAACACTTGTAAACGGATAGAGCTGAACCGTGCAGCAAGGCGGATTATAGGACTGCTAGACCTTGAGATCCAAAATACGGAGCATTGGCCGAGGCAATAACCTGCAAAATGCTTAGATTGCCGTCGTCCTGAATTTGAAATGAGGAGATGGTGCCCTGGTTGCCATTGAGGACGTAAAAATAACGTCCATCTTTAGATATTCCTACATCCATTGGAAGGCCTGTTGGTAACCCTTCTGGCGTGCTGGCAACGTTACGGATGAATGTAAGTGCTCCGTTTCGATCGATATTGTAAACGGCTATCGTGCCACTCGAGGTATTGGGCGTGAAAGCGAACTGTTCATCCTTTGTTACGGCAACCCAACAAGTGGCTTTCTGACCGGTCGGCACAGAACCGCTAATCACACGGAGCCGTCCATTATGGTTCATGGAATAAGAGGATAACGCATTGGAGCCTGCTTCTGTAACCAAAAGAACGCCGGAAGATAAAAATAAAGAACCAAATGGCTGCATTCCGTGAGATTCATTAATGATAGGTCCTGTAACCGTGCCGTCTTGATTGACATGGAATACACTGAGAAGATCCGTCGAGATTTCGGATACGATAATTTTGCTTCCATCTGGATTGAACAGAACTTGCGATGGCTGAGCATTTAACGAACTTAGAGAATGGGTGGATCCGGGGATAGAAGTAAGTCGTCCACTTTGATCGATCCGAAACCCTGAGATATTGGATGCAAAATTGTTCGCGAAATTTCCCGCGTTGGCAACGTAGAGAAGATTCCCGAATACCGCTATGCTTGTGGGTTGAGCACCTCCTGAAGGCTTAACATCGGCGAGAATGGGTAATCCGTTACTGCTTAGGATGAAGCTGCTGATACTATGACTGCCCGCATTAACGGCAAAGAGAAAACGACCGTCGGGTGACAATGTGAGTGCGCCCTGTGACGATAAGGGATCGATGCCTCCTCTGTTTGCTGCTGTAGAGTTGACCCCCCTTATACCGGAGCCGCTTCCATAAGTCGAGTATCCCCCAGCAAAGGTGAGGGTTGCATTGATATCCCTGTAGAAAACCATGACTTGGTTCGTATCCATATTGGTCATCATGTAAACCATGTTCGGCATGTGACAGTTCTCCTCCTTATACGCTAACGATGGCTTCATTAGTTCCCCGCGCCATCTTTTAAATGTATTCATTCGTGCCAGAGATCATGAGGAGAAAAAAAGAACACGAAAAACCGACCAACTATGTGGCTCGCTTTTTCGTGTATCGGTTTAAAATCCTTTTTCTTTGTAATAAAATTCGCGTCAAGATGCTGATTATATTTGACGTAACGGAAGCACTGTAAATCGGATTTGAAGTGCTTTTTTTATTTTTGAACAGCTTTCAAAACGCTTTCCGGCACAACAATCGCGGGCGTTTGGTTAAAGTCCTTGAAATCAATTTGCCACGTCAAGGACATTCCCGAAGAAAGGTTTCGCGTCCACGTTTCACTTAACATGTGATTAGTCGCTTTGTCGATAACGAAAATGAAAATGAATTGATAATCTTGTTTAGACGACCAGTTCATTTGATTATTGGGAAACAACTCACTATACACGTCCATGTCAACAGCTCCATATATCGTGTATGTTTTACTATTCGCCTGCAGATTCAAATACGGTGCCAACTTATATTCTTTTCCAAACAACTCGGGATTTGGCATCAAGTTTGCAAAAGTCATTCCCGTTTGTGGGTACGACCCCCAAACGCCATTTTCATTTTCATAACGCATCCCATTCTTTACGTATGTCTCCAAGGTGGGACGTGTTTCGCTTTTTATTGTATACGTTCCATAGGAACGGTACCCAAACGGCTTTTTATTGTAATCGACTATAAGTTCTGTTTCATCAGAACCGCTCGTCTCAACCATATGAAAGCTATAGGAGTTAACCGCACTCATTACTTCAGCTGTTGATTTCAGAATATCAGTTGCTAAATTGGGATTTCCTAATTTATTTCGGGGATCGTTATGGTACTTTACATCATAGATTTTCCACGCATTCTCTGAAGGCACCCACATTAAACTAAAATCAGCACTGGAATCTACTGTTTGTATATCCGAATCCTCACCTGCTTGATGCGTAACTTCGTAAATATCATTTGTTAATTCAACTACAGCTCGATATGCTGATTTTTCTTTAACTCTGATTTGATGTTGTGTTTTTAATGTCGCACTGTACGAATTTCCAGCTTCAACCCACGCAAGAATATGATCTGCACTAATTGTATTTAGTGCATGGTAATAGCCTGTCGAGTTTTTGTCATTGAGCTCATATAAACGTTCGTATTCCTTTGATTTCACGATTTCAAGAGATTCGTTTTGATCATCTGCCACTACCTTTGTTAAGGTCTCATCGAGTGGAGTTCCTTCGAATTTATGCAGAATATTATAGATAATGGTTGCTGCTTCTGCGCGCGTTGCGTTCGCTACCGGTCTAAACTCGTTATTGTCGTATCCGTTAATCATCCCAGCTTTCGTTAGGCGTTCAATATGCGGCTTAGCCCAGTATTCAGGGACATCTTTAAAGTGCTTTGTTAAAGGCGGATATGTGCCATCTGAAACTCGAAATACTTTATCAACCATCGAAGCAATTTCATCGCGGCGGACGGGTCGATTCGGTTCAAAGCGACCCGCGCCAACGCCATCTACAAATCCAATCGAAGCGAGCAAATGAACAGCTGGATAAAACCAAACATTTTCCGTGACATCTACAAACGCTCTGTCTTGCTTTGCGAATTGGTCAAGACTATTTGTTCCAACAGCTCCAACAAGCACTTGAGCGAGCTCAGCTCTTGTTATCAAACCATCTGGTTTAAGTGTAATGGTTCCATCTTGATCCTCATAACCATGTAGGATATCGGCATCAACGAGATCATTAAGTTGATTATATGCCCAATGATTCTTGGTGTCAGAGGGAAAAAAAGTTGGATCTACCCCATGGGCAGATACTTTACTGCTTACAGAGAGGAATAAACAAATCACAATTGATGCAGTCAGTATTTTTTTCAAAATGAACTCCTTAAAGAATGACATATTTACATTATAAAAAGAGTTCAAGATTCAGATAAACGATAAAATATTGTTATAAATTGCAATATTGTCCTAATTCCTACCGAATACCTATCCAAGTCCAGCAATTGGCTGAAAATGAAGAAAGATAAGAACATGGGGATGCAGGAAACGCTATTATGAATCGATAAATAGATCGTATGATTACTTCAAGAATTAATAAAATGTAAAAGGGAGAATATGCAATGACGTTAAGGTGTACTTGGTGTATGAAGAACATTAAAGAAGATAAACCTTGTTTTGGTCTGAACGTTAAATTCAAAGAGGGTATAGAGATTAATGAACCTGAAGGAAAGATTATTTCATTATACTTAACAAGTAGAAATACAAGTGTACCACTTATTGTTGTGGCAATTGGATCAGAAGCTAAACAACAAGGTGTCGATGGAATATTTGCAATTTGTAGTGAGAAGTGTGGAACCAAAATGAAAAGTACATTAGATAAAGAAATCGATTTATTCTCAAGTTACTCAACAGTATTGAGTGAACTTATGTGATATATTGAGAAGATTTTTAGTAACTCGAAGAGGATATAAATCTCAGTCTTCTTGGCTCTCAAAACTGAGGGATGGATAAGGCGGACAACCCTGTGAAACTAAGCAAATGCAGGTAATTTCGCAGGGTTCGTGAATGCAACAACGTTATATTCTTTCGGCATCCCAACTGCGAACGGGCAGTTTAACGCAACTTTGTTTATAACTTTTCGTCGAATAAATATGAGGTAAAAAGTGGATATGGAGGATGAATTATGAAATTCACATTACGCCATCTCGTATTTATCGTTTCTATAATGGGCTTACTAACATTCATCACTGGCTGTAGAGATAGCAACGACATAAAAGAGTTTTCTGAAATCGGAAAAGGTTTAGCCAAGAATCTCAATCAACTAAGGGACGAACCAGGTGTCACTCTTTTAGGCTTTGCAAGCAATCCTGATGAAAAATTATTCAGTATAGGGATTCGCATTGACCATGACAAAATAACAACTGAAAAATTGAAGCAAGCTTTCGATTCCTATTTCAAGAATGCCGCTTCGTATACTCACGAAACAGACCCAACGAAAATGCTACAACCCTACAATTTACGCATTGATGAGATTGTCACCGATAAGGAGGAAATTCATCCCATTTTAGCTGAAAAAAAAGCTGGTTCTAACGAAATTAAATGGAATGAAATAAAGTAGTGCAAAAGGGTAAGTCATTACGCTAACGCAGAACGATAGTGAAGGAGCTTGCCTCGCGGCAGCTCTTTTTTGTACATTCAAGTAACAGGTTAGTTTTAAACGGTTAAACAGGAATTTCCTAATTAAGGAACATGCAACTAATAGTACAAATGAGTCGTATAAAAGGTAACCACAATTTAGGTAGGAGAATGTACAATGTATTTCCGCATGATTGCTCAACTTTTAGTATTCGTGACATGTATGGCGGTTTTATTCGGTTGCACCAACAACGACAGTCAGTCAGAAGGTACGGTTGTTAAAGAAGAAAAAATAGTCGGTAATGAAAATAATATTGAAAAATTAGTATTATCAATTACATAATGCATTAATTCCAGAGGGATTTCTTGATGAATACCAGAAAAATTTTAATATATTAGTTTTTCAGACTAAAGAAGCCGAAATTCGAGAAGACTACCATGAAAAGGTGCTTTTCAAAAATATCGTAATGCACAACATTAAAGATAACAATGCATCGCATATGAAGTTAGGTGGAAAGCCCGTTTGGTATTTGGATGATGAATCTCCTGCAACGTATGGTGATGGAGAACAGTTCTCTTTTCTTATGCAACTACCTGAAGATCTTGAGTTCGAAATTCTCCCTGGATCACCTGGTCAGATGAAGTTAGGCTTCGGTAAGCAAATTAAGCCCTCAAACAAATTATTTTATAGATTATTTTTGGCTAACTACTTGTACTTCTTTGGAGTAAACTCAAATTCAGAGAGTAAGGTTTATGTTATTACTCAAATCTGATGATTTTATATACGAAAAGCGAGTACATCGATAGAAAGTTCATTCCGCTAACTTAGGAACGATAGTTGAATGACACCAGCGGCAGTCTAAGACTTTATTTTTCAAGTCTTGGTCCGCCGCTGTTTATTATTATGTGTCAAGAACTTGATCTCATTCCCTTTTTGAGTCAAGAACATTATCCCATTCCCAATTGTGCAGGGATGTTTAAGGACAATATGGGGACATAACAATGTGTAATCGTATAACCGCAAAATTCGAGAAGAGCGATCCGGACGCAGGAAACGATGGAAGCACGTCGGGCAATAGAGAAGCGCATCTCGTTTAACTGATGAGGTAAACGTCGTACTTCTCGAACAATTTCCATACTTGCTCAGCCATATAGCTAGGGGGATGCGGCATCCGATTCACGATCCACCATTCCACCATACCGTAGAAAGCGGAAGACATGAATTGAACGGTTAATTCCTTATCGATATCCCGGACGGAGGAACGACCTATCAGCTTTCCCCTTAGATTGACTTCCATGATGCGTAGCATCCGTTCGCGAAACAGAGAAGCTCTGTTGTTGGCCAGCATGGAAGAGAAGAACAAGAAGTTCTCCTCGATATAGAAGAAAATCGGAAGCAAGGAGCCGATTAGATCGATCGGTTCGCCGTCCGAGCGGTCGCGTTTGCAGTTCGTAAACATGTTGGTCAAATGATCCTCGATGCTCTTATCCAACAGATCGTATTTGTCCAAATAATGCAGATAAATCGTTCCTCGGTTCACATTGGCCCGGTCGGCGATTTCGTTGATCGTGATTTGTTCGAACGGTTTCGCGGAGAAGAGTTCGAGAAACGCTGTATTGATCGCTTCTTTCGTTCTCAACACGCGCCTGTCCGTTTTCGTTTCGTTTCCCATTCTGAGGAACCCTCCTTCGGATAATGAACACTTTCCGGTCGATCGTCGTTTATGAAACAAATCGCCGACGATTAACGATTGAGCCAATATCGAAAACCTCTATAATAATAATCAACAACACTAAATTAATCAACATCTGTTGAACAGAAAAATATTTAGAGCGTTGTAACCAAAAGGAGGAGAACTCATGAAATACACCGTAATAACAGGAGCCAGTTCCGGCATTGGATATGAAACCGCGCTCGCCTTCGCTGCGCGTGGCAAGAATTTGATCCTTACTGCTCGCAGGAAAGAGAATTTGGATGAACTTCGCTCTCGCATTCAGCAATTACATGCCGACGTTGACGTTGTCATTCATGCCACAGACCTCTCGATAGCCGCAAATGCCTTCTCACTATACGAAAGTTTGAAATCATATGAAATTGAAACGTGGATCAATAATGCGGGGTTAGGAAATGGTTCTTCCGTTCGTGACCAAAATTTGGACAAAATCCAGCAAATGCTGCATCTAAACATCGAAGCCCTCACGATTTTAAGCTCCCTATACGTCCGTGACTATGCCAATGTGGAAGGAACGCAACTGATCAATATTTCCTCGTCTGGCGGGTATTTAATCATTGGCGATGCAGTCACATACTGCGCAAGCAAATTTTATGTCAGTGCATTTACCGAGGGGTTGGCACAAGAACTTAGGGGAAAGGGCGCGCAAATGAAGGTAAAAGTTCTCGCCCCGGCCACAACCGAAACAGAATTTGCGAAGCGTTTTTACGACCTTGAACAATTCGAGTACTCGGGAGTTTTTCCGAAGTTTCATACCGCTGCACAGATGGCCGAGCTGCTCTTGAAGCTATATGATGGCGACAAGGTAGTAGGAATGGTCGACGGGTACACGTATCAATTTGAACTGAGAGACCCCATCTTCCCTTATTTAAGTTTTTAGAGAGATCGATGCTCGATAGTTCCGTTCAGTAACATGAGCAAATTGTTGTTGAAGTTGGTGTGACCTGAATCAATAATTAAGCCTCGACCAAAAATGCAGATGAAAAGGAGTGTGTCCACATGCTTGACCATATTTACCTACCTGTGACAGACCTTGCGCGGTCTAAGGAGTTCTATACTCGTGCCCTGGGCGACCTCGGCTGGCGAGTCATAGGCGCCTATGACTCGACGCTAGCGCCTGAAGGCGTTCCCGACCTGTTTGGATTCAGGGGCCCGAACGGTTCCAGCATTTGGCTGCAGGTATTTGAGAGCGTAAACCAGAAGTTCTATGTCGGTATCTCAGCTCCTAGCCGGGCTGATGTGGACTCGGCCTACGCCATCGCGATCGACTGCGGGGCAACCAATGTCGGCGGCCCTGCAATCCGCCACTACTTCTACGATAAATACTACGCTGCGAACGTGCTTGACCCCGATGGGCACACTCTCGAGCTGGTTAACAAAGGCTAGGTCTATCAGCCGTACATCAATTCGTGCGTGCTTGAAGCTCCTTATAGCGCATCGTTTCAGAATTTAATGTGTACTACCAGCAAGATATTGAATCGTTGCAGTAATGTCATTCAGTGATGTTGTAACAAGTAGGGGGGATGAACAGAATAGCACTCGGGTTCCAAGTCCTTTCTAGGTCTGAGACTTAAGCCCACTTGCGAGTGTTCATGACCTGCTCAAACATTTATTGAACACAATGTAAACATTAGAACACTCAAACCTAAGCGAACTGCAGAATATTGCTGCAGTTCGTTTTCATTTAGTAATTAAAAATAATAGCACAATAGTGCCGTATATCGCGGCTTTTGAGTAAACCAAGATCAGCCATTTTGGATAAAAAACCACAGAGTTAGACTTTTTTGCGAACCATTCTAATGTCAACAAAGGCAGGGGGGATGGCGAAGGGCGGTAAGGTGACTTTCGCCACGATGCTCGATCAGCCGGCGCAATGGTACGGCAGTGACGAAGCCAAGCAGGCGGCTGACAATATCCTTGGGTTCCAGTACAAGGACGGCGGTTGGATCAAGCTGGAAACCGATGTCGATATGACGAAGCCGATTTCCGGCACTGGCGCGCTGAACGTAAAGGTGCAATCGACGATTGATAACGACGCTACGTTCTCGGAGATGAGCTTCCTCGCCAAGGTTGTACAATGCGAGCAAGGTGGAGAAGTATCGTAACGCATTTTATAAAGGCTTGGACTATGTGCAAAGCGGACAATACGGCAACGGCGGCTGGCCGCAGTTTTTCCCAGGCGGCGTCGGCTATCAATCACATATTACACTAAACTTACCGGTGTGAAGGTCGGGAAGAAGGTGGATCCGACACTGGAGTTCGGCTCCGACCGGATCCTCGTGAATGATACGAAAGCCCCGTTGCTATGGGCGCGCTTCTACGAAATCGGTACCAATAAGCCGATCTTCTCCTCGCGTGACGGTGTGAAGAAGTACGACATGGCCGACATTTCCTACGAACGCCGAAATAAGTACAGCTGGTATAACTCAACCCCGGCCAACATGCTGGCGAATGACTATCCGTCGTGGCAGCAGAAGTGGGCCCCCGACAATCATGTATTGAAGTAAATCTAGGTAACTGGTAAAAGAGATAAACAGATAAACAGATAAAGTTAACGCAACAGTATAGTGATAAAGTTTACCAAGTAGGAAATTACAACAATTAAATCAATAAAAGGTTGTTTTTTGATAATTTCGGGAAAAACAAAGTATACAGACATATGTATAAAATACGGATTTTGTGAAGAAGTTGATTCGATTCGATCCTATGTATTAAATACCTTTTTTTACACGCCCTGCTCCTAGGCATACATCCAACCCAATCTTTGACTCTGGGCATAAACTGGTTATAAATCTAATTTCAACAAGGAGTGAACCTCGAATAATGGGATATATGCAACAATTGCCTCCCTATGTCCCGAGTCCATTCGGTCTTCAACATTGTTTATATCGTTTCACTTATATGTGGCTTAGAAACGGAGACAATTTCTGGTTTTTTTTGACGACTGTCGGGGAATCAAGAGCCTATGGCTTTAGGTTTTTCGGCGGAAGATGGAATCAATATTCGATTGCATTAAGAGATATTGTTTCCTTCAATTGTTCTCCGATTCCAACTCTATATTAAAACACTGTGCCTAACCTTCGAATTCGTATCGTTCAGTCTTAATTTAATTCAATGTAACAGGGAGCAGCACCCCGACGGCCTGCTCCCTGTTCTGGTTGAACTATAGTTACCTTGTTTAACAATAAGTTATCTAACCATTCATAGCAGTGATTAGGAAACAAATCGCTGTGAGAAAAGATAATGGTGTCATAACGAGCTTTTCCATTTTACTTTTGGACAAAACATTCATAATGGTATTTACTATTAAATAAAATGCAAAAAAGTAACATACTCCTTTTGCAATGGTGTTTAAAGCATCTATTGAGATTACATTTCCTGCTTGTAGTATAAAAATGATTGCAATCAGCTGAATGAATACCGATATTGCACATGCAACTCTCATTTGTTTTGGCATTATTTTATACTTACCGCCCATTGCAAAATCTCCGTAAGGTAAACCCATAGCTAACAATATGTAAAATATAGCAACTGCAAAAAAACTAACACTTCCAATTAATGCCGTTATCACTTTCCCACCCCAAATATATTTATTGTTTTATCCCATTCTGTTCTCCTTTATTTTACCATATGGATTCACTTCAAACACTTGTCAATCTCCACGCTAATCTGCCCGTTAGCACAATAGGCTGCACGCAGCAGCCTTTTTAAGTTTGTTCAACTATAGTTATCCGTTATTGCATTTCTTCGTCAGCGTGCGTTTACTATTTTTGTTGAAATTACCCCGAACAGTACTCAATACCAATTTTTTAATCAATTGATGTAAAATGAGCGTTACATAGTGATTATTCTAAATTGACATCAGAGAATGCTCTCCTTTTATCTTCTCGAAGAATTCTTTTGCATGTAATGATGGTGGCTCCTCCATGAAAATGCCGCCACTAATTCCTTGATATTCATTAAACAACTCTAACAAAAGCATTTTTGCACTTTCAATGCCGTATTTCTCTTCAATTGACAAACCAAAAATTACGTAGTTATCGGTCGTGAATGCAATTATTAAAGTGTCTATATCTTTTTTGTTTGAAGGTAAATAAAAACTGTACCCACGAGCAGGAACCGATAGTCCAAATTCAACTACATTAGTGATACTTATAGCAGGAATCCATTCGTAGTCTTCGAATCCTAATCGTGATACCATTAATTCTTCGTCTTGACGATTCTCGATATCTTCTCTGTTTGAGAATTTATTAATAAAAGCTTCTATTACTGGTTTAGTGCGTAATTTCGATAATACATAAATATCAAAATGAAAGGACATATTTTTCTCCTCTTAAATCATCGACTTTCCTACATATTCTTTATCATTTCTTAACTATCCTGCCCGTTAACGTAAGGAAGCTGCCGGATCGTACCGACAGCTTCCTCCATTAAGTTCATCCAACTAACGTTTCCCGTTAGCCGTTCATGCAGCGCAAGATCATCGCTGCACCACAGAAGATGAAAATGGATAAAATCCGTCAATACTTCTACTACGGCTGGGTGAGGAAGGTCGATCAACTAT
>NZ_JCAUAZ010000023.1:0-79257 GCF_059692215.1 Paenibacillus sp. J22P51 | reverse complement strand
CACTAGTCACTCAACAAACCATCCCCACCAACAGCACGCCCTAGCACCAAGTTCCAATAACGCATCCAGCCAGGCACACAACACTAGTCACTCAACAAACCATCCCCACCAACAGCACGCCCTAGCACCAAGTTCCAATAACGCATCCAGCCAGGCACACAACACTAGTCACTCAACAAACCATCCCCACCAGTTAGTCAGCTTACCCGCGCCAGATTGGAAAAATCCACTAGAATGTTCTTTCAACTAGCCAAAAAGTGAATTTGATTGGATAAATCCATTCAAATTCTTAAAAAAGCCCCTTTTTCTCCCCGAAATGGGCTATCCCACTGGATTTATCCAATGTAGCGATGAATTTTTCGCCTATTTTACTCATTACATTGGATTTGTCCAATGGAGCTCGCCGTTCGGCGCCCAGCGCACGAGCACGATGAGCCTGGCCCTCACCGTATGAAGCCCGGTCTCGGACGTAGCGCACGGCGTCCCATGCCCCAGGCAGCTCCAACACCACATCCCCAAATCAGAAGATTTTCAACGTTTTTGAAGAGATTTATCCACTCTCATTCCAGCTTCTGGCAGGTAGAATGAACTCATAAGCGAGAGACATTACGAACAGGGCAATGAGGTGAGAAAGACGATGAGTGAAGAAGTTTTGCTTAGGATGGAAGGGATTGAGAAGCATTTTCCTGGCGTGCACGCGCTGCATAAGTGCCAGTTGGCCTTAGCGGCTGGTGAGGTGCATGCGCTAGTCGGTGAGAATGGAGCAGGGAAATCGACAATGATGAAAATTGCCACGGGTGTGTACCAGAAGGACGAAGGTCGCATCCTTGTGAAGGGGAAGGAAGTGAACATTCCCCATACAAGAGCAGCACAGCAGCTAGGTATTTCGATGATTCACCAAGAGTTGAACCTGATGCCAGATTTGACGATAGCACAGAATATTTTCATCGGCCGCGAGCCGAGGCACAGCATCAAGCTTTTCGTCGATGAACGCAAGCTGAACGAGCAAGCACAGCTACTCCTCGATCAAATGAATCTACAACTAGATCCACGGACGATGGTGGCGGATTTGACGGTCGCCAAGCAACAGATGGTTGAGATCGCGAAGGCGCTATCCTTTCAATCCGAGGTGCTGATTATGGATGAACCGACAGCGGCGCTAACCCACGCCGAGATTGAGGAGCTGTTCCGAATCATCAATCAGCTGCGTGCCCGCGGTGTGGGCATTGTCTACATTTCTCACCGGATGGAGGAACTGAAGCGCATTAGCGATCGCATCACGGTGATGCGTGACGGCCGCTATGTTGATACCGTGCAGACGGAGACGGCGTCGATCGATCAGATCATCGCGATGATGGTAGGACGTGAGCTCTATGTCAGTCCAAACCAGCAAGCGACAAACACCTCACAGACGAAGGTGCTTGAAGTTTCCAAGTTAAACCGCGGCTCAGCGGTGAAGGATGTATCCTTCCATCTGGCCAAAGGAGAAATCCTCGGCTTCGCTGGCCTCATGGGAGCGGGCCGCACGGAGGTGGCTAGGGCCATTTTCGGCGCAGATGCCATTGATTCCGGGGACATTCGCATCCACGGCAAACAGGTCAATATCAACGCCCCGCATGACGCTGTGAAGCATGGCATCGGTTATTTATCCGAGGATCGCAAGCGCTGCGGGCTCATGGTGGAGATGGATGTGAAAATGAACATCGCCTTGGCCTCTTACAAAAAGGCGCGGCGGCTTGGCTGGATGCAAGATGGCACCATCGGCCAGACTGCGCAGCACTATGTGGAAGCGCTTCAGATCAAAACACCGACGATTCATCAACAAGTGAAATTCCTATCCGGCGGCAACCAACAGAAGGTCGTTATCGGCAAATGGCTGCTGCGGGACTGCGATATTCTTATCTTCGATGAACCAACGAGAGGGATCGATGTAGGAGCCAAAACAGAGATCTACAAGCTGCTTGATGATCTCGCTGCACAGGGGAAATCGATCATCATGATCTCCTCGGAGCTGCCTGAAATACTACGCATGAGCCATCGCATCATGGTGATGTGCGAAGGTCGCATTACTGGTGAGCTGTCGCAGCATGAAGCGACCCAAGAAGCCATTATGAAATTCGCTACGATGCGGATCAGTTAGGAGGAGTCCAATGTCGACATGGCTTGCACAGAAAAAAATCGTACCCACCTTGTCTAAACAAAGCGGGGCTACACAGAAGCTGCTGGCGTTCGCCAGCTTGATCATGCTCGTACTCATCTTTTCCTTATCGTCGAGCAACTTTTTCCAATTCGATAACCTAGTCGCGATCATGCTATCAACCGCCGTTATCGGGGTTCTAGCCTTGGGCTCTACGTTCGTTATTATCACTTCCGGTATCGACTTAGCCGTAGGAACCGTCATGACCTTCTCAGCCGTGATGGCCGGTGTGATTATTACGACGTGGCAGCTGCCTATGCCGCTCGGCATACTCGGAGGCATTCTAGCCGGAGCGATCTGCGGCCTCATTAGCGGGCTGCTCGTAGCCAAAATGAAAATTCCACCCTTCATCGCGACACTCGCCATGATGATGGTGACGAAGGGCTTATCGCTTGTCATTTCGGGTGCGAAACCGATTTATTTTAACGACACACCCGCATTTACCCAAATTTCAATGGGTTCGATCATCAGTGGAATTCCGAACGCGATTCTCATCTTCTTCGGAGCCGCGATTGTGGCCAGCATTATTTTAACCAAAACGATTATTGGCCGTTACAACTTTGCCTTAGGGAGCAATGAAGAGTCCACGAGACTTTCAGGCGTCAACGTCGACTATTGGAAAATCGTGATTTACACACTGACAGGCGTGTTCAGCGGGATTGCCGGCATTATGATGGCATCCAGACTCAACTCCTCACAGCCCGCACTCGGATCTGGCTATGAGTTGGAAGCGATCGCAGCCGTTGTTATCGGAGGAACTTCCCTCAGTGGGGGCAAGGGCTCCATCCTTGGAACGGTTATCGGGGCGCTGATCATGAGCGTGTTGACGAATGGACTGAGGATTTTATCCGTGAAGCAAGAGTGGCAGACAGTCATCGTAGGTATCGTGATTGTGTTGGCGGTTTACGCAGATATGATGCGCCGTCGCAAGAAATAACCTTGGTATTTACTCCACAAGGAGTCCTATACAAACCAAATTAGGAATAAGGGGCGATCAACCGTGCAAAAACGGGCTAAGAAAATTGCTGTAGCGTCATCGTTAATCTTACTATCCGCTATCGTTTTGAGTGCATGTGGTTCCACTTCTACGAAAACAGCAACATCAACTGGAGGGACAACGACAGCAGCCGTGAAATCAGATAAGATCTACATTCCTGTCATCTCCAAGGGCTTCCAGCATCAGTTCTGGCAAGCGGTTAAACAAGGCGCTGAGAAAGCATCGAAGGAATTTAATGTTGAGATTACGTTTGAAGGTCCTGAAACGGAAACACAAGTCGATAAGCAAATTGAAATGCTGCAAGCGGCACTGGGCAAAAAGCCTGCGGCTATCGCTTTCGCTGCGCTTGACAGCAAAGCGGCTTCACCGCTGCTAGAGAAGGCAAAAGCGAGCAAAATCCCAGTTATCGGTTTCGACTCTGGTGTCGATAGTGACATTCCGGTAACGACTGCCGCTACGGATAATAAAGCTGCTGCATCGCTCGCCGCTGATAAAATGGCTTCACTTATTGGAAACGAGGGCGAGATTGCTCTAGTTGTGCATGACCAAACGAGCCGTACGGGTGTTGAT
This sequence comes from Paenibacillus sp. J22P51, assembly GCF_059692215.1. NCBI lineage: Bacteria > Bacillati > Bacillota > Bacilli > Caryophanales > Paenibacillaceae > Paenibacillus > Paenibacillus sp. J22P51. The sequence continues at coordinate 75,493 of NZ_JCAUAZ010000023.1, read as the reverse complement.
CGCCGAGATGGCTTTGTGAATCAAATCAAAGCGAAATACCCGAACATCAAAATTGTAGATACGCAATACAGTGGTGATCCACTGAAAGCAACAGACTTGTCCAAAGCTATTATCCAAGCTCACCCGAATATCAAAGGAATTTTCGGTTCTAACGAAGGTGCGGCCATTGGGGTTATTAACGGGATTACAGAAAGCAAAAAAGATGGCAAAATCGTTGTTATCGGCTTCGACTCTGGTAAACAACAAATGGATGCAATTCGCAGCGGTAAAATGGCTGGCGCGATTACGCAGGATCCAATCGGTATCGGTTACTGGTCCGTGAAAGCAGCTGTACAAGCGATTAAAGGCGAAACGGTTCCGAAAAATATCGACACCGGCTTCCACTGGTACGATAAAACAAACATTGATTCGGCTGAAATTAAGGCACTTTTATACGAGTAATCAAGCAGAGAGGCTGGCCCCTAATGGGCAGCCTCTATTGTCATATACTGGGACTGGTGTGTACAATACATGTAAACATAGATGAGCTAATTCGATTTCGCCAGAGGTGAACACACATGTACACAATCATCATGATTGATGATGAGGATGAAGTCAGAGAAGGCATTAAGAAGAAAACGAACTGGGAAGCTTGTGGCTTCCAGCTTGTTGGCGATTACGATAATGGGCGGGACGCCTATGAGGCGGTTGAGCGGCTGCAGCCGGATGTCGTCATCACCGACATTAACATGCCCTTCATGGACGGACTTCAACTCACAGAGCGGATTGTAGCCAAATATCGCACCATTAAAGTCGTTATTGTAACCGGTTACGAGGACTTCGATTATGCGAAGCAAGCGATCAAGCTGAAGGTCAAAGACTATCTACTGAAGCCGATCAATAGCGCAGAATTCACCGAATTCCTGCAGAAGCTATGCGCAGAGCTGGATGAGGAGCGTAAGCAACGGGAGGACATCACCTTCCTCCGCCGTCAATTTCAAGAGAGCATGCCGCTGCTGCGCGAACGATTTCTGGAGCGATTGGTTACGTCCGGCATGAGGAAGGACGAGATCGAGCGTAAGCTGCCGATGTTTGACCTGCAGTTGAACGGAGCGGGGCATACGGTACTGGCGCTGGATATTGAAGATTTCGGGCGGGAGCTGTACAGTGACCAAGTAGCGGAAGAAGAGTTGCTGCGATTTGCGGCTTATAATATTTTGCATGAGATCGTGGAGAAAGAGCATGGCGGTACGGTTTTCCGAACCCGTGATGATAAGCTCGTAGGACTCGTGTCGGGTCACCAAGAGCAGGTGGAGGTCATCTGTCAGACGCTGGCCGAACAGGCGAGATATAGTATTGAGAAATATTTGGGGATGACAGTCACGGTCGGCATTAGCCGCATGTACGAGGGACTGCAGGAGCTGCCGAAGGCTTTTCAGGAAGCGCTTACGGCACTGGATTATCGCTTTCTTCTGGGAAATAATCGGATTATTGCCATCGGGGATATGGAGTTCGGCAGCAGCTTGGACAATACCAGCTATTTGCGGATGGAGAAGAGGCTCATCTCGGCCATCAAAACGGGGGAAAAGGGCGTCATTACCCAAACCCTGCAGGACTGGATCGACGATTTGAAGAAGTCCGCCTGTACGATGGATACCTGCTTTGGCAAGCTGCATAAATTGCTCGTCGCGCTCATGAATGTTGGGGTGGAGACGGGGCTGGAAGAGGAAGACGTGCTGGGTGATCATTCTTTCATGGAACTCTACGCGCGCAAAACCTTAGATGATGTGCGGCTTTGGTTAGAGGCCATCTGTTTATCTTTCGTAGATCGCTTGGCAGAGAAACGGACGCATGTGTCGCAAGCCCAGATGGAGTCAGCTGTTGCCTATATCCACGAGCATTATGCCGATGAGCAGCTTTCGCTGCAAGGGGTATGCAATCATATTTATATGAGCATGAGCTATTTTAGTGCCTTATTCAAGCCTCATACAGGAGAAACCTTTATCGAATATGTGACCCGTTATCGCTTGGATAAAGCCAAAGAAATGCTGGCGACCACACAGCTCAAAACGTATGAGCTCGCTGCCAAGGTCGGTTACGGGGATCCGCAATATTTTAGTGTTATTTTTAAAAGACATACGGGCATGACACCGAAGGAGTTCAGAGCCGCCAACAAGGCTGGGCTGAGCTTATGAGAAGTGTCCTCCATGCCTTTCAATTCAAAAGCATTCATACCAAGTTCGCGCTGGCCTTTTCTTGTTTAATTTTATGTACAACGGTCATTCTCAGCTATAGCGCTTATCGGCTCTCGACGGTCGCTGTTACGGATGCCTCGCTGACGTATACGAATCAGTTGATCGAGCAAGTCAATAAGAATATCCAAACCTATATCGGCAACATGGAGAGTATTTCTACGCTTTCGTTGAGTAACACGGATCTGAAGCAATATCTTTCTTTGAAAAATCCGCAGGATACAGAAGCGCAGCAATTGAAGCGCCAAATTAGCAATTATTTCAGCACCATTGTCGCATCGCGAAATGATATTGCTTCCATTGTGTTCATCGGTTCGAATGGCGCAGTTGTATCGGATCGGGTGTCACCCGAATTTAAGCCATATGCTGAGCTTATTTCACAGGAATGGTACACGAAAGCGGGCAGGAGTAAGGGGAATATCGTGATTTCGTCCTCCCATGTCCAGCATGTGTATCAAAATGAATATAAATGGGTCGTTTCGATATCGAAACAGATGCCGAACCCACTGCCTGGGGCTGCAAGCGGTGTGCTGCTTGTTGACCTGAACTTTAACCTCATTAATGATTTATGTAATCAAATTCAGTTGGGCCAACGGGGCTATGTCTTCATCCTCGACCAAAGCGGCGATCTGATCTATCATCCACAGCAGCAGCTGCTGTATTCGGGCTTGAAATCGGAGGATATCCGCGCACTGATGCAGGCCAAGGACAGTACGTTCGAGACGGTTGCATCGGATGAAAATAAGATCTACACCGTGCGCACAACGAACTTTGGTTGGAAAATTATTGGTGTGACCTATGCGGGGGATTTGAGTGGGAACAAAAAAGACATGCAGCTAACCTCCGCCATGTGGGGCGGAATTGCACTCATTATTGCACTGGCTATTTCGATTTGGCTGTCGATTACGTTGACCAAACCGATCAAGCAGCTGGAAGTGCACATGAAGCAGGTCGAGAAGGGCAACTTCGACATCCGCGTCGATGTGGAGGGTGCGAACGAGATCAGCAAGTTGTCACGAACGTTTAATCTGATGATTAGCAAAATCAAAGAGCTCATGAACCAGACGGTGCTGGATCAAGAGGTCAAACGGATTAGCGAGCTGAAGGCTTTGCAAGCGCAGATTCAGCCACATTTTCTATATAATACGCTGGATTCGATTATCTGGATGGCCGAGATGGGGAAGGTCGATGACGTTGTGACGATGACCTCTGCCTTGTCCAAGCTGCTTCGTTCGAGCATTAGCAAAGGTGAGGAGCTCATTCCCATCAGTGTGGAATTGGCCCATATCGAAAACTACTTAACGATACAAAACATCCGTTATCGCAATAAATTTACGTACGACATCGAGGTGGAGGCGGATCTGCTAGAGGACCGCAGTTTGAAAATCGTGCTGCAGCCGCTGGTCGAAAATGCGATTTATCATGGCATGAAGCACTTGCCAGAAAGCGGTCATATTCGCATAACGGGGCGGAAGCGTGATGGTGTTATCGAGTTGAAGGTCATGGATAACGGGGTTGGGATGAGCGAGGAGCAGCTGAAGGCTTTGAAGATGAAGACCCATCAATCACAATCAGGCAAAGGCTTCGGTTTGCATAATGTGAATCATCGTATCCAGTTGTATTTCGGCGAGCTATACGGATTGCATTTCGAAAGTGAGCTGGAAGAGGGCACGACGGTTACGATCACTTTTCCAGAGATGCCGTTCCATGCCTGATCAAAGTGAAGGCTAGAAGTGAGGTGTTCCATTGAAAATAAAAGTTGGCACGCTCGTGATTACGGTTGCCGTTGGTCTTTTTCTGATCTTGGGGTTCCTTGTCGTCACTAAGAGCCTGAGCGAGAAGAATGAATCGATCATTTTGATTCCGAAAACGATTGATCCGCATGTGGAATTTTGGCAGGTGCTGAATCAAGGTGTATTTGCAGCTGCAAAAGAGTATAATGCGGAGATTAAGATCAGGGGAACGGCATCCGAATCGCAAATTGATGAGCAGATTAAGCTTGTGGAACAAGCCATAGCGGAGAAACCGAAGGCGATTATTCTGGCTGCTACGGATTACAATCGGCTCGTTCCCGTTGCGCAGCGTGCGATAGATGCAGGCATTACGCTGATCACGGTCGATTCGGGTCTTGAAGGCGGTGTTTCAGAAAGCTTTATTGCGACGGATAATTACGCGGCTGGGCGCAAAGCGGTGGAAACGATGAAGGGTTATGTGCAGGGGCCTGCAACCTATGCCATCGTTAGTTTTGTGAAAACCTCGAACACTCAAATGGATCGCGAGAACGGGGTACGAGACAGTTTGAAGAGCGATACTTCTATAAAGCTGCTAGATACGTTGTATAGTAACGGTTCCGAGGACAAGGCGTATGAGCTGACAAAGGAGCTGCTTCGGGAGCATTCCGATATCAGCGGCATATTTGGCTTGAATGAGCCATCCACGATGGGCGCGGCGCGTGCGCTGAAGGAGTTGGATCCCGACCGAACGATTAAGCTTGTGGGCTTCGACAGTTCGATGAATGAAATCTCGTTCCTAGAGTCGGGGATTTTGCAGGGGACCGTTGTGCAGAAGCCTTTTAACATGGGGTATTTAGCTGTGAAAACAGCCCTCCAGGCTCACCGCGGCGAATCCGTCCAACGCATAATGGATACGGGCTCTGAGGTCATTACCAAAGAGAATATGTATACGAACGAGAATCAGAAGCTGTTGTTTCCTTTTGTGGGGAAATAGAAAGCAGCGCATTGGCGTTCTGTCAGTTCGAGATAATTAGACAAACACCTCAGGTCTTCGGCAAATTTCCCAGGAAATATTAGGCAGGATGTCGAAACTTAAGAAGGTTAAGAGATGTGGGATTAGGAATAAGAGTCGGAGGTTACGTATGCCTGATGTGGTACAAATGGGACCGCTGCAATTGCAGGGAAAACTAGTAGCTTTGCTATTAGCGTGTGTGTTCGGATTCTGGCTGATGCGGCGAGCTTTGCGGCAGTTGGATCGGGTAGATATTGAAGTGCCTGCTACTGCTACGGATCGGAGCGCCGTAAAAGGTATTGATGATCTGATCTTAAATGGGATTTTGATTGTGTTCTTTACTTGGCGCTTAGGCAGTCTCTTGACGCAGCCATCCTTGCTTTGGGAGAGCCCGATGAAGCTGCTCCTAACGGCAGGCTCTAATATGGAGATTATCGTAGGCATCGTATTGGCCTATATCTATTTAACGTACCAAGTGCGTAAGAGGGGCATTGCTTGGCGGCTTTTGCTTGATATTCTCGCTATAGGCGCTGCATCGGCTGTGTTCCTGTATACGGCGTTGACACCTACCTTCGGGCTACCAACTACATTGCCATGGGGCATTGGCGTGGAAGGCACTGTGTCGCGGTTTCATCCGAACCATGCGTATCTGGCAATGTTGCTAGTACCGTTAGTAGTGTGGCAGCAAGTGCGGGTAGCTCGTTCGACGACGGTTATAGGAACAGGAAAGCTGCTTAAATATACCTTGTTCTATGGGGGTGCAGTGGGAATGGTTGCGAGCTATTTCGCTTCTGCCGAGCCAACTGCGGTGTATCTCAGCCCTGAGCAGTTGCTGAATCTACTCCTAATGATCATTGGAATGTTTCTTCCTATTTTGTCACATACTACGGGCAGAAGGGAGCTGATGGATATGAGTCAGAACGATTCCAAAACGCAAATCCAGCAAGAACAGCAAAACCAAGAACGCGCCAAATCACCTGCAAGTAAAGAGGGCTATGTCGATAAAAAACTGGACGGTCCCAACCGCCCATCCACATGAGTCAAGATCAGAAGAAATCGACCACGACATCCAAGGACCAGAGCGAGCTCGATCCGTACGAAATCGATTTTTTGCCGCAGTTTGAGCAGGGACGCGGACCGCGTGCACCATTTGTAAATGAATACGGCGTCACCATCGGTGATCATGATTATGAATCCGACAATTCGCCACTGGAGCAGTGGACATCGGATACGAACCCCGAGGTTATGGCGGGTGATCAGTGGGTTCATCCCTTTAAGGATGTCGGCTTCCAAAGCGCCGAGAATCGGGAGCTGTTTGAAGAGGGCATCGTGCCGCAAAGCGGAATTTTTACCCATCCGGATAAAAATGTTGCCTTCGAGCCGGGAGAAGCTATTGGTAAGGAGAAAGATGATAAAGCGGAAGCCTAACAGCTTTCGCTTTATTTCTTTGTCACGAAGCTGGGACATTGGACTTTGCTTTCACCGTTAACGGATGTATAATATAAGTTGTAGTCATTACGTTTTAAGAGTAACTATTAAATCCTAAGGGGTGGCACATATGGCAATGTCTTTTGATTCATACATGAAAGATATGGTTAAACCGATGAGAGAAGATTTGACTCGTCTAGGAATTACGGAGCTTCTAACTCCTGAGCAAGTTGAGGAAGCGATTGAGAAATCCAAGGATGGTACGATGCTGCTTGTCGTGAACTCCGTTTGTGGCTGTGCTGCTGGTCAATGTCGTCCAGGTGTAGCGAAAGCTCTACAGAATGAAACAGTTCCAACTTACACATATACAGTGTTTGCTGGTCAAGAGAAGGATGCTACGGCAAAAGCGCGTGAATACTTGGCGCCATACCCGCCATCATCCCCATCCATCGCGTTGTTCAAGAATGGTGAGCTAGCTCACTTCATTCAACGTCACCAAATCGAAGATCGTTCCGCTGATATGATCGCTGGCGATTTGATTGGTGCTTTTGAACAATATTGCAAATAATACAAGCAATGAACCATAGAGCCCAACTTGCCATGAGCAAGTGGGCTTTTTCTTATGGCAGCATGTATATTCGTCCTATGAGAACGATGTAGGGCAGTGTCGCTATCCGTGAGTTAGTCGAAAAAATCGACTAACTCGATAGCCCCGGCGGCTCTACAGGTGGAGTTAGTCGAAAAAATCGACTAACTCGATAGCCCCAGAGGCCTTACAGGTGGAGTTAGTCGAAAAAATCGACTAACTCGATAGCCCCCGAGGCTCTACAGGTGGAGTTAGTCGAAAAAATCGACTAACTCGATAGCCCCCGAGGCTCTACAGGTGGAGCTAGTCGAAAAAATCGACTAACTCGATAGCCCCAGAGTCCTTACAGGTGGAGTTAGTCGAAAAAATCGACTAACTCGATAGCCCCCGAGGCTTTACAGGTGGAGTTAGTCGAAAAAATCGACTAACTCGATAGCCCCGGCGGCCTTACAGGTGGAGTTAGTCGAAAAAATCGACTAACTCTATAGCCCCCGAGGCTCTACAGGTGGAGTTAGTCGAAAAAATCGACTAACTCTATAGCCCCCGAGGCTCTACAGGTGGAGTTAGTCGAAAAAATCGACTAACTCAATAGCCCCCGAGGCTCTACAGGTAGAGTTAGTCGAAAAAATCGACTAACTCGATAGCCCAAGAGTCGTATAGCCGTTTTTCGTAATTTACTGTTGATGATGACACTTTGAAATTTGAATGCCGAAAGTCTATACTAGATCTCAAAGAAGGCATCATTCCAAAATTTAGATAAAAGGTGGAGAGTTGCATGAGTTTGCAAACAGAAATCATCGCGAAGCTCGGTGTTAAGCCGGAAATTGATATTGATGAAGAGATCCGTAAACGTGTGGATTTTCTGAAAAATTACGTGCTTGGCGCACACGCCAACGGCTTGCTGATCGCCATTAGCGGCGGTATTGACAGCGCGGTGGCGGCAGGACTATGTAAGCAAGCAACGGACGAGCTGACAGCGGAAAAAGGCAAAGAATATAAAACTGTTGGCGTATTCCAGCCTTATGGTCAACAAGTGGACATCGAAGATAGCTACGCTGTGGCCAAAGCCTTCGATTTGAAATATCAAATCGAGAACAACATCGAAGAGTCCGTCGATGAGATTGCCATTGAAGTCGAGTACGGCCTTAAGCATATCGGCGTTCACCAGCATGTAAGCCGCGGCGGCAAAGGCAACATCAAGGCGCGTACGCGCATGGTCATGCAGTATGCCTTGGCTTTCGAGCTTGGCTTAATCGTCGTAGGCACGGATCACGCGTCCGAAGCGATTACGGGCTTCTTCACGAAGTACGGCGACGGTGCAGTCGACATTACGCCGCTGAGCACGCTGAACAAACGTCAAGTGCGTTCACTTGCGGCGAAGATCGGCGTTCCGCAAAGCGTGCTGGATAAAGCTCCGACAGCCGGACTCTGGGACGGCCAAACGGACGAAGACGAGCTAGGCATTACCTACGGGGATAACAGCGACTACCTCGAAGGCAAGCAAATTGATCCAGCTGTGCAAGAGAAGCTGGAGAAGCAATATTTGAAAACCGAGCATAAGCGTATTCCGATTCCGGGTGTGTAAAGATTTGGCTTAAGCACGAGTAGAACGATAAGTGACATGTTAAAAAGCCCCTTCGAGGGGCTTTTTGTGCGTAAAATACCCTTAATTTGTAAATGCAAGGTATAATCAGGATAGGTGTATCTTAGTTAGGCAATTCATTACCTCAACAACTATTATGGAGGCGGATATTGTGGAACTCACGAATGAGTATGTACTTGTCACGAAAGCGTCTTTTCATGCAGTAGGTTTGAAATGGGAGGGCACATTTGCTGAAGCCGGGGCAGGGGGTATACGGATCATTCAAACTGAAATGAAGAATCGCGTACAAGAGATCAATCACATTCTTCATCCAGAAACGTTACTGGGTCTGTCCTATCATGTCACGGAGGGCAGATTTACGCATTATGCCGTTGTTGAGGTTGAAAAGGTAGGAGACATCCCAGAAGGTATGATAACAATTCATATTCCTACGTTAACTTATGTGAAGTTTGAGCATAAAAGAGGTCAGAATATTGATGCTTCCTATACAAATATATTTACTTGGATTGAGAATATGGGCTATAAGCTGAACAAAAGAGACGTTACTCATTTTGAGGAATATCCCATGCATCATGACCGATACACGAAAGATCCTGAATTCACCATTATGATACCTATTGAACAATAATCCGATTTTTGTTCCTATTTAGATCATAAAAAAGAGACCCGAGGCATCGCCTCAGGTCTTCTTTATTTCCAACAACTAGGGCATACGCGCTCCGCGGGAGCTTTCTAGAAGCGCGTACCATTCTTCACGCGTCATGCTCTCCGAGATGCGGACCGCGTCCTCACAAGCGATGATACGCTGAGCGGAGGAAGTTCCGATGACCGGCTGGATGCGAGCCGGATGCTTCATGAGCCAGCCAAGCACGATGGCTTCTGGCGTTGTTTCTTTCTCAGTGGCCAGCTTCTGAACAAGCGCAGCCGTTTTCTTGACGGTGTCAGGTGCATCCTCAATCGCACGACCCGAGAATTTACCTTTGGCGAGTGGACCCCATGCCTGAATTTGAATGTCGTTCATCTGGCAATGTTCGAGGATGCCATCGGCAAAATTGATGCTTGTTCCGGCTTTTTGATTCACCAGAATGCCTTGTTCAACCCAATCCAAGCGTGCCAAGCTCATCTCCAATTGGTTTACGACAAGCGGTTCTGGAAGTGAGTTTTGAATGAAGCGCATTTGTGCGGAAGTCATGTTGGATACGCCGAAATGGCGCACCTTACCCGCAGAGCGCAAGGTATTGAAAGCTTCCGCAATCTCTTCAGGCTCCATAAGCGGATCTGGGCGATGAAGCAGCAGAATGTCGATGTGCTCAACCCCAAGACGACCAAGAATACCATCGACAGAGCTTAGGATGTGATTTTTGCTAAAATCAAACCGCTGTGGATTCAGATCATCTTGAAAGCGAATCCCACATTTCGATTGTAAAATGATTTGGTCGCGCAAATCAGGTCTATTCTTGAGCACCTGACCGAAAACGGTCTCGGAATTCCCTCTTTTATAAATGTCAGCATGATCGAACATCGTAATGCCAATCGATAATGCAGCTTCTACGGCTTTTTCAGCTGTGATGTAATCTTCCTTTGTTAATGGATTTCCGACCCAATCTCCGCCTAGTCCCATACATCCAAATACGATTCGGCTGTTTGAAATCCCGCGTCTTTCCAATGGCATGATTTTCACTATGTTGGCCTCCTAGCTATAAGTTCTAAGCCTAGTATAAACCCTGTTGAAGATTGACATAAGAGCTGAAAATAGGGTTACTTACTTACCTCAACGTAAGCTGTGATACTGCAAGATGGTCATTGTGGCTCCAAAAAGCAGTCATCACAATGCCTTTCCCTTGACCTTAGGCGAGGAATCGGTTAAATTGTACGCAAAGCGCAACTGTCAGAAGAAGAGAGGCTCGGTCGGATATGATTATTGGGGTCGGAACGGATTTAGTTGAAATCGCGCGATTGCGCAAAATGTTAGAGGGGTCTTCAGGCGATCGGTTTCTGGAGCGGATTTTGACGCCTGCGGAACGGGAGTTGGCGGAGAAGCGCCGTGGACGACTCGCGGAGTTTGTTTCAGGTCGTTTTGCTGCGAAGGAAGCGATCGTGAAAGCCATCGGCTGCGGTATCGGTAAACAGATCGGTTTTCAAGATGTAGAAGTGCTGCCGAATTCGCTAGGGAAACCGGTCTGCTATGTGAAAGAGGAGGCCCTGCTGCGAGCAGGACTAAAAGGCAGCCACCGTATCCATATCAGCATCACGCATACGGAATCAATGGCTGCCGCTTATGCAATTGTGGAGCAGCTGTGAGTATAGCTGATGCATAGTTTGTGCATGAAGCTGCCCGCATCCGAAGCAAATAACTGTATTTTCTGCATCTAAATTTGTGTGAAATCGGGGCTTTCAGCAAATAGATGGATTTCCTCCAGCTAATTTGAGCTGATTTCCCCCAAGTGGCACTATTTGCCGAAAATAGATGGAGAAAATCCATCTAAACAATTAAAACCGTGGATTTCTCCGAAAATAACGGGATGTTTTCCAGTTATTTGGTGCAGTGCAGTGCTGCATGGTACAAGTGGTGGTACTGCTCGGAGCATGTGCATGGCATTTGTGCTTGTACTTGTACTTGTACTTGTACCTGTACCTGTACCCTGTACTCGGAGCATGCGCTTGTACATATGCTACTACTTGTTGCTAATCGTTGGACATGCCATCCCCTTACTTCCGCGCCCAAACTCGCAGCATATACCCACTCACGAGCAGGCTAATGCCGCCCATTCCCTCTAGAATGACACCCGAATAGCCTAAATACCACACGCCCATCACCGCGGTCAGCGCAAAAAGCCACAACCCCACATAAATCAGGGATCTGCCGAGCAGCAGCCCGACCTGAACGAACCCGATGGCGAGAAGAAACGCTCGCAAGATAGGAGCAAACAGCGGATTCACCGCGCCAATCGCCTCTAATAAAGCAACTGCTGCGATGAGCATGGCCCCTGGCAGCACCAGAAAGATCGGATGCCCCCATCCTGTGCGCTCGGAAGCATCATGTGCCCTGGTATCCCCGGCACCTAGGGACTTCCGCATCCCCCAGATTTGAATCAAGCTAGCCACCACCGCAGTGACAAAGGCCGCTTGCTTCAGCCAATCCAAATCGCGCCAGTAGATGGCGAAGTCAACCCCAGCGCTAAAAACCCACTCCGCACCCCAAATGAACAGCAGGGGAATCAGGCCATGAGCTTCTCGCAGCCAGTCTCTTCTTTTATTTTCTAATTGTTGTTGCCTAGTCTGAGTCAAATCAGATTGCTTCGACGTTTGCATACATTCACCTCTAGTTTTATGTTCCGCACTTCTCGTATAATGGTACCATGTCCATTCATCCATTATAACTTGAACGTGCCCCATAGAGAAGGAGAGCTCATGTACAGCGAAGAACAGAAGATGTATTTTTCCAAGAACCTCTTGGATTGGTACCAGACACATAAACGTGATTTACCATGGCGAAGAAGTAAAAACCCTTATTATATATGGATTTCCGAAGTGATGCTGCAGCAAACACGCGTGGATACCGTGATTCCGTATTTCCATCGGTTCGTGGATCAATTTCCAACCGTTGAGGCTTTGGCAACAGCGCCAGAGGAAAATGTGCTCAAAGCTTGGGAAGGACTCGGCTACTACTCGCGAGCGAGAAATCTGCAAACAGCCGTCAGAGAAGTGCACGAACGCTACGACGGTGTTGTCCCTGCGAATAAAGAGGAAATCTCCGCACTCAAAGGCGTAGGACCCTACACCTCAGGGGCGATCCTCAGTATCGCCTACAATAAGCCAGAGCCGGCTGTTGACGGCAACGTGATGCGGGTGCTTTCGCGCTATTTTCTCATCGAAGAAGATATTATGAAGCCATCCACTCGGACGATCATGGAAAAGTTGGCGCGAGAGCTCATCTTGGAGGGGACCGCAAGCGACTTTAACCAAGCGCTCATGGAGCTGGGAGCTATGGTGTGTACGCCGAGGTCACCGCACTGCTTGACGTGCCCTGTAATGGCACACTGTTCGGCACGTGAGGCTGGCATGGAAGAAGCCCTGCCCATCAAAAAGAAAGCCAAACCGCCCCGTCCAGAGCTGCGGGCAGTGGCTTTCATTGAAGGTACGGGTGAGCATGCAGGCAAATGGTTGATCAGACAGCGCCCGCAAGAGGGGCTGCTCGCTCGGATGTGGGAGCTCCCGCATATCGCGTGGACGACATCAGGATGGCATTCCGATGAGGACAACATGTCCGAGCTTCGCGGGGCGCTTGCCGAGCAGGAGCAAATCGGGATTCAACCTGATGAGTGGTTCATGGATACCGAGCATATTTTCAGCCATATTGTGTGGAAAATGAAGGTATACCGCGCAAAGCTTGGAGACGCAAATCGGCCAAGTACGGGGGAGGAATGGATCCCGTTCCATTATCGTTGGGTAGGTCCAGAGGATCTCCAGAACTATGCATTTCCGAATGTGTTCGTACGGATCATGAAAGAATGGCAAGAGCGTATTGAAGTGTAGTTACTTAGTACGTGTAGTTAGTAGTACCACAATGATTACCGAATTTCGGCCTGAATGGCCTCGATATTTTTTAACGTTATTAACTTCTTATCAATGTGTATGAGCTCATCATCCAGCAATTCCTGCAATACCTTAGTGACAGACTCCCGCACCGTGCCCACTAAGTTGGCCAGCTGCTGGTGAGTCAGCTTAACATCAATGAGTAAACCGTCTGACGTAGCGATCCCGTGCTGCTCTGACAGGCGAAGGATCGTTTTAATAATACGTGATCGAACCCCAAGGAACGTCAAATCATAGATTTGATCATTGGCATGGCGCAACCGTTGCATTGTCGTTTCCAGGAGCTTTAGGCATAGCCTAGGGCTCTTTTCCATGAAGGTAGTGAAATCCGTGCGGTTGAGCACATAAAGTGTGCAAGAAGCCATCGTTTCAGCCGTTGCCGAACGAGTCATCCCACTGCTGAGCAGTGACATCTCTCCGAAAAAGTCCCCATCACGAAACAGGGCCAGTGTGACCTCTTTCGCCTCGTCCAATCGATAAATTTTTACTACGCCAGATTGGATCAAGAATAATTCTTCACCAACTTCGCCCTCTTCAAAAAGTATGGTTTCCTTCTTTACTTTCTTTTCCGTAAATAAAGGGGCAATCCCGATCAGATCTTCTTCCGAAAGCTCTTGAAACAAGGGGACATGCTGAAGTAAAGGTATGATGGTCAAGGGCTCGTCAACTCTTTCCGGTTGTAGATTCATATACCGTTATCGTACAACTTCGTTTTGTTGGCGTAAAGAGAAAAGCGAAAGAATGTTACTGCGTTGGAAAAGATGTATGAGATGCATCGAATTGGAATATGAATGGGAGAATGTAGATTATCCGAGGATATCGTTCGTTGATTACATGAAAAGGAGTCGTTGCAGATGGAATGGTATGTGAAGGTGTTATCGAATTATGTAGGGTTTGCAGGCAGAGCAAGACGGAAGGAATATTGGATGTTCGTGCTGTTCAATATTATCATTTCTATTGGTATTGCTATCGTCGAGTCCATTATCGGAATGGATAAGCTCTTGTCAGGTATTTATTCTTTAGCAGTCCTGTTACCTTCTCTAGCCGTAGCCTTTCGTCGATTGCATGACACGGGTAAAAGCGGGTGGTGGTTATTGATTAGCTTAATTCCCTTGATTGGCTCCATTATTTTACTTGTATTCTTCTGTCAAGATAGTGACGACTATGATAATCAATATGGTCCAAATCCGAAGAGAGAATAAGAGTTCCGAGAATAAGGCACATAGAACGCAAAAAAGCGACCCGAGAGGGTCGCTTTTCACGTATTACTTCGCTGCGTCGTAACGTTTGCTAACTTCGTTCCAGTTAACAACGTTCCAGAAAGCTGCGATGTAGTCAGGGCGTTTGTTTTGGTAGTTCAGATAGTAAGCATGCTCCCAAACATCAAGACCAAGAACCGGCGTTTCGCCTTCCATGATCGGGCTGTCTTGGTTCGGCAAGCTGTACACTTTCAATTTACCAGCTTTGTCAACAGCTAGGAAAGCCCAGCCAGAGCCAAAACGTGTTGTAGCTGCAGCAGCGAAGTCTGCTTTGAATTTATCAAAGCCGCCAAGCTCGCTGTCAATTGCAGCTGCTAGTGCGCCTGTAGGTGCTCCGCCAGCTTCTGGTCCGATTGTTTCCCAGAATAGGGAGTGGTTAGCGTGTCCGCCACCATTGTTACGAACTGCTGTGCGGATATCTTCAGGAAGGCTGTTTAGGTCAGCGATCAGGTCATTTAGGGATTTGTCATGCAGAGCTGGATGTTTGTCCAAAGCTGCATTTAGGTTTGTTACATATGCGTTATGGTGACGATCGTGATGGATTTCCATTGTTTTTGCATCGATGTGCGGCTCAAGAGCGTCGTTTGCGTACGGAAGAGCGGGTAGTTGATGTGCCATTGAATAAATACCTCCTAAAAATTATGTAGTTTCAATTTCATTATGAAGGAACACAGCTAATAAAGCAACATATGTGTTTACTAAGTCTGCAGTCCATCAGATGCCGCGACGCTCCATTTCTCGTGTGATTTGATTGTGCATGGCCGTATCCTGCTCGTGTAGATAAGGAGATAAGTCGCTCATGGTGCGGTGAAGCTGGAGCAGCTCGATTTCGGTCCATTCTTCGGGCTTTTTGGTGCTTAGAAACTGGAAATCAGGAATTTCACGGGGATACTCATGCGCCGTAAGCTCATGATCTAATTCTTTATCTGACATAGGTTTCACCTCTTTCTCATCGGAATATCCTCCTATAAGATGGTTTTTTTTCATACATCTCATTCATGCTCTATATGGTTTCGCCCATATTCTTTATTTTCGTCTTCACATGAATATTCACTTCGGCTTCTGAGAAGGCGTGTCCCCAATCATCCTGCACGTGCTCCCAAGCCTTGAATTGATAGCCGCGCCCATAAAGGCCTAGACCGATGGGATCAATTTCGTGCTTTTGCATGTTCTTAACCAGAGACTTCATCTTCGCTTCCAGCTGCTGATTGATCTCGGCTTCAAGTCTAGGCGCTTCATGCCTCACATCAATAGTGAAATATTTTTCGGTCAGTTGAATGGGCATCGAGAGCTCGATATCAAAATGGAACTTATTCTGTTCAAACGTGACATGAATGTCCCTTTTTAATCGTAAGGCGTAGAAGCTAATCGCACCTGTATCAAAAAGCGAATCGCCCTTCTCCTTAGGGATCACGACGGTTAAGCTGAGATTGCTTTGCTTCTCATTTTGCAGCATTAGTAGAAGTTGATTTTCGTTGTGATCGAGGGTGTATGCATACTCTCCCTTTTTATTCAGTAACAGTGTGCCCGTCGCATCAACATCCTTATCTTTGCGCATGTTGGTTAAGTACGGCGTGATCCCTTTCTCAAACATTTGCCGATGGAGGTCAAATAGTGTTGTAACTTGCACCAGATTGTGCATATAAGCGGTATCCAGGAGTTTCGCAATATGCATCGACAATCTCCGTTTATCTCGGGGGGCAAATCGAATAATGTCCTCTACAGGGCCCTCGACGGCGATGACTCTGGCAGTTTCAGACATTTTCGGATCACGAAAAAACACATCCATCAATTTAAACCAGTCCTCATGGGCTAATATGCGCTTGCCAATCAGTATATTTTGAATTTTACCTCCGCCAATAAGCGCCGATACACGTCCCTCTATCTCGTTCCGTCCATCCTCTAAGGTAGTCGCTGTGACCTGTGTCACTTCATTTTTCTCTTTCGCCTCCTTGTTAAAGACGGGACTTGAAGCATAAATGACGAGTTTATTATCTTTATCTAAATCAAACCCCACCATAAGAGCAAGCGTCACATTTTCTAATGGCAGCTGATCTTTACAGCTAGACATGACGATGAACAGAGCGAATATCGGGAAAATAATAAGGCTTATTCGCATCGGCTTCATGGAGAGACCCTCCGTGAGATTCGGCGCATGCCGGCTAGAATGCCCCATAAGAGCGGTGGCATAACAAAAGCAATCCCGATGCCGATATTTTGAATAAAGCTGTTTAATTTCATACTGTCATTCCAGCCTGGATTCCAAATCCATGTGACAACGACCATAACGGTAAGTATGAGGAGGATGTGTAGTCGAGGTTGTCCCTTGATACCAAGCTGCTGGGTGCACATGACGGTAGCATACAGCATGGGAAGCCAGGTTCTCACAACAATGAGTAAATAGATGGCGAGAATTAGAATATCAAATCGTTCTAAGAAGCGAAACTCAATGATTTTAAATAACGAAATGAGCGTATTATGGTATTGCGTAATTTCATCCGGACTGAAATTGACAAAAGCAATTATCGTATACAACACGTAAACAAAGAAAGTTATTGAATTCGCAATAATGATGCCGGTGGAGGCAGAACTTTTTTTTTCTAAATACGGGTATAGAAAGAAAGCAATCTCAAACCCAAAAAACGCTAGAATGGTAGATTTAACTGTCTGGAGTATCGGCATCCAGCCATGTTTCAGAATCGGGAGCAGATGAATCCATTGGGCATTCTTGAACAAATAGAGACCAGCCATGATGAGGGTCACGGAAAGGAAAAGGAGAATTTCAGAATAGCGGCCAATGATACGAAAGCCTCCCTTGGTAATCATATAAGCGGGAAGGAGAAAAAGCAGCATGAGGATAGAGAGACTGGTTTGCTGCATAATCCAATTCTGAATGAGAAGGGCCATCCGATGATAGATTAAGTAAATAAGAATAAGGAAGTAGAAGGAAAACACAACCATGCCGATTTTTCCAGCCCACTTGCCAAAGTAGTGACTTAGTAAGTCTATGATAGTGCCGTCGGGGTGCCGTTTCATGATTTGAATGATAATAAGGCTGCTGGCAGTAGAAGCGAGCCATCCGATGATTAAGACAATCCATCCGTCGGTGCCGCAGCCTTTTGCAAGATCGCCAGGAAGAGGGATTAGGCCAACACCCAACTGAGCACTGTGAATAATCAAAATATACTGAAACAGCGTAATTTGATTGCCTTTTCCTGGCATCATGATGAATTATCTCCTTTCTGTTTTGTAGAACCATATCGTCGTTTTTGCAGTGAACGAACACTTTTGGGTCGATATACCATATTTTTGAGCGGCAGGCGGATGAAGACATCCTTCCAGTCCGCCATTCGCAGCGGTGCAATGGGAGAACTATACGGTTCTCCGAGTGATTTTAAGCTAACTAGATGAGCTAGGATGACCATTGCGCCTGCCATCATCCCAATAATGCCGTACATGGACGCGATCGTCATCATCGGAAAGCGAATTAATCGAACGGATGCCGCCATGTCATAATTGGGGAGGATGAAGGAGGCAACCGCCGTGGAAGCGACGACAACGACCATGAGATTGCTCACAATGCCCGCTTGAACCGCTGCTTGCCCAATGACAATGCCTCCTACAATCCCCACAGTTTGGCCAATGGGTGCAGGTAGACGAACGCCAGCCTCCCTCAGCATTTCGAGCATAATCTCCATAATGAGCGCCTCTATAAAAGCAGGAAAGGGAACAGCTGATCGAAACTCACCAATCGACAAAATCAAATCCAAGGGAATGAGTTCATGGTTAAATGAAATACAGGCAATGTAGAAAGCAGGTAGAAACGCTGCAATGATACAGGCGAAGAAACGAAGTAGTCGAAAGAATGTAGCAACGGGCCAACGCGTACTGTAATCATCTATACCCTGGAAGAAGGCAGCTAGCCCTGCTGGTGCAATTAGTACACTGGAGGATCGATCTACGACAACACAATATCGCCCTTGCAGCAGCTGAGATGCGGCAGTGTCTGGACGTTCGGTTGTAATCATTTGCGGGAACAAAGAGAAGGGATTATCTTCAATCAACTCCGCCAGCTCGCCTGTATTTAAAATGCAATCTACCTGTAAGCTCGAGATGCGACGCTCCAATTCAAGACGTATTTCAGGAAGTGCAACATCTTCTAAATACAGGATGGATACTTTGCTTTTGGTCCTTTTTCCGACATAAAGTTCTTTGATCTTAAGCTCTCGGCTAGAGATGTATCGACGAATTAAGGCAATATTTTGACTACCAGTTTCGATGAAGCCTTGATGAGCACCTTTTAGCGAGGCTTCAATCTGAGAATCTGAGATCGCACGTTGAGGCCAGCCTTGTGTTTCTAACGCATAGGCATGGGCTTGCCCATCTATGAAAAGTATGCTGTAGCCGTGCAAAATGTCAGTTTCAACCGCCGCCCAGGCAATAAGGTGGCTGAGCTCCCCTAAAGCGACTGGCAACTCATCCTTGTCATCGCCAGTCGTGTGAAACATGAGCTGATGCAGGACATTATTGTTGATGGAATTTTTATCTACAAGTCCTTCGAGATAAGCCAGAGCTGCCTGAGCTCCGGATTGTTTATAAGTGAACGTACGAATGATCAAATCGGGTGTGTCGCTGAAAATCGTTTTGAGTTCATCTATATTTTCCGATAAGTTAGTGGTGATTTCGGCGATTCCGGGTGTTGGGGCTTCCTGGTGGTGTTCCGAGGTTTCCTCGATCATCCGATGAGCGACTTTTAATAAACGGCGGATTAGTTCCATATTCGACCATCCCATAAATTCTCAATTTCACTGTACTGACTTTCATTGTTCCTTGGTAGGTGACTTTTTATGCGTCTTAAAGGCAAAGCATCCTTGAGCAAAGGAGAGGTCAAAGGAACTAGAATAATCAGCAATAAATGAATCCATTTGTTTGAAAACGCTTGCATTTAAGCGCTTTCAAGAGAAATATCGAAAAAAACAAAGTTTTTTGTGAATTTCACCACAATTTCAGCAGGATTTCGGGTTTTTTTGTCGTATTTACTTCTTTACCAGAAAATTAATCTCTACAAATTAATATGGAATTGGGAGAGAACCGTATGCATGTTCGTTCATTTCAGCTTGGTGATACCTCTTCGGTTAAAGAACTTCTAGAAGACGTTCTGTCGGAAACCTGCTATGAGGAGACGATTGAAGCCTTCGCACGTCAGCTATCGTGGGACACGGAGCTCGTTTTAATCGCTCAAGAAGAAGAGCAAGTCGTAGGCATGATTATCGGTACGATTGATAATAACAATGGCTACTACTATAGGATCGCGGTCGCAACAGCATATCAACGTAAGGGTATTGGCAAAGCTTTGATCGAGGCAATGAAGCAGCGGTTTCTCGGGCGGAATGTAAAGAAAATTATGGTAACAGTTGATGTACACAATGAAATGGTGTTGCCTGTGTATGAGTCAGCTGGCTATAGCGCAGATGACTTTTCCAGAACTGCCCACAGGCTTAGTATTGTGAAGAAAGTAAGCGTGTAGTCTCTTGCGTGGCACAGTAAGGAAATAAATAGGTTTGGCTTATAGGAAGCATATCTGTGCCGCCATTGCAATTGGGGGTCAGATATGCTTTTCTAGTATAATAAGGTGTCGTTTCGGCAGCAATTTACAGAGGAGCTTTGAACATGGATAATTTCACGCCGTATGTGATAAAAAGCTTCAAACACGACGGGCATCTACATCGCATGTGGCTGACCAATTGGCGGGTTCCTCCGAGTATGCTCCATGAAGAGCATCAGAAACAGGGCATGCTAGTGTTTATCAATAGTCAGACCAAGATTCAAGAAGCGGATGGCAAGGAGTGGGTCAGCCGCATACCAGGGGTTTCTTTTTTTATTCCGAAAATGTGGTTTAATATCGTTGCTCTGATGGAGGAGTCTGGGGTGCGCTATTACTGTAATGTAGCCTCACCGATGTATGTCACTCAGCAGGTGTTAACCTATATCGACTATGATCTGGATGTCATCCGGTTGCCGGATCGTACTGTACATATTGTGGATCAAGATGAATACGAGCGTCATAAGCTGGGCTACCACTACTCGGCTCTTGTGGAGACGAAGGTGAAGGAAGGGCTTGCAGCGCTGCTGGCTTTAGTTAATGAGGACAAGCCGCCTTTCCAGGATGACATGGTGATCTATTATTACGAGCAATGGGAAAAATATAAGAGTGGAGGCGGTTGAATGAGCTTCTTCGTAGGTCGCGAAGATACCAAAAGGAACGTTTCTACGCCAGGGCATGTTCAAGAATCGAGAAGCTTCACGCATGAGCTGTGGGATTGGACGAAATCCATTCTCGTAGCTCTTCTTGTTGTTATCATTGTGCATCAATTTGGATTTAACTTGTCAACTGTTCGCGGTCATTCGATGGACCCAACACTCCGTGAAGGTGAGTGGCTGTTTGTGAATAAAGCCATCACGTATTTGAAGGCACCAAAGCGAGGAGAAATCGTTATTCTCGAGGAGCCAGAGAAGTTAGCGTTACCTCAGCACCCGTTGTTGGTCAAAAGGGTCATTGCGATCGCAGGCGATGAGGTGCAGGGCCGGGCAGGGGCTTTATATGTGAATGGTGACAAGGTGACGGAACCGTACGCGGATACGCTCATTGAAGATGGGGATTTCGGACCTACAGCCGTCGGACAGGGGCAAATCTTCGTCATGGGCGATAATCGTCACCTGGCGGCGAGTGCAGACAGCCGCATGTTCGGGGTCATACCGACTAGTCTAGTTCAAGGACGAGCAGAGTTTGTGCTTTGGCCACTCGACATGGCCGGCAAGCTATAATCGAAAGTTACTCAAACGATTAAAACTATTTCAAATTCCTGTAAAAGTACAGAAATTTCGAACAATTACATTGCTGAAAGATCCAATTCCTGCAAATCTGCATGAATTTCCCATTTTATAACCTTAAAAAGCTCAAAGTGGCAATAATTCCTGCACTTTCGCAGGTATGGTATTGTCGATGGACAGATTTACATGCAAAAGGATGTACTTTTGCAGGAATTTCGTCTTAGACAATGAAGCTTTGCGTGATCGAAATGATTCGAAGAGAGTGAGGTGAGCAGGTTGGCGGTTTCCATTACAGAGAGAACAGATTGGCGTAAGCTGCAACAAGAGATCGTGGAAGCCGCGCCTTCTCTGGGTATTGATAAGATCGGCTTCACCTCCGCGGAGCCGTTCCACGAACTGAAGGACATCCTTCTCCGCCACAGGGAGAAGGGCTTCGAATCCGGCTTCGAGGAGCCGGATATCGAGAAGCGGGTACATCCCGAGCTGAGCTTCGACGCGCCGCGGTCGATCATTTCGATCGCGGTCGCGTACCCGTCGAAGCTGCCAAACCCGCCCCGATCCGAGCCGGGGGCTTATCGGGGCATGATCTCGCGCTCCTCGTGGGGGAGCGACTACCACGATGTGCTTCGCGACCGACTCGCGAAGCTGGAAGCGTACATCGCCGAGCGCGTGCCGGGGGCGAGACTGCAGAGCATGGTCGACACCGGTGCCCTGGTCGACCGCGCCGTCGCCGAACGTGCCGGTATCGGCTGGAGCGGCAAAAACTGCGCCGTCATCACCCCTGAATGGGGATCGTGGGTGTATTTGGGCGAAATGATCACGAACATCCCGTTCGAATCCGATATATCTATCATGGACCAATGCGGAGACTGCACGATATGCATTGACGCTTGTCCGACAGGGGCGCTAGTCGGCCCAGGGCAGCTCAATTCGAGTCGCTGCATCTCGTTCATCACACAGACCAAAGGGTATGTGGATGATGAATTCAAACGCAAGATCGGCAACCGACTCTACGGCTGTGATACGTGCCAGGTCGTTTGTCCGAAGAACAAGGGGATGAACTGGACGCATCATCCCGAGCTTACGCCTGACCCGGAGAAGGTCAAGCCGCTACTCATTCCCTTGCTCACGATGTCGAACAAGGATTTCAAAGAGCAGTACGGGCGCATCGCGGCATCTTGGCGCGGTAAAAAGCCGATCCAGCGCAACGCGATTATCGCGCTCGGTAATTTCAAGGACCTCACCGCGGTGCCGGTCCTTCAGGACTTGCTGCGAAGCGATCCTCGCCCGGAGATCCGGGCTGCCGCAGCGTGGGCGCTAGGGCGAATCGGCGGCGAGGAAGCTTGCCGCGCGCTTGAGAAAGCCGCTGCGGCTGAGCAAGAGCCGCAAGTACAGAAGGACATTGAGAAGGCCATTGCTGCACAGAACAGCCAAGAGGTGGCCGAACAGGAGGAATAGGATGAAACAGCCGCAGGAGAAAGTCTTGCTTACGTATACCGAGATCGACTCGCCCATCGGTCCTCTTGTCCTCATGGCATCTCCAAAAGGACTGTGCAAAGTGGAGTTCGGTACTTTTGAAAGTAATTGCCAGGGTCGCGAGGAGTGGGCTCGACGTTGGTATGGGGCGTTTGAGCTTAGCGAAAATGCGGAGCAGCTAGCGTCCGTAGCCGAGCAGTTATTGCAGTATTTTAAAAGAGAACGAGAGAGCTTTGAAGGGGAGATGGATCTCCAAGGGACTGATTTCCAGAAGCGCGTGTGGTTAGCCCTGCTAACGATCCCTTACGGAGAGACAGCGTCATATAAGCACATTGCTGAAGCTGTCGGTTCGCCAAAGGCTGTAAGAGCTTTAGGGGGCGCGAATAATCATAATCCCATTCCCGTTATTATCCCTTGTCATCGTATCATTGGAGCAAACGGCGACCTTGTAGGTTATGGAGGAGGACTTCCGACCAAAGTGCACTTATTGGATTTAGAACAACGAACCGTACTAGCGTAGAAGACAAACAATTACAACATGTGGAGTGAATCCTATGAAATATGTGCATTTGGATTCTGTGGAGCCTGGTCAATATCTGGGACGTACGATTTATGCCAGTAATGGGACTATTTTGCTTTCGGAGAATGTGCAGCTAACTGTATTTATGATCAATACACTGAATCGCATTGGCGTGACGATGATTTATATCAAGGACCCGAACCTGGAGGATGTGGAGATCCAAGAAATTCTTTCGGAAGAAACGAAGCGACTTGTCATGAGGCAGATGGGGCAGACGTTTGCATCTATTCAGTCGGGTAAAGAGTTTAATTCGCGCAACGTCAGCATGTCAGTCAATACGCTGCTGGATGAAATTATGAAGAATCGCGATGTCCTCGTGCAGCTGAATGATATCCGGACGCAGGATAATTCCATGTATGTTCATGCCATGAATGTGTGTATGATGTCTGTGCTCATCGGTATGAATATGGGGATGAATGCGACTCAATTGAAAGAGCTTGCCATGGGGGCGCTTCTGCACGATATAGGGAAAGTGGAGCTGCTAACAGACGATGATTCGGAGGATCCACGGAAGCATCATACGTGGCGCGGGTTTGAGCTTTTGAAGAACAAACGTGAGTTCAGTCTGCTCATAGCACACGTTGCGTTCCAGCATCATGAGGCGTTGAATGGGGAAGGTGTTCCTCGAGGGCTAATGAGTGAGGATATTCATCTCTATGCCAAAATAACTGCCGTCGCTAACATGTACGACAACTTGCTCTTTGATATGTCTGCGGGCCGCCGCAAGCTGCCTCATGAAGCCTGTGAATATATGCTGGCGCTGGCTGAGACGAAGTTGGATCGGGATGTGCTGATTCAATTCATGAAAATTGTCTCCATCTATCCTACGGGGACGTCGGTTAAGCTGACGAATCGGGAGACAGGCGTTGTCGTGGGGCAGCACAGAGGACTTCCAACGCGGCCGATCATTCGGATCGTGAAGCAGGATGCCACCGACAAGGTGCTTGAGATCAAAGAGGTCGATCTGGCCAAAGAAACGACTGTATTCATTGAACAGGTTCTTTAATTTGTAAACCGTGGAACAGTAATGATATGATAGAACAAGCATTCTATTCTAATTATGTACAAGCAGGGGGCATAGGTTATGTGGAGTTATTTGATTCCCATTCTCACGTTGATTGTTGGTTTGGTTGGCGGTTTCTTTATTGGTGTATTCTATTTGAAGAGACAGCTGGAGTCCATGCAGAACAATCCTGAAATGCTGGCCAAAATGGCGAAGCAAATGGGCTATAACATGAATAAGCAACAATTGAATAAAGCACAGCAAATGATGAAAAACCAAAACTTTAACCAAAAGCGGAAATAAGAAATAGGGTGGAGTGGTAGAGAAGATGGCATCCATCGATTACAAAAATGCATTAGTCGCGGAAAATCGCGAGCAGATCGAGAGTCATGTCCGTGAGATTTTGCGTTTGATTGGTGAAGATGTAGATCGGGAAGGTCTATTGGACACGCCAGCTCGTGTAACGCGTATGTATGAAGAGATTTTTGCAGGGTACGCGGCGGACCCTCGTGAAGTACTAGGCGTTACCTTCGATGAACAGCATGAAGAGCTGGTCATCATCAAAGATATCGTATATTACAGCCAGTGTGAGCACCATATGGCGCCTTTCTTTGGCAAAGTCCATGTAGGTTACTTACCAAGCGGTAAAGTGGCTGGTCTTAGTAAATTTGCTCGTTTGGTTGATGTGGTTACACGCAAGCTGCAAGTACAAGAACGGATTACCTCGGAAATTGCCGACATTCTATTCGATGTGCTGAGGCCGCATGGCGTTATGGTTGTCGTTGAAGGCGAACATATGTGTATGTGTGCAAGAGGCGTGAAGAAATACGGCAGTCAAACTGTCACCTCCGCCGTACGCGGTTCGTTCCGTAAAGATTCAACACTTCGTTCGGAATTTCTATCTTTATTAAAATAATGTGAGCGCCGGGGAATGTGCATAAAGACAATGGTCTTGTGCATCATTCCCTTTTTTGTGCGTTAGGTGCAAGTTAGGCTTGTTGGGTATAGAGGAATATAGTATTGTTAAAAATTAATAATCCTTGCTATTTCGGCTAGATTTGAATAGTGACTATCGTACATGCTCTCGCATAAACTAATTGAAGAAAAATGGATGGTTTGGAGCAGCAGGATACTGGTGAGATCGGCGCCCTACAGCGCTAGAGGGCAAGAGGAGGCAAGCATATGAACAACATACGGAAATATCGGCCTGGTGAGGCAGCTTCCTCAAAATGGAGTGAAGAACGGGATGAATTTGAGCGGGATTATGCAAGGTTGATACAATCGCCAACTTTTCGGCGTCTGCAAGGGAAGTCACAGGTGTTCGGAGCCGGCTCAGGAGATTATTATCGGACGCGTCTGACGCATTCCTTGGAGGTCGCACAGATTGCCCGAGAAGTGGCGAAGCGGTTAGAGCGTACAAATCCCTTTTTGAGCAAAAGAGAGCATCCAGGCCTGATCATTGATCCGACCGTGGTGGAGTGTGCATCCATAGCGCATGACTTCGGTCACCCCCCTTTTGGACATAAAGGCGAAGAAGTGCTCAACCATATCCTGATGAAGGATCACGGTTTGAAATACGAAGGCAATGCGCAAAATTTTCGAATTCTTATGTTTCTTGAAAAAAGAGCAGGCAGCGAGAGCGGCCTAGATCTAACGGCAGCTGTGCTTCTCGGCATTAATAAGTATCCCTTCCTCATCGAAGAAGAGGGGCGTCTCAAGGGCGTATACGCGGCGGAGTGGGACATCATTCGTGAGCTGCGTGATGTGTGGAAGATGCCGGAGGGCTGCTCCACGCTCGAGGCTCAATTGATGGACTTGTGTGATGATATTGCATATTCCACCCACGATATTGAGGATGGTATTCGCGCAGGTAAAATCCAAATGAACGCCACCTTCTTCGAGGATCAACGCCTGATTCGACATCTTGTGATGGAGATATTGAATGACCCGAATCAGCACAAATTCGGCTGGGAGCAAGTTGATATTGAGCAAATGGTCAGACGCGTTTTGCATGATTATTTGGAGCAGTGGCAGCTTATTTTTGCCGAGTGCAACCGCGAGGAGTCCCGGACGCGCAGAGAGATGAAAGCTCGCTGGGTCAGCTCATTTGCGAGTCGCCTCGACATTATCGACGACACGGAACGGGGTTGGAAGAAAGTCGCCCTCGTCAGAGACGGCGCGGAGGATATGGACCTGCTGCGGACGATGGAAATTCTCAAAAAGCTGGCGTGGGTCACGCTGATCAAGGATTTCCGCGTCTTGCGCCTGCAAAAACGCAGTGAGATCATCGTCGAGCGCCTCTGGGACAGCTTCATCAATAAGGATAAGGGGCAGTGGATCATTCCGCCCGATTGGATCGATAGCTACGAGCGGCGCAGCAGCAATAGTAATTGGAGCTGGCCGCGCTTCGTCGCGGACTACATCTCAGGCATGACAGACGCGTATGCGGAGAAGGTCTATGCGGAGCTGTTTGCCAGCAAATCCGGCTCGATTTATGAGATGGATTGAGGTAACCAATAGATTAGATAAACCCGTCACTTACTCGCCACCCGCGCGAATAGATGGATTTACTACAGTTAATCTAGCTGGTTTCTCTCATTTCGGAGGTATAGATGGATTTTGTACAGTTAATTCAAGGTATTTTAGGGAAATGGGCGAAAACCGCCTAAATTAACTGGAGGTTTTCCAACTATTTTTAATATTCAATGTAACAAGACGAAATTAACTGTAGGTTTTCCAGTTAAGTTTGTTTACGATGAACGTGACGCGGCTTTGATAATGAAATGTGAGAGATAAGAGGTAAGCGCAGCTTACCTTTTTCGTCGTTATTGCAGCCAGACAAACGCAAAAAAAAATACCGACCTCATCAGAGGTCGATTTTATAGGGAGGAGGGAATACCAGCGTTAACTTGCTCGGATATGGCCGATGTGTCGATACTGCCTAGGAAGTCCATCGTGCGGCGCATATACGTTTTAGGTTCAGCACGGTACAGTAGCTCATGCTGAGCGTTAGGAAGTATCCATAGCTTAGAGGCGGTGTTGTGCTGCTGCTTGAACATCCCTTCGACTAGGCTATGAGGAGCTTTGTTATCATTAGTGCCATGGATCATGAAAATCGGCATCTCATAAGAAGTCGTGGTTACTTTCTTGAAGGGAACGTCATGTAAGCTTACCCCATTCAGTAATGGAAGAAATAAGCTGACAAGCTGCAGAGAAGGGTATCTAGGTATCTGCACGAGTTGAGTCACATTATGATAAAGGGTGTCCGAGTTCAACAGAAATGTACTGTCCAGGATCATCCCTGAGATATCTCCGGTTTGCTGCAGAGCAGTCTGTAAAGCAGTGCCTGCTCCCATGGAAAAGCCCCATATAAAGATCGAACCGCCAGTAGACTGTTTGATATAATCTATAGCCCCGAGCAGCTCTTGGGATTCTTGAACACCGCCCGTCATGAGGCGATCACTGCTTGGATTCACATAGCCATAGTCAAACATGAGAACATTGTACTGCTGTTTATGAAGCTCTCGTGCTAAGGTGTACAAAGGGACCCATTCTTCTTCGCGATTTCCGCCATAGCCATGGGAGAAAATAACGGTCTTACTCGACCCAGCAGCTGAGATGAACCAGCCGTCCAAGTGGGATTTACCATTTTGACTAGGGAACGATACATCCGTGTAAGGAAGACGTACAGCCTTCATAGGGTTAGAATGTAGAGGCTCAATATGAGGCCGGGCCAATGTCCAGGCAATGTAAGCATGGAAGATAAGTACGACTGATGTACATAGAATTAATAAGGCTAGAAGTGTTGTGGTGATTAGCTTTCTTCTGCGTAAAAAAGGCTGCGTGATTACCTGACCAAGTGTGGGTTGAAGCGATCCCGTAACGGGATTTAGTGTAGTTGTAGACATCGATGTAGTCTCCCTCCGTGCAGATGTGTATAGGATGATAGTTAGAGGTATGAACAAGTGAAGGGAGAGTTAATTATTTAAATATTCTGATAAGTATTGATCTACCTTAATAGTATTATGAATGCGCTTTCAAGTCAATGAAGATGCGGCATTTGTAAGCCTATTGTAACGGTCCTGTAATAATGGGAAAAAGAGGTGTTTGACCTTTACGGTTCCATGTAGTTTCGTTATACTGAACATAACAAGGTTTCATATAGTGAAACAGTTTGGCTCATGAAAGTGGTGTTCATTGGATGGAAGATGGCAAGCTGACCGTGCGTGCTGTTGAGCGCGCTTTAGATATTATGCTTTGTTTTACGGGGGCGTCGGAGCTGACGTTAACCGAAATTGCCACACGTGTGCAGCTTCACAAAAGCACGGTGCATCGCCTTCTAGCATCCCTAGAAGGGAAAGGCTTCATCATGCGTGATGAAGCGACGGATAAATACAGACTGGGTTACCGGCTGTGGGAGCTTTCAGCTAACCTATCCAAAGAGGGAGACCCCGGCATCATTCTGCTGCCTGAGATGGAGAGACTGCGCGATCAGCTAGGGGAAACGATCTCGCTGTACGTACAGGACGGCCTGGTGCGTGTTCGCATCCAAGCCGTGCAGAGCAACCATGCCATTCGCCGTGTTGCCCCTGTCGGTGCGCGAATGCCGCTTTACGTCGGCGCCTCGAGCAAGGTGCTCGTCGCCTTTGCCGAGCCAGGGCTGCTGGAGCAGCTGCTAACCTCGGCCGATTGGCCGACGGGGTTAGACACGCAGGCGTACCTGCAGCAGCTCGGCGACACTCGACGCGCGGGCTTCGCCACGAGCGTTGAAGAGCGCGAGCCAGGCGCGGCGGCCGTGTCCGCGCCGATACTCGACCGCGGCGGCCGGCTAGTCGCCGCCCTCGCGGTCTCGGGTCCAGCGAATAGGCTTACGCTGGAGCTGATGCAAGAGCAGGCGCCGACGATTATGGAGGCGGCGCGGCGCATGGGGACGATGCTGCGCTAGCGGCATTCGTCACCCATGCAAAGCCACGGAGTGCTTATGGCACACACGTACGCCCAGAATGGTGCGTAATGTTGCGAATAAGCACTTGCAATAGTCTTAACTCGCGATATACCGCGAGTTAGACTCAGATAAGCACTCAAGGAGTGCTTATTTCCCGCGCATACGCCTCATAATGACGCGTAGTGCAGCGAATAAGCACTCTCTAAGGTCTTATCTCGCGATATGCCACCTTTTTACGCAAATAAGCACTCACTATGTTCTTATCTAGCAAATAGTCTAATCCCAGCCTAGCCCTGCTTTCGATCC
This sequence comes from Paenibacillus sp. J22P51, assembly GCF_059692215.1. Taxonomy (NCBI): domain Bacteria; kingdom Bacillati; phylum Bacillota; class Bacilli; order Caryophanales; family Paenibacillaceae; genus Paenibacillus; species Paenibacillus sp. J22P51. The sequence continues at coordinate 45,904 of NZ_JCAUAZ010000023.1, read as the reverse complement.
GTTTCCCCATCTCCATCTCCATCACCCTTTAACTCACTCATCTATCCCTAATCAAGTCCCTAATCAACCAACCCAACCTACCCCACATGGACGGATGCTTTGCTTCTGAAAGGCCATACTAGATGTGGGAAGGGAGTGGGCAAGTCATGAAGAAGACAGCCTCGATGCTGGCGATATGGTTAAGTCTGGCCAGTAACATTGTGCTGACCGCCATCAAAATCGTTGTCGGCCTTCTGTTCAATAGCCAAGTGCTAATTGCCGACGGCATTCATAACGCAGGAGACGTAATTGCGACGGCAACCGCCTACAGCTCTATGCGCGTGTCCTCGAAGCCAGCGGATGTGGATCATCCTTACGGGCATGGGAAAGCGGAGGTGCTCGGCGCTTTCATCGTTGCGATCATATTAGGCGGAGCCGCAATCTATATGGGCTATCACTCTATTCATGCCCTATTCGAACCAGCGAGCGAGGCACATATCATTGCACTTTGCGCGGCTGTGGTTTCACTAATATGGAAACAAATTCTCTATGTCTACACCATGCGTATTGGGAAAAGGATCAATAGCAAGGGGCTCATTGCCACAGCCTACGACCATTTGGCAGATGTATATGCCTCGATAGCAGCTTCGGTGGGGATCGGCTTAGCATTGATAGGAGATCACTACAACATTAGCTACTTGGCGTATGGTGATCCTATAGCGGGGATTATCGTCTCATTTCTTGTATTGAAGCTGGCGTACGAAATGGGCAGCGAGTCTTTCGATATTCTGATGGAGCGTAGTGTGAGTTCGACCTATATCGAGCAGTATGCTGAGCTGATCCGTGCTGTACCAGAGGTCAAGCGGATCGATCGTCTCCGTGCGAGGGAGCATGGTCATTACATATTAGTTGACGCTAGACTAGGTGTTTCAGGGAGATTGACGATTCAAGAAGGGCACGACATCAGCCGTAGTATTAAGCAGAAAATTAAAGAAGCCCATAACGATGTGGATGAGGTGCTAGTCCACTTGAATCCTTGGTATGAAGAGCAAGCTGACGCATGAGTAGGTGCGTCAGTTTTTTATTTTTCCATTATTTACAATTACTTTAGATCGGGTTAGATTAGTCATAGCATCTTTCCGACAGCGTCAATGTGTATAAGTCCAAGGGAGTGAAAGCTATGAGTCGAAGAGCAAGGGATATTTGGTTAGGTATCGCGGTGGCAAATGGGTGCGGAATCGTCTTTATGCTTTTGACTTCCTATATCATCAAGCTCGCTACAGGGGTGGAAGGCATATTGATCTTGTCTGATTTTGTCTTGCTCCCGTTCATCATGGGTATCATAAACGCCTATTTCTGGCGAAAGCACCGAGTGACGGTTGGACCATCCTTTGGGTATGCTTTTCTTAATCTACTTGTAGGATTAATTTATAGTTATTTTATGATGGGGGAGGGCTATATTTGCCTTATCATCGTGGCCCCACTGATTTACCTCTTTATTCTGATCGGTATTTTACTTGGCAAAGCAATGTTCAAAAGAGAACATAAAACCGTAAATATCTCCATCCTTACAGCGATGATCGGCCTCGTCTTGCTTAATGCCATTACCGCCCAACCTGGTGAAAGCCAGGTCACTGATCGTATCTTGATACATGCGAAGCCTGAAGTCGTATGGCAAAATGTCACTGCATTTTCGCCTATTACGTCAGAACCTGACTATTGGTTATTTAAAATCGGATTGCCAAGCCCTATACAATCAACGGCAGAAGGCAATTATGTCGGCGCAGAGCGTAAGTGTATTTTCAGCAATGGTATCATTTTCGATGAGAAGATCGTAGAGTATGAAGAAAACCGAAAACTAACCTTCGCGATAACGAAGCTGCCCGATGATCCGGAAATACTAGGGCACTTGAGCTTGTCCAAAGGACAATTCATCCTAGAAGACAATGGTGACGGTACCACGACTTTAATAGGCACAAGCTGGTATGACTTGAAAGTGAAGCCTTCTTTTTATTTCGATATATGGACGAAAAGCATTATTCGCAACGTTCATCTCGAGGTCATGGAGCATATGAAAGAGATAGCGGAACAAACGTAAGCAGCAGTCTCTCTGTAACAAAAAAACACCTCTACACGAGCTCGCTACATCAGCGGCTTCGTTAGAGGTGTTTTCAATTATAAGCAACGTGCTCTTCACACGATTCTTAATAATTACTTCGCAAAAATATGGTTCCCAATCTGTACCGTCTGTTGACGTGTCCAGATCCAAGAGCTAGTCGCTGTTTTCGGGTTAAAATAGTAGAGGGCGCCACCCGTTGGGTCCCAGCCTCGTACAGCTTCCAAAGCCGCTTTGTAGGCTTCACTATCCGGCGTTAAATTGTATTGGCCATCGCTGACTGCCGTAAAAGCACCAACCTCGAACACGATGCCTTGAATGGTATTATCGAACTGACTGGATTTTAACCGGTTCATAACGACCGCTCCAACAGCCACTTGACCTTCATAGGATTCGCCGCGTGCTTCACTGTAAATGACCTTGGCTAGCATATCAAGCTCAGCTTGGTTCACTGTGAATTTACGCAAGTATTCCCACGTTTTCGCACCAACGATCCCATCCACGTCAAGTCCGTAGTTTGTTTGGAAGTTACGAACTGCCGCGGCTGTAATCGGACCATATTTCCCATCTATTGAAGGCTCATATATGCCTAAAGTTTTTAGTCGGAATTGTGCGTCCCACACGTCACCATTCTGTGTGCCTTGCTTTAAAGTCGTAGCTCCTGCTGCGGATGCCGTCGGGCTCCACGATCCTGCATTCATTCCTAAACCAAAGGAAGCTACAAGTGCGACTACGACTAGTTTTTTAATCAACATCATCTTCATCTCCCCTTTCGCTCCTCTAAGTATAGGTGCCGATATTGGTGGTCTCAACCCGCAGTTTTTGGAAATGTAAGTCAATCCCTTGGGGCAGTAAGGTTTGAGTGGGGTGCATTTTTGCTCGATTTTGCGAAAGTATGAGTGGTTTTTTCCTAAAATATAGAAAAAGCCCGAGACTGCCAGAAAGGCAATCTCGAGCTTTTGTGATTATTCTTGGTGTGTGTGTTTGCTGTTGCTTAAACGTGTATAACTTAGTTTTTGTTCTCAGCAAGAATGGAACGAAGAACGGTTTGTAGGATACCACCGTTACGGTAGTAGTCTACGTCTACCAAGCTATCCAAACGAACAAGTGCTGTGAATTCGAAGCTTGTGCCATCTTCGCGAGTCGCAGTTACTTTTACTGTTGAACCTGGTTGAACATCATTGCTCAAACCAGTGATATCGAAAGTCTCGCGACCCGTGATACCTAGCGTTTTCCAGCTTTCGCCGTTAACGAATTGAAGTGGAAGAACACCCATTCCAACAAGGTTACTACGGTGAATACGCTCGAAGCTTTCAGCGATAACAGCTTTAACGCCTAGCAAGAAAGTACCTTTTGCTGCCCAGTCACGGGAAGAACCAGTTCCGTACTCTTTACCTGCGATAACTACGAGGTTTTGGCCTTCAGCTTGATACTTCATGGAAGCATCATAGATGGACTCAACTTCGCCAGTTGGCAAGTAAGTTGTAACGCCGCCTTCTGTTCCTGGAGCCACTTGGTTACGAATACGGATGTTTGCGAACGTACCGCGCATCATCACTTCGTGGTTACCACGACGGGAACCGTAGGAGTTGAAGTCTTCTCTTTTAACACCATGGTTGATCAAGTATTGGCCTCCAGGGCTGTCAACTTTGATGTTACCAGCAGGGGAGATGTGATCCGTTGTAACGGAATCGCCCATAAGTGCTAGTGTTTTTGCGCTGCGGATATCTGCGATATCATCAAGAACTGTGCCGAGGTCTGTGAAGAACGGAGGCTCTTGGATGTAAGTGGAGTTCGTGTCGAACTCGTACAGATCGCCTTCAGGAATTTGAATTTCATTGAAACGCTCATTCGCACGGAATACGTTGCTGTATTTGTCGCGGAACATGTCAGGGCTCATTGCAATGTTAAGCGCATCTTGAATCTCTTGGTTTGTTGGCCAAATGTCTTTCAAGTAGACAGGTTTATCGTTTTGGTCATAACCGATTGGATCAGTTGCTAGGTCGATGTTAACTGTACCTGCAAGAGCATAAGCAACAACTAGTGGAGGTGATCCAAGGTAGTTCGCTTTTACTTGTGCATGCACGCGTCCTTCAAAGTTACGGTTACCGGAAATAACAGCAGCTACAGTCATATCGTTGTCGATAATCGCTTTGCTGACTTCGTCTGGAAGAGGACCGGAGTTACCGATACAAGTTGCACAGCCGTAACCTGCAACGTGGAAGCCAAGAGCTTCTAGGGACTCAAGAAGGCCTGCTTTAATCAGGTACTCAGTAACAACAAGGGAACCTGGTGTCAAAGAGCTTTTTACGAAAGCTGGTTTTTTCAAACCAAGAGCTACCGCTTTTTTCGCTACGAGACCGGCACCGATCATAACGCTTGGGTTGGATGTGTTTGTACAGGAAGTAATAGCCGCGATAACAACTGCGCCAGTACCCATTTTGACAGTTTCGCCACCTGGATAAACAACATCAACAACTTCAGCCACTTTCTCTTCTGTCAAGCCGTAGCCGCCTTTTTCGATCGGTGTACGGATGATAGCGTTGAAAGATTCTTTCATGTTTGTAAGCTCAACGCGATCTTGCGGACGTTTAGGACCAGCTAAGCTTGGAACTACCGTGCTAAGATCAAGCTCAAGAACATCTGTGAACACTGGATCTGGCGTGCTGTCAGTGCGGAACATACCTTGTGCTTTGTAGTAAGCTTCTACAAGCGCAATTTGCTCTTCTTCACGGCCAGTAGCTCGCAAGTAGTTCAAAGTTTCGTTATCAACAGGGAAGAAACCGATTGTTGCGCCGTACTCAGGAGCCATGTTTGCAACCGTTGCACGGTCAGCCAAGGAAATGTTGCTTAGTCCAGGACCGAAGAACTCAACGAATTTACCAACTACGCCTTTTTTACGCAAAATTTGAGTAACCGTCAATGCCAAGTCAGTCGCTGTAGCGCCTTCTGCCAATTGACCAGTTAATTTGAAACCAACTACGTCTGGAGCTACGAAGTATAGAGGTTGACCAAGCATACCAGCTTCCGCTTCGATACCGCCAACGCCCCAACCTACAACACCAAGACCATTGATCATTGTTGTATGGGAGTCTGTACCTACGAGGGAATCTGGGTACACGACAGTTTCGCCGTCAATCGTTTTCGTTGCTGCAACAGATGCCAAGTACTCCAAGTTAACTTGGTGAACGATACCTGTTGAAGGTGGCACTGCACGGAAGTTATCAAATGCAGTTTGTGCCCAACGCAAGAAACGGTAACGCTCTTCGTTTCTTTCGAATTCTAAGTTAATGTTCATTTCGAGTGCGTCCGGGGATCCGAAAGCATCAACCATGACAGAGTGGTCAATTACAAGGTCTACAGGAACAAGCGGGTTGATACGTTTAGGATCGCCGCCTTCACGAGCCATTGTCGCACGCATTGCCGCAAGGTCAACGACGACTGGAACGCCTGTGAAATCTTGAAGAACGATACGAGCAGGAATGAAAGGAATTTCTTTGTTTTCATCGCGGCCTTGAGCCCAGCCAGCGATTTGTTTAACGTGCTCACTTGTAATTGCGCGACCGTCGAACTGACGAATAGCAGCTTCAAGCAAAACGCGGATGGAAACAGGAAGATTGTTAATTGTGCCGTGACCTTGGCTTTCAAAGTCAGGAAGGCTGTAATACTGGAACGATTTCGTGCCGACAGTTAACTGCTTACGCACAGAAAAAGAGTCCTTATTGGACATAGGTAGTTCCTCCTCAAGTTATAATATCTAACCATGCCATCGAATTTCATCTAGTGAAACTCGATTTCATAATTCCCTCTACCTCAAGTATAGCGCTTCGCCACGTGGGAGTAAAGATTAATTTCAATCATTTTTACCTTTAAAATGTCATATATTGAATCAATTCAAAGCAATTCGGGCTTGTCCTACCAAAACCTATTAAAGACCCTAAATAAGCTAAGGAGGGATACCAAGATGTCCTGGAAAACAGCGCTCTACAATTACGTTCATGCGAAAAATCAGGCTGAGCTTGAAGGCTCATCTGCACCCTTGGAAGCATTTGTCTCGGACAGCGCTTATGTACGGAAACAGGATGTCAAGGTGCGAAGGCTCCTGAACAGTTACCGAGAACGCGATGCTAAGCTGCTGCGCGGAGAGACGAAGCTTCGTCTGCAGGGCGTTAAAGAATTGCCTTACGGCATTATTGCGGATATCCAGCTGCATCGTTTTTTGACCTATCAAATTGGTTCAATAGAACATCAGGAGGAGCGAATAGAGTCAGAACGTGTGATTATAGAGAGTAACGCTACGGGCTGGAAGGTTCAAAGCGCAGAGCTTTTACAAAGTGAAAAGTCACAGCCCAGTCGCGGTCGCAGCTTCCATTTATCAGAGAATCAAACATTCATAAACACCCAGCGCAGTTCACCTTCACTTCCTTATATCAATCCTAGTATACGCAATACGGGTGGTCTGGAATCCGCTCATCGTAAAATCATTTATAATCGCCTTAAAGCCGTCCAATATGCGGAAACGTGGTGGCAAACACCGAATCCGAGATACGAATATTTCGAAGTGGATTGCACGAATTATGTCTCGCAATGCCTCTTTGCAGGCGGGGCTCCAATGGACTATACTGGGAAAAGGGATTCGGGCTGGTGGTATGCTGGCAAAAAAGGGCATCAAGAGCTCTGGAGCTTTAGTTGGGCAGTAGCCAACAGCTTACATCATTATCTTGATCGTCCCCATACGCATAGTTTGAAAGGCACAGAAGTCAAAGATCCTCGAGAACTTCAGCTTGGAGATACAATCAGCTATGATTGGGATGGTGACGGTCGCTTCCAGCATAATACGTTTGTCACGGGCAAAGATGCCAACGGGATGCCATTAGTTAATGCGCATACCTATAATAGTCGCAATCGTTACTGGGCGTATAAGGATTCACCTGCTTGGTCGGAACGGACGAAATACGTGTTCATTCATGTAGCAGATGAAATGTGAAGAGAGCAAAGAAACTGCAAATACTAGACGGAGGTACGTAATGAGCCGCAAAATACGAATTGGATTAATTTATGGAGGGAAATCAGGCGAGCATGACGTGTCTTTGCAAACAGCATTGGCGGTTATGAAGGCTGTGGACTTCACGAAATATGAAATTACACCGTTTTATATATCGAAAAAAGGGGAGTGGAGGAGCGGTGCACCTCTTCTAGGCCCGGCTGAATCCAAGGAAGTACTAACCTTCAGTACAGGCGATGCTAGCGCCCCTGCTTCGAACGCACTGGCGCCGATTTTTGGCGGTATTCAAACGAAGGGGGATGTGGCTGTTTCTTCTGTCGCTTCAGCTGGAGCACAGGATCTTGGCTTAGATGTTGTATTCCCGCTACTACACGGAACTTTCGGGGAAGATGGGACGATTCAAGGCCTTTTGGAAATGGCAAATATCCCATATGTGGGCGCAGGCGTATTGGCTTCTGCTGTGGGGATGGATAAAGTCATGATGAAAAAGGTTTTCGCGCAGGAAGGGCTTCCTCAGTGCATTTTCCGTCATTTTACCCGCACAGAGTGGGAGAAGAATCGCGCTTATCACCTCTTGGAGCTGGAAACAGCGATTGGCTACCCATGCTTCGTGAAGCCAGCTAACTTAGGCTCAAGCGTTGGGATTTCCAAAGCGAGAAATCAAGATGAGCTTATCGCGGCGGTTGCTTTCGCCTTCCAATATGACCGCAAAGTCATTATTGAAGAAAACATCGATGCCCGCGAAATCGAAGTTGCCGTATTGGGGAACGATGAGCCTATCGCTTCTGTTGTAGGTGAGATCGTATCTTCGAACGAATTCTACGATTACAAAGCCAAATATCTGGACGGCAAATCGGCGATGATTATCCCTGCAGAGATTCCCCAAGAGGTATCGGATGAGGTCAGAGCACTGGCGCTCCGTGCATTCTTGGCGGTAGATGGCAGCGGCTTGTCACGTGTGGACTTTTTCCTAGGCAAAATCGATCAGAAGATCTACATCAATGAAATTAATACGATGCCTGGGTTTACGCCATTCAGCATGTATCCGCTGCTATGGCAAGAAACAGGGAAACCTTATAAAGAACTGCTAGGTGATCTCATTCGTTTGGCGCTTGAGCGTCATGCAGCCAAGCAAAATATCCAATATTCTTTCGATGCGGAGTAGATAAACCATGGGTTTTCAAACGGAATTCAATTCAGTTTGTAAGTTTAAGTCCGAACAGGAGCTCTATGAGCTGCTGGAGTATGGCCGCGGTAAAATGGTGAAAAGCGGCTTCCGCGTTTTCCCAACAGGTCAGAAGGTTATCGCGTACACGCCTGAGAACCAAGCGATCGCTATCGTGCGCATCGTGGCCTCCATCGCGGAAATTAATTTCCAAGGTGAAGAGGTCACACAGGTGGAAATGGAACTCATCCGTCGGTTGAATGAGGAAGAGGCACGGATTCAGACCTCGCTGGCGTTTGAGATGTTTTTTGGCGAGCAGGCTTAAGAAAGAACAAGTGATTACAGAGCGCCGCCCCTAGGGGCGGCGTTTTTTGCGTGCTTGATCAGACCCCGATCCCCTTGTCTATTGGATAAATCCAATGAATTGCTATAATAAGTAGCTGAATTTTGAGTTTAATTGGAAAAATCTATTCAAACTCAATTTGTATGCGCTTTCTTTGTCTGTTTATTAATATCCTAATGGATATATCCAATGAAAGCAGAATTTATCGCTCATTTTCTAGTAAAGTACTGTATTTATCCAGTCGAGATGCGCCCAAGCCAGAGACAACCTGTATGCGCGGCAGATCGAGAGGGTAATCTAATCGGGATCATCCTTAGAAAAAAGGAGAACATACTCATGCTCATTCGCCTCGGATACGTGGCCATGTCCACCGTGGTTAAAAATGCATCCCCGTCCAAGACGATGACGGCTACGAACTTCAGCAAGCTGCTTGATCGCGAGGCAGCCATCCGCAAGTTAGAGCGAATCGGTGCTGAAAATTTACATAACACACTCCGCCTACTCAAGCACAATCGCGCTCATGACATCATGGTGTTCCGATTTTCCTCCCGATTCATCCCCCTGATTGGCCATGAGATGCTGGGCGATTGGGACCCGATCCCTGCATTATCAGCTGAGTTTGAGGAGCTTGGCAGCTATGCCAAGCAGAATAACATGCGCGTCAGCTTCCACCCCGATCATTTCACCGTGCTCAGCACACCAAGGAAGGATGTGCTGGAGAAATCCGTTCAGGACTTGGAACGCCACTCCGCCATGCTGAACGCCATGGGGCTTGGCATGGAAGCCATGTGCAACATTCATGTCGGCGGCTCTTATGGGGATAAGACGAAGGCTGCGAAGCGATTTGTCCAGAATTTCAGTGCGCTGCGCCGGCCAATTCAACAGCGAATCACGCTCGAAAATGACGATAAAACCTTCAATGCGCTAGAAACGCTTGAGATTGCCGAGGAAGTCGGTGCCCCTATGGTGCTGGATGTGCATCATCATGCGGTCAACAACAATGGCGAAGACGCTGTCCAGCTATGGCCACGCATCCAGGAGACCTGGCTGACACGGGCACGTTTGCATCTGGATGAGGCGTCAGCCTTGCTCCCTCCCAAAATTCACGTTTCAAGCCCCAAAGGTGAAACCGAACTAAGAAGTCACGCCGACTATGTGGAAGTGGGGCCGCTTTTTGCTTTCCTCAAAGCGATAGCCCCCATTACACCGAAGCTGGATATTATGATTGAAGCAAAGATGAAGGATGGTGCCCTGTTCAAGCTCATGGAGGACCTGAAGGGACAAGAAGGCGTCGTGGTCCTCGATCAAGCGTCGATTCAGCTCTAATCCCATATTTTTCTTGAATTGTTGGACAAAATGGGGTACTTTGGAGAAATGAACGACTAACCATGCCATTGTGAGAGGGGCTTCTACGAACCATGAGTCAATTATTAAACGGGAAAAATATACTTGTAATGGGTGTTGCCAATGACCGCAGTATCGCTTGGGCCATTGCACAATCTTTAGCCGCACAAGGCGCTAATCTTGTGTTCACGTTCGAAAACGAGCGCGTTGAGGAACGCGTACGCAAGTTGGCTGACACGATTCCAGGCTCAACCTTGATGCCTTGTAACGTAACCGTGGATGCAGAGATTGATACCTTGGCATCCGCGCTCAAAGAGAAGTTCGGTGTGGTGCACGGGCTTGTACATAGTATTGCTTTTGCTAAAACAGAAGAACTCGACGGGTTGTTCGTAGATACATCTCGCGATGGCTTCGCGCTTGCGCATGACATCAGTGCCTACTCCCTTGTTGCTGTCTCCAAGCGCATTTATCCGCTGATGACAGAAGGCGGAAGTATTATGACAATGACGTATCTTGGCGCAGAGCGCGCAATGAAGAACTACAACGTCATGGGCGTTGCCAAAGCGGCGCTTGAAGCTAGCGTTCGCTACTTGGCAGCAGATCTTGGCCAATTCGGCATTCGCGTGAACGGTATCTCAGCTGGTCCGATTCGTACCTTGGCTGCCAAAGGGATCAAGGATTTCAACTCCATCCTGCGTCAAGTCGAAGAGAAGGCGCCACTTCGTAAAACAACAGATACAGCTGAAGTTGGCGACACGGCCATGTTCCTAATGAGCAACTTGTCCCGCGGCATCACGGGCGAAGTTATTTATGTAGACGGCGGATACCACATCGTTGGTATTTAAGTGAAAGCCTTATTTTCATAGAAAGAAAAAGAAAGAAATCCGTACGGCCTTGGTGCCGATACGGTTTTTTTTTCGTTTATTTTGGCGCCAATGTGAAAATGTACGAATAATTTAGGATGAAACGCACTAGTATTAGAAACGTATAATTTACTATACTTAACGTATTATCTAAATTAATGAAAAGAAAGAGTTGATATAAATGGTGCACGGTGAGACGGAAGCCTTCGTAGTTGGGAGTAAAAGTTTTACAGCTGTAGCTATTAATACGGCAGCCAAAGCAGGACAATGGATCAAGACAAGGCTCGGGGACATCAATCATGTGGGGACGAAACACTCCGCTCAAGATTTGGTAACAGAGGTCGATAAAGGTTCGGAGAAGCTGATTCGGAATTTAATTATGACACATTTCCCAGACCATTCCATCCTCGGGGAGGAAGGCGTTGAGCCAGGTCCGGAGGCGTCGGCCAAAGCGCTGCAAGAGATGAGTGACGAAGAGTATCTCTGGATCGTGGATCCGATCGATGGAACGACGAACTTCGTTCACGGTTTTCCTTTCTTCTCGGTATCGATTGCGCTTGCGCATAAGGGTGAAGTCATCGTAGGTGTCGTATACGACCCATCACGCGACGAGCTGTTCGTTGCTGAGAAAGGGAAAGGCGCCTACATGCACGGCAAAAAAACAGAGGTCTCCGAAGACGAGACGCTGCTCACCAGTTTAATCGCCACGGGGTTCCCAGCGGATCGCGATGGGGCTTTGCCGATTAACCTGAAGGGCGTTCAGGCGTTATCCCCTAAGGTCCGCAACATTCGAGTGGCAGGCTCTGCTGCGCTGCATTTGGCTTATGTGGCTGCGGGACGTCTAAGCGGATTTTGGGAAATTGGTCTCAATGCATGGGACATTGCAGCAGGTGCCTTGATCATTCAAGAGTCAGGCGGTCGTGTAACAGATTCCGAAGGCAAGCCTTATCATTTGGGGGTCCGGAATGTATTAGCGTCGAATGGACGCATTCATGAGGAGTTCCAGCATGAGCTAGCAGTGGCAGAGGCGACAGGGTTATGAGATAAGAAGCAACCTCTTGCAAGGTCGTTCCATGAGGAATGATTGCGCAAGAGGTTTTTTCCTCTATTTGGAAATGGTGTGGCCCTGCTTAAAAGTCTGGTGAAATCCGTACAAATCCACTATAATATGAGATATCTCATTTATTTAAACGTTTCAATCAACGGGACACGCGGAGTCGTGATCAGAATGGATGGAGTGCTTCTATGTCAGTAAATACAGGATCAGGACCAGATATTATTACGTTCGGAGAAACAATGGCACTGTTAATGCCTTCAGGCGGTAAAGGCTTGGAGTACTCTGCTGAGCTGCATAGCTTGTTTGGTGGTGCAGAGAGCAATGTAGCGATCGGCATTTCACGTCTTGGCGGCAGCGTAGGCTGGTTCGGCAGGCTAGGTAAGGACCCGCTGGGTCGTATGATTTTCAAAAAAATCCGTGGTGAAGGCGTCGATGTTTCTCGTGCGGAGTTGACTGCAGAGGCGCCAACAGGGCTCATGATGCGTGAAGTCCTGATGGGCAAAACATCCGTATATTACTACCGCAAAAACTCGGCAGCAAGTCAGATGAGTCCGAAACATTTGGACGAAGCGTACATCGCTGGGGCTAAAATAATGCATATTACCGGTATCACACCGGCGTTAAGTGAGTCATGTAGAGAGGCAGCTTTCGAAGCTGTTCGCTTGGCACGCAAGCATGGCGTGAAGGTTAGCTTCGATCCGAATTTACGCTTGAAGCTGTGGAGCATCGAAGAGGCGCGTCCTGTTCTGCTCGAGCTTGCGAAGCTGTCTGATATTTTCTTGCCAGGCTTGGATGAGCTGAAGCTTCTTTACCAAACAGAAGACTGGGATGTCATCGTGAGCAAGCTGCGCGAGTTGTCGGCCGTTTCCATCGTTAAAGGTGGAGAAGATGTGACGTATGTAGTTACAGCTGATTCCATTACGACCGTGCCTTACTTCAAAGCGGAGCAAGTCGTTGATACCGTGGGCGCGGGCGATGGGTTTTGTGCTGGCTTTTTGGTTGGCGTGCTGAAGGCGTATGAGTACCCTGAAGCCGTTCGCATCGGGAATTTGGTTGGCTCCATGATCGTGCAGGCGGAAGGCGACTGGGAAGGCGCTCCGACGTGGGAGCAAGTGGATGCGGTACTTAACAATATTAAACATATAGAACGTTAATTGCTCGGTAGACGTTACGAAACATAACTCATACAAGCTTACACAAAGAAGGGAAGATGATTGTGAAAAAACTTCAATTACTTCAGCAAATTACAAATGAGGGTGTTGTTGCCGTCCTACGCGGTGAAACGCCAGAAGAAGTCGTCGAAATGGCGGACCAAGCGATCGCCGGCGGTATTAAAGTCATCGAAGTCACGATGACCGTACCTTTCGCGCTGCGCGCGATCGAGGAGCTTGCGAAGCGCTACTCGAGCACAGCGAAGGACGCGTCCAAGTACGCGATTATCGGGGTGGGCACAGCCCTAGACCCTGAAACGGCGCGTGCCGCGATTCTAAGCGGGGCCGAGTTCGTTGTCGGCCCGTCCTTGAACCCGAGCACGGTTACGCTGTGTAACCGGTATCGTGTACCGATCATGCCAGGGTGCATGACGATCGCTGATATCCAAACCGCCTTGGAGTTAGGTGTGGATATTGTAAAGCTCTTCCCGGGCAATCTTTACTCCCCGGCGATGATTAAGGCCATTAAAGGTCCGCTGCCACAGGCGAACATCATGCCGACAGGCGGGGTTTCGCTGAGCAACCTCGGCGAGTGGATCCAGGCCGGCGCAGTTGCCGTCGGCATCGGCTCCGACTTGACCAGCGAAGCGGTCAAAACAGGAAACTACAGCCTTGTAGCGAAGAAGGCTGCTCAATATATCGAGGCCTACCAAGCGGCCAAGAAGTAGGCATGGAAAGTGCGCTCGCTCCGTCGAAATTAGGACGGAGCGTATTTTTTTGTGCTGAACTTGAGGAGGCAACCATGTATCAAGGGCGGGCTAGACTTTTGCTGAGAGTGGACAACCTGGAGGCTTCATTAGTTTTTTATATCGATCAAATGGGGTGGGAACTGATTCAGCTAGCTGAAGGGAACTTAGCGGCATTACTGCGCATTGGTGGAACAGAGGATGAGGCTGTATTGATTACTGTAGGAGGAGCTCAGGAGGAGTTAGAGTCCTACTTGGACCGTTGGATGCATCCAAATCACACCAGCCCACAACCTGGGAGTCTCGTGTACGCTGGCGTTCGTTCTGTAGCTGAGATGGAGTTGAGCTTGCAGTCAAATGGTTGCAATGTTTTAATGACGAGCCAAGAAGAGCCGGGGCACATTCGTGAACTGCATGTACCCAGTATAGACGGGTTCACACTGGTGTATTGGGAGGAACTGTTTCCCTCTGAGAGCGACATAATGTTGATGTACGAAGTGGGAGTAGCAGAGCTGGAGAAGGCGATAGAAGGCCTATCCGAGGCTCAACTCAGCTTAAGGGAAGTGCCTGGGAAGTGGTCGATTCGCGAGCATGTTTTGCATTTGATCGACTTAGAGCTAATCACCTTGCACAAATTGAAATTTGCCCTAGCCGAGCCTGGGCGGATGTACCAAGGCAATTCATTTCAACCCGATGATTGGCAGCGTGGATTGGCGTATATAGAGCGACCGATTGTGAACGAAGTACAACTATTCCGAGCGGCGAGAGGGCATATTCTAGGCGTGTGCAAGCACCTGCCGGATGCGCTAGAGCGAACCATTCGAGCAACCAATCGAGAAGAAAGCGTTGCCCAATTATTGAAAATGATGGCCGGACACGCGAATCATCACCTTCGCGCGGTGAAGCGAATTCGTGAAAAACATGGCTGCTAAACTAACATAATACATGGCACTATGAACACTATCCCCAAAGCTCAGCTCTAGCTTAGTTTTGGCGACCTGAGTATAGGGGATAGTGCCTGGAGATCAAGCAATGAGGACTATCCCTAAGGCTCAGGATCCAGTAAAGTTGCCAGTCGTCCAACCGAAATTGACCTACACACAAAGAACCCGAAGACCCTGTTTCCGCAGAAACGGGTCGAACGGGCTCTTTGTGTTGGTCCCTCTTAACGTGTGGGAGGAGAGGGGGTTACTTATTTACTTCTGGTTTTCCGCTTCATATTCGCTGGCGAATTCCGCCAGGGCTTTCACCTTACCATGTGGATGTTGAGCTTGTTTACGACCCTTCCATGCAGCTTCTTCGCGGCGTTTTGAGTGGCTCATCGCTAAAAACCTCCTCTGGCATGCGGATGGTGTTGCACTAATAAAATGTGATACATGAGGTTATTTTATGCAAAGTAGATAACATCTCTTTACGAAAAAACTCCACCAGACCGATGAAGGTCTGATGGAGCTTTTTACAATTATACTATTCCGTAGCAACGGATTGGTCAGCTTGCATGTTGACCGGGGAGATACGGATGAAGCTAGCTTCAAGATTACCCAGCAAAGCTTCGATTTTCGCAGCGGCTTCGGATTGACCGGAGTTCGCAAGCTCAGCGTGATAAGCTGTAAGCAATTCGGTAAGATCTTTTTTACTTTGAAGGCCGATAGGCTCAAGTTTAACTTTAGCGCCTTTGGCGATACGACGTTCGATGGCTGCTTGATCAAGACCCATTTCCGGCACTAGACGTTGGTAGATAACCCCACCGGTCATACCAGCACAGATCCATGGACCTGGATCGCCCATAACAACGGCACGGCCGTTTGTCATGTACTCGAACGCGAAGCCTTTGAGGTTCGCACGAGCAGCTAAACCACCAAGCTCATCTTGTAAAGGTGTCGTGATTTCGCCGCCGAAGACAACGTCAGCACCGGAGAAACGGATACATGCACGTGTATCTGCACTGCCTTGAATCAAGAACAAACCTTTTTGAGCGCCGTAACCGAACGATTTACCAACGCTACCATTGATGAAGGTGTTATTTTGGCCAAGTGATTTCACGATAGCAACTTTACCACCGAAAGCCATTTTACCAAGACCATCTTCAGCACCGCCATGGACAGTGATGTTAACGCCACGTGCGTTGAATGCGGCAAGACCGTTACCTGGAACAGAACCGTCAACAAGGTTCAGCGCAACAGCTGGAAGCTCATCGTAGCTGCCGTTGAAACGGTCTCTTACACGATGGCTAGAGTAGCGAGTTCCAAGGATACGGGACTCGGCATCCACTTTGGACCAGTTGCGAACGACAGGAGCATCGAATGATACGGAATCCGGGAAGAATTCCAAACCTTCTGCACCAGCCGCGATACGGATATCGGACGAAACTGCTGCTTCTTCAGCCGCTCTTGTCTCTTCAGAGATGAACTGAAGTGGAGCTGGACGAAGAATGTCGGATAGATCAATACGTTCAACGTGGCTGATTTGTTCCAATAGATCGGAACGGCCAACGAGTTCTTGTAAGCTTTTGAAACCAAGGGAAGCAACGACTTCACGTACTTCTTCACCCATCGAACCGAACAAACGAACCAAGCTGTCAACAGCTAGATCGAATTGACGCGGTACGAAACGGCGAAGACCTTTTTCTTCGGCTTCTTCCATGGAATCGATTTGTGTGGCGATACCAACGTGACAAGTGTCCAAATGACAACCACGACATGTTGTACAACCAATGGATTGCATCGCGATACTACCGAAGCCTGCACGGTTCGCACCGAGCATAACCATTTTAACAACGTCAGCGCCTGATTTCAGACCGCCATCGGACCATAGCTCAACGCGGTGACGAAGACCGGCTTCAATCAAAGCAACGTGAGCAAGCTTCGTACCAATCTCCGTAGGAAGACCAACGTGAGTCAAGGAGTGGATACGAGCAGCACCTGTACCGCCATCGAAACCGGAAAGGGTAATAACGTCAGCGCCAGCTTTGGCAACACCAACTGCAATCGTACCGATACCAGGAACAACTGGGATTTTCACGATGATTTTGGCTTTACGTCCGCTACCTTCTTTAAGCTCGGAAATGATTTGCGCCAAATCCTCGATGGAGTAAATATCGTGGTTGTTGGATGGCGAGATCAGGTCTGAACCGATTGTAGCGTTACGTGCTTCAGCGATTTTCGCTGTTACTTTGGAGCCTGGTAAGTGACCGCCTTCACCTGGCTTTGCCCCTTGACCGATTTTGATCTCAAGGAAAGCTACAGCGTTAGCAAGCTCAATGTTTACACCGAAACGTCCGGAAGCGACTTGCGCTCCGCGCGTTTTTTTGTAACGGCCTAACATATCTTTAATCTCTCCGCCCTCGCCGTTCATGGTAACCATGTTCAGACGTTCGCCGGCTTCAGCATAGGCACGGAAAGCTGTTTCATTCTGTGAACCGAAGGACATGGATGAAATCAACATCGGCAAGGAATGACCGCCAATGGAAATATCAACTTGTGACGGATCAAGTGGCTGACGGCCATCGCTAATTGCTTTGAAGCCCGCAATATGACGAATGGAAATCGGATTCTTCTTCTCTTCTTCACGCAGCTTGTCGCGGTAGTCGCTGTAAGGAGCAGCTCCTGATGCAGCATCGCCTAGGGCTTTCCACATACGTTGGAAGAAACGGAAGTTCTTCGCTGCTTTCGCTTTCGGGTTCGTGTAATCCACATAACGTGCTTCAGCTTCAGCTTCAAGCTGTGCAAAGCCAGTTCCTGCTTTTTCACTACCCAAGTAGTTCACGATATCTAGCACCTCGGATACTTCCGGATGGAAGCCAATGGAGGAGAAGAAACGTGTGTACCCGCGAAGCTCATGTGTACCGATAGTTGAAATGACTTTTTCAAGTCCTTTCGTAAGAGCCGCGTATACTTTACGTGCTGCTGCTGCGTTGCCTTCTTTGTCAGAAGCCGTGGAGAACAACAAGTAAGGTGAAATCACATCTGCACCAAGACCACAAGCTACCGCGATATCATGCAGGCTGCGGATAGCAGCTGAACGAAGGATCAGCGTAACATGGCGGCGCAGGTTATCGCCGAAACCAAGCTTTTCCGCACGAAGTGCGATATCGATTTTGGAAACAACAAGGTGCGGATCAAGCCACAAACGGTCGTTTTGGTGAGCTTCTGCATCGTCCAAGACGAGAAGTACAGCGCCATCGCGTGCTGCAGAGATTGCATCTTCTGCAAGTTTGTTCAAGCCATCCTTTAGAGAAGTTCCTCTAGCGAATGTTGCGGATAGTACAGCTACTTTGTTATCGCCTTGTGCGCGGAATTGTGCCAATAATTGTTCGAATGAGGGCTGTGACAAGTGCTCTTCACTGCCTACACCGTTCGTTCCTTCAAGAACAAGCGGAGCAAGAAGCTCAAGACGAAGGTTAGTATCAACCTGTGCAAATACAGGAAGACGAGCTCCAGCGATAACACGCGTGGAGAAATGCTCCATTTCACGGTCGCGGTCAATGGCCGGATTCGTTACGACAGCAACACTTTCTTTAATGAAGTCAGGCACGTTCTGGCGTTCCCATGCAAGCGCTGCGTGAGGTGAATCATGACCCAATGAACGAATCGGCTCAGCGCCAGTTTCGGACATGGATTCAATGTGTGAAATGCCGTCACGATCCCAACCAAATGCACTGTACACTTGATCTGTTGTAACAATATTCTCATTAAGCTCGGCTTCTGTATTCGTTTGGGCAGGGTTCAAATAAGAGCGGAGACCGCCAAAATTCACACGCTTGCTTACACGCTCATATACCAGGGTTTGAACTTCATGATAAGGAATAACTTGAATATGTTCGCCTGGTGTTAGTACAACACCGACTTTCTCACCTGGAGCAATTGGCTTCGGATCAGCAACCATTTCGCCAACCGTAATAACACCTTGCTCGGATGAGAAGTATAGGGATGTATCACTTTCAACCATCCATACCGGACGAAGACCTAGCGCATCAACGCTAAAAATACACTCATTACCGTAACGGGAAACAATACCCGCTGGACCTTGTGCAAAGTGGCCCCATACTTGACGGTAGTACACGTATAGATCTTGAAGCTCCGGACGGAACTGTTTCATTTCATTAATAATAGGAGGGAATACCATTTCCATGGCTTCGAAAAGGGACAATCCAAAACGGTGAATGAACGTTTCGATCGTTCTGTTCATGTCTTGGGAGTCAGAGCCGCCGCTAACAAGCGGAACACCAACCATGTCAGCTTCAAGACGAAGTTTCTTTACCGTGTTAATTTCACCGTTGTGTCCAAGAAGGGAGAACGGTTGAACGCGGAAGAAGCTGGACAATGTGTTTGTTGAATAACGGTTATGACCGATCGTAACTTGGGACGCAAATAAAGGATCACGCAAGTCGTTAAAATATTTAGGAAGGATGCTTGCTGCACCTAGTACTTTGTAGGCAGAAGTCACATTGCTTAGTGTCGCAACATGTACGTTGTAACGATCTTCAATCGCAATATGCAGCTCATACAGGTGATCGGCAACTTGACCTTCAGTCTTGTTGCTAATCGCTGCAATTTGCCAGAACGTAGGCTCATCGAGCAAACCGTTGGCGCCAAGCGAACCGCTGTCAACGAGGTTTTCTTGCTCAAGAATAATGGATACATCATGGGAGGCAAAAAGCTCACGAATGCCGTTTTGAATCTCAGTAACAGTCAAGTCCAGCTTTCTTGGAACAAAGATATGTCCAACAGAAAAACGGTTGTCATAGGCAAGTTTGCCGTCCAGACCCGCGTCTGTTAATTTCTTTTCCCAGAGAGCACGTGGAATGTCTGTTAGAATACCGCAACCATCGCCTTCACCATTGATAAATCCTGAACGATGTTCCATTTTAACAAGGGCATCAATCGTTTTTTGGATGTTATCACGGGAAGGGTGACCATTTTTTTCAATAATACAAATAATACCGCAGCTGTCGTGTTCGGTTCCTAGTAGATCTTGAAAACGGCCTTCATTACGCATAATTTCATTCATTGCTCTGGTCAGTCGCCTGACCGTCACCTCCCATACATAATTAAACTCCTCTTGCTTACGCTTCTTGCATTCTGGCGCTGATGAGCCTGCCAGCTCTCACATTTTAGGGAGAAAAGCCACTATTTGCTTAAATCCGAAATATGCATGATTGTGTATAAAAATGCAATATTACTGAATAACATGCCAATTTACAGGAGATAAAACTCTCGAAATATGGCATAAATCGACTCGTAGGAAAGTAAGGCATCGCACACAAAAAACCGTGTAGGATTTGTAAATCATGCCCTAACTTTCTAGGAAAATACTGTGTATTCAAGCCGTTTCGCTAAAAGGGTAAAAGTAATCTTAGAATAGCATGAAAAACTTCATCCGACAATACTTGCAGACGTAAATCACGAATGTAAGCGTTACCTTTTTTGTATATTGGTGAATAAAACCATAATTCATACAACTCTAGTAGGGGTAGAAAGACGAACGAACTATAATCCTGATAGGATCATAGTTCGTTTTTGGGACAATCAGCGTGTTTTCATCACTTTGAAAGCGCGATCTGCAGCTTCAAGCGTTTGGGCAATGTCGTCCTCGGTATGAGCGATCGTCATGAACCATGCTTCGTATTTGGACGGGGCAAGATTGATGCCTTGCTCCAGCATGAGACGGAAGAAATCGGCGAAGCGTTCACTATCGGTATCTTGCGCTTCATCATAGTTGGTGATTGGATGATCACAGAAGTGGGTAGAGAAGGCGCCGCCAATGCGGTTCAACGTGAGGGCGATGCCGTGGCGGGCGGCGGATTCTGCGATGCCGCTAGCTAGAGTTGTGCCAAGCTGCTCGAGCTTGGCATATACACCTGCCTGCTGGAGCACCTCCAAGCAGGCGATGCCGGCCGAGATGGAGGCGGGATTCCCCGCCATCGTGCCGGCTTGATAAGCAGGTCCGAGCGGTGCGACCTGCTCCATCACTTCCTTGCGGCCCCCGTAGGCCCCGATCGGCAGCCCGCCGCCGATCACTTTGCCTAGGGCCGTCAGGTCCGGCTCCACGGCGGCGAAGCGCGCCGCCGCCTCGGTAGCGCCTCCCTCTAGAATAGGGAGGCCTTCATAGGTCTGTGCCGATCCGTAATGGAATCGGAACGCCGTGATGACCTCGTCGTAGATGACGAGGGCACCGTGCTTGCGAGCAGCTGTGCAGAGCTGCTCGAGGTAACCGGCATGGGGCATAACCATGCCGAAGTTGCCGACGATGGGCTCCACCATCACCGCGGCGATCTCTTCACCCCAACGCGCAAGCGCGGCCTCGAGTGCCGGAATGTCGTTGAACGGCACGGTGATGACCTCTTGCGCGATGCTGGCCGGCACGCCAGCGCTGTCCGGCGTGCCCAGGGTTGACGGCCCGGAGCCGGCCGCCACCAGTACGAGATCCGAGTGGCCGTGGTAGCACCCGGCAAACTTAATGATCTTGGTGCGCTTTGTGAAAGCGCGCGCCACGCGGATCGTCGTCATCACGGCCTCAGTGCCGGAGTTGACGAAGCGCACTTTGTCGAGCGAGGGAATCGCCGACTTCAGCATGCGGGCGAACTCGATCTCGAGTTCGGTCGGGGTGCCGTACAGCGTGCCATTCTGTGCGGCGCGGCAAATCGCCTCGGTAACGTGCGGATGCGCGTGACCGGTAATGATCGGACCATAGGCGGCGAGGTAGTCAATGAAGCGATTTCCGTCTACGTCCCAGAAGTGTGCGCCTTGCGCACGCTTCATGAAGACGGGCGCGCCGCCGCCAACGGCTTTGAACGAACGGGAAGGGGAGTTGACCCCGCCGACGATGTGTTGCAGTGCTTCTTGATAAAGTAGCTCAGATTGTTTGCGTTCCATGGAAATCATCATTCCTTTATATGTATTAGTTTTTGAATTCGTTAGGTTCATACGCGATTGGAGGTTTCCGCCAACGAGCAATGACGTTTCACAAATGACAGATTCTCACTTTTGTCACAGTCATTTGGTCTAGTTATATACCGGATCTCCACCAACGAGCAATGACGTTTCACAAATGACAGATTCTCACTTTTGTCACAGTCAGTCATGTGGTCTAGTTATATAACTCGGATCTCCACCAACGAGTAAATGACGTTTCACAAAT
Organism: Paenibacillus sp. J22P51; assembly: GCF_059692215.1. Classification (NCBI taxonomy): domain Bacteria; kingdom Bacillati; phylum Bacillota; class Bacilli; order Caryophanales; family Paenibacillaceae; genus Paenibacillus; species Paenibacillus sp. J22P51. The sequence continues at coordinate 23,996 of NZ_JCAUAZ010000023.1, read as the reverse complement.
GACAGATTATCACTTTTGTCACAGTCAGTCATTTGGTCTAGTTATATCCCGGATCTCCACCAACGAGTAAATGACGCTTTACAAATGACAGATTCTCACTTTTGTCACAGTCAGTCATTTGGTCTAGTTATTTCCCGGATCTCCACCAACGAGCAATGACGTTTCACAAAGGACAGATTCTCACTTTTGTCACAGTCAGTCATGTGGTCTAGTTATATCTCGGATCTCCACCAACGAGTAAATGACATTTCACAAATGACAGATTCTCACTTTTGTCACAGGCGATTACTTCGTCTCGATATACCCTGCGTCTGCGTACCCCGCATCTCCCGCACCACTCAGTAACTTTCGCAATCCCAACCCCTCACCACATCAACAGCGGCGATCTTATAAGCCCCTCATACAGAAAAATAAGAGTGGATACCCACTCTTATTATCCGCTTTTTTATCTTATTTTTTAACCTATTCTTGTGCTTACTTCACTGTTTTCCCTGTGACCTTCGGCGTTGGAGAAGGGGATGGTTTCGTTGGACCTGAATCGGCGTCCGCTTTGCCAGCAAAAAGGTCTTTGATATATTGCTGAAGCTTCAATTTATCTGCTGTGATGACGGAAGCGCCGCGAATAGTTTTCTCAACGAGCAGCTCAGAAGGAGGAAGCTGAGATGAAACGATGCCATCCGCTTTGGCTTCGTAGCCGAGACTACCTAGCTTGAGCATGTCCGTTACACTAAGATTCGTATCAATATACGGATCGATTGCATTCAGGATACGCGGCAGCTTGATCAGCGATGAGGTTGATTGCATTTTTGCCGCAACAGCCGTTAGGAACTTCCGTTGTCTCTCAGTTCGGGAGAAGTCAGATAACGCATCGTGTCGGAAGCGTACGTACTGTAGGGCTGTTTTGCCATCCAGATGCTGCTTTCCTTTTTTCAAATTAATATCATACACATGATCATCTTCGGAGTCGGAATATTTCATGTCTTTCTCGACATCAATATCGATACCGCCAACAGCGTCAATGAGTGCGATAAAGCCTTTGAAGTCTGTGTAAACGTAATATTGAACTGGAATACCAAGCAGATCGCTCACGGTTTTCATGGCCAAATTAGGACCGCCCATCGTGATCGCCGTATTAATCCGATCTTCGCCTTGGCCAGGGATTTTCACGTAGGTGTCCCGTAGAATCGAGAACAGATGAGCCTTTTTCGTGACCGGATCGATGGAGGCTAGCATAATACTGTCTGATCTTGGTAACTCGTTCTTCACCATGCCACGAGAATCGCCGCCTAACAGCAAAATATTCACCCGCTGCTTGCTTTCCCATTTCGGTGGTGTGAATTTATCTCCATTTTCCTTCACAGTGTTTGGAATTAAGGTAGTGCTTCCAGTTCCTTTGCCATCTGTATTCTCTGATTTATGCGAGATATTATTTGCAAAGCTGTAGAAAGCGTAAGAATAATAGCCAGCGCCCACTAGAAGGAGCATAACAATCAGGAGCATGGTCCGTTTGAAGATTTTCATACTAGGTAAGCTCCTTTCCAAGGTGAAATTCAGCGTGATTTAAAGGGAAATACGATACATGCTAATCTGTACTTTTTTTTCTTACAGAATTGAGTTATCATGAGCATGTTGTACGGTTGTATGAAACGTCATTATGATCCATATTATAGATGCTACGAAACTTCGATAGCAAGTTATGACGAATGTTGCCGTAATCTGTAACCGAGACGACAAAGTCAGGGGGGAAGACGCATGTTAGCCATAGATGTTCAAATGCTGCGTAAAGAATTTCAAGTTCAGCAAAGCCGCGGTGGCCTCAAAGGAGCCGTGCAAGATTTATTCAAGAGAGAGTATAAGCAAATCACAGCTGTGAAGGACATAAGCTTTCAAATTCCGAAAGGCGAAATTTGTGGATATATTGGTGAAAATGGTGCTGGGAAGTCAACGACAATCAAAATGCTTACGGGCATTCTTGTGCCGACTTCCGGTCACATCAAAGTGAATGGGTACGTGCCTTTCAAAGAGCGTGAGAAATTCGTCGCCGGGATCGGTGTAGTTTTCGGTCAACGCAGTCAGCTCTGGTGGGACATTGGTGTTGTAGAGTCCTTCCAGCTGTTGAGAAAGGTGTATCGTGTCTCCGAAGCCGATTACAAGAAACGCCTCGACGAGCTCGTCGACCGTTTGCAGCTGTCGGATCTCCTTTCACGACCTGTCCGTAAGCTCAGCTTGGGTCAGCGGATGCGTTGTGAATTAGCGGCTTCACTGCTGCATAATCCTGAAATCCTATTTCTGGATGAGCCAACCATTGGCCTCGATATTGTAGTTAAAACAGAAATTCGTGAATTTCTGAAATCACTCAATCAGCGATATGAAACGACGATCTTGCTGACAACGCATGATTTGCAGGACATTGAGGCGCTGTGCTCCCGTGTTATTATGCTAGATGACGGCAGAATTATTTATGATGGTGGTCTAGAAGAGTTGAAAGCCAGATGGGGCAAGGGAAAGGAAGTTGTGCTGCAATTTGAGCGACCAACAACCTTGGCTCGTCTCCAAGAGCTGACCCTCGGTTTGGATGTAGCTTGGCAGTTAGACAATGAGCTATCCGCCAAAGTATTCATTCCTTACGAAAGAGCGAATATCTCCGAGGTGCTTAGCCGCGTCGTTGGCGTGCTGCAAATCCAAGATATTAAGATTAATGAAACGAATACGGATGATATCGTCCGTGAAATTTATAAATCCGGCTCTGCCGAAGTGAAACGCTTGGACATCGATCAGCCAGAGGGAGTCACGACCCATGCATAAAGCTTATATAGAAGTAATCCGCATGCGGTTTCTCATGATGCTCGCTTATCGGGTGAATTATTACAGCGGGATCCTGATTTATGCGCTCAATATTGGCTCCTACTATTTCGTCTACAAAGCGATTTACGGGGACCAAGACATCATCGGAGGTCTTACACTGGGTCAAATGACAACGTATGTTGCGATCTCCTGGATGGGCCGCGCATTTTATTTCAATAATTTAGATCGTGAAATTGCAAATGAGATTCGAGATGGCAGTGTAGCGATTCAATTCATCCGGCCTTACAATTATATATTTGTTAAAATGATGCAGGGCCTAGGCGAAGGCATATTCCGACTGCTGCTCTTCATGACACCTGGTATGATCTTAATCTGGCTGCTGCTCCCGATTCAGTTACCAACAGATCCGAGCTTGTGGGTCATCTACTTCGTAATGTTGTTCTTCAGCTTTCTAATTAATACGCAGTTGAATATCATTACGGGCTTGTTTGCCTTTTTCCTCGAAAATAATGAAGGTCTCATGCGCATGAAGCGCGTAGCGGTTGACCTTTTTTCAGGGCTTATCATTCCGATTTCCTTTTTCCCAGGATGGTCGAAGTCCATTCTTGAGTGGCTGCCATTTCAGGCGATCACTTATTTACCCAGCGCAGTGTTTACAGGTAAAATAACAGGCAATGCAATACTCCAAAATTTTGGCGTACAAGTGCTGTGGTTCCTGCTCTTGATTATTCCGATTTATGTACTGTGGGTTAAATCCAAAACACGTCTTTTCGTGCAGGGAGGGTAACGCATGTTCTATATCACCCTCGTTTTCGAATATTTCAAAAACTACATGAAAACAAGGCTCACCTACCGATCTGATTTCTGGATTGAAGTGCTGTCCGACTTGTTATTCAATGGATTGAATCTATTCTTCATTCTTGTCGTCTTTATGCAAACGCAATCGCTTGGCGGCTGGAATCAAGAACAAATTTTGTTCATCTACGGTTATTTTATGATCCCATATGGCATATTTATTTCCTTTTTTAATCTGTGGGGCTTCAGTGAGCGCTACATTGTCAAAGGGGAAATGGACCGCGTCCTGACAAGGCCTGCTTACAATCTGTGGCAGCTTATGATGGAAAATCTCGATCCTGCTTCTATGTTCAGCGCGTTGGCCGGCTTGGTCGTCATGATCTATTCCTGGGTACAGTTGGACCTGCCGTTCCATTGGCATGATCCGCTGATTTTCATCGTCATGGTGGTGGGGTCGATCCTCATTTATGCAGGGGTATACATTTCTCTGACATCATTAGCCTTCTTCTCCGATGCGCCGACGGGTATCCTGCCGTTGATTTGGAACATTCAGAACTACGGGCGGTATCCTGCGACGATTTACAATAAATTGCTGCGAAGTATTCTGACCTGGATTCTACCGTTTGCGTTCGTTGGCTTCTATCCGGCCGCGTATTTCATTGATCCAGAGAACTGGAAATGGTTCGCCCTACTTACCCCTGTGGTTGGCATCGCGTTTAGTGTGCTTGGCATCACGGTCTGGAATATTGGCGTGAAGCGGTATCGCGGCGCAGGTTCATAACAAAAAGCAAAGCTGTCCAACAAGGTTTTATTACTTGAGGACAGCTTTTTTCATTTATCCGAGTTGAGAGGTTGAAACCAGATCATTCACTATCCAAAGGTGGTTCAAAAGCTGGTTCAAAAGCTGGTTCAGAAGTTGGTTCAGAAGGAGGTTCTACGCTCGGAAGAGGCTGCTCAGTAGAAGCGGTCGAAAACCGCTGTTTCGGCGCCTTCTTCGCCTTCGAGCAGGTCAAATCGTACTTTCGGCCATTCGCTCTGCCGAATTGGATGATTTTACGGATGATGGATTTGTCCTCCAGCTTGGTGAAGGGACAGGGGTCTGGCCGCGTGTTGACCTCGAGGATCCAAGGCTTGAGCTTATGATCGACGGCGATGTCGATGCCGAGCTCATTCATGGCAGGGTATGCGCGACCTAATTGAACAGAGGTCAAATAGGCGATTCTCTCCATTTTGAACATTAGAATAGACGTTGCATCAACACCGAATTGGGGTTCCAAGAGGTCATATGGACTGTAGATGGTGCCGCCTTGACTGCCATTGGTTACGGCTTTCTGCGGATGAGCAACCCGTGCTGCAGTTCCAGTGCATACCCATTTCCCCGAAGGGCTTCGCTGAATCATGACCCGGAAATCGAAGGGATTCCCCTCATGCTTTAGCACATGGATACCTTTCTGAATGAGATAACGCTTGGTGCCGCAACGATGCAGCAGGGATTGGTACAGCTTCTCAAACGTCGGAAAACGATAAATGTGTACGCCGCTTTGATAGCGGTAGGCTCCTCCCTTTTTCTCGACACGCATGACGCCTATACCAAGGGAACCTATGTCGGGCTTCACATAGAGCATGCCGTGCTCGGTGAGCATGGCCAATAGCCTATTTCGATCAAAAGGATGCGTAGTTGGCACATACTGGCGCAGCTTCGCATTCCGAAGCGTGATGCGTGTTTTAATCCATTTGCTTGAAACGGCCTTCAGTGAACTTGTCATGGCTGCGATCCTTTCTCTAGTGAGCATGGCATTTCATTATGCATTATGATATGAGCGTTTGCGGAGGCAGGGAACAGGGATTCAGGTTTCTACATCAGGAAATCAGAACGATGGGCAGGAAGGGCGCATAGGATATGTAGTCAGGTGTTTTGGGGGTTCGTATAGTCAGTACGGTTGAGAGGAGGAACATCACAACCATGCACATCAAAGATACGATTGAGGTGATGAAGCGGCAATTTCCCTGGCTGCTAGAGGGGGTAGAGGCTTCGTCGGACCAAGAAGGGTTTGGAGAGCTGGCTGCGCTGCCGCTTGTGTCAGCTGGGATGTTGGAATCGTTTTACTACACGGATACCAACCCTTTGCTGCAGCAAGCGGATTTGAATCGCTATCAGACGTCAGGCACGAGCTCCAAGCGGCGTAAGACGATTTTCTACTCAAAATCGGACGAAGAAGCTTATTTGCGAATCAAACTGGACGTTTTCCGCAACATTCTGGTAGGCACCAGTTACCGAAGTGCGATGGCTGATATGGGCACGGGGCATGCGGAGGCAACGGCGGTCGAGGTTTTTCGCGAGCTCGGGATGGAGGTAGAGTCGGTATCCTTTCGGCTTCCCATCGAGCAGCATATTGAACGGCTTCAAAGCTTTAGACCCGAAGTGTTGTATACGATGCCGTCCATTTTGGATCGCATATTGCAAGCGTCGGAGAATCCTGCTGGCTATGGCATCCAGTACGTCATTCTCGTTGGAGAGATTGCTTCGCCAGGCTGGCGGCAGCGTATTGCTGAAAGATTAGGCATTGCAGAAGCGTGTGTCACTGATACGTACGGCTCGATCGAGATTGGGACGATCGCTTACTTTTCCCACCAGCATGGCAGGTATTTGTTTACAGAGGGCATCGTTGCAGAAGGCGTCCATGCGGAGCTGCTGGATGATATGGAGCCGCTGCCGGATGAGCTGGAGCAAGTGCTGGTCCTCACTTCGACAGTAAGGGATTCGTTCCCAGCGCTGCGTTATGTCACCTACGATATCGTGCGTGATTTGAGAGTAATCGATGTAGATGGTGTCCCCACGCAGACCTTTCAGAGCATCGTAAAACGTATAGGGCCTGACCTAAAGCACGGAGAGAAAATCAGTATCTATGACATTGAGGATGTTGTCTATCATCACCTTCGTGAAGCGAGCGTTCGAGTACAGGTTAGCGGCAACGCATTAACGGTGTATGTCTACAGCGCGTTAGCAACGACAGCCATTCTGGACCGCATTCGTGCGGATGTGGAGAACCACATTCCAGCGATCGGCATGATGATAAAAGCTCAGCTTTTAGAGGGCATTCAAGTTATCGGGGGCACCTTTGAGGATTCACACAACCGCAACTCCGTGAAAAATAAAAAGATTTTTTACACGTAAAAGGAGGGGAAGCGAATGGAGCTTGAAGGAGGTATTGTCCACGCGATCGGACGTACGCCGCTTATTCGGCTGTCGCGCTTGTTCAAGGATCAGCCCTTTGAGGTATATGGCAAAATGGAATGGATGAACCCTGGGGGCAGTGCAAAGGATCGGCCTGCCCTGTTTATGCTGCGGGAAGCGATACGCCGAGGCGAGGTGACGAGCGAGAGTGTCATTGTAGAATCTAGCTCCGGCAACCTGGCTATCAGTCTGGCTCAACTCTGCCGATATCTCGGGCTTCGTTTCATCTGTGTTGTCGATCCTCGTACGACGCAGCAACATTTGCAAATCATCCGCAGCTTTCATGGAGAAATCGACCTCGTTACCGTGCCGGATGAGGCAACGGGTGAGTTTCTGCCGGCTCGGATTCGGCGAGTAGCTGAGTTGGTTCGGCAAATTCCGAACGCCTATTGGACCAATCAGTACGGAAGCCCAGACAATGCGCTTGCTCATAGCGAGACAACGATGCGGGAAATTGGCGAGCAGCTAGGAGCGGTGGATTATTTATTTTGCGGAGTTAGCTCGTGTGGAACGATTCGAGGTTGTATGGAATACATTCGCGCGCGCGGATGGTCCACACAGATCGTGGCGGTGGATGCCGAGGGCAGTGTTATTTTTGGCGGGGAAAAAGGTTCACGGAAGTTCCCTGGATTAGGCGCGGGAATCACGCCAGGCTTGCATCGGCACGATGTTGCGGATAGGGTCATGTACGTATCCGATAGGGATTGCGTAGAGGGCTGTCGCGCTCTAGTGCATGAGGAAGCCGTTCTGGCAGGTGCCTCCTCAGGAGGCGTTATTTCGGCCATACGCAAAATGAGCCGTTCCATTCCGCCGGGAGCGGTTTGCGCAGCCATATTGCCGGATCGCGGTGAACGGTATTTAAGTACAGTGTACAACGATGAATGGGTACAGAGTGAGATAGGGTATAAACCGAGTAACTAGCATGGGAGACTAGCGGATGTTGTATTTACAGGATGACCATATCCGAGAAATCGGAATCGATTGGAAGAAGCTGACCGACATCATTCAAGATGTTGTCGCGATACAAGATAGCGGGGACTGTGCTCACCCCTTGAAGCCATACTTACGCTTTCGCGATCCCAAGAACCGCATTATTGCGATGCCTGCCTATGTAGGTGGTAACATCGATATGTCGGGTATCAAATGGATTGCGAGCTTTCCAAACAATCGCCTTTTGGGACTTCCCCGGGCCCATAATACGTTGATTCTGAATAAACCCTCGACGGGTGAGCCTACGGCATTTATCCACAGCGGCTTGCTAAATGGTTTGCGGACCGCAGCGGTTAGCGGTGTGATGTTGGGCCAATTTGTGAAAGTCAGGCGGCCTGACCGTTTACGCATTCTCTTAATCGGATGGGGACCGATTGGACGCCTGCATTTGGATATGTGTTTAACGTTATTTGGGGAACGGATTGAGCATGTAAGCCTTTATGATCTTAAGGGTGTTGACCCAGCGACGATTCCAGCAGCTATTCAAGAGAAGACACAGATTGTAGGTGATTGGCGAGATGGCTACCGCGAGGCTAATGTGATTATGACCTGCACCGTGTCAGAAGATAGATATATCGATGAGGCTCCACCTCAAGGTGCGCTTCTACTCAATGTTTCCCTCCGAGATTATAAACCTGAAAGTGTGTCGGGCGTGAAAGCGATCATCGTGGATGATTGGCGCGAAGTATGCCGGGAGCAGACGGATATCGAGCAGTTGCACCTCCTGTATTACTTACAGGAATCGGATGTACGTACCTTAGCCGATGTGGTGCTTCGCGACCAACTTGCAAGTGTGAGCGCCGAGGAGCCCATTTATTTTAATCCGATGGGCTTAGGTATCTTCGATATTGCTATTGCGGGCTACTATTGGAAGGAAGCTGTTCGGCTGAATAAGGGAGTTACGTTAGATGGGAGTCGGGGGAAATAGCGTTGATCGAGGATCGAGCAGATACTAGAACTGAGACGCGAGACACAAGAACGGAGACTCGAGACCCGCAGATACGGAACTACGTTCCGCTATTTTGCCCCAAATAGCCAATTTCCCGACGAAACGGAACGTGAGGACGTTATTTCATCCAAAAAGTGTGTTTGGAGGGTAATATTCATGAAATAGCGGAACCACGTTCCTCAATTTTTAAATATAGACGATATTCACCTAAATAGCGGATCTACGTTCCGTTTCGTTTCGTTTCGCTGAGGGCTTGCTGCGAATGGTGTGTAAGGCGTAGGCGGTATGATCACAAAAGTAAACAGAGGTCGTCTCTCCCTAGAGGCGGCCTATATGTGTTATACACATCTATCCACAGAGTTACCCACAAGTCCACAGGGCCTTAAGTCCCTATTGTGTATAACTTATTCGACGCATATCAACATATCCACATTTGTAGTTATCCACAGAAATAGCTTTGTGGATTATTTTTTTGTCACAAAACATGCTCCTATTTCGCCTTATAGAGGGAAAGCGAAACGGAGGATGATGAATATGACAAAATACGACACTGCCATCATTGGTGGAGGCTTAGCTGGATTCATTGCTGCTATTGAAGTAGCGAAGGGTGGCAGAAGCGTTGTACTTCTGGAACGATCGGGACGAATGGGCGGCAGAGCGATGACAAATAAGAAAAATGGTGTGCTACTCAACCTTGGCGGGCATGCCTTATACCGTGCAGGAGATGCCTTTCGAATCCTGCATGAGCTTGATGTTCGCATCGAAGGAGGCCCGCCTTCCTCAAAGGTCAACGCTTTGTGGAACCATGAGCTAGTGCCGATGCCGGCAACGCCGCTCAGCATGCTCACATCGAAGCTGCTGTCGTGGTCTGGGAAGATGGGACTTCTGCGACTCGTTGTGCGGTTAACCAAAATGGACGCAAGCAAGGTTGGAAACGCATCGCTGAGAGAGTGGGCGGAGCAAGAAATTGTTAATCCGATGGTTCGTCATATTTTTTACTCCTTGTGCCGTACGGCAACTTACACGCATGATCCGGATCATCAGCTTGCTGGTCCGGTGCTCGGGCAAGTACAGCGTTCATTAAAAGGAGTGCTCTACCTCCACGGAGGTTGGCAAACGATCATTGATCAGCTCCATGAGAAAGCGATTGAAGCGGGTGTCCACATCATAAGTGGTTCCGACGTGAAAGAAATCTTTCATACGAATGGCCAGGTGCAGGGCCTCAAACTTGCTGATGAAGCAATGCTAGAAGTATCGCATGTCATCAGTACCGCGTCCCCATCTGAGACCTACAAGCTAGTCCCAAACGCAGACCGAACGATTTTGAAGCAATGGAAGGACGAAGCGCGCCCCTCGAAGGCCGCATGCCTTGACTTAGGCTTGAAGAGACTCTCCGTTCCAGGTCGAGATGTCGCGATCGCGCTGGATCAACCGATCTTTTTCTCGCATCACACCTTAAATGCTAAGCTTAGTGAGGATGGCACCCTAGTCGTGCATATGGTCAAATATAACGGATCTGGGGAAAGTAATCCGAAGGATGATGAGGACGTCCTTACAGCTGCAATGAATACCCTGCATCCAGGCTGGGAACAAGAAGTCGTAGCCAGACAGTTTCTGCCGAACATGACGGTCGTCCACGACACCTTGCATGTAGGTAAATCCAATTTGCAAACGGGTCCAGCCGTCGAAGGCATTCGCGGTCTTTATGTAGCTGGGGACTGGGTCAGCCATGGCGAAATGCTTGCAGATGCCTCGGCGGCGAGTGCTAGACGCGCGGCCCAAGCTATTTTAAAAACGCCTCAGTTCGCTTAAAATTACCCTATAACAGTAAAATCGGGAGGTGTGCCGGATGGAGATCACAGGAACAGAATCGGGAGCTTCCGAACAGATCTATCTGTCCTATAGACCCTTGTTGTTCTCCCTAGCGTATCGCATGTTGGGCAGTGTGGTGGACGCGGAAGATGTCGTTCAGGAGGCATTTCTGTATGCCAATGAGACCAAGCTGGAGCATGTTCACAATCCCAAGGCTTACCTATGCAAAATCGTGACCAATCGGTGCATCGATAACCTGCGCTCCGCCAGCAAAAAGCGAGAAGTTTACGTAGGACCTTGGCTGCCAGAACCGCTGATGGGCAGTCAAAATTCCCAAAGCACCCCGGATGACGTATACACACAGAAAGAGTCGCTCTCCACGGCCTATCTTCTACTTCTGCAGCAGTTGTCATGGGTAGAGCGGGCGGTGTTTCTGCTTCGGGAGGTTCTGCAATACGAATACGATGAAATCGCAGAGATTGTAGGTAAAAGCAGCACCAATTGCCGGCAAATTTTTCGTCGGGCTAAGAGTGCCATAAGCATCCCGACAGAGCGAGTCGGTGAAACGAAGTTGCAGCTCAAACAACCTGAACTCAAACAAACGGCAGCTGTCGTGGAACAATTCGTACACGCGTTGGTATCGGGGAATATCGCTCAACTATTAACCATCGTGAAATCCGATGCGATCCTGTACTCTGATGGCGGCGGCAAAGTGAAAGCGGCCATCAATCCGATTATAGGTGCTGAGCGGATTGCATTGTTCTTGTCTGGTGTTTTGGCCAAAGTGCCAGAGGGCTATCGGTTTGAGCTAACTACGGTTAATGGTGAAATGGGCATTGCAGCCTATGTGAACGATCAACCCAATAATGTGATGACCTTCCAAGTGGAAGATGGGCTAATTAAGGCATTTTATCTCGTTGTGAATCCTGATAAATTGAGGCACCTTCACAAGGAATCATCCGAAACATAGCTTCCTTACATGCATGTACAACGGCTGCTAACGAAGTCTTTACGATTCGGAGCAGCTTTTTCTGTTTGATGTCATCCAGGGAATGTCGCATAATGGATGAAGATAAAGCTGGATAGCAAGAGGAGAGAGCACCATTGAAAAAAGTGAATGAAACAGCAATAACCAAGCGTAAAGCACCTGCCTTTTCGCTGCCTGCCACTAACGGAGAGAAAGTTTCTTTAGCCGACTATAAAGGGCGTAAAGTCGTCATTTATTTTTACCCGCAAGACAATACACCAACCTGTACCCAACAATCCTGCGACTTTCGAGACTATAACGGAAAGTTTGCGGAGTTAGGTGTTGAAGTGATCGGCATCAGCCCAGACGAGCTGAAATCGCATGACAAATTTATTACCAAGTACGAGCTTCCATTCCTCCTGCTTTCAGACACGAATCATAAGGTAGCTGAGAAGTATGGGGTATGGGCGTTGAAAAAGCTGTATGGCCGTGAGTATATGGGCATTATTCGATCGACGTTTCTTATCAATGAAAAAGGATACATCGTGAAGGAATGGAGTAAAGTGAAAATTAAAAATCACGTACAGTCTGTGTTAGATGCTGTGCTGGAAATGAAGTAAGACAATCCAATACTTTCATCGAGGTGTTTATACAACATGTGGCTCATGCTCAAAGACCGAAGAATGATGTTTCTTATGATTGCCAATATGTTATCCTCGATCGGCTCAGGAATTACGATGATCGGGGTACCGTGGTTACTGGTGAATCGGGCAGGGGGAAGTGAGATATATGGGTATGCGACGCTTGTTTCTACCCTGATTCTGTTCCTGCTTTCGCCTCATATAGGCGCGTATATTGACCGCATTTCTCGTAAAAAAATGCTGCTGGGCAGTGAAATTGTCAGCGGTGCCGTCACACTGCTATTTGCATTGTGGGGAATCCTATCAGGTCATTTTGAAACGTGGCAGTTGATTGTCATCTATTTCAGTGGCTCTCTTTACTATAATGTCCATTTTCCAACGCAGTTCGCATTTACACAGGAGATCTTCTCCAAGGAGCAGTATAAGACATTAAACGCCATTCTTGAGGTACAAAATCAATCCACCTCCATGATCGCAGGGGGCCTGGCGAGTCTGCTAATTGACCATATCAATTTTGGCTGGATTCTATTAGCCGATGCGTTGACCTATTTCTTAGGTTTTGGACTTTTTCTGCTCATTCCCTATATCAAGAATAAGTCAGTCACCGCGACTGGCGCTGTCTCCATGTGGGCGAATTTCAAGGAAGGGTATACATATTTGAAAACGAGACCGCTGCTAGTCTTATTTTTCCTATGTGCGCTGATGCCTTTCCTCTGTGTGATGGTAGGTAACTATCTATACCCCGTGTATATTACAAGCGTTCTTCAAGGTGGGGCGAGTGTGCTTGGGGCGGCTGATATGGTTTTTGCCATTGGAGCTATCGTGGCAGGTTTAACAATTCCATTGATTATGAAGCGATTAGGCTCATATGCGACAACGATTCTCGCATTTGTCATGTTCAGTCTATCGATCGTCTTCTTCTATTCGTTTCCAATCATCTCTATCTTTCTAGTATTCAAATCGTTGAACGGCTGGGGTAATGCGGGAAGTCGCGTAGCGCGAAATACGATTCTGATGGAAATCGTGCCGAATCATCTGATTGGCCGAGTGAACAGCTTCTTCAATACCGTAGGGATGGGGATGCGTGTTCTGCTCATCGCCGTCTGTACGCAAATCGTTTCCTTCCAGGGGGCAAGAACCGCGATTTTGCTGCTTGGCGTGTTGCTGATCGTGAGCTTTGTGGGCCTGATTGGCAGTCGATCTCTGTTTAAAATTGGAACGAAAGAGGAGAGCCGTAGCCTGCCTCAGGAAGCTTAAGCGAGCTGCCAAATCACACTTTAACGATGCTTCTCATTGCTGAGAGGGATCGTTTTTTTTCAAATATAGCATGTATATGTTTCACATATAAGGCGGCTATATTTCTCCATAAACGCACTCGTCCTAAGAGGACGAGTGCGTTTATTTTGTGTCATACTCTCGCACCTCCGCCCATATAATCTATCAGATGTCAAAATGATAGAACATGCGGAGGGATCATCGGATGCGCTTACAAGTACAAACTCCAAGCAACGGTAACGGAAGACTACGAATTCAAATCATGATGGTTGTTGTGTTACTAGTTTCACTCTTGATTGGTATGACACCGGCCAAAGCCGCGGACAATGATGCTGATCCAGCTGTGCAAGAGGTGTTTGGGCAGCTTCAAGCAGGAAAGCGACTGAAGAGTGAGGGGACATATGTAACACCGGAGCAGCCTACTGTGTATCTGACATTTGATGATGGTCCTAGCAAGCTAACGAATAAGGTGCTGGACATTCTAGATAAAGAGGACATTAAGGCGACGTTCTTCGTACTTGGCGAGCAAGCGAATGCGCATCCTGCTGAGCTCAAAAGAATTGTGAAAGACGGTCATGCCATTGGCAATCATACATATAATCATGTTTATAAAGAGCTTTATAGTGATTTTCAAACCTTTTGGAACCAAATTCAGCGCAGCGAGGACATTATTTCAAATATCGTGGGGATAAGACCACAACTCGTGCGTGCGCCTGGCGGGACTGCTACGAATTTTGATGCTAACTACTTTTACCTCATGGAACAAGCCGGTTATATCGTGCATGACTGGAATGTTGACAGTGGGGACTCCAAGAGAGTTAATGTACCTGTGAATGAAATCTGGCAGACGGTGAAGGCTTCACCTCTTGAGCATGAGATCAATATTTTGTTTCACGACGGCACTGGCCATGAATCATCAGTTGAAGTATTACCCCAAGTGATTAGCTACTACAAAAAATTAGGATATGCGTTCGCGCCGTTGACGGAACAGGTTAAACCAAGACAATTCGCTGTCACGAAGCCGAAATGGTCACGAAATATGAGCTTGAAGCAATTTCAAGCGTTGATAAAACAAACACAGCAATATGCAGTTGCTCACCCGAGCCCGTCTGACATAGCGAAGAAGGAAGAGGAAAAGCTCCTCGCTCAGAAACTAGAGGCCGAGGCTGAAGAGAAAGCGAAAGCGAAGAAGGAAGAAGAGGAGGAGGCTGCTCGTATTCTCGCCAAACAAGCAGCCTTACCTCTGCAGGTTCATGTGCTCGGAGGCAATACATTTTCTATAGAACCATCGATATATAAGCTGCGTGAGAATCAAATAGAGCTGTCTCTACGCTATCTCATCGAGAAGATGGGCGGAAAGGTCGAGTGGCAGGCGAGTACGAAAACAGCCAATGCGCATTATGGCATCTATGATATGGACTATGATCTAGCGAATAGAAGCATTAGTTTGTTTACTTTAGGTAAGCAAACAGCCACTTATTCGTTAGCGGATATGAACATGCAAAATAATCAAATCATCGTGCCATTACGCAAAACCATAGCTTCACTAGGTGGTCGAATTACGAATGCCGTGATGGAGTCGAACAATCGGGAGGTTTCTTTGGCGCTGCGACCACTCTACTTTTTCAATGAAAATAATAGTATTCTCAAAAACTCTCTATTTGCTATGGGAGGTTAATGTCTAAAAGAGTAGAGAGCTGGAAAAACTAGAAGCATACCCTTATAAAGGAGGCTTCTTGTCTATGGCATCGAAAACCCGAATATTCGATCAACCGCAGCCTCTTGTGGAACGGATGATCATGAACGTAGAGAAAGTGATAGTTGGCAAAAGAGAGACGATAGAGAGAGCTTTTATCGCCATGTTGAGCGGTGGTCATCTACTGCTAGAGGACGTGCCAGGTGTAGGTAAAACCATGCTAGCACGCGCATTAGCCAAAACGATCGGTTGCGAGTTTAAGAGAATTCAATGTACGCCAGATCTGCTTCCTTCGGATGTAACCGGTGTTTCCGTTTTTAATGTGAAAAGCAATGAGTTCGAGTTTCGCCCAGGGCCGCTAATGACGTCTGTCGTACTTGCGGATGAATGTAATCGGACTTCTCCGAAGACGCAGTCTGCTTTCCTGGAAGCGATGGAAGAGAAACGAGTAACGATTGACGGCACTAGCTATGAGCTGCCGAAGCCCTTCGTTGTCATCGCGACCCAAAATCCAATGGATTATGAAGGTACGTATGCCCTGCCGGAAGCGCAGATGGATCGCTTTATGATGAAGCTTTCGCTCGGCTATCCAACCCATGATCAAGAGATTCTGATGTTGGATCGCTTGCAGGATCGTCATCCATTGGAAAACCTGAAGCCTGTTATCGTGCAGGATGAGTTTGTGCAATTACAGAAGGAAGCCGCCATGATCCATGTGGATAACACGTTAAAAGATTTCATAGTTCGATTAGCCTTAGCAACGCGAGACCAAGCTGATTTTTACATCGGAGCGAGTCCAAGGGCGTCTTACGCCTTGATGCGTGCTGCACAAACAGCGGCTTATGTGAAAGGGAGAAGCTTTGTTGTTCCCGACGATATTAAGGATTTGGTTTTACCTGTTTGGGCGCATCGGCTTATTCTAACTTCGGATGCTCGCATGATGGGGCGTTCGGCAGAACTGATTCTTAAAGGCTTATTAGATGGCATGCAAACACCAGTTCTTCGTTATGTCACAGCGAAGTAGGGGGCCATTATGAGAAGCTGGGGGAAGTCGACGTTATTGCTCGTTGGTAGTGTGTTGATGGTCTATTTGGCATATCGACAAGGTGGATTTGCTGCGTGGTATCTAGGCATCTGTTTATCGTTGATCTGGATTCAGGCTGGCTTGTTTTATGTGTTTGCTCTGAAAGGCTTGAGCTTGAATCGGCACATGTCAGGGGACGTTTTTCTTTCTGGTGAAGCTGTGACGATTGTACTGGAGATCAAGCATCGCTCACTAGTACCTTTGCCTTGGCTGCTGATGAAAGAAACCTGGATACATGAAGGAAGCGGGAGAAAGCTCGCGTATAGCAAGCTGCTTTTTCCTTGGTTTCAGAAGACGCTTTTGCTTCCTTACAAAATGACTCATCTCATGCGCGGCAGCTACCGCTTTGCTCACCTTGAAGCTGTGGCGGGGGATCTCTTCGGTTTCGCGCTTCGCAAAGTATATAGGGAAGACTTGCGACGATATGTCGTATATCCACGGCCGGATGCTTTGGGTGGAAGCGGGATGACGTTTCAATCCGATGAGGGCTCTGCAACACGAAGTTCAAAGGCCGCCGAAACGCCGCTGATTAGCTCCGTGCGCGATTACGTCAGCGGTGATCCATATCACCGCATCCACTGGAAATCGACGGCTCGTCTGAGCCGTCTGATGACCAAAGATCCCGAGCAGACCGCCTCCACGAAGTGGATGCTGCTGCTCGATGTAGCGCCTGCGGCGGGCCCGGCAGAAGCGGCTCAGCCGCTGCTGGAGAAGGGCGTCGCCCTTGCGGCGGGGTTCTTCGAAGCTGCCGCGAGCGGGCGAGAGAGCTGCGGCTTCGCCTGCAGCAGCTCTAGCACAAGGCGAATCGTGCCGACGATTCGCCCCGATCTAACGCTCGCGTACGAAGTACTCGCGAGCGTTGGCGGCAAGCCCGCCCTGCCCTTTCCTGACCTCGTCAGGAAAGAGGCGGCAGACTTGCCGCTGGATGCGTCGATGCTGTGCATTACATCGACGCTGGATGTGGCGCTGGTGCGCGCGGTCGCAGATGCGCGCACCAGGCGCCGAGCTGTGCACGTGATCTACGTGCACGCGCGGCCTTCCCTCTCGGTCGCAGAGCGAGAGGGGGCTTCTCAGCTGCAAGCCGCAGGCTGCAGCTTCACGGAAGTGCCGCATCCGCAGAGCCAGTGGCCAAGGCAAGGGGGTGTTGCGGATGCAACCGCTTGAACCACGCCGCATGCTACACGCGCGCTCAATAAAAAGTACTTCAAACACAAGTGAGTCACGATCCAGTACTACACAAGTGAACTCTCTGCACGCTTCGATCCCTTCACACCCAGACACACCACCCAGCGCAACCCGCAACCCGTCCCAGCTCATCTTTCGCGCGGACACGATACGGCCTACTCACAATAGTCTCTTCCGAGACAGTCTCATCACCCTGCTGCTCTTTCTCCTTCTCTCGGAATGGTTGCGTCCATTGGCGTGGCTGGGCGATGAGTCGATCCAAATAGGACCGATCCTGGTCGTTTTTGCGCTCTGCCTTGCACTGGATTGCTTCCGAGTTCCGTATAGTTGGGGATGGCCCGCGAAGTTCAGTATTATCATCATGTTTATTGGTTATATGTTTGACCGAAGGGAGTTGCTCGCTGGGGGATGGATCGTCTCACTGGTGAGAACGTTCGTTCAAGATTTTATGTACATCGTTCAAGCTCATTTTGATCTCATCAGCGGTGAAATGCGTACGCTTTTATTCTTAATGGGGTGGGCACTCCTGCTCTCTGTTGTTCAAGCGCTTATGCTGCAAAGGCAGCATAGTCTTTGGTTTGTGATGGCAACGTTGACCTATCTCGTAGGTATTCAGCTTGTATTAGGGGCAGATACCGTTCAAGGGATTATTCGCACATTAGGCTACGGGCTGCTCCTTATGGCTCTTCTTAATCTTTCAAGGATTGAAGAGACGTATAAAGTGACGATTACACGTTCAAGAAGTTATTTGCAATGGCTTATGGTCAGTGTGATTGTCGTTGGCTTCTTGACTGGCGTTGGATTGTTTTCTGCCAAACAAACCGATTCTGAACCTTTGATGAAGCCAGTGAGTTGGGCGCATTGGTATGATCGTTTATTTGAGCTCTATAACGAAGACATGGGCGTAAGTCCTGCCGTGGCGACTTCTGGATATGGCCAGAACGACACTGCGTTAGGAGGTCCACTCCAAGTGGACACATCGCCAGTCTTTACAGCCAAAACCTCCGAATTAACTTACTGGCGCGGCGAATCCAAAAGCTACTACGATGGCAAAGGCTGGACACAGCCGATTCAAAAGCTGGAACCTTTTGCAGCCTCTACTCCGTCGTCAACACTACCCGTAGTGGAGCAGGAGATTTTGCTGAATGGGAAATCATCCAATAAACAATTGTTCGTAGGTGGTCAACTGCGGAGCGTGGATATGTTATTGAGCGAAAAAGGGAAGCCAATGTCTTCGAGTAGTCTTCTGACTTCCGATGCGAGCGGCTTAACAACCTTGCCGGAGATCGCAGATCCACTATCCTATTACAAAATAACTGTTCAGCCCGTCACGGAAAATCCTGATCTGTTGAACACAGATATCGCTCCTTACCCAGAAGAGATTACAAACGAGTATTTGCAATTGCCAGAGGCGCTGCCGCGGACTGTGCGGAGCACGGCAGAGCAAGTCACAGAAAATCGCTTGACTCCTTATGCCAAAGCGGTGGCTATCGAGCAGTATTTGAGTCAAACCTTTCCTTATAGTCTCGAAAAGCCTACCAATCCCAGCCGAAATGAGGATTTCGTCAGTCATTTCCTGTTCGTTGATCGAACAGGGTATTGTGATCATTTTTCCACGGCCATGGTTGTCATGCTTCGTTCTGTTGGTGTACCCGCTCGGTGGGTGAAGGGGTTTGCTCCAGGATCAGCAGGCACCGTGGATGACAATGGGCTTCAAGAGGTTGTTGTTCGGAATCAAGATGCGCATTCCTGGGTTGAGGTGTATTTTCCATCGATGGGATGGGTCCCATTCGAGCCGACTCCAGGCTTTTCAGGAATATCTGCGGATCAACCGAGAGATATGTTGACTACAGAAACGATGGAGCAATTGGGGATGACGGCTTCCCTCGCCAATACACAGGTATCGAGTTCGATCATCAACAAGTCGAGTGAATGGTTGCACACAATGAAGAATAATCTTATCCAATTAGTAAAGGCTTATAAGAGTGCTGTTTTTGTTCTAATCGGCAGCATCTGTCTACTTGTTGGTATGATTCTCGTGCTTAGACGACAAGGATACTTGTTGCATAGAACGGTGGAGCTCCCGAGCTACAACAACGAAACTTCGAATCAACAGCATCCTATTACGCCGTATATGGATCGTTTGTGGAGACAGCTTTTCCGCAAATACGGTGTAAAGCCAGCCAATCAAACGGTTCGCGAATATGTCATGAATCTTCAGGTGACCCATCAAGGGCAACAACAGGCACTGATGGCTTTCGCTCAAATTTATGAAAGTGTCCGCTATGATCCAGCACGTGCTTTTGCCTATTCGAAGCGGGAAATTACAGCGATTTGGAAAGCCATTCAAAAGACACATTAAATCCCCTTTACATCCTAGGTGCCTAATGTTTAAAATTAGTACCTAGAAATAGCGGTAAGTGGACAAGGGTTCTCCCAAAGCTTTAATCGCTATGAACCTAGGAGGTCGGATAATGAGTAAACCAAGTGAATTGATCGTCGTTTTAGATTTTGGAGGCCAATATAACCAACTGATTGCTAGACGAATTCGTGATTTGGGCGTATACAGCGAATTGCTGCCGCACAATACAACGGTTGATAAAATTCGTGAAATTAACCCAAAAGGGATCGTATTTTCCGGCGGACCTGCAAGCGTATATGGCGAAGGAGCTCCTTCGGTTGATGCAGGCATTTTCGATTTGGGTATTCCGATCTTAGGTATTTGTTATGGGATGCAGTTGATTGCACACCAATTGAACGGGAAAGTTGAACGTGCACATACACGTGAATACGGGAAAGCGGATCTAGAGTTCTCGAACCAAAGCCCGCTAGTCAAAGGTCTTGAGGCGAAACAAACGGTATGGATGAGCCATGGTGACCATGTTTCCGTTTTACCGGATGGCTTTGTTGTTGAAGCAAGCACAGAATCACTTCCAATTGCTGCAATGAGCAACCGTGATCGCAAAATCCATGCTGTTCAGTTCCACCCTGAGGTTCGTCACTCTGTTCAAGGGAACGAAATGATTCACAACTTCATTTATGAAGTGTGTGGTTGTGTCGGCGATTGGACGATGTCCTCTTTCGTGGAAGACATGATTAAAGAGCTTCGTGCAGAAGTTGGCGACAAAAAAGTGCTTTGCGCACTGAGCGGCGGCGTTGATTCCTCCGTTGTTGCGATCCTGCTTCATAAAGCAATCGGAGCGCAATTGACATGTATGTTCATTGACCATGGCTTACTTCGTCAAGGCGAAGGTGAAAGCGTCATGGAGACGTTTGTCGGTAAATTTGATATGAAAGTTGTTAAGATCGATGCAAAAGACCGTTTCCTTGGCAAATTGGCTGGCGTAGCGGATCCGGAGCAAAAACGTAAAATCATCGGCACCGAATTCATTCGTGTGTTTGAAGAAGAATCAAGCAAGTTTGATGACTTCACTTTCTTGGCGCAAGGGACGTTGTACACGGATATCGTTGAAAGTGGTACAGCTACCGCGCAAACAATCAAGTCGCATCATAACGTTGGCGGCCTGCCGAAAGATATGAAGTTCAAGCTGATTGAGCCATTGAAAACACTATTCAAAGACGAAGTGCGCAAAGTAGGCGAAGAGTGTGGCCTTCCGTCCGCGATCGTGTGGAGACAGCCATTCCCAGGTCCTGGACTTGCTATTCGTGTTCTAGGTGAAGTTACCGAGGATAGGCTGAAAATAGTTCGTGAATCCGACGCCATCCTACGCGATGAAATCGCCAAAGCTGGCCTAGATCGTGAGATCTGGCAGTACTTCACGGCGCTTCCAGGCATGAAAAGCGTAGGCGTCATGGGTGATGCTAGAACCTATTCCTATACAGTAGGTATCCGCGCGGTAACCTCCATTGACGGCATGACAGCCGACTGGGCACGTATCCCTTGGGATGTGCTTGAGAAGATTTCCGTCCGTATCGTAAACGAGGTTGAGAACGTGAATCGTATCGTGTACGACATCACTTCCAAACCGCCGGCTACGATTGAGTGGGAATAGCTGCTGCAGATTGGGCAGTGCCAATAGCATGAAAGAAAGACTCTCTTTGAGCTGTAGATCAGCTGGAAGAGAGTCTTTTATTTTGAACGAGTTTATTGGAAAAATATGTTACATTATATGGACACCCAATATATTGGAGTACCCAATGGAGGAATGGTTATGGTTATGATTGCAACGATCTTGGTGGCGCAACAGTGAAAAAATCAATTCTGCTTGTCCAGGGGTTGCCTGCTCTAGTCGCACTTATTTTCGTTCTTTTTACCTAGCAGAAATAGCTGCATGAAAAGGCGAACGATTTGTTATATTTTACCCTTGAATCGTTCGTCTTTTTTTATTGACACTTGCTCAATTCTTCACTAGAATATGAAATTGGATAACAGTTTTTCGTATAATCTCGGGGATTGGCCTGAGAGTTTCTACGAGATCACCGCAAATGATCTGGCTACGAAAAAAAGGAACGGTATCCGTATGAGTTTTTACGTGCGACTTCACATTTTGAAGGCAGCCCTCATATGGACGGCTCCTTTTTCGTACCCGGAATCAGACAACATGATTCCGGGTTTTTTGCTGTTCCCCATCATTCGTTTAGGAGGAGTAGGAAAATGGGATTGGATCGTTTTTTTAAATTGAAACAGAATGGCACCACCGTAAGAACAGAAATCATGGCGGGGATTACGACGTTCATGACTATGGCTTACATCCTTGCAGTAAATCCAGATATTCTGAGTGCTTTCAAATCAGGGGCGACGGGTGGAGACTGGACTTCCATTTTCTTAGCTACAGCCATCGCGGCAGGCGTTATGACGATTGCAATGGGTCTTTTCGTTAACTTCCCAGTAGCACTAGCACCGGGGATGGGCTTAAATGCGTACTTCGCGACGATCATTCTGACGTCACAAGGTAAGTTTACATTTTCGATGGCGCTCACGGCGGTGTTTATTTCGGGGATTATCTTTATCATCCTTACGATTACGAAATTGCGTCAAATGCTTCTTGTGGCTATCCCGGATAGCTTGAAGCATGCGATCACTGTGGGAATTGGTTTGTTTATCGCCATGATCGGTTTCAAGAACAGCGGTATTCTAAGCGTTGCAGTTGAAGCAGGCAATGATATTAAAGCACATCAATATACAGAGGTTCTTTCTTTTGAAACGATTTTTCACCTAGGTTCATTAGAGAATAAAGGTGTTATTTTAACCATCATCGGAATCTTGTTGATTTCAATTCTTATGGTACTGCGTGTTCGTGGCGCGATTCTGTTCGGAATTCTAGGAACGACGGTAGTTGGGTATTTCATGGGTATGGTGGATCTAGGTACATTAACTAGTGACAAAACAACTTGGGTACCAGATATGACTAAGCTGCGTTTTGGTGATTTTGATTTCGCAGGTATTATGACAACGGGAATCATTTCAGTCATTGCTACATTTACGTTTGTTGAGTTATTTGATACATTCGGCACCATGGTTGGAACAGCTTCCCGTGCTGGTATTATGAAGAACAAAGAAGAAGGCAACAAACGTGTAGGTAAAGCGATGTTCGTTGATGCGATCGGTGTTAGCGGCGGTGCATTAGTTGGAACGAGTACGGTAACGGCTTACGTTGAGAGTGCAGCAGGTGTAGCAGAGGGTGGACGTACAGGTTTAACAGCCGTCACAACTGGCGTATGTTTCTTGCTTGCCTTGTTCTTAGCGCCAATCGCTATGTTGATTCCAGGTTCTGCAACTGCAGCGGCGTTAATCGTTGTTGGTGTTCTTATGGTTCAATCCATCAAAGAGATCGACTTCCAAGACTTCGTTATCGCGATCCCAGCGTTCCTTACGATTGTATTGATGCCTTTCACATACAACATTGCGAACGGCATTTCCTTCGGAATCGTG
This sequence comes from Paenibacillus sp. J22P51, assembly GCF_059692215.1. Lineage (NCBI taxonomy): Bacteria > Bacillati > Bacillota > Bacilli > Caryophanales > Paenibacillaceae > Paenibacillus > Paenibacillus sp. J22P51. The sequence continues at coordinate 669 of NZ_JCAUAZ010000023.1, read as the reverse complement.
ACGTACGTCGTTCTAGCAACAGCAGCTAATGTAGGTGGCAAAAGTGAAAAGAAATACAGTGTCCACTGGTTAATGTGGATTCTAGCTCTTCTAATTATTGCACGATATGTCTTTATTGGAAGCCAAGGTTAAAAATAAGGTAAGGCTCTGGTGCATCAAGCGCCAGGGCTTTTTTTATTGTCGTTTTTTTCCATGATATAAAACTTGCATTCCCCTGGAGGATTTGTTATATTACTCCTTGTCGCTTCGGCGGTCGAACGAAAGAACGAATGAACGAAAGAAATTTCAAAAATAGTTCTTGCATTCGGACAGGCTGATGTGGTATATTACTTCTCGCTGCTTCGGTAACACGGCAGTGAGCAAAAGAAATTGATCTTTGAAAACTGAACAACGAGTGAGTAAGCACAGTCGAGTAATCGACTATAAAGAGATTGCAAAATCTCGCTAGCTTCAAATGAGCAAGTCATCTTTTCTATTATGGAGAGTTTGATCCTGGCTCAGGACGAACGCTGGCGGCGTGCCTAATACATGCAAGTCGAGCGGGTTTATCCTTCGGGATAAGCTAGCGGCGGACGGGTGAGTAACACGTAGGTAACCTGCCTTTAAGACTGGGATAACTATCGGAAACGATAGCTAAGACCGGATAACTGGTTTTCTCGCATGAGAGAA
>NZ_JCAUAZ010000022.1:0-84921 GCF_059692215.1 Paenibacillus sp. J22P51 | reverse complement strand
AGCTTAATTGCTCATTTGCGTTGCTAGCGAGATTTTGCAATCTCTTTTTTGAACGATTTCTCGTTCGTGCTTACTCACTCGTTGTTCAGTTTTCAAAGATCAATTTCTTTCGCTCACTGCCGTGTTACCGAAGCAGCGAGAGATAATGTACCACGTACACTTTTCAATTGCAAGTGTTTTTTTTATTTTCTTTTTTTGCGGTCAATCTACATCCCCACTCCACAAGGAATTTCCCTCGGAAAGAATGGCGGACCAGTAATATACCATGGATATAAATGCATTACAACCCTCATTCGCAAAAAAGTTAAAAGGAGACGACCCCCCCCTTCAAAATAAAAGGGAACAATCGTCTCCATTAAGTTCCTATCATAATTACTTACAGAGGCACCACGTTGCGCCAGCTGCGCAACGCCGTAACATCTTCCGCGCCTACGGCCGCGTAAGCTTCACAAACGAAGCCCGGGACTTCTGTGCCGTCCCGGAGCTCAACCTTGCCGATCCCGAGCGGTGCCGGGATCGCAGCCGCAAAGCCGCCAAATGCCTCGAGCGGCATTTCCCAAATCTCCAGCTGGATGGCCGCGCCACCCTGCTGTTGCTTGATCATCCCCGGCTTCGCAGGGGATGTCGGCAGCTTCACAAGGCTGTACTTCGCTGCGGATTCATCCTCCCGGATGAACCGCGCTCCACAGCCTTGCATCTGTTTCTCCAGCGGGTAGCCACGCATGTGCAGCCCGCAAACCGCCACCAGCGTCGTCTGCGCAGCACCGGCGCCATCCGCACTCGCACCCACACGCGCCGCAGCAACCTCCGCCTTTACACCATCACTAGCGCCAGCAACGAACAACTCAGCAACTCCACAAATCAACCCTTCCTCTTCCGCTACAGCGAAGAGCGTAATCCCAAAAGGCGTCTCCGGCGCCGCATCGCCTGCAGGCACAGCAACCGCGCACAAATCCAGCAGGTTGCAATGGTTCGTGTAGCGACCCATATCGCGATTCGTGCTGATCGGGTCTTCCAATACCTGCTCACGCGTCCAGGTACCTCCGCAGGTCGGCATCACAAGCACCGCATCCTGCAACAGCTTCCTAGCTTCCAATTTATACCTCTGAAGCTTATGCATCGCAACAAACACCGATGCTGCATCGTACTCGGCAGCGGAGCCTGAGCGCAATATTTTCTCCGTCACTGGGTATGCAACCCCCGGATTCCCCTCAATAAATTCGCCTAGAGCTGCCCAGCGTTCAGCCACCCAAGGACCTTCATATAAAATCGCCGCAGCTTGCGCGAATAAGGTTACCTCCACTTCTACAACTTCGATGCCCTCACGAAGACTGACTTCATGCACAAAATCAACCGCTTCTTCCCATGCTGCGCGATACTCATCAGCGTAAGGCCCGTAGAAGCCTAACTCGCCACTTGGTAGGCAAATCCGAGTAGGCAACCCTGCCGGTTTCCGCACCACGCTGCGGGACCAAGGATCTTCTGCGTGGGCACCCCGCGCCACGCTGTCTACAACAAGCGCATCCGCTAGGCTATGCGCGAAGACCGTTACACAGTCGAGACTTTCGCAGGCGGGCACGACCCCTTTGGTCGGCCACGCGCCGAGACTCGGCTTGTAGCCGACTAGGCGATTCAGCGCTGCCGGCACACGGCCGGAGCCTGCTGTGTCTGTGCCAAGTGAGAACGCCACTTGGCCACGGGCAACGCTGACGGCTGAGCCTGAGCTCGAGCCGCCGCTGATCAGTTCCGGACGCAACGCGTTATGCGCGTCCCCGTAAGGACTGCGAGCGCCGACTAATCCCGTCGCAAACTGATCCAGATTCGTTTTGCCTACTGGAATCGCGCCTGCGGCAATTAATCTCTCCACCACACCCGCATGTTCTTCTGGGGTAAAAGCATATTCTGCGCAGCCTGCCGTCGTTGGAACGCCAGCTAGATCAATGTTGTCTTTGATAGCGAAGGGAATCCCCCACAGCGGTGCATCTGCCAAAGAAAGAAATGACAACCGATCCAAGTACGGCTGGATGGCATCCATCGTCGGCGGCGTAATCCAAATGTTCATATCAGCATCCGCTACGGAACGCTCTACAATGGTCGACATGACCTCCTGTGGAGATAATGCGCCCGCTTCATACTTTTCACGCAAGTAAGCAATAGTTAACTCTTTTTCCAAAACTCCCATAACCCCCTCACCTCTCCCTTACGCAGATTGTGCAATACCCAGAATTAATTGACCTGCATGCACCTGATCGCCCGGCTTCACACCAATCATCGAAACATAGCCATCACAAGGCGCGTGCTGCGGGAATTCCATTTTCATACTTTCGAGAATCGCGAGCTGGTCGCCCTTCTTCACTTGTTCTCCCGGGGACACGAGTACTTTCCACACGCTTCCTGGCATAATACCACGCACAGCCACTGTCCCTGCAGGTAACTCATCTTCCGGCGCAGCATCGCCTGTCTCCTGCTCGGAGACATATTCAGCAAGCCCTTTCGCCTTCCAGCTTTCACGTTCCTCATTGAACGCTACGCGCTGCCCAGTACGGAAGGTATCCGCACTTTCTTCTATAGAACTTAAAAATTGCAGATATTCACCTAGATCAAAAGTCGTCTCTTGAATGTCAGCCTCATAACGACCACGAGGGAAATCCTCACGCAGCTGAAGCAACTCTTCCGCACTCACTTCATAGAATTGGATTTGGTCAAAAAATCTCAGCAACCAAGGCTTGCCCGCTTGAAAGCTCTCCGTTGAGCGCAGACGATTCCACATTTGAATGGTACGTCCTACGAATTGATATCCGCCTGGACCTTCCATCCCATACACACACATGTAAGCTCCGCCGATACCAACGGCATTTTCTGGTGTCCATGTTCGCGCTGGGTTGTATTTTGTAGTTACTAGACGATGACGAGGATCAACCGGCGTTGCCACAGGAGCCCCCAAATACACATCACCTAACCCCAGTACGAGGTAGTTAGCTTCAAAAACAATCTTTTTCACTTCATCTATCGTATCTAATCCGTTAATCCGTTGAATGAATTCGAGGTTGCTCGGGCACCAAGGGGCATCCGGTCGCACTCCCTGTTGATAACGTTGAATCGCCAACTGTGTAGCCGGGTCATCCCATGACAGTGGCAAGCGCACAATACGCGAAGGCACACGGAACTGTTCTAAAGGAGGTAGGGCAGCGTCAATCTCAACGACCTTGTGGCACGCCTCAGTCAATGTAATTTGCGACGGATCAATATGAATTTGCAAAGAGCGAATACCTGGCGTCAGGTCCAGTACCGGAATCGAGCCACTTTCGACAATCGCCTGCATCAAAGCCTGCACTTGGAAGCGAAGCAGCAAATCCAGCTCTAGCTCACCGTATTCAACGAGCAAGTTTTGGTCCCCGCAGCAGCGAATGGTGATTGGGAATCGACGGTTCTCCACTTCATGGAAAAGTCGCGGATATTCAGGTGTAATCTCCTCATTCACAGCAGGCAATTGCACGTGTACTAATTGGTCAAAATGCCCCTCGCCAATCGCACGCAGGTTGCTCTCTTGCAGATCACGCAGTGCTTCCGATTCTGGAAGCGTCAGCAGGTGGAAGCGGATCGAGTCACCAGGGTGCAGCTGACCCAGCTTCCAAAACTCAGCTGATGCTGTCGTCACCGGACACACGAAACCACCAAGACTCGGTCCATCTGGCCCAAGGAGAATCGGCATATCTCCGGTCAAATCCAGCGTCCCAATTGCATAGGCATTATCGTGAATATTGGAAGGGTGAAGTCCTGCTTCCCCACCATCCTCCCGTGTCCATAGCGGTGCTGGCCCTTTCAAACGAACCCCCGTCCGCGAGGAGTTAAAATGCACTTCCCAGCTCGTTTCTGTCAGTTGATCCAGATACTCCGTACGCAAAAACTCACCTGTACAATGCGGTCCAGGAACGACCCCAATCGTCCACTCGCGTGTCATTCCCGGGCGATGAGCGATAGCAAGTTCCGTCGCCTCACCACTTAACATCTCGCCGCCTTCATTGACACCCAAAACATCGCCCGTACGTAGCGCCCGACCGCCGTGACCCCCGAAGCCACCCAGCGTAAACGTGGCCGAGCTGCCCAGAATCTTCGGCATATCGAGTCCGCCGTCGATGAGCAAATACGTGCGCATGCCTTCTTTGGCCTCGCCGAAGCTCAGCACTTGCCCGCGTACAGCAAACACACGACGGTACGTAGCAACCGTCTCTCCGTCGAGCTCCGCTTGCATATCCGCACCCGTCACGCAGAACCACATGTCGCTGCGGAACTTGTAGGAGCCGCCACGCAAAGTCATTTCTAGCCCAGGCGCATCGTCAGCATTGCCCAGCAATTTATTCCCGATACGGAACGACAATGGATCCATCGGTCCGCAAGGCGGTACTCCAACATCCCAATGGCGAATACGGCCAGGGAAGTCTTGCACAGTCGTTTGAATACCACCATCGACGACTTCAAGTGCGCGCTCTATAGGCTCGAATGTATTCAGCAATTGCGTGTACACATTACCGCTCAGGCAAGCCTCTTCTTGCAGAAGCGCACGTACATACTGCAGATTGGTTGTTAAGCCGTACATGCGCGTTTCAGCCAGCGCTTCCACTAATTTATGGATCGCGTCTAAGCGGTCCTTGCCGTGAACAATGATTTTAGCCAGCATCGGGTCATACAGCGTCGTTACGGTCAGACCATCTCTGACCCACGTTTCATTGCGAGCATTGCTTGAGAAAACAGCGCGATCCAACTGCCCTGCACTCGGACGGAACTGTTGAAGGCAATCCTCTGCGTAAATCCGCGCTTGGATACTGTGGCCTTGCGGCTTGCGGATCAGCGATTGAAGATCATCCAGCTCCAATGCCGCTTCACGCACCATCCACTCCACGAGGTCAACTCCCAGCACTTCCTCCGTCACGCCATGCTCCACTTGAAGACGCGTATTCACTTCCAAGAAGTAAAACTCACACGTTTCTGGATCATAGAGATATTCAACCGTCCCCGCACTGCGGTAGCCCACTTCTGCTGCCAACCGTTTCGCCGAAGCAAACATCGCCTCACGCACTTCGTCCGACAGGTTCGGAGCTGGACTCTCTTCAATGACCTTCTGATTACGACGTTGGATGGAGCAATCGCGCTCACCGAGCGTTACGACCTCACCTAAGGAGTTGCCGAAAATTTGTACCTCAACGTGACGAGCACGGGCAATATATTTCTCGAGGAACATGCCCCCGTTTTTGAAATTCGTTTCGGCCAAATGGCGTACACCATCATACGCTGCACGCAATGTGGCTTCGTCTGCGCAAACACGCATGCCGATACCGCCACCGCCTGCTGTGCTTTTCAGAATAACAGGGTAACCAATACGCACAGCTTCTGTTAAAGCTTCCTCCAGCTCCGTGATTAAAGGAGTACCTGGCAGCATCGGAACACCTGCACGTTCGGCGATCTCACGGGCAGAGTGCTTCAATCCGAACATTTCCATTTGCTCCGGAGTAGGTCCGATAAATACAATGCCATGTTCGCGACAAGCGCGGGCAAAATCCGCATTTTCACTCAAGAAGCCATAACCAGGATGGATCGCTTGCGCACCGGTTTCGAGCGCTGTTTGCAGGATCAGCTCTGTATTCAAATAACTCGATTTCGCCGGCCCCTCACCGATCAGAACCGCTTCATCGGCTCCATCCACATGTAAACTATCTTGATCTGCCGCCGTATACACAGCAACGGATTGAACTCCCAATTTGCGCAATGTACGCTCAATACGTACGGCAATCGCGCCACGATTCGCAATTAGCACTTTTGTAAACATCGTAACCACTCCTTCGCGTTTATCTTCGTTATTTATCCCAAATAAGCACCTGAATCGGCGTCGGGTTATAGGCGTTACATGGATTGTTAAGCTGCGGGCAGTTACTGATCAGTGCCATAGTGCTGCCAAGGGATTGCATTTCTACGTAACAACCAGGCGCAGATACACCATCATCGAATTTCAAACCACCATCCGGTGTCACAGGTACATTCATGAAGAAATTAATATTCGGCGCCAGATCGCGCTTCGTATACACACCGTCCTGCCCAGCTAGCTGCAGCATGAACGTATCGCGACAGTTGTGCATCGACAGCTTATCGTGCGAATAACGCACGGTATTGCTTTGCGCCGAGCACGATCCACCGACCGTATCATGACGTCCGCAGGTGTCAGCTACGATTTTTAGCAGCTCCTTTCCTGATTCGGCTCGTAAAATGGAGCCTGTGCTCAAGTAAATGTTGCTTTGACCCGTAATCGTTGCTACCGCACTATAGTGATCCTCGGGATTCTCTGCATCATAGAACAACGTGTCTGCCGCCTGATTTCCTTCGAGATCCACAATCCGCATCACTTGTCCTGGCTTCAAGACACGCATCCAGCCATCTCCTGCCTGAATCACTTCACTATATATCGCATCCTCCTCTTGACGAGGGCTCTCTACTCGATTAAATACAGCCATACTTCATACCTCCTCTGCGGTCGTTTCTATTAAGAACCTAACAATGTGTGATATTCCCATGTATTTTCAAAAGCTCGGCGATTCTCCGGACGATAATTCAAGCAATAATCATCTTCATTAACCGGCGTGGCGGCTAGTACTTCGATTTTGACAGGCACAGATGGATAACTTTCTCTCGGATCAAGTGGATTCGGCGTATTAGACAGAACTACTAGCGTGTCTAACTCCGTCCTTAGCGTGACCGTTGCACCTGCTTGACAGTGATCTAGGCTAAGACGCATATCCCCATTGTCATCCACGACAACTTTGGAAAATAGATTCACCACCGGCATCATATCCCGCATGCTCAAGCCATTACGAACCAGCTCAACAGCAAAGTTCTCTTGACCGCTCCGCAGCCAATCATTGCGCAGCTCCTGATAGTTCGTCGCCCCATACTTGGCATCTGTCGCTGCACGGCTCGTGTATCCGCTAAGTGGATCATGCCAGCCTAGGCTGTCTTCCACGATACTTACCATCGCACGGCCGTTATCGCTCATCAGCACATTCCCTCGGGTCAAATGAGCGGTATGCTGCGCCTTCAATGTATCCGGCATATTGTAGCGCTCCGTCAGATCCTTCGCGTGGTACAACTGGACCGACACATTCGCGCCCGCTTCCAGTGCAGTCAAACGAATCAACTTCCCTTTGCCAATTACCCCTGACCATTTGCCTCCTGGCCCTATGTCCTTACTCCAAATGTTCCCCATGCTATCGCTCTCCTTCGCTATTTACTTAAACAAAAAGGGAGACATCACAAGACCCATTGTCTTGGTGATATCTCCCAGGTTTTTATCCTTCCGTGTCACTCTCTCACAAGAGTGGTTTACTCTCGGACCAGCCCGGTCATCAGTACCGGCGGAACCCTAGTAAACATTCGTATTTGTTTGTGTTACTAAACATAACATCGTTGATGATATGTGTCAATAACAACTATCTATTTTAGTTTATTGGCATAAAACACTTCTCACAAGCCTAATAATGTGTTATATTAACTTACATGAATGATCAATAGCTAACATGATTAATAAAATCGTTAACATCCTTATATATAAGTCATGAAACATTACATATAAAGTTTTCTAGGGTTCCGCGGGCGGCATATTTCCCGGTCTGGACCAAGAGGAGACGCACAGCTAAAGACTGTGTTCACGGAGGGATAAAAGCCCGGGAGATATCTGCACGTTAGATATCCCCTTGGCTTTTTTGTATATAACCCGCTCCTGTGTTCACAGTCAACCACTGAATAAGGGAGTGTTACCGCTATGACCAAAGAAGTTACACTACGCAAGTCCCTGAGCCTGTACCAAGTCGTCTACATGGGGCTTGCTTGGATGACCCCGATGATTTATTTCTCCATATATGGCATTGCGTATGAGAATGCACATGGGATGCTAACGCAAGCCTACCTGCTGGCTTTCATCGCTATCTTCTTCACCGCTTATAGCTATGGTGTAATGTCAAAGGTGTTTCCGACTTCCGGCTCCGCCTACACCTACACCAAAAAGAGCATCCATCCCTATCTAGGCTTTCTAGTGGGTTGGGCGCTGCTCCTGGACTACTTCTTCTCCCCCATCATCGCGTGCCTAACCTTCGGCATCTACCTGCATGCTCAGTTCCCGTCCATTCCCGCTTATGCGTGGATCATCGGACTCAACATCATCCTCGGCCTCATTAATATCATTGGCATCAAATTCTCCGCGAATATCAGCAAATTGTTCGTCTGGATTCAGATCGTGTTTATTGCTGTGTTCTGCTTCTTTCTATTCCGAAACCTCTCTGGCGTTGGTGAGATTCACCCGCTTGGGCCGTTTCTGCAAACGGATGTGCCTTTCTCCACGATTCTCGCTGGTGCTTCTATTATATGCTTCTCTTTTTTAGGCTTTGATACAGTTACGACAATGGCAGAGGAAACCGTTAATTCCGAGAAGACCATTCCTCGAGCCATCATGATCATCATCATCGCTGCCAGTATTCTCTATTTAGTGCCTTCTTTCCTAACACAGCTCGTGTATCCACATCTGACTTTCGTAAATATCGATTCTGCGGGCTTTGAAATTGTTAAAATGGTTGGTGGAGCAGCTCTGAGCTCCGTATTCCTCACCGTCTTGATTCTTGCGATCTTCACCCAAGGGTTATCGTCGGTTACCAGCGTTTCGCGGCTCCTCTTTGTTTTGGGGCGAGATAACGTACTTCCTAAACGGGTATTTGCTTTCCTACATCCGAAGTTGGGCACACCGGTCATCAACATCGTGATCGTTAGCGTCGTCTCACTGCTCGCTCTCGTGATCTCCCTGGATAATGCCGTGAAATTCGTCAATTTCGGCGCCCTTACCGCTTTCTTCTTCGTTAACGTGTCCGTCATAGCGCAAAAGTATATGAAAGAACGCCAACGCTCGCCGAAGCAAACGTTCCTGTATCTCGTACTTCCACTGCTTGGCGCTGGATTCATCGGCTATCTGCTGTCACTGCTGGATAAGGACGCTTTATGGATGGGCGGAACGTGGCTAATGATGGGGATTGTCTATCACCTGGTTCAAAAGCGTGCCTCTCAAACCAAAGATGCCACAGTTACCATGCGTGCAGCCGGGACGTTGAAATAGTTGAAGCTCATCTGCATGCTTCTGATTTGAAAACACAAAGAACCTGAGGGATGCCTCAGGTTCTTCTTTCTGCTAACCACCTTGGTCTCGCATATAACCCATAGGGATTACGGCTCTGCTCTGCAAATGTCGCAGCACGCCTAATGTTCCTCTAAACAAACACCAACCAAATCTCCTATCACCAACTAGCTAGTCACTACTCCCTCGCCACGCAAAAATAGCTGGAAAAACTCCAGCTATTTCCTCACTAATTCCCGTTCAGCGACGATTAACTGGAAAAACTACAGATATTTCCGGGCATTTCCTACAATATGGGCCAAATGCGTAGAATTAACTGCATTATTTCCATCTATTCCAGATTTCCACACGATAATAGCGAAATTAGATGTAGTTTTTCCAGTTAAACACTGACGCGGCGGCGGGACAGGGGGTTACGAGTTACAGGTTGCGGGTTGCGGGTTGCGGGTTGCGGGTTGCGGGTCTCGGGTTGCGGGTTTCCGGCTTCGGGGTACGCATTCGCATTTCACATTTCGCTCTACCCTCTTCGCCCCCGCTCTCCGCTCTCCGCCGTCCCCTCCCTACTTCCGATCCGCCGGAAATACTAGCCCGATCTGTCTCCGCGCCTCATCCATGATCGCCATGGCCGCGCTGGAATTCGCATGCGAGTTCGTCGCAGATTCCAACTCGCCGTGCTTGATCAACCGGCTGAATTCCTCCGCCTCATAGCGCATGGTTCTCACACTCTGCTCCTGCGTCAAATCTTCTACGGAGCCGTCTCGGTAACGGATTTGCACCTTCTCCGGCTGATTAATTTTATCAATGACCATGGTCGCTAGTTCACCTTGAATTTCAGCAGGCAGGTAGGAGCTGGCGATTTTGGAATGCTGAATCACCGCATCCATCTCATCGTAGCTCAGCAATAGGCTGCCTTCGCCATCTACGCCGGATTCCAGCATCACCGCATTCGCCTGCACTTTCTCCGGCGCACCAAATAATACAACCAACGGATAGATGCAATAAACACCTAGATCCATCATGGATCCATTCGAGAACGCTGGATTGAACGCATTCAACACGGTTCCCTGCTTGTAAGCATCATACCTGGACGAGTATTGGCAATAGCTTGCAAAGTAGCGTCTTACTTTCCCAAGCTTATGTAAATTCTCTTGCACGACTTTAAAATTAGGCATGAGTGTTGATTTCAACGCCTCCATGAACACAACCTGATGGCTGCGCGCAGTATCAATCATCGCCGCTAGCTCAGTGCTATTGGAAGCCGCAGGCTTTTCGCAGATCACATGCTTGCCGTGCTTCATACAGTGAACCGCATAATCCGCATGCAACGAATTCGGACTCGCAATATACACCGCATCAAATGCATCACTTTTCGCAAATGCATTCAAATCTGTAAATCGATGCCCTACATTGAACTTCCCTGCGAATTCCGCAGCCTTTTCTTCCGTGCGGGAGTATACGGCCGTCAACTCGAACTCTCCTGTTTCGAGCGCCGCTTGTATGAATTCCTCTGTGATCCAATTCGTACCAATAACTGCAAATCGTATCATTTTCCCCATGACTCCTTCACCTTGCTATGATCTGTGACTTATACCCTATCAAATTCAACCTCCAAATTCAATCGCCTTACTGATTTACTATCTTTGAACTCACTGCAGCTTCCCATAATGCTTGATTTTCACTTTTGAATGGCAATGAATCTCGATTTCAGGGTACACCTCGCGCCAGTCCATGGCTTTCCATTCCTTATAGGAAACGATATCCTTAATAACGCCTCCTAACCCAATGCTATCCACGTTATGCTCCTGCATATCCTTCAGCATCTTTTCCATCTGAGCGCTAATTTTCTCTGAAATTCTGGATTCGAGTTCGTGCCGATCCGCTTCCTTACTGATTTTCAAATCTCCGACGTACTCCAGAATAGCGCCGCTTAGCGATATATCAAAATCCACTTTAAAGGAGCCAGTTCCCGTTCGAGATGCTTTGACATGCCTTTTGCTAATGAGTGCATCAAACAACACGAGCTCCTTGGCTTCATTTTCTTTATTTAGAAGCAGCGGTAACGAACCCAACTTGAAATCCCCGCGCAGCATGGCAAAATAAAGCGATTCTTTCGCAGGAACCTTCATTCGATACCGTTCGTCCCGAAAAAGGGCAATTCCCTCGATTTCGACATGATCTCCGCCATCTTTAATAATGGGAGCAACAGGATCAATTCCATCGTCATAATAATCTCTTGTGAAATCATATACGGTTACCTTCGGAACGGTCTGAGCCTGCGATTCCGTTCCCAGCATACGATCAATATACTGTCCTGTTTGCAAGAAGTTGGTGTATTTTTTCTTCAAGATGGTATGTGCTTCCCCGTCCACAACCGTAACTTTAACCCGCGGTGAAATCGAAGGATCTCTCACTAAGGTATCGATATCGTCCCAGAAGCCTCGCTGAGCTAGCGTTAGTCCGAACATGACATTGCGCAGCTGTCCACTAACCAGAATTAACTGTGTTTGTCTGGAGAGGTCAACCTTTGCACTTTTACTGCTGTGCGAAATGGTTGTCAGCACTTCACTCGCTCCTTTGGAATCGGTAGAAGAAAGCGGGATACTATTCGTGACCTTGAGCATATCCCCTGGCATTAAGTCAAAGCCTATCGTATGGGTCAAACCGATTTTCTCCAGAATGCGTTGATCATTTCCACATCCGGATAGTAAGAGCAACACGCTAATCATCAGGCATCCAAAGCGAATTTTATGCAAGCTGTTTTCGCCACCTTTGAATAGAAAGAAGACCAATTAAACAGATCGGCAAGCCAAAGGAAATACTAATGTTGAAATACCCGATAAAAAACAACCACTTTCCCGCCTCATCCAGTACACTTGGAATAAACGAGATTAGATAGGTCGAAGCCATCACAATCAAAGTTATTTTGTTCGCTTTCGCATGCTTGAAAATCTGTTGCATGTTCAAGCTTGCAGCCCAGTGATACATCACAATTGTAATAATGACCGTGAATACAAAAAAACCAAAGAGCACATTCTCCACTCTTTCCATAAACGGAAATTTAATGTAAGCAAGAAGATCGAGGAAAGGAAACATAATAAGCTTGAGCTGCTGCAAGCTATAAAATCCAAAGCAAATAACGGTTACACTTAAATAAAACAAGAAGGTAAGCACATTGCCCAGCTGTACAGCCGTGAAAAATCTCGTCTTGGGCTGAATAAAGGGAAATAAAAGTAAACAGAATTCATACCCTTGGAATGAGCCATACAGGTTCAACCCACCTTTCCAGAATTCTTTCCCCTCCTTGAATACATAATGGGTGTATCTCGATATTTTCAAGTCATTAAAAAAGGTAAGCTCCAAGAACATCATCCACATTACTAAATAGAAGAAGACCGTACTTGCCTTCGCAATCGTGTAGATGCCTTTGATAACTAACACATACGCCAGGAGGCTCATCGCAAACATGAAAACCATCGGATTCGTTGTGGGGAATGCCGTCACTTGGAAAATAAGCACATAGATCTTAGTAACCAAACTCGCTGATAATGACCATGCAAGCGACATGATGACATACAATGGATAAATGATCCACTTCGGTAGATACCTCTCAAAGATGGCGTATATACTTTCCCCTTTTCCCATCTTCCACACGATCCACATCAAATAAATATTAAACGCAACCACACCCGCGATTATGAAAAGCATAAGCCAACCGTTATAACCAAAATATTCAGCAGCAACCCGAGGCAGGGCAAAGATACCGACGCCAATCTGTATCATAGGAATCAAAATGAAAATGTGGAAACTGTTCAGCTTCTCTTTCACGCTCGGATCATCCTTATTTTCTCATTTTATTCTTCGTGGAATTTGCCGTTTTCACTTGACTAGGACGTGATGTCAGTATGGAGAAAGGACCGCGGATGAATACATCCTTCCAATCACTCCATTTCGCAGGTGCAATTGGTGTGATATAGGAAGTACCCAAACTAGTTAACCCACAAAGATGGATCACAATGTAGCTAATCCCCATCATGAGCCCGAAGTTCCCCCAAATACCTGCCAGCAAAATTAAACCGAAACGAATAAGACGAATCGAAGCACTCATCACATAACTAGGAATAACGAAGGACGCTATCGCAGATGAGGCAACCGCAATGATTAGAATGTTACTTGTGAGCCCCGCTTGAACAGCCGCTTGTCCAATTACTATACCGCCTACGATACCGATGGTTTGCCCGATTTTGGTCGGCAGACGCGCCCCGGCTTCCCGCAATAGCTCGATCGTAATTTCCATCAGCAGCGCTTCATACACAGGAGGAAAGGGCACCCTGCTTCGCGACTCCCTCAAGGTTAAAAGCAAAGCCTCTGGGATCATTTCATAATGATACGTAGTCACCGATACATAAATAGCTGTAAACGATATCGCCATCACGAATGCGATAAATCGAAGCAGCCTTGTGGCGGTTCCAATCGTCCATCTCTGATAATAATCATCCGCAGAGGAGAAAAAGTCGAAGAAGGCCGTCGGACCGCTCACCACTGCCGGACTTCCATCGATAATGGCTAGAATCTTCCCTGATATTAATTTGGAAACTGCGGTATCCGGGCGTTCCGTAAGTAAGAATTGTGGAAATAACGAATTCGGTACATCATCGATGTGTTGTGTGAACATATTGCCATCATAGATCGCGTCAACCTCGATCCCTCGAATACGACGAACAAACTCGTCTACCAGGTCCATGTTCACAATGCCTTTGAGATACAGGACAAATACGACGGTTTTGGTGACTTCACCCACTTCTAGTTTGATCACTTTCAAATGGGAGCTCTTTACCCTTCTTCGAACTAAGGAAAGATTCGTGCCCGCCGTTTCTGTAAACGAATCATGTGGCCCCGTAATAACGGTCTCAGTTTCGGACTGCTCCACGCTCCTTGCTTGGGGCCCATATAGAAAGACGAGGTACACCTTCTCATTATGAAAAATAGCAACTTGCCCAGATAAGATCCCAACAACAATCTTCTTAGGGTCATCCGATACTTCAAATTGAGACTGCTCCAAAATGGAGCTCAGATCATCTGTTTGCAAATTAGATAACGGATCTGTCACTTCCCGAGACAATTGCGTGTGATCAATGAGATGCGGAAAATAGACAAGATCAACTTGGATATTCGGAATGTTTCGATGAAACACATCGACGCAATCCTCAAATTGGTTTAGGATATGAGCTAATGATAACGGCTCGTTGTTGTCGATCAGGTCATCTAGAGCAGGTATCTCAAACCGCTTAGGCTCTCTGTCCATTTTCCGCGAATAGGAAAATAATAAACGATCCCATATGGCCATGCGTGATCCCCTCCACCTAGAGCTTTCCTTTATTCTGAGCAGTTCCGCTTAAAATATTCCATATTGCCCATAAGTTACGCTTTTGCACACACCTTGACACGAAACCAAATGGTTTCGTATAATAGGATGCGTAACCAAATGGTTCCGCGTTGACGGGCCGATGGAAAAGTGGTTTTGCGGGAAAACTAAGTAGATGAGCTTTATTTTTGAAGGGAGATTATCTGATGCAGGAAGAACTTCTGAAAAAACTACGCTATAAAACAGGACGCGCTCTCGTCCTTCAAGCACCCGAGGGCTATAAACTCGGTGTCGAGGATGATGGGGAGCCGAGTGGCACTTATGATTTTGTTCAGCTTTTTGTTAACCAAGCAGCTGACGTGGATGCATGGGTTCATAAAGCGATTGCCCTTCTGAACGAGGATGCCTTGTTCTGGATTACGTATCCCAAGCAAAGCTCGAAGATCAAAACGGATATTAACCGAGACAGCTTATTCGAGTTAGTTGCTGGTCAAACTGATTATCGAGCAGTCAGCAATGTCGCGGTGGATGATACATGGTCCGCTCTGCGATTTCGTCATACGAGTAAGGTGAAAAGTAAATAACTATACTGCCACTGGAGGCCTTTTACTATGGAAAATCAAATGCAAACCCTACCTGATATTAAACAAACACTTATATTTAATGCGCCGATTCAAAAAGTCTGGAATGCCGTAGCCACTTCTGAAGGCATTGGCGTTTGGTTCATGCCGAATAATTTCATGCCGGAAATCGGTTACGAATTCCATTTGGAGGCTGGTCCTTTCGGTAAATCCCCTTGTAAGGTCACAGAGCTTGATCCCCCGAATCGTTTATCCTTTTCTTGGGGGAAAGACTGGTTTCTGACCTTTGAGTTGTCTGATCTAGATGGCAAAACAGAATTCACCCTCACCCATGGTGGCTGGGATATCGACAAGGTCACCGAGTTCGGCCAACCGCATGATACAGTTCGCGAGACTATGGCACAAGGCTGGGCTGGCATCGTCCAAAGGCTATCCGCTTACATCGAGGCTTAAGATGGCCATTCCCGCGCAAAAACATGACGTCTTCCAGGCCATAGCCGATCCCACGCGACGACATCTGCTGCAGCTACTGGGAGATCAGGAAATGCCTGTCACTGTCATCTCCAGTCATTTTCCAATGAGCCGTACGGCAGTTTCGAAGCACCTTCGCATTCTTGCCGAAGCAGGTCTCGTGAAGGAACGCAAGGTGGGCCGCGAAACCCGATATCGATTGGAGGCCGAGCCGCTGATGGAGCTCAAACGTTGGTTATCCTTTTATGAGCGCTACTGGGAAAACAAGCTCAATGTGCTCAAACGATTCGTCGAACAGGAAGATGACGCAGCTGGGCTTACGTTCTCTCCTCTTGAGGTTGTGGAGCCGGACAAATAGAAGTTGTAGCGAGAGAGTCTCCCATTCTGGGAGGCTCATTTGCATTTTCCGGCGAGGACGTGCGGGGGCGATAGGCGTGGCAAGAGCCACTGGCGTTGTAAGACCGCAGGTGCGAAGGCGAGGCGGCGGCAGGGCGCAGGGGCAACACGGGCGCAGGGAGATGAATAACTGGAAAAACTCCAGTTAATTATGGCGTAATCGACCGAAATTACCAAACAGATGGAAAATATGCAGTTAATTCAAGCGAATTAGGCATTTTGAGCAAGAATCGAAGAAATTAGCTGGAGGAAATACAGTTATTCTTCTACAGGGGCCCATTTCACATAAATTAACGGGAGAAAATCCATTTTATTGCATCCACTACCCCCGTCGCATATGAAACCATACTGGACTGGATAGATATGCTCCCTACTCTCCCCCTAATCCTCACTCTCACTTCAACCTCATTTTTGCTTACAAAAAGTAATTTACTTACTTGACTAGACTGATTCATTGGCGTATCATTGGTTACATAAAGTAACTAAATATATTTAAGTAAATATACATCTGATATATAAAGGAGATGTGATCTATGATTTCACCGATTTTTGTAGGCCACGGTTCACCCATGATGGCTCTTCAGGATACTGCTTGTACGCAATTTTTGCTCGATTACGGTAATAAGCTCTCACCCAAAGCGATCGTCATCTTCACCGCACATTGGGAAACAGAAGTACTCACCATATCTTCCACCAATGATGTGTACGAAACGATCTATGATTTCCGCGGCTTTCCCGATGAGCTGTTTCAACTAAAATATCCCGCCAAAGGTGACGTTGCTCTCGCTCAATCCATCGCGGAACGTTTTCAAGCGAAGGGTATCCCCGTTCAGTTCGATCGCACACGCGGCCTAGATCATGGCTCTTGGGTGCCGTTGTTAAGGATGTTCCCGACACCTAAATGCCCTGTCATTCAAGTGTCCGTTAATCCTTACCTGCCGCCTGCGGAACAGTACCGGATCGGCGAAGCCTTGCGTGGACTCGATCAGGAAGACATCCTGATCATCGGCAGCGGCGCCACCGTGCACAACCTGCGCGCGTTGAACTGGAACGCTACCGAGCCGGATGCTTGGGCGGTTGCTTTTGACGATTGGCTTGCTGCGAACATGCAAGCTCAGAACTTAGAGGCGTTGTTCAACTACGCCACAGAAGCACCGAATGCGAAGATGGCGGTGCCACGCCCCGAGCATTTCATTCCGCTATTCATCGCGATGGGCAGCGGCGACCCTGGTCGGCCTGTCGAGATCATTCACCGCAGCTATGAGGTCGGCTCGCTGAGCTATCTAGCAGTATCATTTTAAGCAGCATGAAATTGGTTAGATTGCACATGCTAACATAACCAATTCCAACAAACAGAGGTGCTCTGGCATTGACATGGACGACTCGCATCATTCAAATCTTATTGGCAGCAGCGTATGTCATGTTCGGGATTTTGAAGCTGTCTACCCATGACCTGCAAATGAAAATATTCACGTCAACCTATGGATACAGTGTAGAGTTCATGTATATCGTTGGCGCCGTTGAATTAGTCGCCGGCATCGGGCTCATCATCGGCCTGTGGCGCCCGCGGATTGCACTCCTCTCCGCAGGCGTTATCGCCATGATTATGGCTAGCGCCATGCTGACCCACATCCGCTCCCACGAGGGAATGCGCACCGCGGTACTGCCACTCATCTTCCTCGTCATGGCGATATTCGTCGTTGTGAGAAGCACGCGTGGACGGGAGCGAGAGAGGGCCTAAATTCGTTAAAAGAAGCGTGCAAGCCTCTGGCTGCACGCTTTCTTATTTAAACCTGATTTGAACCCTACTCGGGCTTCATCGCTTCTTGTTCGACCCTTTGCATAAACTCATGCACCACTTTCAAGTTGCTTTTCTCGCTACCGAGCTTCAACATCGCTCTTCCGACAAAATTAACACCTCTATTGTGACCCTCATATATAAATTTCGTATGCCCATGATCGATCTTAACTAACCTAAACGTAAGCTTGATATCAAACGCCTTTCCTAATACAAAGCTAATTGTCTTTCGTTTCTCGATCTCCTGATCTTCATACGCTAAGGTTTCAACGATATACGTTTCCACACGTTTGCCTTCTCGATACTTCTGCTGATGCTTGGCCCCCGCTTCCCTTTCACCCATCTCGATGAGCGTATGTTCCTCTACTTTAGGCATAATTCTCTTGATATTTTTGTCCGAAAATAAGGCCCAGACCTTCTCAATCTCCGCCTTAATCACAATTTCTTCTTTCCATTCGATCATGCATTTACATCCTTCCCCGATTGCAAAAAATCATCGAAGCAGGTTCGAGCAGCCCCACTTCTGCATAATAACGCAACGTATCTTTGCTTAACCCCGTCATTTCCGAGAACTCACTGATCCTGTACATCTTTCCCTCCCACCAAAATAATAAACCGTTTTCCTGTCTCCGCACAAAAAAAGAGACCCACAGCAACGGGCTGCGGGTCTTAAGTATATATATATTTAAAAGGGGGTCGAATTTCATTATAGGCCGCGAACCTTAAAGAGAGATGAAATTCAGATGTCATTTCCGTGACAAATGATTCCTCCTTTGTTACAGCTTTCACCTACCCAATTTCCGCCAGCTTACTTCGCTTTGATTGGAATATAAATATCCATCTCTACAAGCTCATGCAAGCTAGAATTACAGCGCTCATCATAGTATTCAAACTCGGCGCTCCCCGCATGCTCATACCCTGAATGAGGAAACCATTCCGTGAAAATCGTATTCCACGTACTCTGAATAGATGCTACAAACTGATCCTGCGTCACCTTCGGTGTTGTAAATACGGCGTAATTCGCCTCTGGAAACTCACGGCACACCAGATTCTCTGACACATTCTCGAAGCTCGTCGCCTCCATCCCGATGATGTAGGTCATATCTCCGCTCTCCAAGTCAACATCCGCGCAGACCCCAATCTCGACCGGCAACCCTGTGTGAACGCGGTTCGGGATGTGTTCCCCCAGCCCTTCTTGCATGTATTTCTGCCAAAAAGCAGGGATATCCCGAAGATTTTGCCCCTCTTTGCACGAGGTCTTCAATTCATATCCAATCAATTTAAATCCAGGTTTTGTTTGCAATGCGTAGTTCATACGTATTCCTCCTAAATAGGGATTGAATTTCCGATCCAGCACATTCACTTTGGGATAGCTAGGCGGTCGAATGCCTTGCTTGCGGTAGGCAAGCGGCGTGCGTTGAAACACCTTTTTGAATGCCCGCGTGAAATTCTCTGGGGACCCAAAGCCATTATCGAAGGCAATATCGATCAATTTCTGCTCCGTATGTGCGATTTGATAAGCCGCTCTCGCTAATCTTCTCTTGCGAACATATTCCATTACAGCGTCCCCCACCATGGTTTGGAAGACACGATGGAAATGAAAGGCTGAGAAGCAGGCTACCTTGGCTAAGCACTCCACGGACAGCGGTCCCGATAGATGTTCCTCAATATGATCCAGCGTCATCTGAATCCGCGACTCATAAGTGGTATCCATCATTTGCCTCCTTCAGCTTGTTAACCACAGTTTACGCCATTAGGAACTACGCTTCTTGATATTTCTTGCTCCTATTTCCAGCTCCCTTTGGAAGCAACGGAGTATGTCTTGTATTGATTCTTCCCCTTAATTTCCAGAAGATTCAGCTGCAGACCGTAGGCACAGCCGCCATCGATCCCGATTTTATCCGTATCAAACCACACATCCGCTTTCCCATGTATATCCTTCGTCGTCGTGTGCCCGAATACAACAGGCTTCTTCACAACCGTTTTCTGTTGCACAAATGGCGCTCGAATCCAGATAAAGTCCCGCTCCGGTTGTGTTTTCCAGTCTGCATAGGCAGGATTTAGCCCAGCATGTACAAAGATATGCGTATCATTCTCGTGATACAGCGGCAGATCCCGTAAAAATGCAAGTTGCTCGCTGCAATTGGCCCGAATGCATTCTTTCGCTGTTTTCAAATCAAAGTCCCTGACACCGCTGAAGCTTTGAAATGTCTGAATACCGCCATGCTCAAAAAACTTCATTTCCGTCAAGGAATCAGTCTCACCCATCACTTCCAAAAAGCGTTGATCATGGTTCCCCTTGAGGGCAATTGCCCCTTTTTCACGCACCAAATGCATCACATGTTCCACGGTCTCTCGGCTAGCTGGTCCCCGATCTACATAATCTCCTAGCAAAACAAGTTGATCCTCTTCCGCATTGAACTTTACTTTATCTAATAATTCCTTAAACTCATCCGCACAGCCGTGGATATCGCTTATTACTAACGTTCGTTTCATTTGTTGTACCCCCTGATGTTGCGCTCCGTACCTAATCTGTCTTATTTACGGGCTTCTATTTGATCTAGAAAGTGTTGTATCTCACATTTCTCTTAATCTATGGATCTATCTATTATTCTATTTTATCATAGTCGTCACCTGTGTTGAACGATTGGTAACTTAAGAAATATGAAAAAAAGGACGCCCTGATGGACGTCCTCCAAAACTATTTAATTGATAAACTGAACATATTGCAAGAATCTCTTCAGCATTACCGCAGCTTCCGCTCTAGTCGCTGGAGCTGTTGGTACAAATTCCGTTTCGGTTACGCCATTTACAATTCCAGCACTTACCGCTCCGGCTACTGCATCTTTAGACCATACACTCAATCCCTTGCTATCCGTAAATTTGTCTAATTGCTTGAGGTCAACTACAGCTGATTTACCGGCAAATTTCATTGCTCGCGTTATCATAACCGCCATCTGCTCTCTCGTGATGCGCTCATCCGGGTTGAATGAAGTATCATTAAAGCCCTCAATCAAACCAGCCTTAGCAGATGCACCAACCGCCCCTGCAAACCAGCTATTCGAAGGTACATCTGTGAATTTTGCTGAAACTTCCTCTTTCAAACCAAGTGCTCTAACCAGCAGAGCTGCAAATTCGGCACGAGTAATGTTTGAATTCGGTGCGAACTGGGTGTCACTTACTCCTTTAATGACCAATTTAGAAGCAAGTAATTCCACATCCGCTTTCGCCCAGTGACCTTTTACGTCGTCGAATGTTTTGGAAGATTGAACGACGGTGTAGATACTGTTACCTTGACGCTTGATCGTAACTTCTGTCTTGCCATTCACTGTTGTAAAAATCGCAGGAACGAAAGTCATCTCCCCAGTTTCAGGGTTGTACATTACGGCAGTTAACTGATTGGAATCTACGGTTTGAACAAGAGTAATCGTTCTAGGTACGTAAGTATTTCCAAAATCGTTCACTGTTGTAGTCTTACCATTGCCTTCCGCAGTAATGGTAAAATCAACTGCACCGGAAAGAAGTGATAACCCTGCTTGTTTGGCTTTAGCGTTAATCAGATCCGCTGTTGGGCCGGTTACTTTTTCAATAGTGATATTAATCTTCACATTGCTTACGTCGGTACCTAGCGTTTTAGCTAGATTCGTAAGATCCAAAGACTTGGCAGGAAGATTGTAAGTAACTTCATTACTTTTAATGGATAATACCGTATCTGGGGCATTTTTCATACCTGCCGACAAGGCGTTAGCTTCAATCTGAACCTTAGCCGCTCCTTCACTACTCTTTACTTCAATATTAATTTTTTGATCTTTGGATTCTTTGGATTTGAGTGCATCAAAGGCTTTGCTGAGCGTACTTCCATCCACCGTAACTACCGCTACGGTTTTCCCGTTGATCGTTTGATTAACTGGTGCGATTAACACTTGCACGCCGCCATCGTTGTTTGTTGGAGCAGCAGGTGCATAACCTCCAGGTGACTTGTCATTTGATTCACGAGGCACTACACTTGCTGGATTTGAATATTGACCTTCCCCTAAAGCGTTCACACCTGTTACCTTGTAATAATAAGTCATGCCGTTAGTTAATCCGCTGTTTGTATAAGTTGCACTCGTAACATTTGTTGCAATTTTTTCATACGAGCCATTCTCAGTCGTTCCACGATAAACGTTATAATAAGTAGCACCAGTTACCGTATGCCAACTTAAAATCGCTGTTGCGTCACTTGCTCCGGCAGTCAAGCTTGTCGGTGCAGAAAGCGGTGCGATAAATTGAAGGAAGGTTCCCAAGATTATGCTGCCGTCTTCATTTCTCGTGTACGATTCAACCGGTACTAAACTTGTAAAGTTTGCACCTGTAAGCTGAATACCCGATTTGTTAGCGGATTTGGAACCGTCAAACATGTAGTTATTGTTGGCTGTTAATTCCGCTGGGAAATTATCTTTGACAGATACCGTTTTTTGATAGGATACAAAACCATTAATTGCAAAATCAGTAGGTATGCCTGAATACGTTGTAAAGCTTAAGTTGCCTTTGGCATTGTTAAAGCCAATATTATTTTCAGCTCTGACACCCGGGTTACTATTACTTGTAAAACCAATCGCACCATTGCCGAAAGCAATGCTATTTCGAATGATATGAGGTACGTGAATGCCTTCACCACCAAGCTTAAAGCCATTCTTGTCTCCTTCACCTACTTTGCCATTCGTTAATGTACCATTGTTATAAGCGATGCTATCTTCAATCGTTACAGCGCCTATCGCACCTGAACCCACTTTAGTATAAAGATCCCAACCGTCATCAATGTTATTGTGAGAGATATCACCTCTGAAAATATTGCCTACGCCCGATGTCAGTTTTGCCGCAAAACCATCGGCATTATTATTAGATGGATCTATATTATCGAAGGATTCATTGTTCAATATCAGATTGTACGACGGCCATGTCGTTTTATCCGAGGATCCATCTGTGCTGCTGATCTGTAGTCCCGTGTCACCATTCGAATAGAATCGGCTGCTCTCAACGATGTTGTAACTTCCACCTACCGTAAAGCCTTTCGTGTTGGCAGCTGTGCGTTTAAAATCAATTCCTTTCACATGCCAGTAATTCCCACTCAAAACAACGCCCTCGGATTTTCTGAAAAAATCTATGACAGGTTTTGCACCCGGAGCCGCAATGAGAGATTTCTTGGCATTGGCTGTACCGTCATTCCCCTTCTTAATGTCTAGTTTGGACTTGCGAACATATTTTCCATCTAGCATAATAATTTTCTGACCCGCGCTTACATAAGCGATAGCCGTGTCAAGATCAAGCGGACTGCTGATGGAGCCTGTACCCGCACTCGTACCCGTTGGTGATACATAAATGTCTCCGCCTTGACCTAACGTTTTCATCGTTACAGAGAATGTTTTCACTAATCTGCTATATGATGTTAGAAGCTGTGTATCATCTGGCAAAAATGTAGCGCTAAAATTCGTAGTTGCGTTTCCAGCAACCGAAGTTTTCAACGTAATCGTTTTCCCAGCTTCAACGGTTTGATCTAGCGCGATCACTTCTTCACCCTTTTTGATCGTTACTGTACCGTTCACAGTAGGCTTATATGTTAAATCATAGTCAGTCTTTGAAGTTTTATCCAATGATAGAAACTGAAAATCAGGTTCAACCTTTTCTTTGGGGCCTTCAACTTTTGGAGCATCAGCTTCTGCTGCTGTTACTTTTAAATCAATTTTGCTTACATCAATCGATGCAAGACGAGCTGCATAAAAACCTACATACATTTTAGAATCTTGAACGTTCATGATGTCTGGAACAAAGTATTGTGTTGCATTACCACTGTTCAGTTTCCCAGTAAAACCACTGTTATTTTTTGTGAGTGTAAG
This sequence comes from Paenibacillus sp. J22P51, assembly GCF_059692215.1. NCBI lineage: Bacteria > Bacillati > Bacillota > Bacilli > Caryophanales > Paenibacillaceae > Paenibacillus > Paenibacillus sp. J22P51. The sequence goes on along the minus strand of NZ_JCAUAZ010000022.1, from coordinate 61,274 downwards.
TATGATAGTTCCTGCAGGTTTTGTAGGTGTAGTATCTAATATGGTACTTTGAATCCCTTTGCTGCCTGTACCATCCTTAGAAGTGACACCTGTTCTGACAAATAGCTGAGTTCCTATCGGCTTAGTTGTTCCGCCACTGTATCCACCTATCGCGGCAATATTAGAAGCGAATACACTGGCATCACCAGGGGCTCCGATTGCATCTCTAGCCATTATTCCGAAAGATTCCTGGCCATCGTACGGGGTTTTAGCAAATGTGTTAACATTAATAGTTGCGGATAAGACAAAGTTATCCTGAACGGCATCAAGTTCGGTGTAGTAGAAGGTTATACCATCGTGATCACCGGTAATTTTACCGCCATATTTACTTTCGGCTTCTTTAGCTAAAGCTTTAACAGCAATGCTTTCATTTGATAAGCCTGCATTAGTTACCGTCACCGTATTAAGTTCATCCGATGTGGATTGTCCAAACCTTATTGTTTTCCATTGAGGTTGCACAGGTTCTCTTACTGCAACTTTATATGAAATTGGCGCAATGCTTGTATTTTTAGGAATGATTCGGATATTATACGTTCCTGCGATATCCTTATTATAATTGGAAGAATCAATATCATAGCTCGTGCTCGAGAAAAGTTCTTCATCCTTATTATCGTAAACTTTATACACACTTAATCCGACAGTGTTCAATCCATCACCGACTAGATAAGTAGTTTTGGGATATGGATTTTGGTTAACTTTAATCCCTGTTAATACTTTTTCTTTAACCGTAACGTTGGAAGAAGTTTGTTGTCCTCTGTACGAAATTATAACCTGCTTCGAACCAGCAGTGGTTGTATCGAGTACAGCGGTATATTCGTTATTCATAAGTCTTACTCTCGAATTATCACTATATTTCGCATATACAACCATCCCGTTAGGAACGAAAGGATCACCCAGATAATAAAGCGTTTTTTGCGGTGGTTGTGTGATTTCCAAACCAGTAAGCAGTGCATCTTTCACAGTCACGTTAAATGTTGTAGTCTTTGCAGGAGTCTCCGTTGATCTAATAGTAACGGTTTTTGTCCCCGGTGTGTCGAACGTATAAGTAGAACCTGTAACTGTTGCATTCGGAATCGATATTGTGTATTTATCGCTTTTAATATCAGCTCTAATACCTGAATCATATCCAGCTGTAACTACTAAACCTTCTGGATCAAATTGATCATTTGTGTAATAGACAGTTTTAGCAGGAAGGTTTGTCAAATCCAATGCAGCAACAGATAAAGGAGAGATAATGAGATCAATCGTTTTTGTTGCACCTTTATAGTTCACTTTAATTGTATTTGCCCCAACTTTGCTGCTGTCAAATCCTGTAATTATATAGTCATTCTTTGATAGTTCCTCATACACGGCTCCTGTTACTGATTTTACTATCAAACCAGTTGTATCAAGGCTTTGATCCTTCAAATACTGCTTCTTCATAGAAGTCGTGTCTAGTGTAATTCCACTAGGTGTTGCATGAGTATCCACGATAATGTCAAAATCACTAAAAATGATTTCAGCGTCTCTGGCTACAAATAAGCCTGCATATGCTGTAGATAAATCAAGAGATACGGTTTGACTTTCACCATTGACCATTAATTTATAGGCATTTCCTGATTTTTTAATCGAAATATCATATTCTTCACCATCAATAGGATCATTGACAGTTTTAAAAGCAGGCAATTTACTCAGCTGAGTACCTGATTTGTAAACGACTTGTGTAACGGAAGAAACAGGAGTGCCTGGAACAGTGGCTGTAGCAGCGACTGGATTAACTCCAACTCCACCGACTGCCACAAAATTAGATGTTATAGTTGATCCTGATCCATTAGAACCGACGTTCCCTCTGACCATTAACCCAAAAGCGGCTTGGGATTGGTTGCTATTAGTTGGACTGGTAAAACTCACTACTTTTGCTTTCGTACGGATCTCAAAGTCTGGATCAGTTGATAAGTTTATCTGTTTATAGTAAAAAGCCAGCCCCTCGCTCGAACCATCAATTTTCCCTCCGTTAACAGCTTTTAGTGTAACTGACCCATTTGAATTTGTTGTTATGGAATTTCTGTCAGCAGCCGTATTTGATCCAAATATACTTGGTGTCCACGCCGCCCCAACAGCCGCTACAGCGGATCCGCTAAAAGGAATCATCGATAATAATAAAACTAATGACAAGACTGTTGCCAACAACCGTTTTTGTTTTTTCAAGAAACATTCCTCCATATACTTGCTATTGTATACGCTTACTTTATTAATTTAGATGAAGGACGCCATTTGGCGTCCTTTTCTCCATAAGTCAATCCAGCGAACGAACAGTCTCTTTCACTTCTTCCAAATATCCTGGCTCCGTAGACTGCCTTCCTGAGAAGTACAACTCCTCTGCGCGAGTCACACGCACAACCGACGTCGCGGCATGTTTCCCCTTCATCGTAAGCGAGTGAACGTCGACGCCTTTCACATCTTCTAAACGAAGAGCAGGACCCTGCCGGGTTTCGATGCGCACATTGTGAAGCTCCAAATCCGCTACATGCTTGCACAGCATACCGTCGCCAGCCATGATGATTTTCTCTCTCACCATATCTGGCTCGTCCCCCATCTCTGAAGGATCTGTCGTCATCTCGATGTGGACATGAGATAGCTGCACGTCACGAATCGGCATCTCCGGTAATCCGTAGAGGAAGCCAGCAGCGGCGCGAGTCCGCTTCGCAGTTACTTGATGTATCCGAATGTGTTCGATTACAGGCGTGCTTTCGGTTACCGGAACAGCATCCGGGCTGCTGATCAACGGATTGCTTTCGTCAACGCCGTGCCGATAGAACGAGTTAATCGTTAACGGACAGAACACATCTTCCATATAAATGTTGCTGACTAAAATATTCTTGATATAACCACCGCGGGCGCGGTTCGTTTTCATCCGTATGCCACGATCTGTCCCTGTGAAAATACAATTGGAAATGACCACGTTGCGAATACCGCCAGCCATCTCGCTGCCAAGCACGACACCGCCATGTCCTCTTAGCATCGTACAGTTGGTAATCACGATATTCTCTGAAGGCTTGCCCACCCGTCGGCCATCTTCATCGATGCCGGATTTGATGCACAAGCAATCATCGCCAACATCGAAGAAGCAATCGGAAATACGAACATTTTGGCAAGAATCGATATCCAGTCCGTCGCCATTTGGCGTATCATTCGGATTTTTAATCGAAACCCCTTGAAGCTGAACATCTGTGCAATAGACCAGATGTGTATTCCAGAAAGGGGAGTTTTGCAAGGTGATACCTTCGAGCCTAACGCCTTCGCAATCGATCAACTGTAACAGCGGCGGCCTTAGGAATTGGGAAGACCACTCTACAATGTTGCTCTTCACGGTTTCCCGCAACGCTTGGTTCTTCACCTTCAACTCTTGCGTCTGAGCGGAGTCCATCGTGCCGCCTTTGCGAATCTCGCGATAAGCCTGCCACCAAGCTCTGCCTTGCCCATCAATAATACCGTCACCTTTGATAGACACCTTCTTCAGGCCTCTCCCATAAATGAGCGGGGAGTACCCGTAGCATTCGTAGCCTGACCAGCGCGTCTGTACTAGCGGATACTTGTCGAACTCATTGATAAACATCAGCTTTGAGCCTGTCTCAAGCTCCAACGTCATGTAACTGCACAGCTCAATCCGGCCCGTGAGATACGTCCCAGCTGGAACGAATACCGTTCCACCGCCATTTAGAGAGCAGGTCTCAATCGCTGCTGCGATCGCCTGCGTGTTATCGGTTTCGCCATCACCAACAGCGCCGAACGTCGTTATGTTATATATCGCCATAGGTTGCTCCTTCGAATCCTTACTTGTTCAATGCCTCAACTTCAACGCACGCCATGACAAAAGCTCCCACACCATGCAGATCATTCTCACTTGTTGGTCGCGTTACATAGTTCTCATAGTCTCCCGCAGATGTACCAATACAGATCAGCGGCAGAATAACTCTCCCTTGATCGTCAAATTTCAACGTACGCAGCAAGCCTTCATACCCTTTCACAGCTGCTTCCGCACATTCACGGCCAACGACTCCGAGATTAACGGCCTTGGCAATCGTGTAGACGAACAAACTTGTACAGGAGCTTTCTAGCCAGTTATCCGGCTGATCACCTTTGTCGACCACCTGATACCAGAGCCCGCTTTTCGCGTCTTGATAATGGATGATCGTATATACGAATTCGCACAGCGACTTCACCAGCGCTTCACGCCCAGGCTCATCAGCCGGCAATTCGTCGAGGAATTGCGAGACGGCTAGGCCGTACCAACCGAGCGAACGTCCCCAGAATTCCGGCGAACAGCCGGTTTCAGGGTTCGCCCACGGCATGCGGCGGCTTTCATCCCACGCATGGTACAGCAGACCCGTGTGCTCATCTTTCATGTACTTGCGCATCAGCTGCTCTTGGTGCAGCACGGTTTGGCGCAAGTTCGTTTCGCCGAAGGCGTTCGCGTATTTCAGCGAGAAGACACCGGCCATGTATAAACCATCCAACCACATTTGGTTGGCGTATTTGTCTTTGTGCCAGAACCCGCCTTCAGAGGTGAGGTTCAAGGTTTTTAGCAGGTTGCGCAGTTTATCCGCAGCAACGCGGTACTTGGGCTGGCCTGTGCGTTGTTCTATGCGGAACAGCAGCAGCCCTGCTTGCATCGCGTCGAGCTCATCGCGAGCGAAGTAGAGACTGCCATTGTCGTCGACTAGACCATCGACATATCCTTGGATATACGCGTCATAGCGATTATCCTGTCTTGCTTCCGCAAGCATTTCCATGCCGCAAAGGAATACGCCTTGGTGATAATGCCAACGCCCTGCTGGTGGCAGCTCCATCGGTGTATGCTTGTCTATGATCGAGTCACAGGCAGCTTGTGCCCACTCCAGTGGTGTTTTGGTCTGAACAGGAGCCACGATGAGGTTCCCCTTTCCTATTGGAAAATAGTAGATTAAAACGTTTCAATTTCTATCCAGTGCTGTGAAAATCAGCCCTTTTGTCAGAGCAGGCGCCTTTTTGCCAGCTAACTGATAGCAAACCGAACGAATCAACAAAGCTTGTGTGCCGGCATTCATATCGCCTTCCACTTCGCCTCCCCCGATATGGACAGCCTTCGGCATGCCGGGGTAATATTCGCCTTCCTTCACCTGCGCCACATTAGGCGCTGTTGGAGAGTGGGCCAGTTCACGGGAGAAGCCCCCGTCTGTACGAAGCAGACGCTTCATATTTGCTAATGTAATGGCTATGATTTCTCGCAAATCTTCAGGCGGAATGGATAGCTTCATGTAGGACAATAAGTGAATCGGATTACGAATATAGCACATGTCAACCGCTTCCTCATGCCTTAAGGCATAGAGGATACTTTGGTAAATTCGTTCCTCTCTTGGCAGCGGCACGTTGAAATGGTCATAGAAAATGTGCAGCTTGAACGTGCCTGAGATCCGCACATAATAGGACCCTTCCCCCCATAAACCGGTAAAAGGATCCTGTTTATTAGCGAAGAAATTAAACGCCGTTTGCACGAAGGCAGCTCTGATGCTCTCAGGCTCGACTTGTCTCACATACACGCTAGAAGTTGAAAGGCGATCGCAGCCTCGCCAGCTGTTCGTCAGCTCAACCGATTCCAGCCAATCGAGATAGTCTTCTGGTGAAGACATATAGGCTGGCGCTTGCTGCGCCTCATAAGGCAATGCATGAAGCGGATACCCGCCAAGCTTGCGCAATGCATTCAAGCTATACGAAATGGCGCGGGCAACCATCACTTCATCTTCACGCATCAACGGATTCTCATCATAGAAGTAGCCTGACGATGTCTCCTGCTTACCTTGAAAGAAACGGATACTTCCGTCTTTCATTTCCACTGGCATATCAGACAGCCAACCACAGCGTTCCAGAATGTTCAAAGCTTGTGCGGAGGATTCAATATCAGGAGCGCCTCCTGGCATTCGTCTGGAGCTTGCGGCATAGTAAAACCCTCCGCTCTCCGCATCCCTTTGCCCGCCAAGCCACGCTCCAAAACCATCAAACAATTGATCCATCTCTGCAAGAAGTTGATCAATCTCCGCACGTTGATCCTGACCTTGTCTCATATCTTGTGATTCTTGTCTCTGATTTTCCCCATCTGTCATGCGCATTTCCCCGCTTATGTGTTGTAACGTCCTGTTCATACACCTATTAACCCTTGATGGATCCAATCATCGCACCCTTAGCAAAATGCTTCTGCAAGAACGGATACACAGCCAGAATCGGAATCGTAGCTACGACGATAACAGCCATCTTGATCGACTGCGCCGGTGGCGGTGTCGCGTTGTCCAAGTCCGAACTCACGTCCAAACCGCTGGCAAGGACGACAATTTGGCGAAGCAAGACCTGAATCGGCCATTTGGCACTTTCATTGATGTAAAGAATCGCACTCAAGTACGTGTTCCAATACGTTACCGCGTAGAACAACGAGATCGTTGCAATCGCAGGCATCGATAATGGCAGAACGATACGGAATAGGATACCGAAGTCGCTGCAGCCGTCGATTTTCGCCGACTCTTCGAGCCCTTCAGGGATGTTTTGGAAGAAGTTTTTCAAAATAATTAAGTTAAATGCACTGACTGCTGTTGGAAGAATCAACGCCGCGTAGGTGTCGATCATACCAAGCTCCTTTACTACGAGAAACGTCGGGATCAAGCCGCCATGAAACAGCATTGTAAAAACAACGAGGAACATGATAACTTTACGTCCATCCACATCTCTGCGTGCCAAACCGTAAGCCATCAACGCTGTGATGAACATACTGATCACTGTGCCGATAACCGTCGTCCCAATCGAGACCGCCATGGCTTTAAATATGGTATTCGTTGAAAAAATAAAGCGATATGCCTCGATACTCCAATCCGTCGGAATGAGGACGAATTTCTTAGTCGCCATTTCCGCACTCGTCGTGAAGGAACCTGCCACCACGTGCACGAACGGGATGATCGTAATCAATCCGATGATGGTTAATAACAAATAGTTGATGATACCGAACATTCTGCCGGCTAATGTTTTATCTTCTACCACGACTTCAACCTCCTAGCTGCTTTGCGCTTACAGGGCTTAGTAAACGCCCTCTTCACCCATTTTCTTGGAAATCCGATTCACTAGCATCACCAGTACAAGTCCAATGAATGATTTGAACAAACCAATCGCTGCGCTGTAGCTGAATTGCCCTTGTTTAAGACCCGCTGTATATACATAAGTATCAATGATCTCGGCAACTTCTCGGTTCATGGAGTTAAGAAGCAAATACACATGTTCAAAACCGAGCTCGAGAACCGCACCAATTTTCAAAATTAATAAAACAATAATGACACTTCGGATCGCGGGCAGCGTAATGTGCCACACTTGTCTAAATCGTCCTGCACCATCCATACGAGCAGCTTCATACAACCCAGGATCAATGGAAGCAATCGCCGCCAAATAAATGATCGTTCCCCAACCTGCTTCACGCCAAATAACTTGTAAAATATAAATCGGTCTGAACCATTCTGGCGCCAGTAAGAAGTTCACTTTTTCTAAGCCGAAATACGAAATCAACTCATTAATAATACCGCCGTCCATGGTCAACATAACGAAGCTGATGGAGACGATAATAACCCATGACATAAAGTGAGGCAGGTAAACGATTGTTTGAAACACTTTCTTAAACAGATCTCCTCTAACCTCATTCAACATGAGCGCCAAGATAATCGGAATCGGAAAATAGAACAAGAGATTCATACCGAACAAGATTAACGTATTGCTCAAAATGTTCAGGAAATCCGGCTCTGTAAACAAGCGCTTGAAATGCTCCAAACCGACCCATTCACTCCCGGTAACACCTTTGAACGGCTTGTAGTTCTGGAAGGAAATGATCAATCCGTACATCGGGATATATTTGAAAACGATAAAGTACAAAATCCCTGGCAGCAACATGACATAAATCCATTTATTTTTCCAAAGACGTCTGCTCAGTTCACTGCTTGACTTCCTAGCGACAACACGTTGCGAAACATTCACTTCTTGCATAGGACTTCTTCCTTTCCTTAAAAGGAGAAGACTGCCGCGATGCAAGCAGCCCTCTCGCCTTGACTAGTCAGACACTTTGTTGCTGAATTACTTTTTAAGCGCGTTGTATTCTTCGATGATTTTGCTGCCGCCACGAGCTTTCCAATCTTCAATTGCTTTATCAAAGCCTGCTTTATCGATTGTTCCGTAGATGTATTTGTTCGTTGCATCAGTGATAACGGCTTGCGCTTGAACACCTTTTTCAAGGTTTGTTTTGGAATCAAGCGCAGCTACTGGGTCTTGAACAGCGAACTTCAGGTTCGCGATTTTCAACTCGTCTGCTTTTCCTTGTGCAGGGATCGTTGGAATACCCAAGTATCTACCGGACGTATCTTCATCACCAATCGCTGCATCTGTGAATGGCTTCACTTCGCGTGTCCATTTCTCATCGTCCAGCTTCTTCGCTTTGTTATCAGTTAGGCTGTAATGGTTATCTTTGATACCCCAGTTTGCCATGTTCGCTACTTCTGGTGTCATCATTTTGTCGAAGTAAGCTAGTACTTTACGAAGATCAGCTTCCGTTTTATTCGCGGATTTCGGGAATAGAACTACGTTTGCAAATCCAGGTAGTGCCCAGTGTGCGAATTTGCCATCAGGTCCAGCAACCATACTGTGAACATCAACTACTGCGTTTGGAACGTTTTTGACCAAATCCTTGTTCAGTGTCGTTACATCCGTCATCGCTCCGATGTACATACCTGCTGTACCCGCAGTGAACAACTTTTGTTGATCCGTTTTACTTGTTGCTGCGAAATCTTTGTTGATGTATCCGCCATCACGCATTTTCTTGAAATAATCCATCGTCGCTACATATTGCGGGAACATGAATTCAGGAGCTAGCTTGCCGTCTTTTACGCCCCAGTTATTCGGTGTACCCTGCCAAGCAGCGATAGTTTTGAACGCACCGTAAATGAGATCGTTACGATCTGTTAATCCGATCGTATCTTTCTTGCCGTTGCCATCAGGGTCATTTTCTGTAAATGCTTTCGCCATAGCGAACAATTCATCTAGATTAGCAGGAGGCTTCAGACCCAATTTATCTGCCCAGTCCTTACGGTAGATAAGACCTTGACGTGCAATGTCTACACCGCGGTACAAGGAGTACAATTTGCCATCGACTTTCGTATTATCATTCGTTGTGGATTTCAGCTTGCTCAGGTTCGGGAAGTCTTTCAATAACGGCCCGATCTCCCAGAACTGTCCGTCACGGATTGCTGATTTCATTTGAATGAACGTCGCTTGGTTTTTCAAATACGTCGCTTGTGGCAGTGCGCCAGTTGCGAAAGTCGTATTCAGCTTCTCTTCATACGTGTCTGCCGGGAAGAATTGATACGTCAGCTTCGTGTTCGTCAGCTTTTCAAGTTCTTTGATAATGGTATCCGGAGGAGTCTGTGCCGTATTGAGTGGTGCCATGATCGTAATCGCTGTAGGCGTGTTGTCTGTCGGTTTCGGCGTTGCTGCCGCAGCCGCTGTTGTTGTTGCTGCCGTTGTTGATGCAGGCGTTTCTTTATCTCCGCATGCTGCCAAAGCAAAGCTGGAAACGAGAAGTACGCTTAGTGGAATCGTGACTAAATTTCTCTTCATATCGGTTTGACCTCCGTGAAAATGTTGTGTGCTACAACTCACACATTACACGGTCGTAACTAGGTACCGATACAATCATTTACTCATATAACTCACGTCTAACGCGGGATGTGAGATGATGATTATCGGGTGGGGAGATGATTATTGGGGAAGCCTTTAAAGCCGCGGTTGGGGCTTAAGGCACGAAAAAGACCGCCTAAGTGCGCGATGCACTTAAACGGCCTATAACTTTTGGATTATTCCAGAGTCGAAAATACAACTCAGGTATCGAGTGACATCTGACCAACTACGACCAGTGCCCTATAATAATTCCGCACAACTGTACTTCTTTCATCCCATGTCGCGAGGATCACAACCATAATTAACCATCCTCTATTATTCTTCTACCTAAGCTCAGTACTCTATTAAATGGAAAAACTCCATCTGAATTCGCCAAAATCCGCTCAAATTTCGCACGGGGGAGAGGCCTATACCGCCATACTGTCGCTCATTAGACGCCACATTTTGCGACAGTACCTCTTACTGGTCTACTGTCGACCCACAGCTTACTCTCTCAACCTCGGCCATCAGCCCTTCTTCGCATACGCCTCATTATACTCTTGTATCATCTGATTCCCGCCGCCGCGCTTCCAACGCTCGATCTCTTGCTGGAAAGCCGCCTTATCTAACTTGCCTAAAATGTAGTTATATGTCGCATCGGAGATGATTTTGTACAATTCGACACCTCGCTCATCATAGGTCTTTGACTCCAGACCTAGTGTCGGATCCTTGACGACATATTTCTCATTATCCAAGCTAAGCGTATCTGCCAGCTGGGACAACGATTCGCTTTCCACAACGGGAATTACGTTCGGGTTGTTCAGATCAGCGATCATCAGCGCATACAGCGCGTTGACCTCATTGACGCGAATTTTCGACGTCTCCTCGGAGAGCTGAATTTGCCCATTCTTGGCCGTATAATGCCGTCCCTCCAAGCCGTACTTCATCAGATTAGCGATATCCTTATCCATCGTCCGATCAAAAAACTGCAGCATCTGCTTCAGTTCCGCTTCCGTTCTAATCGCCTTTTTGGAGAACAGATATAAGGCACTATAATTAGGAATAGACCAAATATGAAATCCCTGCGGTCCTTCAATATGATTCACGAGTGTTAACCTTGCCTCGGGATTTACCAACTGCGCCTCATCCGAAAGACGCTGCACATCCTGCATACTGCCGATGTACACGCCGGCCGTGCCGCGAATCAACTTATCCCGCTGCACTTCTTTGCTTGTCACGGCGAAATCCGAATTAATCAGCTTCTCATCATACAGCTTTTTCATGAAATTCATCGTGTCTACATATGCCTGTGTTTCGAATTCCGGAACGAGCTTTCCAGCGGAAACTCCCCAATTGTTCGGTGTTCCAAAGTAGGAGCTTATTGTCTTGAATGAGCCGAATACCAAATCATTGCGATCCGTTAACCCTATCGTATCGTCTTTCCCGTCACGATCAGGGTCCCCATATGTGAATGCTTTGAGCACTTCATACAATTCATTCAGATTCGTTGGCTTCTTCAACTTGAGATTATTCAGCCAATCTTCACGAATAATAATACCCTGCCGAGAGGACGGACGCTCGGTGTATAAGCCATAAATTTTGCCGTCAACGGCCGCTTGACCCAAAATCTCTTTATTCAGCTTTTTCAAATTCGGATACGCTGCCAAATAAGGTCCAATATCCCAGAATGCGCCGGAACGGATCGAATTTTTCATCAGCATATAGTCCGTATATTTGACATAAGTCGCTTTTTTCAATGAGTTCGTCGTGAGGGCTGTATTCATTTTATCTGTATAAATACCATCCGGAACCCAGTTCAAATCCAGCTTCGTTTGCGTCTTATTCTCAATCGCTTGTACAAGCTCTGGAATTGGCGGATGCGGAAAATGAAGAGGTGCCATAATGGAGATAACAGGTCTAGTCCCCTTCTCTTCTTTCACTATTGGCGTATTTTCGTTCTGACAAGCACTTATCAACATAAGGATGTTCAGAGCTATTATCATCCGTCCTGTCCATTTGAGCCGCCCACCAAATAAACCACTTCTCAAGCTAATTCCCCCTTGCTACACAAGTGTTTTTTAACAGTAAATATGAGATAATGATTATCCCATTTGCAGATGATTATTGATCTAAACTGCACTCTTGACTACAATACATAGATAGTCTGACGAATGATTCTTCGAATAGATAAGGTGTTGGATGCGATGCGCTCTTTAAGTTTTCTTAGCAAAATGACGATATTCAGCTTCCTGCTCAGCACGCTGCCTGTGATTTTTATCGGCGCTTTTGCCTTCGTGACATCCTCTAGTGAAATCCAGAAAAATGTAAACGAAGGTAAAATGCAGTTAATCACCCAAATTAACTCTAATGTAGAGCAGAAGTTAACCACTGTCAACCATACACTAAATCAGGTCATCAATTCCACTGTTCTCAAGAAGGCGATGGAAATGCCGCTGACTGTAACCGATTTCATGATGTACGATGATTTGCGCAGTGAAATTCGGTATATGCAATCTTTTGACACGAGGCTCGAAGATGTGCTCTTGATTAACGCGAAGCAGAATTGGATGATCAAAAATTCAGGCCTTTACCGTTTTGACAACTATCCGTTTGCCGATAAACTGATCTCGCTGATGAACGCGCAAGATAACAGTACGTGGACCCTGAATCCTTCGGAGTGGTTCTACACGGAAGAAAATGCGCGAAGCGTGACCTGTGAGTATAGTATTTCGCTAGTCAAAAAGCTTCCGACAACCGGCTTGGATAAATACGGCCTGGCCATAGCGAATATTCCCGCCTGCTCCTTGCAGGATATGATTCAAAGTGACTCCGAACACCCCGATGACATTGTCATCATCGATGAACAGCAGCGGATTGTGATGAATCGGGATCCCGGTCTGATCGGAAAACCAATCACTGCGGCAGGTCTGACTGACCTTAAATCGCTTGAAGAAGGAAGCGGACAGTTCCGCTCCAGCATTCACGATAAACCTTATTCCGTTACCTTCTTGCGTTCGAATCTGAACAACTGGACCTACTTATCATTGACTTCAATCGACAGCTTGACTAAGGAGTCCAGCAAAATCGGAACCTATACGATCTACATCTGCGTCCTGATGCTGCTTCTTGCCTTGGTGCTAGCTTGGCTCGTTTCGCGTAAAATGTATTCACCTATCCAGCTGCTTCTGAATCAAATCGGGGGCTTAGTGACGGGCAATCAGAAGCGCAAAGCCAATGAATTTCAGATGATCAGCGAGCATGTGCATACCTTGTTCCAATCCAAGTCGCAGCTGGAAAAAGAAGTCCACCAACACATTGGTCAAGTGCGGACTTTCTTCCTCATCAAGGCTTTTCAGGGACATATTAAATCGGCGGAGTTGTTAGAACAACTTGCCCAATTCGGCTACACCGAACATATTGACTCTTGGAAAACGATGTCTGTCATCACGATCCAAATCGATGCTATCGACCATACTCGCTATGAGAAAAAGGATATGGAGCTGCTGCTTTTTGCCGTGCACAATATGCTGGAGGAGCTCATCCCTTCGGAACAGCGCTTAGCGCCGATCCTGATTGATCAAACCATCGTTACGTTGATCGGCAGCGCGGACTCGGTAGACAGTGACTTCCGTACAAGGGTATACAGCTTAACGGAACAGGTTCAGCAGCATATTTACAACTACTTGAAGCTGCATATTTCCATCGGTATTTCCCTGCCGATTCATGCTTTTACCCAGATGGCACTAGCGTACAAAGAGGGACTTGAGGCGCTGAAGCACCGAATCAAGCTCGGAGAAGGCATCATTATTCAATATGAGAATATTAACTCCGGGAAGCATTACCTGAACTTGAATTATCCGAAGCCTTTGGAAAACGATCTGATCGACAGCATTAAGCTAGCCGAAAAGGATAAATCCCGCGAGCTGCTGAAGCAGCTGCTGCAGGCTGTTTTCGCGGCGCCGCTATCGCCGCAGGAGTACCAGATCCCGTTAGCGCGGCTGCTGAACAACCTGCTGATGATGATGCAGGAATCCGGCATCGCCTTGAATCAGATCCATCCGAACAAAGGCTCTTTGTTCGAAGAAGTACTCGGCCTGCATACGACGGCTGAGATCGAGGATTGGTTCTGGACCGAGGTTATCCATCCGCTGATCCGGATTTACCGAGACCGTCAGGATGCACAGTACCATAACATTTCCGAGAAAATCATCGATCTCGTGCAGCATTATTACGACACGGATTTAACGCTCGAGGAATGTGCTTCTCGCTTGCATTACAATGCTAACTATTTGAGCAGCATTTTCCGCAAAGAAACGAACTGCTCCTTCAGTGACTACTTATCGAACTACCGCTTCAATATGGCGAAAAAATGGCTCTCCGAGACCGATATGCCGATCAAGGATATCTCCTCGAAGCTGCGCTACAACAACTCGCAGAATTTCATTCGCTCCTTCCGCAAACAGGAAGGACTCACTCCCGGTCAGTACCGGGATAAGCAGAAAGAGGGCACGCCGCCGAGTACGTAGGGCGTTTTCAAAAGCAAACAGCCTGCGAAGCCACCACATTGTAGTTGGTGGTTTCGCAGGCTGTTGTTCGTTTTGCGGGACAGCCTCAAGGAGGCTTGTCCATTGTCGATTCGCGAAGCTGCTTCGCATCGGTTCCTAGGCGGAAACGACTTGGCTCGCTTCAACCGCTGCTTTAAGCGCGGCACGGTTGTCCCACAGGAAGGAGAGAACCTGGTTACGCTCCTCGAAAAACGATTCTTCCGCATCCTCGTAATCTTTCCCCACGCCATGAACACTAAAGCGTTCGTCTTCGTAGTTCATTAGGGTCCATTGACCTCCACGTTTTTTATCGGCAAAAACGAGGTAAAGCTTCTTCCCTGCTGCATCCCACTCCGCGAAGCTTGAAAAGTTGTCCAAAATCAGGCCGATATCCTGTTTATTCTTAATTTGCATGATCTTATCTCCTTTTCGCTTTTTTAAAATCGTACCCGAGTTTCCATGAGAAGTTTGTCACACTTTAGGGACGAATTATAGGAATTTTTGTCGAAGGGGATGCTCTTGGCGGGGTGAAGCGCCTTGGAGTGTGTCTTCCGGTGGATGGTACTGCCGATTAGATGGAGAAACTACAGCTAATTTCGGCGGATTCAGCTGAAATAGGCGATTAGATGGATTTGCTGTAGTTAATTTAAGGCAATCCAGCGCAGAGGCTAAATACCGCGAAAAATAACTGGATAAAATCCAGTTATTCGTCTCAAACCGCAGATTTCTCGGAAATTAGCTGGAGAAAATCCAGTTAATTGCACATCAGACTGACCCCAGAGCATCCCCATTGGACAAATACAGTGTTTTCCTTTCCATAAGGCCAAAATTTCCTTCTACATTGGATTTTTCCACTGAAGTTACCCCAAAACGTACAAAAAGGCCTCTTTTTATCCGTTTTGAGTGGATTTATCCACTCAATTTGAGTATTTAGCTACTTTTAAGACCAATCCATTGGATTTGTCCAATGGAGCTGAGTTCTAGTTAGTTGGGGCTGGCGATTCAGAGTCCAGGGGGACGGGGTTCAAGGTTAGGCGGAACGCTCAGGCGAGTGTTGAGATTGGATTGGGTTCGGCCAAGGCAAATGAAAGCTAAAAAAAAAGCGAATCCCGAAAGATTCGCTCTTCTCACTTCCTTACAGTCCCGCCGCGGCATAAACCCTGTCGAAACCAGCCTTAGACCGCTCCACTAAGCTCTCCGGAGAATCCGTCGGCGCTTCCGCCGTCAAGATCTCCTGCGCCACCGCGCCGGTGTAGCCAATACGTTGCAGGCCTTGCAGGAAGCCTGCCAAGTCAATGACGCCTTCGCCCGGGTACACGCGTCCGTTGTCGAGCACTTCCTCCACCGGCACGTCCGGCGCATCGTTGATGTGCACATGCACGATTTGTTCGACGCGGAGCTTCTCGATATCCGCGACAGTTCCACCCGTCGTGTACCAGTGGTACGCGTCGAATAGCAAGCCCACGTTGCGCTCACCGATCGCATCGATCCAATCCAACGTTTCATCGAGTGTCCAGATGAACGGATGCTTCCACTGTGTCCGCAAATGATGCGGACCCACGAACTCCAGCCCTAGGCGGATGCCGTAGGCGCCTAGGATTTGGGCGCACGTGCGCAGTCTGCGCGTCGCGAGCGCCATGAAGTGCGCTGCCCCTAAGTCCGTGGAGGGCAGCACGTAGGTGCAGCAGCTCGTGCAGCCGAGCGCTGCTGCCGCTTCCGCGGCTTGGGCTAGCTTCGGCAGCCCCGCGCGGAATGCCTCTTCCGTGGTACGCCATTCCACGGGCAAACCGATGGACCCGACGACAAGTCCGCGACTCTCTAACAACTCCCGCGCACCAGCAACGGTGTGCGTTTCTACGAGGCTCACAGCGTCGAGATCGACCGCTTGGAATCCATATTTTGCCGCTAACTCTATGAATTGCTCGTTGCTCTCGATCTTGCCAAGCCCTGCTCTTGTTAACCCTCTAAGCATCGGATCATCCTCCAAATGTTTGCTAATTCTTTGGCTATTTTCTGCTTGCTTTTGTGGCTGTTCTTTGCTTGCCCATTACCTACCCTATTGCCAGCCTCGACTAATTCCAGTTCAGCTTAACCTCACTACCTGTACGCGAAGACTCATAGATTGCATCCAGAATCAAATTGTTCGTATAACCTGAAAGTGCAGAAGTAATCGGCTGTTTGCCTTCACGAATACAAACTAAGAAATGTTGGCTGAGACGTTGGCGCTCTCCTTCATCATTCTCGGGCTTTTTCAGCTCAGTCTCGATCGCACGGTTGAATTTTTCGGTCAGCAATTTACCTGTTGGTCCCTTGTAGCTTGCTCCACCATCAGATCCCATGAGGTGTACGAACGGTGTGTTGTCCGTATCCATGTGCACCGCCCAGCTCACTTCAAGTGTCAGCGTACTGCCATCCTCCATACGAATCAGCGCCGTCGCCAAATCCTCAACATCATAAGTCCCGTTCCAGTTCGGTTTGCCCCATGTGCCAATCCCTTTACGGCGCGGTCCGAACTCGGCATACGTTGCACCAACGACGGATACAGGTTTCGGATTCCCCATCAAATAGAGGGCAAGATCCAGCATATGAACGCCGATATCGATCAAAGGACCGCCACCAGACTCATCCATTCTCGTGAACCAAGTTCCCCAACCAGGAATACCTTTTCGGCGGAACCAGCCGGTTTTGGCTGTGTAAATTTTGCCTAGCTCGCCCGCTTCGACCTGCTCTTTAATTTGCATCGGAACGAATTCCCAGCGCATTTGATGACCGATCATCACAATCGTATTCGACGCTTTGCTTGCTTCATATATTTGTTTGGCCGCTGCGGCGTTAATGCCCATTGGCTTCTCGATAAGTACATGTTTGCCCGCTTCAATCCCTTGTACAGCAAGGGAAGCATGATATTGATTCGGTACGCCAATAATTACTGCGTCGACTTTATCGCTCTGAATAAGCTCCTCAGGTGTGGCTGCCACATAGGCAATGCCATGCTCTTGTGCTTTCGCCTCAGCTAAAGGCAAGTACGCATCCGTTATCGCCGTGATTTCGCATTGATCCGCCAGCTTCGAAAACTCACGAATATGAACACCGCCAATATTTCCTGCACCGATAATGCCAATTCTAATTTTGTTAACGCTTTCCACGATTCGTTCCTCCTCATAAGTACACGCTGTTGACCCTGCTTTTATGATAAAATAAGTTCGATAAGAAGTCGTACCGTATATTCGGAAAACGTCCCATTTTTTCGAAGGAGCCCTGAGTAACCATGACGTATTTTCCAGATTATTTGAAAACATACCCCAACATGCACTCTCCTTTTCCGTTTCACCTTAGTAGAAATACATTGGAGCGTGGCTTTCGCGCACATCGCCATGATTTCCTTGAGTTCTCTTATGTGGTGGAAGGAAGAGGCGCAGAAACGATAAATGATGTGAAACACACGATGGCACCGGGAACTTTTACCTTTGTGCTGCCTTATCAGGTGCATGAGATTTTTACGGATCCGGGTCAAAAGCTAGTTCTCTTCAACGGCATGTTCAGTATGGATCTGCTTATGGAGCCAGGGAATGATCAAGGATTATCTAATTTATTTAATGACGCTAACGATCTGCCTGCCTATGTGCAGTTTGAAGAGGCCGAGCAGAGGCAGATGACAGCACTCATCGAAGATATGTTTAAAGAGTATCACGGGGATGAGCGCTACAGGCAGACCCTGCTGAAGGCCAAATTGAAGGAGATTCTGATCCGCTTCGATCGACATCGCTTTCAGCACGTTGGACAAGAGGCTGTGAGCATGGTCAAAACCACATCCAAAGCCAGCCAAGCCGTGTGGCCTATCATCCATTACATACATCGGAATTACCAAGAGGATCTTGCTTTATCCGATCTCGCTGCACGCTTTACGATGAGCGTCTCACGCATTAGCGAAGTTATTAAACAGACGACAGGGCAAACCTTCGTTCATTTCTTGCATGATCTGCGTCTGCGCCATGCCTGCAGTCTGCTAGTTTCCACCGACATGAGTGTCACGGAGATTGCGTTGGAGGTTGGTTATGGCTCGTACAAAACCTTTTCGCGGATTTTCCGCGAAAGTAAGGGCATCGTGCCGAAGGAGTATCGGAAGGTAGAGCATGGTCGTGCAGTGACGTAGGTCGGACTGATACATCGCCAAAAAGCCCCCAACTCACATGGTTGTGATTGGAGGCTTTTTCTTTATTTGTACAGCACCTGATTGGATACATCACTGATTTGCTTTAATTCCTCTTCGGTTAGTGTGAATTGCATGGCCTTCACATTTTCTTCCGCATGATGCGTTTTCGACGCACCTGGGATAGCAAAAACCGTCTCCCCATGCGCATGGATCAACCAATTCAGCGCGATCTGTGTTGGAGACGCATCATACAGCTGAGCAAGTTCATCTAACTTATCGATCAGCGGCTTTGACTTCTGGAGCCCCGCATTGCGGAAGGCAGAAGTGAATTTGCGCGGACCTTTGATCGCTTTCACCAGCGCTGGATTCTTGTGAAACTTACCACTCAGAATCCCCTGCTCCAGCGGTGAATACGCGATAATTGCAATCCCCAGTTCTTTCGCAACGTCCATGATGCCATTGTGTTCGATGCGGCGATCCAGCAAGCTATACTTCACTTGGTTGGAAATGAGACGAAGTCCATGCTCACGCAGAACGCGGTCGGCTTCACGCATTTTGTCCGCAGAAAAATTGCTGACACCCACGTTCTTGATTTTGCCCCTCTTCACCAGCTCAGCCATCGCGTTCATTTCCTCACGAACGGACGAAAATGAAAAAGGCTGATGCACCTGATGCAACTCGATCGTCCGGTTCTCCAGCAAGCGAATGCGCTCATCGATGGTGCTCGTGATGCTGCTAGCCGTGCGCAGCACAGGCCACCATTTCGTAGCAATGTGTGCTCCTTCAGCTAAAGGTCCCGCTTCGCGCAGCGCTTCTGCCAGCATTTGCTCCGATTGACCTTTGCCGTAAACCTCCGCCGTATCAAACCAATTGATCCCGCCCTTGAGACTGGTTTGAACAATGCTTCGCACATCTTCCTTCTGCAGCACCGGCCAAAACTTGCCAACCATCCCCTGACCGTTGCTGAATTGCCAGCAACCCAGTCCGAGTGGTGACAAGGCCAAAGTCGAGCTGCCCAACTGCCTGACTACTGCTTTCCCCACCATACTTTTCACCCATTCCTTGCTATGATGTGATTCTCCCATTGATTATACACGATATCCGTTGGAATCACCCGACTCGCGCGAGGGGGTTCGGGGTTCCAGTTGCTCTTGGGGTCCACACAGCCGCCCTCAGCTCCCACTCTCTAATCGCACTCTACTAGACTATGTTATACTGTCCTCATACCTTATTATCGAAGGAGTTTAGGACCCTTGAACGTGCTATACAAGGAACAAACCGCCCACCATGACATAACCATTTATGATACCAACACCTTTTCGGATCAAAAAGGGAGCTTCCGCGTCTTGGAGTTTTCCAATCATGCCATGCAGGGCGCGATGGATTTGCAGCATCCGGAGCGTATGCTTTTTGAATATCCACGGGCGATGATTCATCTCATGCAAATGAACGCCCCACACTTCCAACGCGTGTTCCTAATCGGTCACGGTATCGGCACCATCGCTTCCCATCTGAAGGAGAAACGGTTCACCGTTGCAGAACTGGACGAGCATGTCGTGGCGCTAAGCAGGCGCTTTTTCGGCTACAGCCAAGATAATGTGCATATCGGTGACGGAAGAGAGCTTCTTAGAAGCGTGCCTCCACGCGCGTACGATTACATTCTTGTTGATGCGTTTACCGAAAAGGGCACTCCCCTGTCGTTAACGTCATTAACTTTTTTCCAAATGGCACAAGAAAAGCTCGAAGCCGAAGGCGCCATCCTCTTGAACCTCATGGGCAAAGGTGAGCATGATCCGCTCCTCGCAGCCATTCATACCACGCTTAGCGAGGTATTTAAGTACGTTAAAGTTTATAAACTTCCGGCCGAGGGGCGCCGCGATCTGCAGAATATCATCCTGATGGGTCAAAATAAGCCGATCACCTGTCAGCTTCGCCACATGGCAGGCTTCGCAGAATTCCAACCAAGCTATGGGCATATCCTGATGGATGAAGCCTAATTTCCTTATTTTATTCACCTGGGGGAGTTGTTTGCTTCCTATCGTTTATAATAAAATGTAAGAAGAAAAAAAGTTCAATAGAAAAGGTGTCATTCATGAGCATATTAAATGTAGAACGACTTAGTCACGGCTTTGGAGATCGCGCGATCTTCAACGATGTATCCTTCCGCCTGTTGAAAGGCGAGCACATCGGACTCATTGGCGCAAATGGTGAAGGGAAATCCACCTTCATGAACATCATTACCGGCAAGCTGCAGCCGGACGACGGGAAAGTCGAATGGTCCAAGCGCATGCGCGTTGGTTACCTGGATCAACACGCGGTGCTGAGCAAAGGAATGACGATGCGCGATGTCCTCAAAGGAGCATTCCAATATCTGTTCGATATGGAACAAGAAATGAACGATATGTACGGTCGCATGGGCGACGTTTCCCCTGAAGAGCTGGAACGCTTGCTCGAAGATGTAGGAACGATTCAAGATACATTAACGAATCAGGATTTCTACATGATCGATGCCAAAATCGAAGAAACGGCTCGCGGTCTGGGTCTGACAGATATCGGCTTGGATAAAGACGTGAATGATTTGAGCGGCGGACAGCGTACGAAGGTTTTGCTTGCGAAGCTGTTGCTGGAGAAACCAGATATTCTGCTACTTGATGAGCCGACGAACTATTTGGATGAGCAGCATATTGAATGGTTGAAACGCTATCTGAATGAGTACGAGAATGCCTTCATCCTCATCTCACATGATATTCCGTTCTTGAATAGCGTTATCAACTTGATTTACCACATGGAAAATCAAGCATTGAACCGCTACGTTGGCGACTATGACCATTTCTTAGAAGTACATGAAATGAGAAAGTCCCAGCTGGAGTCCGCATACAAGCGCCAACAGCAGGAAATTTCTGAGTTAAAAGACTTCGTTCAACGTAACAAAGCGAGTGTGGCTACACGTAATATGGCGATGTCCAGACAGAAGAAGCTCGACAAGATGGATGTCATTGAGCTTGCCAAAGAAAAACCGAAGCCACAGTTCAACTTCAAAGAAGGACGTACGGCAGGTAAGCTCATTTTTGAAGCGACGGATTTGGTTATCGGTTACGACACACCATTATCCCGTCCGCTTAACCTGCGCATGGAGCGCGGGCAGAAAATTGCACTCGTCGGTGCCAACGGGATCGGTAAAACGACGTTGCTGCGCAGCATTTTAGGCGAAATCCCTGCTTTAGCCGGTTCTGTGCATAAAGGAGAAAACCAGCAAGTCGGCTACTTCCAACAAGAAATCAAAGAATCCAATAACAACACCTGTATCGATGAGGTTTGGAATGAGTTCCCTTCGTTAAATCAATTCGAGGTTCGCGCGGCGCTTGCCCGTTGTGGATTAACGACGAAACATATTGAAAGCAAAATCGTTGTGCTCAGCGGCGGCGAGAAAGCTAAGGTTCGCCTTTGCAAGCTGATCAATCGCGAAACGAACCTGCTTGTGCTCGATGAGCCGACGAACCATTTGGATGTCGATGCGAAGGAAGAACTGAAGCGTGCGTTGAAAGCATACAAAGGCAGCATCATCCTGATCTCTCATGAACCTGATTTCTATCGCGATGTCGTGACGGAAACATGGAACTGTGAGTCTTGGACGACGAAAGTGTTCTAAACTACTACGAGAATCCCCCTCGATCTTCATAAGATCGAAGGGGATTTCTTCATTTTCGGCTTGTGAACTGAACACGAACTGAACTCTGACTATCTAACGCCTCAAATCTGGACAAACTCACCCCGCAATGATACAATATGTATCAATAGAAAGATCAATAGAAAGTTACGTTCTACGCTTCTCCCAACACCTTATCCCTGCCCCACGAACGCATACATCCGAATTCAGCCACGGAAAGCGAGGAACTGTATGCTTGTTTTGCGATCCTTATTTCAGAGTAAAATGCTGGTATTGCTGCTCATTCTCTGCTTCTCCGACGCATTATTTACCGATATAGGCCTGCAGCTAGACCTCATTCAAGAAGCAAATCCGTTCATCCGCAGTCTCTACGAATGGCATATCATCGCTTATTATCTCGTGAAGCTCATATTCCCTGTTGCTTTGATGTACATGTTTCCTTATATCCGCCAGAAATTCTGGGTACAGCCCTGTTTAACCCTTACCGTTTTTATTTATGCCGCCATCAACGTGTATCATTTCGTTTGGTTATCTTTGCTACTCATCGCATCTTAAACATAGAGGCCTGATGTACGTCAACCGACTCACTCGGTTTCAACGTCAACATCAAGCCTCTCGGTCTGCTAGCTTGCAACAACTATCGCGATCTCAACGAACCCCACTTACTTCCACTGCCTCACTGCGCATTCCAACAATCCCGTCGATTTCAACCTGTATACGTTTCAAAATAGGGAAGATATCCTTTGAATCGACCCCATTTTCCAGCTCTTTCTCCATAGCGAGTACTTCCGCCACTAACCCTTCCGCATAGAAATTCACGGCAATCCCTTTCAGCGTATGGATCTTCCTTTTCACTGCGGCCAGCTCCCCGCCAATGATAAACGGAGTGATCTGTACATTGAAGTTACTGTAATCTTGCTTGAATTTCTCCATCATATATTGGAAAATATGCAGCTTATGATCGATATTCCGCATCAATTGTTCCGCACCAACACCTTGATATTGGTTAAGCCAGTACGTCTGCTCCCATTTTCCCAACATGTCAGTCAGCTGCCGTTCCGTAATGGGCTTAATGAGCAGATCATTCATTCCCAGCTTCAGAAGCTGCATGCGATCCTGCATAAGCATATTCGCGGTAAGCGCTACGATAGGCACGAGATTTAAGCTCTTACGCTGCCTCAGCTTCTGTGTAGCCTCATAGCCGTCCATCTCTGGCATATGAATATCCATGAGAATGAGCTTCCACGTCTGCGTCTCAGCCACTTCTAATGCTTCTAGACCATTCTGTGCCATCACCGGGTGATAGCCTAATTGTATTAATAACTCCGAGATGACGAGTTGATTAATTTCATTATCCTCGACCACGAGAATGTTCCCTTTGGACGCGATGACCTGCTTCTCCAATGGGTGAACCAATAGACTAGGCTCCATTTCGACATGTCTTGTCTCACGCTGAGCTAACCCTTCGATGGCAATCTTCAGGTTGGCTCTGCTCACTGGCTTCACGAGCACAGCATCGGCCTGCAGAGCTTCCGGCAGCTCTGACATCTGTTCCCTGCCATCGAGTGTCGTATAGGCAATAATCTTCGTACGTGAGCGGTCAATTGGAGCCATCACTCGCTCTAGCCCATCTTGATACTGGAAACCCTCCATTTGCATATCAAGAAGCACATAATCAACCGGCGCGGCATTCCAGGCATCTTGCTCTAATGCGGCTACCAAATCTGACGCTGCCGTTACAATGTCAGTCTGCAAGTGCATCGCTGCCAGTAATTCAGCCATATGCTCAGCAACAAGGGGATGATCCTCCGCAATCCGAATTCGCTGATTCTGCACTGACCTAGACCTCGCATGCATCACACCAGGCTGCGCTTCCTCTTCAGGATGAGCTTTTCCTAGCATCAGGCTGAAGTAGAATCGGCTACCTTGGCCAAGGGTGGAATCCACCTGCAAGACACCGCCCATTGACTGCACCAAATGCTGGCAAATAACAAGCCCTAACCCCGTCCCGCCATATCGCCGACTCATCGACGTATCCGCTTGTGAGAAAGGGACGAACAGCTTCGAGAGCTGCTCCTTGGAGATACCAATGCCGGTATCCTCCATGGCAAACGAGAGCAAGTAACCCTCATCTGACGTTTCCTCCAGAGCGACTTTCAACCTCAAATAGCCCCTTTTGGTAAACTTAATGGCATTATTCGTTAGATTAATGAGCACCTGCTCTAAACGAAACGGATCTCCACTAACAAGATTAGGGAGGTCTTCGGACGTATCAAGCATGATCTCGATTCGGTTCTTTCCAAGTGCAACACTCGCAAGATCAGCTACCTTTTGGAGAGATGACTCTAAAGAGAAATCTACTGTCTCTAATGACATTTTGCCTGCTTCTAACTTCGAGAAATCAAGAATATCGTTAATCGTAGCAAGTAGAACATTAGAGGAGGAATCTATTTTGCTCAAATAATCCTGTTGAATCGTCGATAGCTCTGTTCGTTGTAAAAGCAGTGACAGACCGATGATCCCGTTCAGCGGCGTACGTATTTCATGACTCATTCTAGCTAAGAATTGACTCTTGGCTCTATTGGATTGATCCGCTTCTTCCCGCTTCTTCAGATCCGTAATATCGTGGACTGTTCCCGTTACGCCGTCGATCTCTGTTTCCCCATCTGTAAATAGGGGGGACAACGTGACATTATACGCATGCTCCGATCCGTCCGGATGGAGAAGATGAATACCGAACTGCTGCGTTTTCCGCTCCATGATCGTTTGTTCGAAGCACATATCCCATGTCTCAGGCTCGTCCATCTGAACCAACTCTGTTAGCAGTTTCCCTTTTACTTGGTCGGCATCCATGTGGTATGTAAGATACATTTTACTGTTTGACGAGGCAATTGTGCCATCCAAACGAAATCTGAATATGAAATCCTCTGAATTTTCGACCAGGGTCCGATACTGCTCATCCCTAGCTCTCGCTTTAATTAAAGCTGCACGGTGCTCCGTTACATCACATGCAGATCCAATTAACTCCGTCACATACCCGAATTTATAGATTGGCTGTAGACTTACTAGGATCGTAAAGCCATTGTGTTCATACTCGTAATTAACGCGTTCACCCTGCCAGGCCTTCTCGTAGTATTGCTGGATTTGAGCCACAAAGGATGCATTGAACACATTCACATCGCTAATTTTTTTGCCAATAAATTGACTAGGGTGTAAACCCAACATCTGCAGCAGCTGTCCTTCAATAACAATGTAAACGTATTCATCGCGGTGTTTATGCAGCTTAAATGTGAATCCGGGCTGAGAACGCAGCATATCAATAAGCTCTTCCTCTACTTGCCGAATCTGCTGCTTATACTCCCGATTTCGAACCAAATATCGCATGAAGCAAGTAATAACGAAAACGCATATCAACTGATAGCTAATGTATTTCCAAATGACATCAAGTGACGTCCCGAATACCAGCCAGACCATCGCATAATAAAAAACAAAAAAGAATGTCGATCCATACAACCATTTCATCCAATAGGAGCTTATATTGGCAAATATGATGCCCGTTCCTGTAATCGCTGCGATGCCAATCAAGAGCAGTGGCAACGAAATCGTACCTTCCACTATGAATCTCCCTACCCATAAACAGACAAAGGTAATGAATAAAGAAATCATGCCTCCCATATAGGCTGCCAACAACAAACCGACACCGCGGAAATTCAGACTTACTTGTGGAGCCATTGGAATACTGAAATTCATCAGAACGACCACAAGCGCCCCATGTGCCAACCCTATATAGACTTTATTTAACCAAGTTGGCCGTTGATCAAGCTTCATAAGGAGAAAGAAATGTTCTATAAATACGACAAAGACGGTTATTAACGCAAAATTGATAATCAAATCACGTAACAGAGGAATCACCAACCCGTTTCTGACTCTAGTGAGAAAATCTCTATCGAGGCAATCCAACGATGAGCGGCCACGTTTAGATGTATATCTTATCGCAAATCGGATTGCTGTATTGGGTGCCGAAAACATATACTTCAATATTCTACCACTTTAATTAGGCTAGTTGAAACAACATTTCTTCGATATATCCAACTTCAACTGGCTTGCTATAGTAATACCCTTGAACGAAGCGGCAGCCATACTCGCGTAATACCTGCAGTTCTTCCTCTGTCTCGACGCCTTCCGCAACAACGGTAAGATTCAAATCCTTAGCCATTGTCAGTATGGTATTCACGATGACCGCGTTCACTTGACCGTGTTGTAAGCCTTTAATGAAAGATTTATCAATTTTCATTTTATCCACAGGGAAATCACGCAGATATCCGAGTGAGCTGTATCCTGTACCGAAATCGTCCATAGCAATGCGGAGACCCAGTTTCTTCAGCTTCCCAAGCGTATCTGCGGCTAGTCTGGCATCCACACTTAGACTCTCCGTAATTTCGAGTTCCAAATACTGGGGATCCAGGCCAGTTTCCTTTAGAATCCCTGCAATGGTCTTGCTAAGACGGCAATCATTGAACTGTTTTCTAGATAAATTGACGGCTACGAACATAGGTGGAAGACCTGCCAGCTGCCATTTCTGGTTCTGTTTACAAGCTTCTCGCAGCACCCACTCCCCGATCTCGTGAATGAGTCCACTTTCTTCTGCGATCGCAATAAATTCCGCTGGGGGTACATTCCCTAAATAGAGATTATCCCAACGAAGCAGACACTCCATTCCGACAATACAGTTCGTATCGATATCTACGACAGGCTGATAGACGAGCTTAAACTCTTGCTTAGGTATCGCCTTGCGTAAATGAAACTCAATATCCATCCGTCTCTGCAGTATTGCCCCATTGATAAATGGAACACTAACCTGCGAGTTGTCCATATGTCCTTCTGCATGCTCTGCTGCGGGATACACACCTTTGACCCCATTTTGAACAGCCACTTTACACCGCTCTAGGAAATAGGTAATGACCCCCTCACCATCCAAACCTGAAGCCAACATTTCTTTATGAAAATAATCAACTGCACCAAATCGCATCGCTTGGATAGTCTGAACGGAGCCTTCTGATGTGTGAGTACTCAGCATAATCACTGGAATAGGACTATGATCCATGATCATCTGGAGTGTCGTAAGTCCTAATAAATCAGGTAAGTCCATGTCGATAAGAACCAGATCTGGCTTATCGCTTAACATACATGCCAATGCGGCACTGCCATGCGCTACAATTCCTGTCAGTTTGAGCTGTTTATCCTGCTTCAATATAGTCGTAATGACCTCCTGAGTATGCTCGGATATACTCACCAATAGTACTCCGCACCTGCCTGTCAGACCCATCTTCTCGCCACCTCTTCAAGCCATTCTTACTTATAACCTCATTGTACTTTCCACTTATTAGGTTACTTCCTTAAGTCCTATGAATTTTACACCTATTTTTCGCTAATAGTTTACTAATAATTTTTATGTTTTCTGAATTGAAAACGGTTTACTCTTAAAATTCGACAGCGTATAATAGAATTATTAGCTAAATATTAGCAATATCACTCACCTCATCACTTTTTACGAATTTCAAATTAGAAAACTATGCGTTAGGGGGGACTTCTAATGGACAGAGTTCTATTAATTGAGGATGATGATATAATCGGTGAGATGATCTGCATGTATCTGAAAGAGGAAGACTTCTTAGTACTCAGGTGCCATAACGGACAGGAGGGTCTAACGGCCCTGCACGATTTCCAGCCAGATCTGATTCTACTTGATCTTATTCTTCCCGACTTTGAGGGTACAGAGCTATGTAATTCCTTGCGAGGACTAACACCTGTTCCGATTATTATCATCTCTTCAAATTCCAAAGTCAGTGAGAAAATCGAAGCCTTTACCGTTGGAGCCGATGATTATTTATGCAAACCATTCAGTATGCATGAAATGAAGGCCCGTATTCAAGTCTTACTACGTCGCTTCAAGAAGGAACTACCCGCCGAGCAGCAGCCTGCACCACCTACCCCGATTCGCCAACGGATTACAGTTCCCGCTATGGAGCTCCAAATTAATTTAGAGAAACGCACCTTGCACGTACGAGGCGAATCTATCGAAATGACCTTCTCTGAGTTCGAGCTCATTCGATTGTTAGTTGAACATCCTGAACGGGTTTACCGTCGCGAAGACCTGATCAATGCTTTACGCGGTTTCGATTCCTACATAAATGAGCGTGCGATTGATGTACATATTACGAATTTGCGCAGGAAAATTGAGATCAATCCCAAAGAGCCAAAATATATAAAAACCGTATGGGGCGTAGGCTATAAATTTGTAATCTAATTCAACTAAACATTGACCCGATCCGTTATTGGATGGGGTCTTATTTTTCGTCTGTTCTTATAAAAAATAGAAAAATTGGGTTTACATTCCATCTGTTATCCGTTATTATTGGGGTTCTGAACACCGCTGCCGCGGTAACTATAACTATGTAACTTACGGGTGAGGTATTCGTATGCACAATGATAAGTACATGAGGAAGCTAAGTCATGAATCAAACGAATTATCCAATGCGTCATCATCAGACACCCCAGAGCAAGTTGAAAGCAGAACGGAAGATTCGCTAGAGGCTCTGAAGAAGGTTATCTCTGAAGCGGAAATCCCCAGTCATCTCGATGTCATTCATGTGGGGGAGAACGATATCCATATTTTCAGTTCCACAAGTGAAACCCCTTATTCCATTCCAAACGGTATCCTCGATCTCAACCAACAGTTCAATCTACGGAAAGCTCCAAACCAAAGACAGATTGCGATGTGTATCAAATGGCTCTCTTGTCGCCTGCCGCCAACCTTACAGACTTTCGCTTGTATCGGCACTGGGCTAATCGCTCTGCGACAGTCGCCCATTGAGCTTGAGCAGGATCGGTATTGCCTGCGAGATGATTTTATTCTGTTTGCCCAGCAAACCGCCCTTCAAGATGCTCACACCCTTGCTGCCGATTCCCATTCCAAGCCCGCGTGGGTGCAGGAGATCGTTGCCTTACATTGTGTGATTCTAGCCGGATTGTTCAAATCAGGCGCTTCCAAATTCATGCCATATACCTTGTAGCATGCCAAATAAAGAAAGCGCATGCCCCCTTCGGTAACATGCGCTTGTTTATTTAGGAATTGCGAACTTCATTACTCCTCACTACACGGTTTCTTAAAGAACTCAACACGATTCATAACCTGGGTAATCGTGAACTGACCTAGGTAATCAATTGTGCGCTGTTCGGCTTCCGTTAATATTTTCTCCAGCTCTGCATCCAGCAGTTCACCTGCTTCACCACAATCAGAGCCGCCTTCGGCCTCAACACATCCAAGACTAACAGCGGAGTATATATCTCCAAGCGTAATCTCTTCGGCCCGTTTCCGCAGCATATAGCCGCCTTCGCGCCCGCCTTTGGATTCAACGAGCCCTGCATCTGCGAGTGACTGCATCACTCTGCG
This sequence comes from Paenibacillus sp. J22P51, assembly GCF_059692215.1. Classification (NCBI taxonomy): domain Bacteria; kingdom Bacillati; phylum Bacillota; class Bacilli; order Caryophanales; family Paenibacillaceae; genus Paenibacillus; species Paenibacillus sp. J22P51. The sequence continues at coordinate 31,728 of NZ_JCAUAZ010000022.1, read as the reverse complement.
CATGAAGGTTGCGTGTGAATCCACTTGACTCGCGATCGTCGCACTGGATAGAAGGCAACCACTGTTAGCTAACCAGACAATGGCATGAACAGCTATTTTGAAACGTGGAGGACCTATGTTCACTCCGCGATTGGCAGTACTCACTCGACACACTCCTATTGATCCGCAGCATCGTCAATGCCCAGTTTAGTACCTTCATTATAGCATCACGAAGAAGCGCAATAAAGTCACTTGATACAACCCGGTTCAGACCTTGCGGTCTGCCGGGTTATTTTCATTGCTCTTCACCTTGATCGAAGCCAGTGTTGCACCCTCAGGTACAGCATGTCCTCTCGATTTAGATAATCCAATTCGCTGTGACGTGTAAATCCCTGTATGGCCTGAGAAGAGATAGCTCACAACACATGCCATGAACATATAGATAATGCCTTCGGAACCGAACAGCTCAATGCCCATGATAAAGCAGGCGAGAGGCGTGTTCGTTGCCCCACTGAATACTGCGATAAGTCCAAGCGCAGCTAAGAAAGGCGCGGATAGCCCCAACAAATCGGCAAGCGAATTGCCCATAGTGGCGCCAACGACGAACAAGGGGGTCACTTCCCCACCGAGATAGCCCGCTCCGAGCGTAAGCGCGGTAAAGATGGTTTTCCACAAGAACGCCAAATGGGCCACTGGAGCTTCGAACGATTGCTGTAATAGCGGAATACCCAGTCCGAGGTAATCCCTCGTTCTGAACATCGCAACCAACGCAATGATAACGAGACCGCCGACGAAGGCTCTCCACACAGGGTTGGCGAATAGCCGCGTGTACAGCTTTTTCATCCCATGGGTAAGCTCGCTAAACAAGATACTGGCTAAACCAAATAGGATAGAAGCAAATACCAACTTGAGAACAACCCCTGTGGATAACACAGGTACGGCCCCCATGGCATAGTGAATATGGTGAATCCCCCACGCAGTGGTGACCAGATTCGCTACTAAGCTGGCGATAAAGCAAGGGATCAGCGCCTGATACCGCATCATCCCAATCGCGACCACTTCCAAGCCGAAGATGGTTCCCGCAAGCGGCGTTCCAAACACGGAGCCAAACCCACTGCTGATGCCGCACATGAGCAGGATTTTCCGATCATTTTCGTCCACTCTACATAATCGCCCAATCCATTCGGCAAAACTTCCCCCCATTTGAACAGCAGTCCCTTCGCGGCCGGCCGATCCCCCAAATAGGTGCGTGATTAGTGTCCCGATGAGCACCAAAGGTGCCATACGGAATGGAACCGTCTCCTTGCCTTCATGCAGTTGTTCGAGGATCAGGTTATTCCCCCTGCCCGAATTTTTGCCGATTTTCAGATAGACATAAGCCATCAGCGCCCCGCCTAAGGGTAAAAGAAATAACAACCATGGATGGTTCACCTGCTTCTGCGTAACAAGATCTAAGCTGGCTAGAAACAGTGCGGAAGCTGACCCCGTTATCACCCCTACGAGACTCCCATAGAAAATCCATTTTACTAATGAACCAATAAGTGCAACATGCATGAATTTAACGGCATACTCGAATGCCTTAGGACGATATTTCAACGTAATTCTCACCCCTCATGGAAAACACCTAGTGCTGCAGTGGTCCGATTCGATCCATAAGATGCTTACTTTCCGCGTTCAAGCCAATGATCGTAACGGTTTTGTTGATTTGTTCGTATATTTGCATGGTTTTGGCAATCGCCATCACGGCCGAGTGATCCCACACGTGAGAAGTGCTGAAATCAATTACGATACCTTTCAGTCTCAGAAAAGTCGGGTCCGTTCGTCAACTTGTCTCATTATACACAAATCGCAGGTATCCCTCTAGACCTGAGTTCTGGTGATCTTCCCATACAAAGAAAAAGCACAGCACCCTCCCGTTAGGAGAATGCTGTACTCGATGTTGCTGCTAACTATTAGTTAAAACCTGGGAAATCGGAAAGATCCGATACGTTAATGAAAAATAAAATGAAAGCTAAAATGCCAATAAGAATGATCGGAAACGTGTCTTTCAACGAGTCCTTCACGCGAACGTGGGTGAGTATTCCCCCGATAGCTGTAATACCAAGCAGCAGTGCTCCTGCAGCGACCCAGCTCGGCTCCCAGTAACCGATAATTAACGCTGCTGCTGCAACGAATTCCACGAGCCCTGTGACAACTCTGAACCATTGCGGCAAATGCCATTTCTTAAAGTTCTCAACGTGCATTTTAGAGCCCGAGATCTTGCCCAAACCCGCCATTAGGAAGGCAAGCGCCAATAACGATTGTAAAATAATCGAAACGATATTCATTTTTTAACATCTCCCTTTTCTAATATGTTATAAATAATAGGCATCTTACGGGCTAGTAGATTCTCCGTAAAAATCGTGACGTTCAAAGTAGATGTGTCCCTTCTCTCTCCATAAATATGTGCCTAAATTAAGCGCAGTATAGTTTATAAAAAATGAGCTGCTAAACTGCAACTCATATAAGCACATTATAGGTCATTGGTGGGTATTTGACTAGTGCCAATTTATAAATTGCAAACACAAAAGAGCTTCTCCCACTTTACAAGGGAGAAGCTCTTTATACTTATCTGTTCTTCCTACGTTGCACTAACGGATTTCCGGTTTGCAACGACTTCTGTTACCTCTTCCTCCGCTTGACCTACACGTTTAATGAAGAAGGATAGCAGCAGTCCGATCACTCCGATTACAATAATAACGAGATAAGAATCATTAATGCCTTGAATAGATGCCTCTTTAATCATTTCCTTCGTAGCAGTCGCTGTTTTACCAGCCGTCATCATCTCTACGAGATGTGACTTGGTTCTGGTTGACATAACCGTGACCAACAGCGCGGTACCTACGCCACCTGCCACTTGCTTAATGGTATTCGAAATAGCTGTACCATGCGCATTCAGTCTTGCTGGCAATTGATTTAGACCCGCCGTAGTGATTGGCATTAAGAATAGTGCCATCCCGAAGCGTCGACCTGTCGACATGAGAACTAAATACGTATAACTTGTAGAATCCGTCAAATTGATGAATCCAAGCGTGGTTATGATCGTAATGGCCATACCTACAATAGATAACCACTTTGCTCCGAACTTATCGAACAGTTTACCAGCCACTGGCATCATTAAGCCCATAAGCAGTGCTCCAGGGAGCATAAGGATACCTGACTCTAAAGCGGTATAGCCGCGAGCATTTTGCAAATACAACGGAAGCAGCATCATATCGGCATACATAACCATGGTAACTGCAATGTTGATTAACGTCGTCAGGGTAAACATGTTGTGTTTGAATGCTCTAAGATCTAACAGCGGGTCTTTGATAACCAGTTGACGCCATGTAAATAGAATTAATGCAACTACACCGACAATGATAGATACGATAACTTCCGCACTGGACCAACCCTTGCCACCAGCACTGCTGAAGCCGTAAAGAAGGAAACCGAATCCGATAGTGGAGAGAACGGCACCCCACACATCAATTTTGGGATATTGACGTTCAGAGACATTTTTGAGGTAGATAAACGCGACAGCAATTACGATGACTACAAATGGAATAATGCCATAGAAAAGTGTACGCCATGAATAATGCTCCAAAATATAACCAGCGACAGCAGGACCAACTGCTGGGGCAAAAATGATAGCCAACCCTACCATTCCCATCGCAGCACCGCGTTTATCTGGCGGATAGATCGTTAGGATAACGTTCATAAGAAGCGGCATTAGAATACCTGCCCCAGCTGCTTGAATCAGGCGGCCTGCCAACAACATTTCAAAACCTGGCGCCACCGCTGAAACAATGGTACCGATGAGAAAAATAATCATGGAAGCTTGGAAAAGCTCACGCGTCGTAAATCGCTGCATGAGGAACGCGGTTATCGGAATCAAAACGCCGTTAACTAACATATAGCCAGTGGTCAGCCATTGACCTGTCGAAGCGGCAATATCAAATTCGACCATAAGCTTAGGTAAGGCAACGCTCATAATCGTCTGATTCAGAACGGCAATGAACGCCCCCAGAATCATAACAAATAGAAGGGGACCTTTCTTAATAGAACTAGGATCAAATGCTGCAATTTTACTCATTTCACATATTCCTTTCAATTTCGACTTCAAACTAATTTACAATGTGTTGTATAATAAACTTGATGTAAATAGTATTATAGTCATCTCTCCTTATGTTCACAAGCAACAGCTTTTTTATAAATGTTTATTAGTTTACATTTCTAATAGATTTGTCGTCTATCCATCACATTATCTACAAAGATTGCAGAAGTTGTCGTATAGCACATATGGGGAAGAAAGGAAGGAATGGTCGCTCATGTCAACAAAATCAAAACGAATAGACCCGCGTGTACTCCGTACGCGTCAATTGATTCGAGATGCCTTCATCGAATTACTTCAGGAGCTTGAGCTCGAGAAAATAACTGTAAATCGCATCGCGGAGCGCGCGACGATTAATCGCGTTACCTTCTATCTTCATTATCAAGATATTCCCGATATGGTTGATAAGTTGGCTGAAGACATGATTAACGAAATCCATGCCATCTTGAAGGAAGCTCCGGACCCGCCTGGTTTTAATATGCAGATCATATTGAATATGCTTGAGCATATTGCGGAGAATTCAAATTTCTACAAGGTTCTGCTTGCTTCCAAACGTATTCCTGTATTTACGGAACGGCTCATGAAGCTGATCGCTGATTTTATCACCCAACGAATGAACAAGTTAGAGGCATCCTCTACATTGAATATTAAGGTTAAGAAGGATATCGCGATATGGTATGGTTCCTCGGCCATCATCGGCACAATCGTCTTCTGGCTGCGCAATGATTTACCCTACACACCGGATTTCTTGGCTGCACAGCTCGCCGAATTACTCCATCTTCCTCAACCAGAATCGACGGTACATCCCAAGCCATAATGTCATCCATGTACCAAAAAAGCCCTCGATCCCTCCATTTGGAGGAATCAAGGACTGAAATAGTTTACGATTAGCTCCGAATCTTCACACGTTGAAGACGAAGTGCATTAAGAACGACAGAGACCGAACTTAAAGCCATTGCCGCGCCTGCTACCCAAGGGGCTAATAGGCCTAGCGCGGCAATTGGTATGCCTAATGTGTTATAACCAAGCGCCCACACCAAGTTTTGTTTGATGTTGCTCATCGTTTTACGGCTCATGTAGATGGCATCCGGAATACTCGATAGGTCACCGCGCATCAACGTCACATCTGCAGCTTCCATGGCCACATCCGTGCCTGTTCCGATGGCCATCCCGATATCCGCCGTCGCCAGCGCTGGGGCATCATTAATACCATCTCCCACCATCGCTACTTTCTTTCCTTGCGCTTGCAGCTTCTTCACTTCTTCTGCTTTTCCTTCTGGCAAAACCTCGGCACGTACATGATCAATACCCACTTGAGCAGCGATTGCCTTAGCCGTCCGTTCGTTATCGCCCGTGATCATAATAACCTGAATACCCATATCCTTCAGTCGGCTAACCGCAGCCTGTGAAGATTCTTTGATCGTATCCGCAACAGCTACTATACCCCTGTACCCTTTATCAATAGCAACAAGCATAGCTGTTTTACCTGACTCCTCGAGCTTCGACATCGTGTCGTAAGCATGCTTCGCATCTACATCGAATTTCTCCATCAGTCGTCGGGTCCCGATTAAGAGCTCCTTACCCTCTACGACAGCTTTAATGCCATATCCCGGGATCGCTTCGAACGCTTCTATCTCTGGCAATTCAATGTTTTTCACTCTAATGCCTGCAACGATAGCCTCAGCTAGGGGATGTTCCGAATTTATCTCCGCGGCGCCTACAAGTCTCAGGAATTCCGCTTCGTCCCCTTCAGCGTATACATCGGTAAGCTCTGGCTTCCCTTTCGTTACCGTACCTGTTTTATCTAAAATAACCACGTCAATGCGATGGGTTTGCTCCAGATGTTCGCCGCCTTTGAACAAGATACCTAGTTCGGCTGCACGCCCTGATCCCGCCATAATCGAAGTCGGTGTTGCTAAGCCAAGCGCGCAAGGACAGGCAATCACTAAGATAGTAATAGCTTTCTCCAAAGCCCCTGCAAAATCGCCCGGTGTCACAACGAAATACCAGACTAGGAAAGCAATTAGGGAGATCCCCACAACAATGGGGACGAAAATCCCCGAAATGACGTCGGCCACCCTTTGAATCGGTGCTTTCGAACCTTGCGCGTCTTCGACCACTTTAATAATTTGTGCCAGCGCTGTTTCCTTCCCGACCTTCTTTGCTTGAATGCGAAGCATCCCGTTTTTGTTGATGGTTGCCCCTATAACAGCATCACCAGGCTTCTTTTCCACAGGAAGACTCTCACCAGTCAGCATCGATTCATCCACGGAGGATAAACCTTCAAGCACTTCCCCATCAACGGGTACTTTATCTCCCGGACGGACTAACACAATATCCCCTGCTATTACTTCATCAATTGGAATGTTGAGCTCTATGCCTTCACGGATAACCGATGCTGTCTTCGCCTGCAGCCCCATTAAAGACTTAATCGCTTCCGATGTCCGACCCTTAGCGAGAGCTTCCAACAATTTCCCCATGATGACTAGAGTAATAAGTACCGCGCTTGTTTCATAATACAAAGACGGCGCATGATGCATGCTGGCGTCACCGATAAACCAATCGATCGTCAAATACAGACTATAGAAATAAGCAGCTGAGGTCCCCAGTGAAACCAGTACATCCATGTTGGCAGAGCCGTTTCGCAGCGCTTTATAAGCACCTTCATAGAACTGTTTTCCAATGTAGAACTGCACCGGCGTTGCCAGAATGAATTCTAACCACGGATTCATGAAAAATTCGGGAATCCATATCCATGTGGTAAACGAAAAGTGACTGACCATCGTCAATAACAACGGGAGTGACAGAATGGCAGATAACAGCAGTTTACGTTTTTGCTTTTTAATCTCTTGTTGCCGATGCTCCGACGGATCGCCTTGCTCTTGTTTAAGGACTGCTTTATAGCCGAGCTTCTCCACCCGCTTCTGCATATCAGTTACGGTAACATCAGCTGGATTGTACACCACATGGGCGACTTCCATCGCAAAATTAACCGTGGCTGCTCTCACACCTGGCAACTTATTTAAAGTCTTCTCAATCCGTTGAGCACAGGCCGCACATGTCATGCCTTCAAGCTGCAAATCAACGGCTTCCTTAGCCGTATCATAGCCAAGCTTCTGAATACTTTGTTCCATCTTAGCAACATCAATTCGACTAGGGTCATAAGTGATCGTTGCTCGTTCCATCGCGAAGTTGACATTGGCTTCCGTGATCCCTTCAAGCTTGTTTAAACCCTTTTCAATTCGATTGGCACAGGCGGCGCATGTCATTCCTGTAATCTGCAGTGAGGTTTGTTTAGTCGTATCTGCTGCATTAGCAGTTCCCATTATCAACACCTCTTTTAATTAACGTCGTATCCTTGTTCTTCAATAGCTTCCTTAATGGCATCTTGCGTTAGCTTATTTTCATCAAACTCCACAGTCACCGTTCCATTCGCTAAGTCAACTTTCCCAGCAGCACCTATCGTTTTCAAAGCACCTTCAACGGAATTCACACAGTGGTTACACGACATACCTGCTACTTTTAACGTTACATTTTGCATTGTTCATTCTCCTTTATATGTTTGATATGAAATTCATCTTTGAAAAAGGTTCCCGAACTTCAGTATTGCCATCTTGAAAATGTTCAACAACCTCGGATTAAATTTAGTATACCCCCCTACCCTATATAAAGTCAAGGGAATCATTAAGATTAGGTTCATTTATCCTTATTCATAATAAGAAAAAATCCGGAGTACTTGCACCCTCCAGATCCGTCACTTCATAAGTTTATTAATCGTTGTTAATAATTCTGTAATCACATCTTCATCGCCTTCTTGGATGCGATCGATGACGCAGCTTTTCATGTGATGCTCAAGCAATTGCTTACTCACCCCATTGAGAGCAGACTGGATCGATGAAATCTGATTCAACACATCGTCACAGTACGTATCCTTTTCAATCAGTCCCTTAACCCCTCGTATTTGTCCCTCGATTCGGTTAAGACGAGTGATCAGGTTACTCTTAGCTTTGTCGGAATGGTGGCTCTTTCGTTCACTTGAAGTTGCACACATGTCGTGTGAGTTGCTCTCTTCCGTCATCACAATCACTCCCTATTGATTGCATTTTATCATAGCCCCCCACCCTATGCAAATTGGCAAAAGCGGCACTTAGGCATTACATCTATAAGATCCGATTCCGTAAGTGAAAGGGACCGGGTGCACTTCTTTCAAGTGCCTCCGGTCCCTTTCTGTGTTGCCTTGCCATTTGACTAACATACTCTTCGTTATTGATAGACTTCCATTTCCCATAAAGAGTAGCCATATTGCGTATTACGTTGCGTACCGTTCATTTTTACATACCTGGCGTTGGTTGGGCTGAAGTTTATGCTAGCAATGCCGCCTTTTCCGGTTGTCGTTGCATACACGGGTGTCCATGACTCGCCATCTGTGGATACTTCGATTGTATAGGCTTTGGCCGAAGCATTTTCCCAGTTTAAAACTACACTACTAATCGAGACCGTTGCTCCCAGATCAATGCTTATCCATTGCGGATCGCTAAATGCGGATTCCCAGCGTGAGCCTTTATTTCCATCTACCGCATCAATGCCACCTCGCAGTGGATTTTCGGAGGTGAACGTCGGCTTGTTCAAAGCAAGATTAACTGCCAAATTCGGCGTGATTTCCTGCTGAACCGAAACTTCGCCATAGCCAGTTGCCTGAACGCTGATCGTGTAGCTGCTGGCTTCTGTAAACAAGGAGGCATCTAGGGTGATTTTCCCCGGTGTTACGTTATATTGCGGCGCGTTTAACATTGCGCCGTTTACCTTCACTGTTTGGATAGCCTCTCGCCATGCCACATCGTCCACATAGGTGATCTCAATTGGCTGACCAATCGTATTCTTCGTCGTATCAGCCGTTATTTCAGGTGTTGTTACTGGTACGGTTGGTGCACTCTCGGCGCTGCCGTACACTTCAAATTCAAAAAGCGAATAGCCATATTGCGTTGTCCGTGTCGTACCACTCATCTTGACATATCTTGCGCTCTCTGGAGCAAATGTAAGATTGTCGATTCCGGCTTTACCTGTTGTTGTTGCATAGACAGTCTTCCAAGTTACGCCATCCAAGGAAACCTCTAGCGTATAGCTCTTTGCCGCTGCATTTTCCCAGTTCAAACGCACATAATTGATGATCATCTCTGTACCCAAATCAACCGTGATAAACTGAGGATCGCTGAATGCAGACTCCCAGCGTGAGCCTTTATTTCCATCCACCGCTTTATTGCCGCCTTGAAGAGGGCTCTCAGATGTGATTGTTCGTTTGTTCAAAGCAAGATTAAGTGACAGGTTCGTGTTCGTGATCACTTCCTGCTGCACGATAGCATCGTTAAAACCAGATGCCTGAATGCTGATCGTATAGCTACCGGCTTCTGCAAATAAGGAGGCATCCAAAGTTAGTTTCCCAGATGCAACGCTATACTGTGCAGCAGGCAAAATCGTTCCGTTAAGCTTCACTGCGTTAATTCCATGTCTCCATGCCGCATCGTCCGCGAAGGTGATCTCGATCGGTTGACCGACCTTATTCATCGTCGTATCTGCGATCATTGTAGGGGATGCTAGTACATCGGACGGGTTACCGTATACTTCGAATTCCCACAACGAATAGCCATATGCAGTTGTCCGTGTTGTGCCGTTCATTTTCACGTATCTTGCGCTCTCAGGTGAGAACGAAATGTCGTTGATCCCTGGTTTACCAGAAGTTGTAGTATACATGGTTTTCCAACTGGAGCCGTCTAGGGAAACCTGAATCGTATAACTCTTGCCTGCGGCATTTTCCCAATTCAGAAGCGCACGGCTTACTTTGTACTCTGAGCCCAAATCAACCGTTATGAATTGAGGATCGCTGAACGCCGACTCCCATCTCGTATCCTTGTTTCCGTCAACCGCTTTATTACCGGCTTGCCCCGGGTCCGCGGAAGTGATCGTTGGTTTGTTTAGCGCAAGGTTCACTGTTGAGTTCGTAATAACAAATTGCTGAACGACAGCGTTAGTATAACCTTTGGCTTCAATCGTGATCTCGTAGGTGCCAACCTCTGGGAATAAAGAAGCATCCAACGTCATTTTTTCTGGAGCAAACTTATATTGACCACTGTTCAATTCTGTTCCATTTATCTTCACAGAGTTGATCGCACCACGCCAAGCTATATCTTCGGTAAACGTGATGTCAATCGGCTGACCGACACTGTTCATCGTCGTATCTGGCGTTAATTCCGGTGTGTCCAGAACACCCGAAGGGGTACCGAACACTTCGAATTCCCACAGGGAATAGCCGTATGCGGTTGTTCGTTTCGTACCGTTCACTTTGACATATCTTGCGTCCACAGCCGGGAACGTGATGTCGCTGATCCCTTCATGTCCGCGTGTTGTGGTATACACAGTTTTCCATGATTCCCCATCCTTGGAAACCTCAACGGTATAGCTTTTACCCGCTGCATTTTCCCAGTTCAAGCGTACATGGCTAATTTTATATTCTGATTTCAGATTAACCGTAATGAACTGTGGATCGTTGAAATCAGACTCCCAACGCGTATCCAACTTTCCATCTACGGCAAAAGTGCCCGCTTTGTTCGCTTTCTCCGAAGTAAGGGTAGGTTTGTTCAGAGCAAGGTTAACCGTTGAACTCGTGATGACATTTTGCTGAATCGTAGCATCCGGATATCCATCCGCTGAAATCGTAATGGTATAGCTGTTTTCCTCTACAAATAAGCTTGAATCCAAGGTAATTTTACCTGGTACTACGTTATATTTCGAAGCAGCCACAACGTTTCCGTTGACCTTCACGATGTTAATCGCATTTCTCCATGCCTCATTGTCCGCATAGGTCAATTCGATCGCTTGCCCTGTCGTATTCTGTGAAGAATCCGCCGTTACTTGTGGAGCTATTTTTGCATTCTTATCACTAACTTTCGTCGGATCCACTTTCACAAGCATTTTCGGACCTACGATAGCCGAACCTGTTATGCCAGCTGCGTTGCGGAAATTGACCGTAACAGGCACATTCGTTGGGTTCCAAATCATAGATGAATAGGTTGTACCTTTTTTATATACAGTCGCCCCAGACCATTCAGTCGCCCAGATCTCATTGGAACGCTGACCCATAGTGGCCATGTTATGTACGAACCAATAGGTGTCGAAAATTTCATTCTTCTGAGTACCTTCAATCGTCCATTTGTTTAGAACGCCTTGTGGGTCGCTAAGTGACTGGATTGGCCACACGATATGCTGCCAAGCCGTCTCAGGTCCCTTATTATCCTTCACGAATCCATTGTACAAGTCCGCTGCCTTTTGGGTATCAAAGCCATAGCTTGTCAAATATTCGCCAGTAGGCAGCCAATGGATGCCGTATACATTAACAGGATCTCCGCTGAAGAAGGTGCCAAAATTATACGCACTTCCGTATACTTGACCGACCGATTTGTGCTTAAACCCTGGCAGCCAGTTGTCATTGTCATAATTGAACCAATATTGCTCTACCGCCTTTAGTTCAGTCGTAAAGCCATAAATGGCGATATCGCGGTCTGCCTTACTGCCTGAAAGCAAGCTCCACATGTATTCCCCAACCCAACCGAAGAGTGCTTCTCCCGCTGCTTCTTGGTTATTCCCGCTGTTATTGTCCCCATATCCGCCAGCCCATGAATGGCCTTCATACGGATCGAAGTTACGAAGGAATGGATAGAGTGGATCGTTTTTGGATGGGTTAGCATAATCCCGAATAAGGTGCTCCACCATGCTGCCATAATTGTCTTTGAAATCCTGATCATAAGTCGCTAGAATAGCGGAAGCAAACGCGTAATAACCATACGTAAAATGGTGGTCCGTTAGGCCTGTGTTTGCACCGAATTCACTGGATTTGTAATACATGGTACCCCAGGTTGGATCGTAATACATGAAGTATTCCGGTTCGCCCTTCGTATACGTATACCAGTCGGTTAGTATCGTTTTCAATCTGCTTAGGAAAACATTTTTATAATACGTGTCGCCGATTTGATCAGCGATCAATACGCCCATAGCCAAAGGATGAAGTACTTTTCCTTGCCAATACGCATCGCCGGCCATTATATTTTTGGAGGTCGACTCATCTAGGAAGTCTAATTGCTCTAACAAGGCATCGCGCGAGTATGTAGGATCCCCTGGTTCCGTAAACTGAGGCACAATCCCGTAGAATTTGTCTACCGTGGTAAAAGAGTTGCCTTCATGCAGCTTCAATGTCCCCCGAATGGACGAATAAGTAAGATTTGTAAGCGATGAATCCGTCAACTTCCATTGATGGGGAAGTAATGTCATCAAAGTCGTTGGTGCCAAATCAGCCCGCTTCTGATCGATCGTGACTTCGAACTTGGTCGTGACATCCGAAGTATTCTCGTTAAAGCTCGGAGTGACCATCGTATTCGTGACGAAGGCGTAAGCATGTTGATAGAAGTAGTTCAAATCAACAGCTGCTGGAATCGTAGCGAAGGACAAATAATTTTGCCCATTGCCAAGTCGAATCTTAATTTTGCCTCCGACTTTCGTAAAAGTAGAACCTTCAGGTGCGAACAGACCGTAGTTTCGAGTTACGGTTTGCGGTTTCGGAGCGCCATCCTTGTTGGTGACGGTGAACCCGATATGGTCCGTCTTTACAGAAGCGCCTTCAGACGCAAGGATCTCGTTATTGCTGTCATCGAAAAACCGCGTTGTAGCAGGGAAGTATAATTCCGGTGTTGATGGGTCGCTGAACTCGGAGTATAGATAAGGCGAACCTTTGACAAACGTTGTTTTCATTTTGTCGGTCTCGTTGTCGCTTAACACAACAGTGGCAGCCCAGTCGCTGTACCCGGATATTTTGTTCTTTATGCGGGATGCACTGATATTACCTGACATCAAGTAAACATCGGGATCTCCGCCTGCATACTGCGAATTCCCACTCTCATCCACCCAACCCGCGCCGGGGTTCAGGATGCTAAGACCTTGATTGGTATATTTGGATTTAAGCGGAAGCGTGATTAGACTGTCACTCAAATCTTTAATCAATACGGACTGCCACCAATCGTTAGAAGCAATCGGTGCAGCGACATTATCCGTTTTATTGACCGGTGGTCTAGGCTGCGGCATTGAAACATCATTTGTTAAATAACTGCCCTTTCCAACGTTAACTGTAGAGGCAGTCGGCAATGTCGGAATGGTATAAACCGGCTGGGGATCCCCTGGCACGTAATCATATACAGAGAAATTGAATAGAGAGTAGCCAAAACTAGTCGTCCTGCTAATTCCTTTCATTCTCACATAACGGCCACTGGCATATACAGGTGTGTCCATTAAACCTTCTCGCCCATTCATTTCTCTGTAAATCGTCTTCCAATTGACGGCATCATCAGATACTTGAAGGTCGTAGATCCTACCTGCTGCGTTTTCCCATTGCAATCTAATACGCCCGATAGTGCGAACACTTTCCAAATCAACATAAATCCACTCATCACTTGTATCGTGAGATGACCATCGCGTCTTCATATCCCCGTCTACAGCATGCTGCGGGATCATAAGGGGTTTATCTTTTTCAGCAATTTGGTAGGAGGAAGCGACAACAGGTTTATTTAAAGCGACATCCTCACCAAGAACAATGGGCTGAGGGTTAGTTCCGCCTGTACCGTAAACCTCAAATTCATAGAGAGAAACACCATAATTTCCAGCGCGTTCGAGAGACAGCATACGTACGTAACGCCCAGATCCTGTTAGCGAAATCGTGTCCACGCCTCCGTCACCGGTGATGTTTTCGTAAATATCTTTCCACTGTGCCTCATCGTCGGAAACTTGAATCTTATAGGATTTGGAATAGGCGTTCTCCCAACGGAGAACAACTTGGTCAATGGTTGCCTCAGCACCAAGGTCAACATAAATCCACTGCGGATCTGCACTAAAGGCGCTGCCCCAGCGAGAGTCCTTGACGCCATCTACCGCTTTGTCGGGCGTTAATCCTCCCTCCATCGATGAAGCGTAAGCTGCTCCCTCATACGAAATTAGATGCGAAGTACCAGCAGCCTTTGCGGCAGTCGCCTTTGGGATAGGTACCACGCTAAATACGCTAAGTGCCATGGATGAAGCGATCGATAAAGAAATAATCTGAAAAAATTTCTTGCGAATCCTTCTAGCATGCAATGCCATACCAATTTTTCCTCCTTAAGATGTTGCCCCTATGGGGGTCAAGCTGTGATTGCAGTCATTGTCAAAACGAATCTTTTCGCGCAAATTTTGTCGACTGGTTTTCACAGCCTGATTATATTCTGCACTGGGAAAATAAAACAATGAGCAGATCTACCTAGGGTTTCGTGCCTGCTAGTCCAACTAATCTGTAGGAGGAAAACATTGAAATGCAATTTTCGGTTCATTATTTCCGCCGAGATTGAGCCATCAATCCGAGTTGTACGCTGTTCTCATCGCGTTACATCCCATCAAACGAGCTTATGTAAATTAATGGGTATAATTGCCTATTAAATTCTATTTTTGTATGTAAAATCTATATTATATTTTTTTTGTAAATAACTGAACTGGCATTTTTCTTAGGTTTTCGCTAACAAGACTAGGACACACGGAAACAGAACCAGCATATTTTCACTGGTACTTTTTACCATTCAAGACTAATGTACTTAATCACTATTCCTGTGGTGAATGTTTAGCCATCGATAAAATTAGGTCGCTCGCGGAACATTTGGCAAGAGATCGAGACTTTGGAGTTGCCCCCATCCCCACATACTGACATGCTCCTCGACTACAAATTCCAATCGTTATCGTTGCTTTTTCAGGTGGTGGAAATTGACTAAACTTGAATTCCAGCGGTCCTTCCTTTAGTTCAAAGTAACCAACATTTTCAACAACGCCTACTTGGCATACCGGACAATTGCAAACACCCATGATGTCTTCATCCTTTTCTTTTCTGTCCTGACTGTTCAAGCTCCAACGAGACACGTTCGCAAATAGGGGGAACAGCGATGGTGACTTTCGTTATAATAAAGCTTCATCCTTTTGATAACAGAAAACTACCCGTAGCATAACATATAAATACATATTTAACTAGTTATTTAGTCTTTTACACCTTTCTTTCCATGTCAGATTCTAGGGAATCTTGTTTTTATTTTATCTACCGATGCGATATAATATAGCTTGTCAAGCTAGAGAAAAGGTGATCATTCATGGACGAAAAAAAGCTGCCACTTCGAGTAGCTCCCGATCTAGTTTTTAATATGAATACGCAAATCAAGGAACAATTAAAATGGCTGATTGGCATTGGCCAAATCGAGCCTGGCGATATGCTTCCCTCTACAAGCCAATTGGCCGATGAATTAGGGCTTAATCTAAATACGATTAATAATGCGTTTACTCAACTTCGTTATGAAGGGCTTGTCACCATGCAAAGGGGGCGGGGTACACAGGTTGTAGACGGGCCCCAAACAGAGCGGCTCCGAAAGGAACGGCTGTCTATGCAGAAGCTGTTGGAGAAGACCATTCGTGAAGCTATCTCCACAGGCCACGATTTACAGCAACTTTTCACGGCCAGTCTCGCTTATGTTCTGTTGAACACTCCTCGATCCCAAGGAAAATTACATATTGTATTGGTCGAATGCAAAGGGCATGATCATCATTTCCTCCGTGAGGCTATTGAACAAGCGACAGATGGTACCGTGACGTTGCTCTTTCTAGAGGATCCGGACCCAAATGGGGATGAGGCTGACGAAGTACTACGCCACGCTCATTTCATCATCACAACCTTGATTCACGAAGATGAGGTTAGATCCCGCTTCGCCTGCTATGACAAAAAAATAGTTGTTGTTGGCACAACAGTGGACACTTCCTGTCTCCTCCAAATTTCCAGGCTAGAATTGGATACTAACGTCACGTTTGTTTGCCTTGGCAAGACTGGCGGAGAATGGATGGCGAGCCAGGTTCGTGACGCGGGCATTCAGCACATACATTGTGGGATATTAGGCTGGGATGAACAAGAAAAATTGGATAGTGTCTTGCAGCATTCGGACAAAATTTATGCTTCCTCCTCTGTCTTTCCTGAATTGAAGAAATTAGCTTCGGAGAAAGTGGAGTTGTTCCCCATACGATTTGAGAAAACTAGTAAAAGCTTGTTACATGACATCTCCAAACAAGGCATTAGACGCTAGAAATACGAACGACAGCAATTGTCTCCTCCCCTGAGTTGCGTCTAACTTACATTCTTCCTTAACTCGCCAATGGTACCCTTTTCACGTCACACAAAATATCCCCTTCAATTTCACTCATTCCTCCTATTTCATTAGGTTTTTCTGAGTGTTTATTCAAGGGGATATTAAGTATTTATATGTTTGATCTTAGTAGTTCAAAAAACAGTTAACCTCCGCAAATGATCCTGCCAATAAAGGATTCCTCTTCGATAAAATAGTTTTCGCTTCAGAGAAATATAACGATGGAACTAATTGTTGTATACATATCATCCAATCGGCTTAGGGGTTACAGGTGCTGTCACCACAGCCATACGGTTTTTCATCGAAAGAAATAAGGTAAGGAGTGCAAGGAATGCCACAATGATCGACAGAATCCATATCGCGCTGCTGAAGCCGTAGGCCGTCGAAGCCACCCCGCCACCGTATGCACTAAGGCCTTGGAACAAATAGGCGACGACCAGCACAGCGGAGATAAACTGTACGCGATACTGAGCAGACGAGTTGATAACGACAATCCCGATTCCACCTGCTGCAGAGAAGCCATAGCCAAGTCCGCCGAGGATCGCCGAGATGACAAACAGAACGAAGGAATGCAACTCTGAAGCGGTAACCAACATAACCACTGTTAAAAAGACGGAGATCATACCAGCTCGAATCGACGTCCTAGGGCTCAAGCGCCCTGCAATTGTAGCGCTAACCGCGGCCAGCAGATACGAAATCGACAGAACAGTTCCAATAACAAGAATGTCATTCGTTCCGACGACATCACGTGCGATTTGGGCTCCTAGCGATAAAAATACTGCACCGTTTGCGAAACCCGTTCCTGCTGCTAATGCAGCTAATGCATATAGTCCCCATTGTCCTGGCGGGATTTGAATGCCTTGCGGCTTCCAGCCAGTTTTCCGGACTGATTCCGGTGTTTTATTTTGGGGAATAAACAAGCATAGGATTATGCTGAAGGATACAATGGCGGTCAAAACCCAATAACTGAAGTGCAGCGGCGATGGGGCATATTTAATGAGAGCTGCACCTATAATCGTTGCAAGGAAAAGACCGAAGGCCTGTGTGATTGTGTTGATTGATCCCGGAAATTTCTTATTGGATGTCGGATTAAATTCTACAAGTGCTGCGGCACCAGACCCTGCCGTGAGTCCAACCCCAATACCTTGCAGTATACGACCAGCAAACAGCCAAAACACGCTCGGTGCTGAAGCGAATGCTAATGCGCCTATGAGTAGAAAAGTAAGTCCGATCAATAACGTGTTCCGACGGCCAATGTAATCAGAAATGTTCCCTAAGAGAATGAGGACCAGAATAAGTACGATCGGAGACGATGCAAAAATACCTGTCGTTACCGCCTTAGATAGATGCCACTGCGACGCATAAATAGGGAAAACAATCGAAGGAGCAGTACTGGCCCACAAGCTGATGGTCAGGATCCAGGCTACAGCCCAGAATGCCGCTTTCGATGACATTGTTTTCATTAACTTTCCTCCTTCACGATACGTATTTTTTACTTACATAATTCAGGCGTTATATGGTTTACTCGTTGGCTTGGAATAATTGTGGGTACATGCTCAAAACTCCACCTGCAAGGTCTTTCTGCACTTTACGACTCGTATCGTCGGCTACAATCTCATAACTGTGGGCTTCAATGCCCGCAATAGCAATTTTGGCGATATCCGTAGGATTAGCTTTCGGTGCTTGAATATTCGCAGTCATATCTGTATCCATGAACCCCACGTGCAGACTGGAAACTCTTATGTTGCGAGGAGCCAAATTCAATCTCAATACGTTCGTCAATCCCCACTCTGCTGCTTTAGCCGCCGTATAAGCGCCAGCGCTTCCGAAGCTGAACCAGGACAAGACTGATAGTACGTTCAGAATGCTCCCTCCGCCATTGCGCTCCATAATCGGTGCAAATGTACGGACCATGGCGAGTGTACCGAACACATGTGTATCAAATTCAAGATGAATGTTATCTAAATCACCTTCAAGCAGCGAAGCACCGGTGGATGATCCTGCGTTGTTAATCAACAAGGTCACATCCTTTGCCACTTCCGCTGCCGCGGCTACCGAATTCGGATCCGTAATATCTAATTGGAGCGGAATTGCACCAGGAATATCTATAGTTTCTGGGTTTCTAGCACCTGCATACACTTTAGCCCCTCTAGAGATCAGTTCAAGCGCTAATTGACGGCCAAGTCCTCTGTTCGCTCCAGTGACTAACGCAATTTGATTTGTGATGTTCATAATAATGTCCCCTCTTCATGAGATGATATATTTAAGAATGACCGTTCTTTAAAAAGATAAAAAAATACCTACTTACAAGCATGGATTCCTTAGAATTCAATGGATATTTAACGCTCGTTCATTCCAAGTTTTCTGCATCTCTCCTACGCAATACAGCATACTCCATTTAAGAACGTCCGGTCAATAACTATTTCTAACCATTCCTTATGCAAATAGGAATACATCTAAGCAATCGTATTATACTTGTGGGAAAATGGGATTTTTTAAAGAATGTTCGTTCTTTAATTTGCAATGAAACACCGGCGACTATGGCATCTATTACATTAAGATGGACATAGCCACCGCAGCAGCATCTTCCAACACTCTGCGATCTGTTGCTGTTTTGGCCAAAACTTGCAGACCGTGCCTTGTATTTACAAGAAACCGAGCAAGCTCACGAATACCAAACTTACTCTTCAGAGCCCCTTTTTGTTGGGCCCGAATTAGGAAATGGTAGAACCACGTTTCCATGTCGAGCATGTATGCTTCCACGCGCAGCGATACAACGGGGTCACTACTGCCTAGGGCCATTGCCGTGTTTGCCACAAAGCATCCGCGACGCTGCTTCTCATCATCAAGGGACAGGTCGATCAACTTCGTAAAGAAACGCTGCAAAACCTCCTTGGGCTCACCATCCTCTTCCAGGATGTAGTATACACGTTCCTTCGCTACCATTCGGAAACGGTCCAAGCAAGTTAAGAATAACTTATGCTTATCCCCAAACGTATCATACAAGCTCCCGCGATGAACACCTGTATGCTCCACCAAGTCTTGAATGGATGTTCTTTCGTATCCTTTCTCCCAGAACAGCTCCAAGGCTTTATCTAACGCAGCTTCTTGATCAAACTCTTTAGGCCTTGCCATATTGGATAACCTCCTTTCCCTGCTATCATACATGTTTAAGAATGTTCAGTAAAGAATCATTGTTTACATTAATAAAAAAGACCCTGAGAATTCTCTCAGGATCTTCTGCTTACCACACAATAAACGAATCAGCTTCTACCTACTCCACCGTCACACTCTTCGCCAAATTCCTCGGCTTATCCACATCATTCCCACGCGCCAATGACGCGTAGTAAGAGAGCAACTGCAACGGAATTACAGACAACGCAGGTGTTAACACATCCAACGTCTTCGGAATAATGAACGTGCTGTCTACCGACTTCTGCAGCTCCATTTCGCCTTCCACCGCAATACCCAGCACATTCGCGCCGCGCGCCTTCACTTCTTTAATGTTGCTCACAGTTTTCTCCAACAGCTCATGCTGTGTCGCTAACGCGATCACCGGAATATCATCCTCGATCAGCGCAAGTGTGCCGTGCTTCAACTCACCCGCTGCGTACGCCTCGGAGTGAATGTATGAGATCTCTTTCAACTTCAAAGAGCCTTCTAGCGCTACCGCATAATCCAAGCCTCTGCCGATGAAGAACAGATTATCATGCTTCGCCATCTCTTCAGCAACAACCTTCAATGCTTCTGCTTGCTCCAAAATCTCACTAACTTGCGCAGGCAGCTCCTTCATCGCTGTAATCACTTCAGCAATTTCCTCAGGCGTTTGCGTGCCTAGTGTTTGGGCCAAATGCAGACCAAGCAGGTAGAACGCGATCAATTGCGACGTGTACGCTTTCGTCGAAGCTACCGCAATTTCCGGTCCAGCCCATGTTGTAATGATATCGTTCGCTTCACGTGCAACAGAGCTTCCTACAACATTCGTAATCGCCAGCACGTGTGCGCCACAACGTTTCGCTTCACGAAGTGCCGCCAACGTATCCGCCGTTTCACCGGATTGGCTCACAACAATGACAAGCGTATCCTTTGTGATAATCGGGGAACGATAACGATATTCAGACGCTACATCCGTTTCCACCGGAATACGCGCCATTTTCTCAATGACATATTTCCCAACCATACCAGCATGGAACGCCGTTCCACAAGCCACGATATGCACACGGCTGATGTTGCGAATCGCCTCTGGCGTAATCGACAGCTCATTCAACGTGACGCTCTTACCGTCAGGTGAAATACGACTTCCCATCGTATCGCGGTACGCCTTCGGTTGGTCATAAATTTCCTTCAACATGAAATGATCAAATCCGGCTTTTTCCGCCGTAACAATATCCCAATCGACATGGAACATTTCCCTGGAAATAAAATTCCCCTCTAAAGTCATTAATTCGACAGCATCCCGCGTTAATAGCGCCATTTCGCCATCATTGAGAATAAACACATTACGTGTATACTCTAGAATCGCTGGAATATCTGAACCAATGAAGTTCTCGCCTTCGCCAATACCGATAATCAACGGGCTAGCTTGACGCACAGCTACGAGACGGTCAGGTTCGAACTCTGTCAAAACACCAAGCGCAAACGCACCTGTCATGTGCTTCACGGCTTTTTGAACGGCTTTAAGGATATCTCCCTCGTACAAACTCGCGATCAAATGCGAAATAACCTCTGTATCCGTCTCCGATACGAAAACATGGCCCTTCGCGATCAACTCTTCTTTCAGCGTAATATAATTCTCAATAATACCGTTATGCACAACGGAGAATTTCAAAGAATTATCGGTGTGTGGATGTGAATTCACATCTGACGGCTTACCATGTGTCGCCCAGCGTGTATGCCCGATCCCAACACTTCCGTTCAACGGCGTTTCACCCAGCTTCGACTCGAGGTTCGCAATACGGCCCTTGGCCTTCTTAATTTGCAAACCATCCGCCGTATACACCGCAACCCCAGCAGAATCATAGCCTCTGTACTCTAGCTTTTTAAGGCCTTCCAATAAAATCTCCTGAGAATTACGCTTTCCAATATAACCAACAATACCGCACATAGTTACAACCTCCAAATTTTTATAAGCCTCTTCTGCAAGGGCTGTTTGTCAAGGATCTCAATTCACTATCAAACATAAATAAATAAACCATCTATAAGGGCGTTCATTACGTGTACATGTCAAAAAAACGTTAATAGATGTTGGATACTTGTCTGCCCGGTCGCCCGAACGATTTTGCTCTCCAACTTAACGGCACTCCTCGTGCCGGAAGGTCCCCGCCGAATGTTTCGAACACCTTCACCTCGTCAACTCACCGCGTAGTAGCAGCCTTTCGACTACATTTCCGTCCCGCTTGCGAGTTCTGGCGCTATTTAATACGAATAACCTCTGCCCTGCCTTTCCTTCTTGAGTAACTTCATCATATGCATTTTAATGCCGCAATGCAACTTGTTTTTGGCATGCCTCATCCCCCACCCGCTATTTTCTAGCAAAATGAGGGACTAGCAACCTATGATTATACCAATTGCTCTTGAATAACTTTCGCAATGTCGTGAACGTATGCTTCAACTTGTTCCTTGTCTGGGCCTTCAGCCATAACACGAATCAAAGACTCCGTACCCGATGGACGAACCAACACGCGGCCGTTATCGCCGAGTTCATCTTCCACTTTACGGATCGCTTCCTCGATCACAGCGTTATCCTTCAGCTTGCTCTTGTCAGCAACACGAATGTTAACGAGCAATTGTGGGAATTTCCGCATAATCCCTTTCAAATCACTAAGCTTACGCCCAGATTCAACTAGCGTATTCACCAATTGCAGAGCTGTCAGAATCCCATCTCCTGTCGAGATGTAATCTAGGAAAATAACATGACCCGATTGCTCCCCGCCCAGGTTGTAGCCACCTTTACGCATCTCTTCCATCACGTAGCGATCACCTACAGCTGTTTGCAGAGCCTTCAAGCCCGCTTTTTCGATCCCTTTGAAAAAGCCGATATTCGCCATCACCGTCGTCACGATGGTGCCGTGGTTCAGCTTCCCTTGGCGATTCAGCGCATCGCCAAGAATGCTCAAGATGAAGTCGCCATCGACTTCATCGCCCTTCTCATCGATCGCGATCAATCGATCCGCGTCGCCGTCAAAAGCAAGCCCGATGGCTGCGCCATGCTTAACCACCTCGTCACGAAGCGTCTCTGGGTGGGTGGAGCCGCAATCATCGTTGATGTTGCGCCCATTCGGCTCTGCGCCGATGGTGATCACTTCCGCTCCCAACTCGCGGAAAATCAAAGGCGCCAGCTCATAAGCTGAGCCATTCGCGCAATCAAGAACAACCTTCACGCCGGCGAAGGATTTGGACACCGTCTCCTTCAAGAACGCTAGATAAGCATGCTTCGCATCTTGCTGATCCGAAACCGTACCAATCTCGCCGCCAACTGGGCGAGGCAGTTCATCAACAGCTGCGTCCAGCAGCTGTTCAATTTCAAGCTCCGTTTCATCCAGAAGCTTGAAGCCGTCGCCGCCAAAGAACTTAATCCCGTTATCCTCAACTGGATTATGTGAAGCGGAGATCATAACGCCGGCGTCTGCGCCTAGCTTTTTCGTCAAATAAGCGACCGCTGGCGTGCTCACCACACCAATTCGAATCACCTCAACACCAATCGACAACAATCCTGCTACAAGGGATGCTTCCAACATTGGCCCCGAAATTCGTGTATCTCTCCCGATCACGACTTTCGGATGCTTCGCCTGTCTTGTTAACACAAACCCGCCGCAGCGTCCTACTTTATAAGCTAATTCTGGTGTGAGTTCGCCATTCGCGACACCGCGCACACCATCTGTTCCGAAATATTTCCCCATTTTTGTATTCTCCTCTTTCTCTATTCCCCATTATGGATTTGTAGCTTTTACGTTTTTCTCGCTGATTTCAACAATCGCCTTCACTTCTTGCGGAAGCCCAAGCTTCACAAAGGTAGGCAGATTTAAAGTAACATTCAATTCATGCTTACCTGGCGGCAAATTACTAACATCTAGTATCGCTTGAATATCTTGAACTTTCAATTGGTCAATAATGGCAGGAGCCCCTTCTACCGTAATGTTCAAGGTAGCCGACGCCGGCTGTGTAACTTTGGTTACATAGTTCTCATTTTGACCAATAATCGTAATCGGTATATTTTCTACGGCTTTCGTGATCGAAGGCACAACCTCAACATGGACGGTTACCTTCGCAGGATCCAATTGAGTTACTTTATTCCTTAGAGGAATGTCCAGTGCAAAATCTTTCGTTTCCTTCAAATCCTGCAGACTAAGCTGTGGCCCTTGATAGAACTCCAGGCGATCTACGACATCCTGCGCTCCGTATACTGTCACCTTATCTGGGGTTTGCGTAACCATGGCGATTGCATAGCCCTTCGGCGGTTCACCGCTTATTTTCAGCTGCAACGGAATCGTTTGGAACGGACTTGTGATAGGCACCTCAACGTCCACAACCGAAGGGTTAATGTTCAGTGTGACTTCTTTGCCTTCCTTATCAAAAGCCTGCAATCTAACCTGCTTTGTCACTGCCGATTGCGCTTTATCTACGGAAACCTCGCCGCGGACGTTCTCAATCTGATCGAGCTTACTCGTTTGTGCCGTAATATACACCTTACCTGGCTTCACAATAGGTTGTCCCGCTTTAAGGCCTGCTGCAGGCGTTCCTTTGACATTAATGACCACAGGTACTTCTTTCATCTGCAGCTCTTCAATGATGACGTGGACCGTTCTAGGAACGATCTCCACATCTACATCCGAGGGTATCCCTATTGGTGTAAGTGTAACCTGATGGTCGCCTTTACCGACCTGTGTCAAATCGAGCTGAATCTGATACGAATTGCTTGCCGTCACTTTTTTTACGGAAGATTCCTTGCCTTTCAGAATCACCTGTACATTGGCAGGAGACATCGACGATATGTAGTAATGCGTTTCATCGTATTTCGTTGTGATCGATACGTTATTAATGGTCTCCACGCGCTCGCGCAGCGGTGTATTCCCGGATATATTCGTCTCTTCCATATGCACGACTACCCATAGCAGAATCCCGATAACAAGAGCGACGATCCGTACCACATTCGTATTACGTAACCATTTATCCATTCGAACGACCCCTCCATTTCAAGAAAGGGTTCTTTTCATTTGCTTTTGTTTTTGGCTTCAACTCTTCAAAAAGCTTAGAAATCAACGATTCCTCTTTAATATCCCGCACAATATGACCATTCATGGTTAATGAAATTTGGCCTGTTTCTTCCGAAACAATCACACACATGGCATCTGAAACCTCACTCATACCAATCGCGGCACGGTGCCGAGTCCCAAGCTCCTTCGAAATGAAAGGATTTTCAGACAGGGGTAAATAACAGCCCGCCGCCATCAGCTGACCTTGCCGAATAATGACTGCACCATCATGAAGAGGCGTATTGGGGATAAAAATATTAATTAACAGCTCTCCGCTGATCTTGCTCTCTATCGCAATCCCGGATTCGACATAGTCGGTAAGTCCAGTCTCTTTCTCAAAAACAATCAAAGCCCCAATCTTCCGCTTGGCCAAATAATTCGCAGCCCGAATCACTTCACTGATTCGTTTGTTTACATCTTGATCCTCTTCTGATGAAGATCTGCCGCCGAATAGCTTCCCTCGACCTAATTGTTCCAAGGCTCTTCTCAGCTCAGGTTGGAAAATAATGATGACCCCGAGCACCCCGAACGTAAATGCTTGATTTACCATCCATTGGAGTGTACTTAACTGAAACCAAATACTAATGACCCAGATAATGACAACTACGAGGATACCCTTCATTAGTTGAATGGCCCTTGTCCCGCGCACCAATAGGATCAATTTATAAATCACATAGCTAACGATGAGTATATCGACGATATCCTTAGCCGAGATGCTCGTGAGCAAATCCATTGTATTCTCCCCCAGGCGACTAAACAAAGTTCTCTCTATAAAAGAATCATAACATAAACCCAGGTATACTTCTATTTATCTAGACTCGCCAGACGAGAATTGGTTCATTTTTCCTATATAAAAAATAGAAAAAGCCCCCTATAGTCTCAGCTATAAGGGGACGTGCACTTATGGCGTGATTTTTCCTACGAACTCACCTAATTTATACCAAACCCAGCTCAATGCTTCATCGACTTGTTTGACTTCTCCAGAAATATGCGCCGTTGAGGCCAGGTTGACCGACCCATCGATCACGACGACATTCCCCGTTACATCGCCTTCAACCTTCAGTTCACCGCGTTTAACCACAAGATCACCTTTTACGGTATGTCCTTGCGGCACAATCACTGTATCCCCTTGAATAACGACATCCTGTAGGTTACTTCCCTGCACCATGAGATTCTTATCGTCGTCCCACATTGAAACGAAGCTTCCGAACATGACCGTTCCGAAAACAACAGCAACCGATACAGCAGGATGTCTGCGAATCCAATCGGTCCAGGTATTCTTCTTTTTCATCGGTGGTAATCCGCTCATAATCTGTGCAGTTAATGTATCAGGTACTTTGATGGAGGGCAGCATTCTAACCAAAGCATCCGTTTTCTCTAATTGTTTGAAAGTGTTATGACACGCCTGACAGGCTATCAAGTGCTCTTTCAACGGTAGAGCTTCAGACTTTGGTAAATCACCGTCGAGGTATTCATGTATGAGCGGGAGGGCTTCTTTACAATTCACGATATCGCCACCCCTTTCTTAGACTTTTGCATGATGTGATATACCATACGTTTCAATTTCAAAGATGTTTCAATTTCGAACAGGATTTGTACTAACAACTTGTTCCTCCTGCTCCAGCCTTTTTCGTAAGTACTCACGCCCCCTGTGTACACGCGTTTTGATCGTCGTCACGGGCATGTCGAGCACATCGCTTATTTCTTGCAGGGACATATCATGCAGATACCTGAGGATAACAACCGATTTATATTTCTCCGGCAGCGTCTCAATCGCTCGGTGAATTTGTGCCTGTGTTTCTGATACAATCAGCTGCTTCTCAGGTGTGTCCTCATCACTAGGCAGCATTGCATAATAATCATTGCCCTCACCATCCGTCATTTCCGCATCCAGCGAATACGTTTGCTTTCTTCGGCGCAGCTTATCAATGCATAAGTTTGTCCCAATCCGAAAAATCCACGTAGAAAACTTCTGATTTTCATCATAGCGATGCAAATTCGTATACACGCGCAGGAATGTTTCCTGCACGGCATCCTCGGCTTCTTGCTTGTTATTCAGCATGCGGTAAGCCAAATGAAAGATCTTGTCTTTATAGAGCTCTACGAGCTCCGCAAAAGCATTCCGATCCCCATTTCTGGCCAGCTTAGCCAGTCGTGCTTCAACAAAGTTCAATTTGATTTTCCTCCGGCTTCTCGACAATTCAAACTCAAATAATTTCCCTCTTCTAAATATATACGCAGAAATTACGATTTGTTTTCAGAAATTATAATTCCTGCTAAAATCAGCCCCATGCCTCCCCACTGTAACCCGCTAATCGGCTCTCCAATAAGGAGATACGCAGCGAGGATAGCCACAGGAAGCTCTACAGAGCCCAACAAAGCAGCGAGTGTACTACCGATCTTGGGTATGCCGATGTTAAATGAAATTGTCGGTACAGCCTGTCCTAAGAAGCCTAACAGCAATCCCCATAGTACCAGCATGCCACCATTTTCTTGAACAAAGACCGTCGGCGGATACAAGATATACATAACCGGCAACGCGGCCGTGAGCATTATCGCAGAATTCATCAGCGGAGGCAGTGAGCTTACCACTTGTCCCGTGAAAAACAGAAAAATACTATAGGTTAACGCTGATATAAGTCCATATAGTATGCCCAGAATGCTAAGCTCTCCCCAGTTTGTCTCCAACACATTCACACCAAGTATCGTCCCTGCCAGAATGAGTGCAATCGCAAACCCTTCCATTCGTTTAGGCCATCTACGGTTCACAAGACAATCCATGGCGATCGTCATCCACGTAAATTGAAAGAGAAGAATAATGCATAGGGAGGCATCGAGCTCTTGCAGCGCAATATTGTAAACAACCGTCGTTAACGACAATCCAAAAATACCAATCAATCCAAGCTTAATCCACGGCCCTTTGAAGGGATTCACCCATGATTTTTTGTGAAAAAGAATCAATACCCATACGAACAGAGTTCCCATCGTCATTTGAGCAGGTGTAATCTGTCCGTCCGTGAAGCCTTGATCATACGCCATTTTAATAAATGAGGAGAGCAAGCCATAGCTTGAAGCTCCAATAAGAACAAGGACTATTGCCAACCATCGCCCCATGCTGCTGCGCACCTCCTGTCTTTGGGCAATTCCCGTAATCACAGGAAAAGCCGAGCTGCCTGCATAGCTGCAAGGCCCCCGACTTTATCATCCTGTTGCTTTTATTAGGTTGTTGTAAGGATCAGCCCGTATTCCGAAGTCCCGCGGCAATCCCATTAATCGTAAGTAGTACTTCACGAAGCAGAATCGCATCATCTTCATTGTTTTCTCTTAGTGCACGAAGCTCAGTGAGCAGTTCAACCTGCATGTAGCTTAGTGGGTCTACGTAAGGGTTACGCAATTTGATCGATTCTTGAATGACAGGCACATTATCCAGAATCTCTTGCTGACCTGTAATTTGCAAAATAATCGAGGACGTCAACTCATACTCTTCTTTGATTAAGTTGAAAATACGCTCTGCAATCGCCGATTCCTTAACCAAGCTGCCGTATTCCTTCGCAATTAGAAGATCTGCTTTCGCTAACGCCATTTGCAGGTTATCAATCATGGTGCGGAAGAATGACCAGTCCTCATACATCTCTTTAAGAACCGCTAGGTTGCTATCATTGCCTTGCGCAAAACTTTGCAAACCTGTACCTGCCGCATACCATGCTGGAAGCAGGTATCTCGTCTGCGTCCAAGAGAATACCCATGGAATCGCACGCAAATCTTCGAACTTGTCGCTATTTTTACGCTTGGATGGACGGGAACCGATATTGAGCTCACCAATCTCCGGAAGCGGTGTGGATTCTTTGAAGAACGTTAAGAAGTCTTCGTCTCTGAAAATAAGATCTTGATACTTCGTCTGCGCTTGCTCCGAAATGCCACGCATAATATTCTCCCACTTGTCTTCTAGCGGGTGTCTTTGCGGGGAACGGGACAGCTTGGATGCTGTGATCAACGCAAATGTTGCTTGCTCCAAGCTACGGTAAGCAATCCCTTGCAGGGAGTAACGGGAAGATAAGACTTCACCTTGCTCCGTAATCTTGATGCCGCCACCAAGCGTTTCTACCGGTTGTGCTAGAATGCTTCGGTTCAGTGGCATACCGCCACGACCTAAAGCACCGCCACGACCATGGAAGAACTTCAACTTCACGCCGAATTTCTTCGCTGCTTCTGTGATGTCCTGAAGCGCCATACGCAGCTCCCAGTTCGCTGTAATCACACCGCCGTCTTTATTACTGTCGGAGTAACCCAGCATAATTTCGTGCAGCTGTGTTTCAGGATCAAGGCTATCTCGGTAAGCAGGGATCGCTAACAACGTGCTCATAATACCAGGCGCCGCATGCAAGTCGTCAATCGTTTCAAAAAGCGGAACAGACTGAACCGTACTTGTTACCGTACCGTCGCTCTCTCTGCGGTATAGGCCCGCCTCTTTGGCAAACACAACTACTTCAAGCATATCACTTGCACCTTGCGTCATCGAGATCAGGTAGCTGTTAATACAGTTGCGTCCGAATTCTTTCTGAGCTTTACCTACTGTACGATAAACATCTAAGCATTCCTTCGTACTATCCGTATAATCCAAATAAGTTGAAGTGATCGGACGTGGATCATTCAGCACATTTGTTAGCAATGAAATCTTCTCATCTTCCGAAAGCTTGCTGTAATCCGGTGTAATGCCCATTTTGGACAAAATTTCGGTCATCGCATTCTCATGTTCTTTACTGTGCTGTCTGATATCCAGGGCAGCCAAGTGGAAACCGAAAAGCTCAACCTGACGAATCAGCTTCTTAATGTATTTATCAGCGACATAATCTGCAAAGTGCGCTCGCAAACTAGCCTCCATAACTTGCAAATCTTGAATAAACTCTTCAGGAGTATTGTACTTCTGTGCAGCAGGCACATTGGCATTGCCCGTATTATGAACCTTCTCGATCATATAAGTCGTTTTGATTCGGTACGGTTCTTTCTCATTACGCCAAACATCCTGTACATTCCCCATAGCGTCACGATCACATTGGATCGAATCGATCAAAGCATCGCTCACATTCACAATGTTCTTACTGAAGCTCATATGCGCAAGGGATTCCTTCAGAATTTCCTCATATTTCTGCAAAGCCAACTGACGGTGCAAACCAAGTGTTTCCCACGTCACATTCGCTCTAACAGATGGATTCCCGTCACGGTCTCCGCCGATCCAAGATCCAAATTTCAAGAAGGATGGCACATGCCATTTGTCTTCTGGGTAGTATTTATTTAAACAACGCTCAAGCTCATGATAAACCTCTGGAAGGACATCGAATAACGTCTCGTCAAAATAGTACAAGCCGTTACGCACTTCGTCGATTACCGTCGGTTTACGGTCACGCAGCTCATCTGTTTGCCACAAATTAAGCACTTCCCCCAACAGCTTTTCACGCAATTTCTCGCGTTCACGGTACGTTAGGTTAGGGTTGTCCAGCTTCATCATATCCTCAGAAATACGCAGGTTAATATCTAGTACTGCACGACGCATAGCTTCAGTTGGATGTGCCGTCATCACGAGCTCCAGAGAGATCGCTTTAAGAATTTCTTGCACCTCGGAATAAGGAATATGCGTATTCTTCAGCTCTTGCACAATGCTTTCAATCGAACCTGGTTGTACAGATTCACCAGAGGAGCGCTCATAGTCACGCTTACGGCGAATACGATGGTTTTGTTCAGCAATATTAACTAGTTGGAAGTATATAGCGAAAGCGCGTATTACTTGATGGCGAATTTCCGGATCTAGTGAAGATATCGTTTTCTTAAATTCATCATAGATCTCAATGACATAGTGTGCTCTTAACGACTTGCTCATTTCACGAATTCTTTCAACGACATCCAGCAGATCATTTCCGCCCTGATGTACAAGAACTTCGCCTAGTATGTGCCCAAGAAACCGAACATCTCTGCGCAGTAGGTTATTCGTAGTTTGCTTTTGAAGGACGATCTCACTCTCTACCATTACTCTCCACCCCATCTATTCACTATGATGCATTAATGCTTCTCTCTGCAAAAGCTAGTCGCTATAAAAACTCATTTCAGAATATTTTACCACAATCTCATCGCTACACATAGTATTAAAATAAAAAAAACCGTACGTTCCACGGTGGTAATTAATGTATTGGTAAGATTCTAGAAACCTCTGACCGGCTTGCATGTTATAGTTAATTCCCTAAACAAAAGAAAAAGCCACCCGAAGGTGGCTCTTTCTTTTAAGCGGGCGGCGGGAATCGAACCCGCGCGATCAGCTTGGAAGGCTGAAGTTCTACCATTAAACTACGCCCGCGTAGTTTAGAAAAATGATGATCGGGACGACACGATTTGAACATGCGACCCCCTGCTCCCAAAGCAGGTGCTCTACCAAGCTGAGCTACGTCCCGATACGTTTATAACCTATAATGAAGAATGGCGCGCCCTGAGAGATTCGAACTCCCGACCTTTTGATTCGTAGTCAAATACTCTATCCAGCTGAGCTAAGGGCGCATATTAAATTGGAGCGGAAGACGGGGATCGAACCCGCGACCCTCGCCTTGGCAAGGCGATGCTCTACCGCTGAGCCACTTCCGCAGGGTACCTCAGACATATGAATATGTTTGAGGATTTAATGCGCGTAGAGGGACTTGAACCCCCACGGTCACCCGCTAGATCCTAAGTCTAGTGCGTCTGCCAATTCCGCCATACGCGCATATTATAAAAAAGGCAAATGGTGAGTCATGTAGGATTCGAACCTACGACACCCTGATTAAAAGTCAGGTGCTCTACCAACTGAGCTAATGACTCAAGATAAAAATGGCTGGGGATCAAGGATTTGAACCTTGGCATGACGGAGTCAAAGTCCGTTGCCTTACCGCTTGGCTAATCCCCAATAATAACATGCCGTCGAGAGGACTTGAACCCCCAACCTACTGATTACAAGTCAGTTGCTCTACCAGTTGAGCTACAACGGCATATGAAGTTTATGGTGGAGGCTGACGGGATCGAACCGCCGACCCTCTGCTTGTAAGGCAGATGCTCTCCCAGCTGAGCTAAGCCTCCATGGGATGTGTAAATGGTGACCCGTAGGGGACTC
>NZ_JCAUAZ010000021.1:0-86112 GCF_059692215.1 Paenibacillus sp. J22P51 | reverse complement strand
TCTGAAAGCTTAATTGCTCATTTGCGTTGCTAGCGAGATTTTGCAATCTCTTTTTTGAACGATTTCTCGTTCGTGCTTACTCACTCGTTGTTCAGTTTTCAAAGATCAATTATTTCCTTTTTAATCCTTCGCCCCTCAAAGGCGACTTGATTAATATACCACAACGGCCTACTTCATTGCAAGAACTTTTTTCAATTTCTTTCGTTCTCTTGTTCGACCGCCGAAGCGACAAGGAGTAATATAACAAATCCCCCAAAGGATTGCAAGCTTTATTTGCTTATTCATTTGAAATTAGATTTTGAATAAAAAACCCTCTCTCTTAGCGAGAAAGGGTTGACGATATCGTTTTAAATATGGCCAATCACATCTTGAATGAATAGATTTCTTTCGACGGTTAAGTTAACGATTGTACCATTTACATTAACCCACGGTCTTGTAGGATATGAGCGATCGGAGAACACGATCTCACCCACACGGTTGTCACTTAGCTTCACAAGCGTTCCGTTACTGATTTGCGTAGATTTATTCATAAAGACTTGGACAAGTGTAGGATCTACTTTTCCGAAGGATTCGTTCAGTAATTGCTCTAATACAACATAAGGCGAAAGTGCTGCTTTATAATATCGTTCATTTGTCATCGCATTATAAATATCGGCAATGGCTACGATTTTCGCATAGATATGAATCTTATCTGACTTTACACCTAATGGATAGCCTGAGCCGTCTTCGCGTTCGTGATGTTGAAGGGCAGTTAGCTTCACACCTTCGTTGATACCAGATATATTCTTTAGAATTTGGTAGCCAATCAGTGTATGTTGCTTGACTTCATCCATTTCTACAGCTGTTAAAGGATTCTTCTTCTCTAGCAGTGCACGATCTACCTTACTAGTACCAATATCATGTAGTAATCCTGCTAGTGCTATTTGGACTAAGTCCTTCTGAGGAAGACCTGCCCACCTAGCTAGCGAATAGGAGGTTAAACTCACTAAAATACTTTTATGATAAATATACTCATGAATTTGCCGATTTTTGGGAGTGAAGGTGAGCACTATATAGGCATCAATATGACGAATAAGCGCTTCTATGCCTGTCCGAATTTCTAATATAGGAAGCTGTTGACCACCATTAGCAAGAAGAAAGACTCTTTTGAGCAGCTTCACCATTTTCTGATATTCCAAATAAAACGGATGTACTGTCTCAGATTCTCTCACTTTGGATTCTTCGCTGGCTTGTTCTATTTCATTGCTCTTGGATTCAATATAAACAGAAGGAATGAGGAATGCTTTCAGAATCTCAAGTTCCCTCTCCTGAATGACTTTTCCTTTGTGAAAAAGCGTATTGCCCATCTTGGTTATTACGATATCGCCTAATCTTTCACCATATTTTAATTGCGAAACGGCTACTGTCGGCACGGTCATTCACTCACCTTACTATTTCGTATACTCCATATTGTAAAGTAAAAGGGATGGGTTTGTAAGCCCCCATCCCTACATTTTATTCCTCTGACTCTGTCGTTTCAGTTGTTTCTTCCCAGTCGCCGTCTTCCTCAGACTCGTTCTGTTCTTCACTCTTCTGTACGCGAGCCAATGTTCCTACTTCATCGTCTTCACGAATATTAATCAGACGAACACCTTGCGTATTACGTCCCATGACTGAAATACCGGCCATACTTGTACGTATAACCGTACCCGATGCCGAAATGATCATCAGATCCTCGTCCTCTTGCACCACTTTGAGACCGACAATCGGACCATTTTTCTCCGTGACATTCAAAGTTTTGATACCTTTACCACCACGTGATTGTATCCGATACTCGGAAACAGGCGTCCGCTTACCAAAGCCTTTCGACGTTACGATCAGTACGCTATTATCTTCATGGACAACGTCCATATCGATGACAGCATCCTCATCATCCAAGTGTATACCTTTAACTCCCGTAGCCGATCTACCCATTGAACGTACATCGCTCTCTGGGAAGTGAATGGACATTCCTAGCTTGGTCCCCATAATAATACCCTGGTTACCGTCCGTTAATTTAACTCCGATAAGATCATCATCTTCTCGTAAATTGATGGCGATTAACCCACCCTTGCGAATGTTTGAATAATCATCAATCGGCGTTTTCTTTACAACCCCTTGCTTCGTTGCAAAGAAGAGATACTGCTCTGTTTCAAAGCTTTCGACCGGAATTACCGCATTAACGGTTTCTCCTTGTTCGATTTGAATCAGATTAATAATTGGCGTTCCACGAGCTGTACGGCTCAAATCTGGAATCTCGTAAGCTTTCAAACGATAGACTTT
Source organism: Paenibacillus sp. J22P51 (assembly GCF_059692215.1). Lineage (NCBI taxonomy): Bacteria > Bacillati > Bacillota > Bacilli > Caryophanales > Paenibacillaceae > Paenibacillus > Paenibacillus sp. J22P51. The sequence goes on along the minus strand of NZ_JCAUAZ010000021.1, from coordinate 83,811 downwards.
ACCTTTATTCGTAAAGAACATCAGATAATGATGTGTATTCGTTACGAATAAGTGTTCTACGAAGTCGTTATCTTTTGTATCCATACCGACAACACCGCGTCCTCCACGCTTCTGGTTCCGATAAGTCGTAACCGGTAGACGCTTAATGTAGCCTGTATGTGTAATCGTAATGACGACATCTTCACGTGGGATAAGGTCTTCATCTTCAATACTTTCTTCACCAACTGTAATTTCAGAACGTCGGTCATCACCGAACTTTTCTTTAATTTCATTTAGTTCTTCACTAATGATCGCTAGAATCAGCTGCTCATCGGCAAGAATCGCTTTAAGCTCAGCAATTCTCTTCATGAGTTCTGCATATTCAGCCTCAATCTTCTCACGTTCCAAACCAGTCAACCGCTGTAAACGCATATCGAGAATGGCTTGTGCTTGATCCAGGCTCAGACTAAATGTCGTCATGAGTCCTTCTCTCGCCTCATCCGTTGTACGAGAAGAACGAATTAAAGCAATAACTTGATCCAGATGATCAAGTGCAATACGCAAACCCTCTAAAATGTGCGCTCTTGCTTCCGCCTTGCGCAGATCAAATTCGGTTCTACGACGAATGACTTCTTGCTGATGTTTAAGATAATAATGCAGCATCTCACGAAGATTTAAAACTTTTGGTTCTCCGTTGACGAGAGCGAGCATAATAATACCGAAATTTGATTGCATAGCTGTCTGTTTGAACAAGTTGTTCAGAACAACGTTAGGGTTCACGTCTCGTCGCAGCTCGATCACAACTCGCATCCCGTTACGGTCAGACTCATCTCGAAGATCAGTGATTCCATCAATCTTCTTCTCACGCACAAGCTCAGCAATTTTCTCTACTAATCTTGCTTTATTCACTTGATAAGGCAGTTCATTCACAATGATTCTAGCCTTATTATTATTCTCTTCAATGACCGTTCTAGCTCTCATCGTAACGGAGCCTCTACCTGTGGTGTAGGCTTGTCTGATGCCTTCGCGTCCAAGTATGAATCCGGCCGTAGGGAAATCAGGCCCTTTAATCGCTTGCATTAATTCCATTGGCGTGACATCTGGATTCTCGATCATCATCTGAATACCCTCAATAACCTCTCTTAGGTTATGTGGGGGGATATTCGTTGCCATACCTACGGCGATCCCTGAGCTTCCGTTAACGAGTAAGTTCGGGAAACGAGAAGGGAGAACGACAGGCTCGTTTTCTTCGCCATCGTAGTTTGGTTTATAATCGATTGTCTCTCTGTTAATATCACGAAGAAGCTCCATTGCAATCTTCGATAAACGAGCTTCGGTATAACGCATAGCTGCTGCCATATCACCGTCGATCGATCCGAAGTTCCCATGTCCATCAACAAGCATATAACGCAGGGAGAAATCTTGTGCCATCCGAACCATAGTTTCGTAAACGGCGGTGTCACCATGTGGATGATACTTACCGATTACTTCACCAACGATTCTCGCTGATTTCTTATGTGGCTTATCTGGAGACATGCCTAGTTCAGACATCGCAAACAAGATACGACGATGAACCGGCTTCAGACCGTCTCTAACATCTGGCAGTGCGCGACTGACAATGATACTCATCGCATAGTCTAAGAAGGATGTACGCATTTCGGTCGAAATGTCAATTTCTTTGACTTGCGAATGTAATTCTTCGCTCATGAATGTTCCTCCTGAAAGCTTACATCGTTTGCAACGTCTCTGACGACGTTAGATATCTAAATTTTTCACGTATTTTGCATGTTCCTCGATGAAATCACGTCTAGGCTCTACATTATCGCCCATCAATGAATCAAAGAGTGTGTCCGCTTCTATAGCATCTTCGATCGTCACTTGCAGGAGTGTACGGCTTTCCGGATCCATGGTTGTTTCCCATAGCTGGCCCGGATTCATCTCGCCAAGTCCTTTATAACGTTGGACATTGACTTTCACGCCTTCACCGAACTCTTGCATAATGACTTCACGTTGCTTTTCGTTATACGCATATCGAATTGTTTTATTACGCTCAAGCTTAAAGAGTGGTGGTTGTGCAATATACACATAGCCAGTCTCAATTAGTTTTTTCATGTAGCGGTATAAGAAGGTAAGCAGCAAGGTACGAATATGCGCACCATCCACATCGGCATCTGTCATGATAATGATCTTGTGGTAACGGGCTTTAGCGATATCGAAATCATCGCTGATTCCTGTGCCGAAGGCTGTAATCATGGCACGAATCTCGGTGTTGGATAAAATACGATCCAAGCGTGCTTTTTCTACATTCAAAATTTTACCGCGCAGAGGCAGAATCGCTTGGAAGTGACGATCACGTCCTTGCTTCGCTGAACCACCTGCGGAGTCACCTTCTACAATGTAAATCTCACTGATAGAAGCGTCTTTGGAAGAGCAGTCTGCTAGTTTACCAGGCAGGGCACTGACTTCTAGTGCGCTTTTGCGACGAGTCAACTCTCTGGCTTTACGCGCAGCTTCTCTTGCCCTAGCAGCCTGAATACCTTTTTCAAGGATTTTCCGTGCTACAGCTGGATTTTCTTCAAGGAATTCTTGCAATTTTTCTGCGAAAAGGGATTCCACAATACCACGAACTTCACTGTTTCCTAGCTTCGTTTTGGTTTGGCCCTCGAACTGAGGCTCTGGTATTTTCACGGAAATAATCGCAGCAAGACCCTCACGCACATCATCCCCAGAAAGATTCGAATCGCTTTCTTTGATGGAATTATTTTTACGAGCATAGTCATTCAGAATCCGCGTCAGTGCGCTTTTGAAGCCTGATTCATGCGTTCCGCCCTCATGCGTATTGATATTATTGGCAAAAGAGTAAATGTTCTCGGTATAGCTGTCGTTATACTGGAGAGCAATCTCAATCGAAATGTTATCTTTAGCACCTTCTACATAGATCGGGGCTTCATTGACGACTTCACGGTTGCGATTCAAATGCTGCACAAAGGACACAATACCGCCCTCGTACATATGTGTTGCTACCGTATCAGTACGCTCATCAATCAAGTTAATTTCGATGCCTTTATTCAAGAAAGCAAGCTCTCGAATTCTGGATTGCAGCGTATCGAAATCATATTCTGTTGTTTCTTTGAAAATCTCCGGATCTGGCTGGAACGTAACCGTGGTGCCCGTTTCTTCGGTTTCACCTACGACTTTCACATCATATTGCGGCGTTCCGCGGCGGTATTCTTGTTGATGAATTTGGCCTTTATTTTTTACTTGCACAGTTAAGTGCTCAGACAGCGCATTAACAACGGAAATACCTACACCATGCAGACCACCGGAAACTTTGTAACCGGAATCCTCACCACCGAATTTACCACCTGCGTGGAGCACGGTAAGTACAACTTCAAGTGTTGGTCTTTTCAGCTTGGCATTTTCCCCAACTGGAATTCCGCGTCCATTATCAATAACAGTAACACTATTATTTTTATGGACAATAACATCAATTTTTGTACAAAATCCGGCCAAAGCCTCATCGATACTATTATCTACAACTTCCCAAACGAGATGGTGCAGTCCTCGGGCACTAGTAGAACCAATATACATACCCGGTCTTTTGCGAACGGCTTCTAAACCTTCCAAAACCTGAATCTGACTGTCATCGTACGCATTTTGATTCACAGACATGCTACTCTTCACCTGCTTTTTTATATTAAAAGAAGTTAATTCGTCAATAACTGATTAGCTCTTTTTTTGAGCGTTGTTGAGGAAATAGGGGAATAATACACTTTGTTTTTGGTCACTACGAGTGACTTGCAATCTTCTTCACCAATTTGCTCGGTTCTTTTATCCTTTAATGCTTGTTGAATGAACTGCTTTGATATTTTGGATGACTTCTCAATCGAGATATCAAATATAGCAATTAACTCGGAGGCTCGAATAATTTTCTCTCCACCCAAATGAATAAACATGCTCCTCAGCTCCTGCCGCTTACATTTCCTTTCAAAACATGAAACACGGAAGCATGATCCAGTTGGTCCAAATGAACACTCTCTAGACCTGTTGTCGTAATAAATGTTTGGACTTTCTGCTGAAACGTGCGAATTAACTGTGTCTGTCTATATTCATCCAACTCCGATAGGACATCATCTAGCAATAGCAGGGGATATTCGCCCACTTCCTCATGAATGAGTTCAATCTCTGCAAGCTTGAGTGATAACGCGGTTGTGCGCTGCTGACCTTGGGAGCCGTACGTTTGGACTTCTTTGTCATTAATGTAAAAGAGAAGATCGTCACGATGAGGTCCCACCAAAGTTACGCCTCTTCGGAATTCTTGATCTTTCACCAAAGATAACTTTATCATAAATTGGTTTAATAAAACAGATTCATCTTCAAATGGCTCCATGTCAAAAGAAGGGGAGTAGCGAATAACCAACGCTTCACTATCGTTCGTTATCCCTCTGTGGATGTTCTCCGCCCATTTCTGAAGCTTCTTTATAAAGTTTTGACGCTTTTTCATAATTTTAACACCATACTGTGCTAATTGTTCATTCCAGATGTCCAGCATCGCGTCAGGAGTGCTTTTTCCAGGGTAATTTTGCTTTAAATAATTGTTTCGCTGCACCAAAATTTTTTGATACTGAGATAAGTCATGAATATAGGATGGCTGTACTTGGCCTATTTCCATATCTAGAAAACGTCGCCTAATCCCTGGTGTTCCTTTGACGATCTCTAAATCTTCAGGCGCAAACATCACAACATTAAGTGCACCAATAAAATTACTGAGCTTTTTTTGCTCAAGTCCGTTAATCTTCGCTTTTTTCCCCTTGGTTGAGATGGAGAGATCCAGCTTGCAGTTCCCGTACATCTTCTGAATCTCTGCATGCAGCAGGGTTTGTTCACCATTCCAGCCGATTAATTCTTTATCTTGGTGTGTGCGATGTGACTTGGTCATAGCCATTACATAGATGGATTCAAGTAAATTGGTTTTCCCCTGTGCGTTGGGTCCGACGAAAATATTGACGTTATTCGATGTTGTTAATTCAATCTGATCGTAATTTCTATAATGACTGAGTACGAGTTTATTCAGAAACATGGCCGATCATCCTCCTGGGTAATCCGATCAGGAGCTTATGACCTCGAATTGTCCAAAACCCTCCACCTTTACTACATCCTGCGGCACAAGTTTCCGACCTCTGCGATTTTCAGCTTGCCCGTTTACTTCGATTTTGGTTTCCACAACGAAAAATTTGGCTTGTCCACCTGTGGATATACAGTCCGATAATTTCAGAAACTGCCCAAGTGTTATATATGCAGTGTTGATAACTATTTGTTTCATGCGAGAGCGCTCCCTTAATTCGTTGTTCGATATGGCAAAATCAACTGTAAAATACTCGTGGAATCTTGCGGTTTCATAATGATTGGCTGCATAGCCCCGGTAAATCCAATTTGAATAAACTCGGAATCGAGTACCTTCAGCGCATCCAACATGTATTTGGAGTTAAACGAAATCTTAAGTAAATCACCAACAATATGCTGCAAAGCAATCTGCTCGGTTACTTTACCTAGCTCAGAGGAGCTCGATGAGATTTCGATGGTTTTGTCTTCCAGCATCATCATTTTAACAATATTCGTTTTGTCTTCTTTGGAGAGGAGGTAGGCACGGTCGATCGCTTCCGCCAATTCTTTGGTTGGAACAACCATTTCGGTTTGAAAGGATTGTGGAATTAGCTTAGATGTATCAGGGTACGTACCATCCAAAATACGCGAATAAAATAAAATCGATTGAATTTTGAATAAAACCTGGTTGTCCGCAATAACTATATCTATAAGGGTGTTTTGATCAGGCAAAATTTTGCTTAACTCGTTCAAGGTCCGTCCTGAAATAACGATATTGGGCAGATTTTGCGCAAGTTCATTATCAACAGTTACTTCTCTACTTGCCAGGCGATGACGATCGCAAGCAATAAATTTTAACTTATCTCCTGTAATGTTCCAAAGCACACCTGTAAGAATGGGTGTTGATTCATTGGTGGATACCGCATATGACGTTTGTTTAATCATTGTTTTAAGCAAATCACTTGGAAGGCGAAGCATTTTGCTTTCTTCGATTTCAGGTAGCAGTGGATACTCGTCTGGATCTAAGCCCATGATTTGAATTTCTGAAGATCCTGAACGGATTATGGTTTGGAAGTTGGCTTTGACTTCAATTTCGATCAGTTGAGCAGGCAGCTTACGAATGATTTCAACGAAAAATTTAGCGGGAAGTACAACACTCCCAGCTTGGATAAGTTCAATAATTTTAATTGTGCTGTTTTCACTGGCCGTAAAGCTTTGAATGGAAATGTCGGTATCACTGGCTGTTAAGGTGACACCACTTAAGGTTGCATCTATTTTGATCCCTGTAAGAATGGGTATCGTAGTACGAGAGGATATGGCTTTGGAAACGTGACCAATGGATTCAATTAAATGGTCTTTTAGGATAGTTAATTTCATGACTTCACTCCTGCAGTTCTTTTTTGACGGTGCGTTAGCATAATCATTATATAATATCATTCTTTATTAGTAATAGCAGTAGGGGCTCTGGATATGTGGATATGTGGATGAACCTGAGATAGAGCAAGCCTATCCACATGTGAATAGATTGTGCATAGGCTGAATGAAAATGTGATGTTATTAAGAGGGGTTTTTAATGCGTTCTGTAAGGTTATGGACAATCTTATATAAATCCTGATCGACTTTTAGCTGCTGCACGATTTTCTCATGCGCATGAATAACCGTTGTATGATCGCGACCCCCAAAATTATCTCCGATTTTCGGCAATGAGAAGTCTGTGAGCTCCCGTGCTAAGTACATCGCTACTTGTCTAGGGAAAGCCACGGCTTTTGTGCGTTTACGCGCTTTGAAATCTTCCAGCTTTAAACCATAGAATTCTCCAACTCGCGCTTGAATATCCTGTATTGTAATGACCCTTGGACGGTTGGACGGGATGATATCTTTCAATGCTTCGGCTGTCAGATGAACGGTAATATCCTGATTTATAAGGGATGAATACGCAACAACCCGAATTAACGCACCTTCCAGCTCACGAATGTTTGTGTCAATTTGGTTTGCGATATAGATCATGGCTTCATTGGGGATCTCGAGATTTTCAGCTTTGGCCTTTTTGCGCAGAATAGCGATACGCGTTTCTAGGTCAGGGGGCTGAATGTCCGTGATAAGGCCCCACTCGAAACGTGAGCGCAACCGATCCTCCAAGGTTGGAATTTCTTTAGGCGGGCGGTCACTTGAGATAATAATTTGCTTGCCTTCTTCATGAAGCGCGTTGAAGGTATGGAAAAACTCTTCCTGGGTTCCTTCTTTACCTGCAAGGAACTGAATATCATCGATGAGCAGCACATCAATCGTACGATATTTATTTCGAAAGCCTTCCCCGCGGTTATCACGGACTGCATTGATGAATTCATTGGTAAACTTTTCGGAGGATATATATAGAACCCGAGAACCTGGGTTATGTTCGAGTACATAGTGTCCGATCGCATGCATGAGATGAGTTTTACCTAGTCCAACACCCCCATATAAAAAGAGGGGATTATATGCTTTTGCCGGTGCTTCAGCTACTGCAAGGGAAGCTGCGTGAGCAAACCGGTTGCCTGAACCGATAACGAAGGTATCGAAGGTGTACCTTGCGTTCATCATACTTGTAAAGTTTTCTTCACCCGCAACAATTGCCGGGCCTTTAGGGGGAATGACAATAGGTTGAATAGCTGTCGTCGATTGTGACTTCTGCTCTTCGGTTTCGATGACGAACTTAACGGATACTTGCTTGCCGGTAAAATCGTAGATCGTAGTTTCGATCAACTTCGTGTATCTGCTTTCTAACCACTCTTGCGCAAAATTATTAGGTGCGCAAATGATGACGGTTGAATCGTTGAAAACAGTCGCCTTGGTTGATTTGAGCCAAGTGTCAAAGCTCGGCTTACTGAGCTTCGTTTGAATAATCGTTAAAATTTGTTGCCAAAGGTCCGTAGAATGGCCTTCCACAGTACTTCACTCCTTTTGAATCAAACATGTGGCATAGGCCAGGAAAACGTTGTATATGATGTATGGAAAAACGTGATAATGAGAAAACTCACGTTGGAAGCTCAAAAGAATAGGTAGTTAGCATATAGCGTGCCCAAATATCTTCTAAAAGAATCTTATGTCTGGTGGGGTCAAAAAAGGATGACTTTTGTCGGTTTTATCCACACTATTAAGGAACCGCAGAAATGACTTATTCTTGTAGAGGGTAGTTTGTGCACATTGTTATCCACAGGATGTTGATAACTTGGAGGTTTAGTGGCGTATATCCACAGCAGAAACATTACTATCTTAACAAAAGATACCTTGTTAATCAACGGATTGTTTCGGATTATCCACAATAACAACAACTTGTGGGTAGAAATTGTTCACAACACAAGATATTGTTGATATTCTGTTGATTTTCGACAAAGTTTGTTCTTTCTCGTCAAAACTTTATACACAGCTTATTCTTTTGACAGGATATACGGACAATATCATTCCAACCTCACTCCCAAATACTGCACACTTGGGTAGGTTGACTTTCTTCTGTGAAAATGATTTAATGAGTAGTAGAAATTTTGTAGGATGGATATCCTCAGCCAGGTAGGGAGGTGCTATAGATGGGTCCAACATTTAACCCGAATACGAGAAAGCGTAAGAAGAACCATGGTTTCCGTAAAAGAATGAGCACGAAGAACGGTCGTAAAGTTCTACAAGCTCGTCGTCTTAAAGGAAGAAAAGTTCTAAGCGCGTAAGAAAAGGCTCCGAAAGGGGCTTTTTTTTTTGCATTTTGCTGTACGGTTTACATTGAACTGGTTTTGTTAAAACTAGATTAGATATGCGGTATTTGTTCAATTAATGAATGTGATCTGTCTGGAGTGTACACGGCTGTGGAGAAACAATATCGGTTAGCAAAAAGAGAAGACTTTAGTAAGGTGTATCGCTATGGGAAATCTATGGCCAATCAGCAATTCGTTCTTTATTATTTGCCGCAGCCGAAAGCAGAGGCGTTTCGTTTCGGGGTTTCGGTTTCTAAGAAGATTGGAAATGCGGTTGTACGTAATCGTTTGAGACGAATGATGAAAGAAATAATTCGTCTGAAAAAGGAAAATATGACACCTCAATATGATTACATTCTGCTAGCTAGAAAACCTGTTGTTGATATGGCTTATGCGGACATGGAAAAAAGTATCTGGCATGTCATTCGTAAAGCTTCTTTATATAAAAAAAATGACGCCATAAAAAAGTAACGCAATATTTCCTTGCGGGCTGAAGTTGTGTTATAGTTTATCTTGGAAAAGACATTTAGGAGGATCTCATTTTGACTCGTCGAATTTATATGCTAGTAGCACTGTCTTCGGTGATTTTACTTTTGTCCGGATGTAGCCCCTCAGGTGCAGCATCAGCGCCAATCGACCCGAACACGGCTAATTTTTTCACTAAGTACTTTACGTACCCGCTTTCGCAAACGCTTGACTGGTTCGCTGATCATTTATGGGGTCAATATGGATTGTCCATCTTGGTCGTAACGATTATTATTCGATTGATTATTTTGCCGCTTACGCTTAAGCAATACAAAAGCTCCAAACGGATGCAGGATCTGCAGCCTGAAATGAAGAAGCTTAAAGAGAAATATAAAGATGATGCGAAAAAGCAACAAGAAGAAACGATGAAATTGTTTCAGCAAAATGGTGTTAATCCGCTAGCTGGCTGTTTCCCTATCATCGTTCAAATGCCGATTCTTATCGCCTTGTATCAAGCGATTATGCGAAATCAAGAAATTCATGAACACACATTCCTATGGTTGAATCTTGGTAAGCCGGATCACCTGTATATACTGCCTTTGATTGCCGCGGCTACTACGTTTGTTCAACAAATGTTTATGTCTTCCCAAATGAATCAACAAATGAAAAGCTTAATGTATATTTTCCCGGTTATGATTTTCGTCATGTCCATGAATTTTGCATCGGCACTTCCGCTGTACTGGATTTACGGTAACATTTTCACAATCGTTCAGTCTTATTTCATCTATGGTGCTCCTGGTTCACAAAAAAAGCCTGGATCTCAAAATAATAAGGGTGGCCTGTCTAAATGAAGAAAATCGTGGTGACTGGAAAGACAATTGAACTAGCAGTTAAATCTGGTCTAGATCAATGGCAAGTTTCGGAGGATCGTGTACATATTCATATTTTGGAACAGCCCTCACGAGGGTTGTTCGGGTTTATTGGATCCAGAGTTGCGAAGGTTGAGCTTGAATTGATACCTGATCCACTTGAGGAAGCTATAGCTTTCTTACAAGATATGTTCGAAGCGATGCAAATTTCCATCACCATAGATACACATAAAGATCGTGAAGGCTATGTCTTAAATATGAGTGGTTCAGAATTAGGTATTTTGATTGGTAAAAGGGGACAAACGCTCGATGCACTTCAGTATCTAGTTAATATTGTTGGAAATCGGTATGCGAATTCTCATTTCCGTATCATCTTAGATGCGGAGAATTTCCGTGATCGTCGGAAGAAAACGTTGGAAGAGCTGGCGTTAAGACTGGCTAATCGCGTTATTAAGTCTAAAAAAGAAGTGATTTTGGAGCCGATGAATTCGCAAGAACGCAAAATTATCCATGCTGAATTACAAGGTCATCCTGTTATCAAAACGTACAGTAAAGGCGAAGAACCGAATCGTCGGGTTGTCATCGCTGTTAAATAACACAGATTGCAATGACTTGGTTCATATGTCATTGCTTTTTCTTTAAGATGAGGTAAATTCGAGGTGCAAACACTATGTTAAATGATACGATTGCTGCTATTTCTACGCCGCTTGGTGAGGGTGGGATAGCGGTTATTCGTGTGAGCGGCGAGGAATCTGTCACATACGTTGAACGTATATTCCGCTCAAAAACGAAATTATCTGTTGCTGACACGCATACGGTACATTATGGATTCATTATAGAACCTGCTTCTGCCGAAAAGGTAGAGGAGGTTCTAGTTACGTTAATGAAAGCTCCGCGTTCTTTCACCATGGAGGATGTTGTCGAAATTAGCTGTCACGGCGGGATTGTCTCCGTTAAGAAAGTGCTTGATTTGCTGCTTATGCAAGGAGTTCGATTGGCTGAACCTGGTGAATTCACGAAGCGTGCTTTCTTGAATGGTCGTATTGACTTAACACAAGCAGAAGCGGTCATTGACTTGATTCGAGCTAAATCGGATCGAGCTTTCAAGGTCGCATTAAAGCAAGTGGAAGGGAATTTATCGAAGCAGATCAAGCATTTGCGTTATGTTCTCGTGGAGTTAATGGCTCATGTAGAGGTTAACATCGATTATCCTGAGCACGATGTCGAAGAAATGACGAATGCTTTCATCAAGACGAAGTGCGATACGGTCATGTTTGAGATTGATCGTTTATTGGTGACCGCAGAACAAGGTAAGATTTTGCGTGAAGGCATTGAGACGGCGATTGTCGGCAAACCTAATGTTGGGAAGTCTTCGTTATTAAATGAATTAGCGCAAGAGAATAGGGCTATTGTTACTGATATTCCAGGGACGACGCGGGATGTCATTGAAGAATTCGTTAATATTGGTGGTATTCCATTGAAGCTGTTGGATACAGCGGGTATACGTGAAACCTCAGATATTGTCGAACAAATTGGTGTGGAACGCTCGAAGACGGCGTTAGCTGAAGCGGATCTCATTTTACTTGTGTTGAATAGTAATGATGAGCTTCAATTCGATGAGATCGCGCTAATGAAGCAGTTGGCCGACAAGCAAACGATAGTCATTCTGAATAAAATTGACTTGGATCGTAAGCTAGACGTGGAACAAGTACTCAGTTATTTCCCGCAAGAGCGTATTGTGGAGTTATCTCTGATTGAGAATAAAGGTATTGAGGATTTGGAAAAAGCGATTGCTGCGATTTTCTTTGAAGGTAAGCTCGAATCAAGTGATCTAACGTATGTGAGTAATGTTCGTCATATTTCGTTGCTGAAGCAAGCAAAGCGTTCCTTACAGGATGCGTTGGATGCGAATGAGCAATATGTACCGATCGATATGATTCAAATTGATATCCGAGCTGCTTGGGAGCAGTTGGGGGAGATTATCGGCGATTCCGTAGGAGAGTCCTTAATCGATCAAATTTTTACACAATTCTGCTTAGGAAAATGAAAATCGACAGCATTTGCGTTTTCATAAAAGAGGGAGGGACGTTTCTATGGGATATCACGCAGGAGATTATGACGTTATTGTTATCGGTGCCGGTCACGCGGGTTGTGAAGCCGCATTAGCTTCAGCACGCATGGGCTGCAACACGTTGCTATTAACGATCAATTTAGACATGGTTGCTTTCATGCCTTGCAACCCATCTATCGGTGGTCCGGCCAAAGGACATGTTGTTCGTGAGATCGACGCACTCGGCGGTGAAATGGGTCGCAATATTGATAAAACCTATATTCAACTTCGTATGTTGAATACAGGCAAGGGTCCAGCTGTTCACGCACTGCGCGCGCAAGCGGATAAATTTTCGTATCAGCACAAAATGAAAGAAACAATCGAAGCTACTCCTAACTTGACACTTCGTCAAGGGATGGCTGAAGAGCTGATCGTTGAAAATGGCGTTTGTAAAGGTCTTATTACTAAAACAGGCGCTGAATATTATGCGAAATCTGTCGTTTTAACGACGGGTACGTATTTACGTGGGAAAGTGATTATGGGCGAACTGATGTACGAGAGCGGACCTAATAATCAGCAGCCATCTGTTAAATTATCAGAGTCCTTGCGTAAGCTGGGCTTCGATCTTGTTCGTTTCAAAACAGGAACGCCGCCGCGTGTTCATAAGGACACGATCGATTTTAGCAAAACAGAAATTCAGCCAGGCGATGAGCAACCGAAGTTTTTCTCTTTTGAAACGAAAACAGGTTCGAATCATAATGAGCAGCTTCCGTGTTGGTTAACGTATACGTCTGCGGAGACACATCAGATTATTAATGATAATTTACACCGTGCTCCGATGTTCTCTGGTGCGATTGAAGGGACCGGTCCTAGATACTGTCCTTCTATTGAAGATAAAATTGTTCGTTTCAGCGATAAGCCGAAGCATCAAATTTTCTTAGAGCCAGAAGGTCACAGTACTTCAGAGTATTATGTACAAGGTCTATCCACGAGTATGCCGGAAGATGTTCAATTGGGGATTCTGCGTTCTATCCCTGGTCTAGAGAAAGTAGAAATGATGCGTACGGGTTATGCCATTGAGTATGATGCGGTCGTGCCAACACAGTTGAAACCATCTTTGGAGACGAAGTTGGTTAGCGGTCTTTTTACCGCTGGGCAAATTAACGGTACTTCGGGTTATGAAGAAGCTGCTGGTCAGGGTGTTATGGCGGGAATTAATGCAGCTCGTAAAGTGCAGGAGAAGGAAGCCGTTGTATTGGATCGCTCGGAAGGCTATATCGGAGTTCTAATTGATGATCTCGTGACAAAAGGGACAAGTGAGCCGTATCGCTTGCTTACTTCACGTGCGGAATATCGCTTGTTGCTGCGGCATGACAATGCAGATCTACGTTTGACGCCTATTGGCCACGAAATTGGATTGATTTCTGATGAGCGTTATGCGAAGTTTTTGAACAAAAAAGCACTAGTTGAGCAAGAAATTGAACGCTTATCAGAAGTGAAGGTTAGACCTGAGCCTCATGTTCAGGAATTACTACAAAGCTTGGAAAGCGTGCAGCTGACGAATTCTGTGCCAGCGATTTCCTTGCTGCGTCGTCCTGAGATAGAGTATAAACATATTGAACAAATGACGATGTCTCCTTTGGATTTAGATGAAGATATGAAAGAACAGGTCGGTATTCAAGTGAAGTACGCTGGCTATATTGAAAAGCAAAGTAATCAGGTTGATCGTTTGCGCAAAATGGAGAAGAAAAAGATTCCGGATGATATTGAATACAGTGAGATTCATGGTATCGCAACGGAAGCGAAACAAAAACTCGCTAAAATTCGTCCTATCTCTATTGGTCAAGCATCACGGATTAGCGGGGTTACACCTTCAGATATTTCTATTTTGCTCGTTTATTTGGAACATTACAATAGAGTCATAGCGGCAAGAGGTTAAGATATGGATGCTATACAGCAACAATTTATGGAGTTATTAGGAAAAGAGAATATTACTCTTTCTACACAACAGTTGGATCAGTTCGAGCAGTATTACAAGACACTCGTAGAGTGGAATGAGAAAATGAATCTAACGGGAATCACGGAGAGAGATCAAGTTTATCTTAAGCATTTCTATGATTCTCTCTCTGTGGCTTTTAATTTTGATATGGAGAAGGTTAAGTCCCTTGCTGATATTGGCTCAGGTGCTGGCTTTCCAAGCATACCGTTAAAGATTGCTTTCCCTCATCTCCAAGTTACGATCGTAGACTCGTTGAATAAACGCATTCTATTTTTAAAAGAAATCGTCTCGCAACTCGGTCTCTCGGATATGGACTGTGTGCATGGTAGGGCAGAGGATGTCGCTCGCTTACCTCGCTATCGTGATCACTTTGATCTCGTTACGGCAAGAGCTGTTGCGAAGCTGCAGGTCCTGAATGAGTTCTGTCTTCCTTTTGCGAAAAGCGGTGGAACCTTCATAGCGATGAAGGGTTCAGAAGTGGATGAGGAGATAAAAGAATCTTCATTTAGTTTAGTAGAATTGCGAGGGAAGGTCACGAACGTCATTCGGATGATTCTGCCTATTGAAGAATCTGTGAGACACTTTGTGGAAATTCGAAAGACAGCGTCGACGCCAGCTAAGTATCCTCGTAAAGCAGGCATACCTTTAAAAGAGCCACTTTACAAATAAGGCAAATGTTTCACGTGAAACATTTATCTTCTAGCCCATAGAATAGAAGGATTATTGCCTTCGATGGAGAATTACTATATAAGGTGAAAGCCCGTCTATTACTGGCTTCGCCTTAGATTTTATTTGTGATGTTGTAGTTGGATATTCGCAATTAATAGATTAAATTTACTAGAATCATACAGCATGAATGACATCGTCTCGGAATGGCGAATAGATCTTTTCACCTTGTATAGGACGGATAGGTCCTTTATCTATGACTGTACTGATCGCTTAAACTACGGGAAGAGTTGGTGGTAAGTTTTCCTATGAAAGAACAAATATCGAAGCTATTTGGCCTTGCAGATCGTTCAACGACGGATGAGGTCAAAAACATACCCGTAAATAGTATTATTCCAAGTCCCTATCAGCCAAGAACGCTTTTCGATGATGATCGAATTGATGAACTATGCCAAACCATTCGTACACATGGTATTATTCAGCCCATCGTTGTTCGAGTCAAAAATAATACATTTGAATTGATTGCCGGCGAACGACGTTTGCGTGCTGTTAAAAAGCTAGGTATGGATACAATACCAGCCATTGTTCGCGATTTTAATGACTCACAAGCGGCATCCATTGCGCTTATTGAAAATCTACAACGCGAAGGACTTACTGCGATCGAAGAGGCTGCAGCCTATTATCAGTTGATTGAGATGCATGATCTTACGCAGGAGAGCCTGGCGCAGCGACTTGGCAAGAGTCAATCTACGATCGCGAATAAGATTCGTCTTCTTCAATTGAGCGAGCCTGTAAAAATGGCGTTGATGGAACGTAAGATCACGGAGCGTCACGCACGTGCTCTACTAGCCTTAGATCAAGAAGAGCAGCAAGTTAAATTACTTGAAGAAATTATTACAAAAGAACTAAACGTAAAACAAACGGAGATTAAAATCAGCTTCCTAAAGGAAGCTGCAAAGATTAAGAAGTCTCGCCGCGTATCTTTTTCAAAGGATGTTAGGCTTGCTCTGAATACAATTCGACAATCGGTAGAAATGGTTTCGAGTTCGGGATTACATATCAATACCTCTGAACAAGATCATGATGATCATTATGAAATTATAATTAAGATTCCTAAGCGATAATTTAGGCATTCCTGCTACCTAAAACGGCGCAAGCCGTTTTTTTTGCATCTAATGGCACGAATCTATCAAATATTCATAAGGTAACTGGTTGATAGATATGGTAAGATAGTACTACTGCTTGTTAAATAGCATTATGGAACATAAGCGATAGAGGTGAAATGGTTTTGTCTAAAATTATAGCAATAACGAATCAGAAGGGTGGCGTCGGGAAGACGACGACTTCTGTGAATCTAGGCGCTTCATTAGCTTCGCTTGGTAAACGCGTTCTTCTGGTCGATATTGACCCACAAGGGAACACAACAAGTGGTATTGGCGTGAATAAGGCTGATGTAACAAATTGCATCTATGATGTTTTGATTAATGATGTCCATCCGAAGGATGCAACGGTCGAAACGAATGTTCCAAATCTTAAAATCGTTCCTGCAACGATCCAACTGGCTGGAGCAGAGATTGAATTGGTTCCAACCATTTCAAGAGAAGTTCGATTGAAGAAGTCACTTCAACTTGTCAAACACTTATATGATTATATTTTGATAGATTGTCCTCCATCCCTTGGCCTTTTAACGATTAACTCCTTAACTGCTGCTGATTCCGTAATCATCCCCATCCAATGTGAATATTACGCATTAGAAGGTTTAAGCCAACTTCTGAATACGGTGCGATTGGTGCAGAAGCACTTAAATACAGGACTTCAAATTGAAGGCGTATTATTGACGATGTTTGATGCAAGGACGAATCTAGGCATTCAGGTCATTGAAGAAGTTAAAAAGTACTTCCAAACGAAGGTTTATCAAACGATCATTCCTCGTAATGTACGTTTAAGCGAAGCGCCGAGCCATGGTCAATCCATTATTACGTATGATCCTAGATCAAAGGGCGCTGAAGTGTATTTAGAACTTGCTAAGGAAGTGATCTCAGTATGACCAAAGGCCTCTCTAAAGGTTTAGGCAAAGGATTAGATGCACTAATTACGTCCTTGCATATTGATGAGAGCGATAAAGTCATTCAGATTCCACTGGCTCAGTTAAGAGCCAACCCGTATCAACCAAGGAAGCATTTCAATGAAGATAGCATAAAGGAACTTTCGGAATCAATTAAAGAACATGGCGTTATTCAGCCAATCATTGTTCGTAAGGTTCTTAAGGGCTATGAGATCATTGCGGGTGAACGTAGATTCCGTGCTTCGCAAGTGGCAGGGACGCCAACCATTCCAGCTGTTGAGAGAGTGCTATCTGATCAGCAAGTAATGGAAATTGCTCTGATTGAGAACGTCCAACGTGAGGACCTCAATGCGCTAGAGATCGCTTTTGCTTATCAAGGCATTATTGATCAGTTCTCATTGACGCAAGAAGAGCTTTCAGCGAAAGTTGGTAAAAGTAGATCGCACATCGCCAACTTCCTAAGATTGCTTTCTCTTCCGGAAGCCATTAAACAATATGTTTCACGTGGAACATTATCTATGGGTCATGCAAGAGCCATTGTTGGCGTGAAGGACGATAAAATTAAAAAAGAATTAGCGGAATCAACGATCTCTAAACAATGGAGTGTTAGAGAGCTTGAAGAAGCGATTAAAATGCTAGAAGAACCGCCTAGCCCTGAGAAAGAAAAGGCAAAGCAAAAAGAGAAGAATAGAGATCCGTATATTAATCAAGCAGAAGAGCAATTGCGAGATATTTATCGGACTTCGGTGAAAATTAAAAGTCAGCAGGATAAAGGGAAGATCGAGCTGCTCTATTACTCAAAAGACGATCTCAACCGACTGCTAGAGTTGTTGCAAGGTAAAATCTCTTAAAAATTGCTAGCATACCTATGGAGGCTGTCTGTTCATTGACGGTGAACAGACTGTCTCCTATGTTTTTCTTTCGAGCAGAAAGAACAAACTAAGGTATGCTATATTTGTGACCACACAGAAAAGTATAAGATTCCGTTAATCGAAATCTTATACTTTTCTGTTGGTAATAAAACAACATCTCAACGCGGTCGTTAAACATGGATTGGCTGCACAAGAGATGTTCTCAGAAGGGGCTGAAGACATGAAGGACGTAATCTATTTCGACCAAGCGGCATCCTCGTGGCCGAAGCCTCCAGCCGTGATGGATGCGATGATGCAATGCATGCAAGAGTATGCAGCGAATCCCGGTAGAGGCAGCCATCAGATGGCTGTGAAGGCAAGCCGTGCACTATTCGAAACAAGAAAAAATTTGGCGAAGTTATTCGGAGTTAGAAATCCAAACGATATTTCATTCGCTTTAAATACGACTCATGCATTAAATCAAGCGATCAAAGGGTTTGTTAAACCTGGCGATCACGTAATTTGTACGAACGTTGAGCACAATTCGGTGAGAAGGCCGCTTGAATATTTGAAAGCATCAGCCGGGATCGAGCTTACATATTTGCCACACGATGAGCTAGGAAATATGCAGTTAACCGATTTGAAAGAAGCACTTCGCTCCAATACAACACTCGTCGTTGTGAACCACAGTTCGAATTTACTTGGCACCATCATGCCCATCGGTGAAATTGGGGAGATCTGCAGAAGTCACGGTGCGAAGCTGCTTGTAGACGCGGCTCAGAGCGCCGGTGTACTGCCTATACATGTCGGAGATATGAATATCGACATGCTTGCCTTCCCTGGCCACAAGGGGCTCCTGGGGCCTCAAGGGACGGGTGGTCTTTACATCCATCCGGACTTGGATTTGGAACCGTTGCTGCATGGAGGAACGGGGAGTCAATCTGAAGCGATCCACCAGCCAACGGTGCGTCCTGATCGCTATGAAGCCGGGACACAGAACACGGTTGGGATCGCTGGCTTGAATGAAGGTGTGAAGTTTGTGCTTACCGAGACGGTGGCCAAGATTCACGAGAAAGAGTGGGCACATACGCAACAATTAATGGAAGGGCTACTGGGAATTGAAGGAGTGACGATTCTCGGGCCAAAGCTTGGACAAAATAAAACAGGAATCGTTTCCTTTAACATTCAGGATGTGGATTCATCGGAAGTTGCTTTCATTCTCGATCAGTCCTTTCACATCGCCGTGAGATCGGGCTATCATTGTACACCGCTTGCGCATGAAATCGCAGGGACTTTGGCAAAGGGAGCCGTTCGGGCGAGCATTGGGTATTTTACAACAGATGAAGAAATAAAAGCATTAATTGATGCCGTGAGAGAGATTCAAACGCAATACGCAAAGTAGAAAGAGGGATTGGGCATGGGGGAACTGTTTGGCTTGAATGCAGAATATGTGATGTTAGTTTGCTTTGCATGCATAGTGGTATTATTTATTACGATCATTATCATTTCAATTCGGTTGTCATCTTTACGGAAACGATATATGCGGATTATCAATGGTTCTAGTGCTGAAAACATGGAACAGGTACTGATCGATATGCAGAATGCCCTGAACGAGCAAAAGGCCGAATCCACAAAGGCTTCGGCTAATATTTCTAGTATTCATCAGTCCATGATGAAGATGACATCGAAGATAGGCATTCGTCGTTATAATGCTTTTAATGAAGGTGGTAGTGATCTAAGTTTCTCCATCGCCTTGTTAAGCGAAGAGCAAGATGGTGTTATCGTCACGGGGATACATAGTCGAGAGCAGATGTATGTATATGCTAAGCCGATAGCAAAAGGACAATCGAGCTACACATTAAGTCCGGAAGAGAAAGAAACGATTACTCAAACTTTAAAGCAGTCGTAGCGCTCGGTGCAAAGGATTGGGTCCGCCTGATGGCAGCATAGAGGGCATCGCCAATAACAGTAGCCATATTCATAACGAGGCTAAGCCGCGTATTTTGCAATACGAAGTATTCCATAAAGCCGCCAACGTTGACGATGCCTGTCACATGAATATCACCAACCGGAGGCAGGTCTTTATTAACTCCAGCACCTGGCTTGAGAGGTCCGTGAGCTACCTGGATGCAACCGACACTAGCAACTTGCCCCAAACAAGCATCAACGGCAACGATAAAAGGGTTCTGGAATTGCTTGTGAATTCTATCCACGGTTTCGGCTAAATTCATAGCATGGACGGGCTCATCCAAGGTACCGAACAAATGAAGATTGCGAAGTGATGTGGTACGGTTCAAATGCGAGCCAACTAAAGGTCCGAGGGAGTCCCCCGTGGATCTATCCGTTCCTACGCAGATGACAACGATAGGTTGATAGGTTGGTAGTTTACTGAAAATCGATTGCAAATGCTTTGCGAGAAGATAAGGTGTATTAGAATCGGTATGTTGAATTTTTAAAGGCTCTTGCGGTGGGGTTTTATCGCCGTCGAATCCAAAATGGAATTTCATGATATCCCTCCAAGGTAGTAAATCTTTTTTACTAGTATATGGAGAGAGAGGCACATTTATACGTAGAGAGGAGAGCTTTCTCTGGAATTTTCTATCATGTTGCTAGCTTTCGATTCTACACAACAAGCCCTAAGAGCTGAGATGCTGCTAGAGTACGCAGATATTGAGATAGACATCAGGCCCACACCGAAAGAGATTACAGCTGGATGCGCGCTTTCTATTGAATTTCCTGGAGCGGATCTTGTTCAAGTTCAAGAGATTATAGAGAGCGAGAACGTCGAGATTAGGGGTATATATTTTAAAAAAGAAGATGGATATGGTACCATAGTAGAAAAGTAAGGAGGCTTACTAGTGTCTTTTGATACACGTTACTTCGAAGATTTGATGCATTGGATTCGGGAACATATCAGTAAACCTGAAATCATCGCATCGGTATTCTGGATTGTTATCAAAATAGCTCTTATTTATTTCATTGCTAGAGTTATTATTAAAATTGCCGATAAGACGATTGCTCACATGGTGATTGCGAGAGAGAAGTCACCGCTTAACATTGATAGACGAAGATCTAATACGATCTCTATTCTCATACATAATCTAATCGCCTATACAGTAAATCTAGTAGCTATCATGTTGATCCTTGGGCAGGTGGGATTGAATTTAGGTCCCTTACTTGCTGGCGCAGGTGTTCTCGGGTTAGCCATAGGTTTCGGAGCACAGAGTTTGGTAAAGGATGTCATTACAGGGTTCTTTATCATTTTTGAGGATCAATTCGGGGTTGGCGATGTCATTCAAATCGATCAGTTCAAAGGTACTGTTGAGGAGATCGGTATTCGCGTGACACGGATCAAAAGTTGGACAGGTGAGGTTCACATCATTCCTAATGGGAACATCAAGCAAGTGACGAACTTCTCGACGTATAACTCGATTGCTGTAGTAGATGTATCCGTAGCCTATGACGCTGATATTGATCGTGCGATGGATTTACTGCGTGAGATTGTTGGTGAGGTACACGAGCGTACAGAAAATATCGTCAAAGTACCTGAGGTTCTAGGTGTACAAATGATCGGAAATTCGGAGCTGAAAATACGGGTCATTGCGGAGTGCAAGCCTAACACACAAGGGGAAGTGGGACGAATCCTAAATGCTGAAATAAAAAAGCATCTGGATGCGAATGGTATTGAAATCCCATATCCGAAGGTCGTGACCTACGTTAAACAGGAAAAGGTGGAGGGGAACTAAGATGGAGAAGAAGGAATACCAACTTGGCGACGTAGTGCAGATGAAAAAGCCCCATCCATGTGGTACGAATGAAATGGAAATAATTCGAATGGGGATGGATATTCGGATCAAGTGCGTAGGCTGCAAGCACAGCGTCCTGGTGCCAAGAACGAAGTTCGAAAGCAAGCTCAAGAAAATATTGCGCAGCAATGCTGTGCCAGATGTCATGACAGACGAAGAGATGAGCTAAGTTTCCATAAAAAATAGTAAAACACTTGCGAGAGACAGACTTTTTTGATACAATAAGTCCTGTTCTCATTTTCTTGGAAAGGTACCCAAGTGGTCCAAGGGGGCTGACTCGAAATCAGTTAGGCGTCGCGAGGCGTGCGTGGGTTCGACTCCCACTCTTTCCGTACTAGAACACATTAGATGAAGGCCGTTTGTATCCATTTTGGATATAGGCGGCTTTTTTGTATATTCAAAAACGATAGGAAAAGGGATAAAGTTCCTAAATGCAGGCAAACTAACCGTTAGGATTTGGAACAGAAGATGATCAAGGAGGTAAATGAATATGAATATGAAGATATGGATGATAGCCCTTGTGGTGTTTGCTGTGGTGGCTTCAGGCTGCGCTAAGAAGAATGATACGACGACTGCTAGTCCAACACCAGGCGTGACTGTTCAGCCCACAGCAGGGGCTTCTGCGACGCCTAGTGGGACGAATGCAGGAGGAGCTGTGACAGCAACGCCTACGCCTAAGGCTACTGCTGGTGGTGGAGCCGCGGAGCCAACTTCACAGATAACAAAAGAACAAGTCGAGAAAATAACACTAACGAGCACTTACGATGATTTGGTTAAGCAAACGGGGTCCAAAGGCAAACTGGTAAAAGAGGAAAATGGGAAACGCACCTATCAATTTGCTATCACCAATCAAGCAGGGTACGTTGCTGAATTTGTATATTTCCCAGATGGGAAGATACAAGAGAAGCGTGTGTTTCAGCAGTAGAGGATAAAATGAAAGAACACCCCTCCTGAATCTTGAGGGGTGTTCTTTCATTGTAATAGAAGAAGCTACATCCGTTTGCCGCCTTTTTTATGCCATTTGCGATTATGATTGCTCGTTGCCGGAAAGGTATCGCCTTTTCTCAGTGTAACCGTCTTGGGATTGTTAATCCCCATATGGAAGGCATTCTCGCCAATTTCCATATATTCGCCATCGTTAGGAACATGATCGCCTTCATTAAAATGTGTCCATTCACCCACGATTGAATCACCTCTTTATCAGAATAACAATCATAGTTATGATTGCCCCAAGAGGGTGGAAGCATGTACACTTCGGACTTCCAGCTTCCACCTGCGCGAATCGTGTGATAAAAACTTGTAATTTGCCGCGTGATTTGCTATAGTATTCAGGTGCGAGTTTTGAATAAGAATCCTCGCTCCTTGCTCCTTCGCTTGCCTAGCAAGTTTGAATAGGAGCCGCTTAGTCCAAAAGGAGGTGAAATACATGCGCAAATATGAATTGATGTACATCATTCGTACTGACGTTGAGCAAGAAGTTGTTCAATCTACGGTAGAAAAATTTCAAGGCATCATCACGAACGGTGGGGGAGAAATCTCCAAACATGACCTGATGGGTAAACGCCGTCTTGCGTATGAGATCAAGAAGTTCCGTGACGGGCACTATGTGCTAGTACACTTCAACGCAGAACCTGCTGTTGTAACTGAACTTGATCGCGTACTTAAGATTTCGGACGAAGTAATTCGTCACTTAATCGTAAACGACGTAGCTTAATCAATGCCAGTATTTTCGTCAGGAGGGTTATTCCATGTTGAACCGTGTCATTCTTATCGGTCGATTGACCAGAGATCCAGAGCTTCGTTATACACCAGCTGGGGTAGCAGTTACCCAATTCACACTTGCTGTAGATCGTCCTTTCACGAGCGGTGGCTCGAAAGAACGTGAAGCGGACTTTATCAACATCGTCACGTGGAGGCAGCTTGCCGAAACATGCGCGAACTA
Organism: Paenibacillus sp. J22P51; assembly: GCF_059692215.1. Classification (NCBI taxonomy): domain Bacteria; kingdom Bacillati; phylum Bacillota; class Bacilli; order Caryophanales; family Paenibacillaceae; genus Paenibacillus; species Paenibacillus sp. J22P51. The sequence goes on along the minus strand of NZ_JCAUAZ010000021.1, from coordinate 60,294 downwards.
CTTGCGTAAAGGTCGTTTAACAGCAGTTGAAGGACGCATTCAAGTACGGAATTACGACAACAATGAAGGAAAACGTGTTTACGTGACCGAAATTATTGCCGACAATGTACGTTTCCTTGAATCAAGCGGCGGCGGGAATCGCGAAGAGGGCGGATCCTCTAATGCAAACGCAGGCGGCTATAGCGGCGGCGGAAGCAGCAATCGTGGCGGTGGATCGCGCGAGCAACAGGATCCTTTCATAGATGACGGAAAACCGATCGATATTTCCGATGATGATTTGCCATTTTAAACGTAGAAAGGACTGAAGAGACACAATGGCTTTCCAAAAAAGAGACAACAATGGTGATGACCGTGCTGATCGCAAATTTGCTCCTCGTGGCAAAGGCGGTAAAGGCAAACGCCGTAAGGTTTGTTACTTCACTGTAAACAAAATCAAGCATATTGATTATAAAGATATCGAGACTCTTAAAAAGTTCATCAGTGAGCGCGGGAAGATTCTTCCTAGACGTGTAACTGGTACTTCCGCTAAGTACCAACGTGCTTTGACGATTGCGATCAAACGCTCCCGTACAATCGCGTTGCTTCCTTACACAACGGAATAGGTTTTATCAAAAAGGCAGCTGGTCAAAACGGCTGTCTTTTTTGTATGCACGGAAGCAGACAAGTAGCATCAATTTCTCAATAACGTCATGTGAAGTGCTGAATTTCTAGTTATCTTGATGTCATCAAAGGTTGGTGATCGAATACCGATGCAGAGGCTTTCTTTTCTAGTGCCTTTTTGTGGTATAATTAACATTATCGTTCTGGTGAGATGAGGAGAGATGACGGTTGCTGAATAGGGAAAAAGATGTTGACCTAGCCAGACGGGCCAAAGTCATTGAGTGGCTCAAAACAGAAGTCGTAGATCATGTAGCTCATCTGCTCAAAGGCATGTGGGAAGGTAGTCATGCTAAGATGATCGATGGATTGGCCAGTTTGATTTCGAGCGGCTATATTTTAGGCCGAAGACTGGGGATTTCTTATCGCAGTTTGGACGAAGCTATTGTTGAGAAAATGAAGAAGCACCGCCAAGAGGGCCATCAACTTGAGGACTGGTACGGCGACATTTCATCGCTCGAAGAACATTTACGTAAGAGGTGAGCCCTGTTGGGGAATCGAAGTTGGCAAAGTGTCATCTGGAGCGCGGTAATGATCCTTTCGTTGCTGTCGTTGATGACGCCATTTATTATTTTCACTTGTAGTTTTCTGTTGGTTCCAGTGCTTATGTTATATGTCAAAACAAGTACGAAGCGTTTCGTCGTTAGCTATGTGCTCAGTCTGCTCGTTGTTTACATACTTACACAGTGGTTAGGTCTATATTTGATTACAATTGCGTTGTTTATATTACCACCTGTGTTAGTGATGGGTAATTTGTATAAACGCAAAGCGGCGGCAAGATCTGTCCTAACCGCGGGTATCGTTACGATCCTGGCTGAGTCGTTGTTAAGCCTGCTTCTTGGTTTTGCATTGGGTCTTGATCCGGTTGCGAAGTTCAAACTATTCATGATAGATAGTATCGCAACTATGCCGCAAAGCATTCAGGAGATTTTACCGAAGGACCAAGACTGGTATGTTGGCTTCATTGTGCAAGTCATCCCCTTGTATTTGATTTTCTTGGCTTTGTTCTTAACCTTCGTGACGCATGGCGTAACGCGCTGGTTTCTGAACAAGTCAGGCGAAGGAATCCCAGGTTTGCGACCGATGAGAGAGTGGATGCTGCCAAGATCACTCGTCTGGATTTATTTAGTGGCATTCGTCTTAGATTTATTCACGAAGCCTGATTCAAGCTCGCTCATTTCCACGTTGCTGATGAATGCGATGCCGCTGTTGATGCTTGTATTTGCAGTTCAAGCGATTGGCTTCCTGTTCTTTGTGGCCCATGCGAATAAGTGGAAACCAATCCTGCCAATCGTGGCGATCATCATCCTGGTCTTCATGCCGCCACTATTTATTGTTTATAGCTTATTAGGGGTATTTGATGTTGCGTTTCCAATCCGTGAACGGTTCAAGAAAAATTTATAGGATTAGGAGCTAGTTCGAATGCCGAAGTTCCTTTTGAAGCGGTGGCACGGTCAACATATTGTGTGGATGTTCGTTCTGCTCATCGCCTTGACAGCTACTCTATATATGTTCAAATGGTGGTTGGGCCTAACAGCTTTATTACTTTGCGGAGTGATGGCGTATTACACGCTGCAAGCAGAGACAGCTTTTCGTCGAGAATTGAATACGTACGTCGGAACGATTACCCATCGGGTGAAGAAAGCCGGCAATGAAGTCATGAGCGGGCTCCCCATCGGCATTATTTTATATAATGAAGAGAAACGCATTGAGTGGCACAATCCTTTTGTAGCGAAAATGCTAGGGCAAGACTCGGTGATTGGTGAGTCGCTCTTTGATTATTTCCCTGATCTCAAAAATAAGAAAGACAAAAGCGATAAATTGGAATTAAAGGTTGGCCAATTTATTTATCAGGTCTGGACCAAACCGGAGGAGAGACTCCTCTATCTACGTGAAATTACGGAGCAAGCGTTGCTCGCGAAGAAATACGAAGATAGCAAAACGGCGATTGGTATCGTGATGATGGATAATTTGGAAGAGGCGACGCAAGGATTGGATGATCAGGCACGCAGTATTATGCTGGCCAAGGTCACTGGTGAGATAACCGAGTGGGCTCAGAAGAATCAGCTGTATTTACGCCGGACATCGTCGGATCGCTTCCTGATCCTGATGGATCAAAAGTCATTACGGCAGCTTGAACAAACACGGTTTGAGCTGCTGGACGACGTTCGTGATCTAACGATCGAAAACAAGCTGCCATTAACGCTGAGTATTGGGATCGCATCAGGGGCTGAACAATTGACTGAGCTTGGTCAAATGGCACAAATGGGGCTGGATATGTCACTTGGCCGCGGCGGTGATCAGGTGACGGTGAAGGTCGGACAGCGCCTGTCCTTCTACGGTGGAAGAACGAATGCGGTTGAGAAACGCACACGGGTTAGAGCCCGAGTGATCTCGCATGCACTGCGCGATTTGATGAAGGACAGTGATAAGGTCATCATCATGGGGCATCGTTTTCCGGATATGGACTCCATCGGAGCGGCGATTGGTGTGCTCAAAGCGGTGCAGGTTGTCGGCAAAGAAGGCTACATCGTGCTGGAGGGTGTGAACCCTTCCATTCAAAAGGTGATGGAGACGATTTCGGCCGATGAGCGATTGCACCGTTGGTTCATTACACCGGAACAAGGGATGCAGATTACGACGCAGCGCTCCCTTGCGGTAGTCGTTGATACGCACAAGGCTTCCATGGTAGCCGAGCCTAAGCTGCTACAGCTGACACACAGGGTCGTAGTGGTTGATCATCACCGTAGGAGTGAGGAGTTCATTCACGATGCTACACTCGTCTATATGGAGCCGTACGCGTCCTCTACATGTGAGCTGGTGACCGAGCTGCTGCAGTATATCAACGAGAAGCTGTCGATGGAAGTTCTAGAGGCCACAATGCTGCTAGCGGGGATTGTTGTTGACACGAAGAGCTTCAGCCTTCGGACGGGAGCAAGAACCTTCGAAGCAGCGTCGTACTTGCGACGGAATGGGGCAGATTCTGCGCTCATTCAGAAGCTGCTGAAGGAAGATCTTGATTCTTATATTGAGCGTTCCGAGATTATTAAACACACAGAAACGATCTATGAGCATATCGCTTTGGCAGTTGCTGAGCCACAACGTAAATATTCTCAGTTGATGATTGCTCAAGTTGCTGATACATTGTTAAATATGACGAATATTATGGCTTCCTTCGTAATTGCCGAACGACCGGACGGATTAATTGGAATTAGCGCGAGATCGCTGGGTCAAATAAACGTTCAAGTGGTCATGGAACGTCTCGGCGGCGGCGGACATCTAACCAATGCAGCCACACAGACGGACGGTACATTAGAGGAAGCAACGAATCGATTAAAACAAGTACTAGCCGATATACAGGAAGAGGAGGGACTTTTCGAATGAAAGTAATTTTACTGAAAGACGTAAAAGGCCAAGGTAAGAAGGGCGAAGTGAAAGAAGTATCCGAGGGATATGCGCAAAATTTCCTTATCGCACAAGGACTTGCTGCTCCAGCTACACAAGGCACTGTCAAAGTGTTGGATAATCAGAAGAAAGCCGAGCAACGCCGCAAGGATCAAGAGAAGGCGGATGCGCAGGCACTAGGCGAGAAGCTTGGTGAAATGACGGTTCAAATTAAAGCAAAGTCTGGCGAAGGTGGCCGTTTGTTCGGAGCCATTCCTAGTAAACAAATCGCAGAAGTGCTTGAGAAGCAATATAAAATCGTGATCGATAAGCGTAAAATCGTGCTGGAAGAGCCGATTCGCACACTCGGTGTAACGAAGGTTCCAGTTAAGCTCCATGCGGAAGTAACAGCTAGCTTGAACGTTCAAGTAACGGAAGAGAAATAATCTTCAGAGGCAATGGGCATGAAGATTCGAATAGTAGGTTGCCGAGAACGAGAGTCCCAGTCTGGGGCTCTTCTCTCTTGTAGACATAAAACTAGTAAACTATTAAACAGTGAAAATGAAAGGCGGGCACAGTAGCATGAGCAACGGAGATAATATGTTTGTGGATCGTGTTCCGCCTCAAAATATAGAAGCTGAGCAAGCCGTCCTTGGTGCAATCCTGATTAACGGTGATGCATTGATTACCGCGATGGAGCGGATCACGAGTGATGACTTTTATCGTGGCACGCACCAACGCATTTTCGAAGCGATCGTTGAGCTTGCGGAAGATCAGGAGCCTGTCGATCTCATTACTTTGACAGCACTTCTACAAAACAAGCAGCAGCTTGAGGAAATCGGCGGTGTGACGTATTTATCGGAGCTGGCGAACGCAGTGCCAACTGCCGCTAATATCGACTACTACGCGGCGATTGTCGAGGAGAAGTCGATGCTTCGCCGTTTGATCCGGACAGCGACCCAAATCGTCACCAATGGCTATGCCAATGAGGATGATGTCGGGGCGATGCTCAGTGAGGCGGAAGCGAAGATCCTCGAGATCTCGCAGCGTAGGAGCTCCAGCGGCTTCGTCGTGATCCGAGACGTGCTGATGGAAGTGTTCGAGAAGGTTGAAAACCTCTACTCGAACAAGGGCGGGTCAACGGGAATCCCGTCAGGATTCATTGACCTCGACAAGATGACGTCTGGCTTCCAGCGTTCGGACTTAGTCATTCTGGCCGCCCGACCTTCTGTTGGTAAAACCGCGTTCGCTCTGAACGTGGCGCAGAATGTCGGCGTCCGGGCCAAAGAGACCGTTGCGATCTTTTCGCTCGAGATGGGTGCCGCGCAACTCGTACAACGTATGATCTGCGCCGAGGCCAACGTCGATGCGAACCGCATGCGGACGGGTTATCTCGAAGGCGACGACTGGGAGAAGCTGACGATGGCGATCGGGGCCTTGTCAGAGGCGAATATCTATATCGACGATACCCCGACGATTACGGTCGCGGATATCCGGGCGAAGTGCCGTCGTTTGCAGCAGGAAAAAGGACTAGGCATGATTCTCATCGACTACTTGCAGCTGATTGCTGGCCGTGGTGGTAAAGGCGGCGACAACCGTCAGCAGGAGGTATCTGAGATCTCCCGTACGCTGAAGCAAATTGCCCGTGAGCTGAATGTACCGGTCATCGCGCTCTCGCAGCTGAGCCGTGGCGTTGAGCAGCGGCAGGACAAGCGTCCGATGATGTCTGACCTTCGGGAATCCGGTTCCATTGAGCAAGATGCCGACATCGTAGCGTTCCTATACCGGGACGATTACTACGATAAGGAGTCCGAAAAGAAGAACATTATCGAGATTATTATTGCCAAACAGCGGAATGGTCCCGTAGGAACCGTCGAGCTGGCATTCCTGAAACAATTCAATAAATTTGTGAATATGGATCGCAGTCATCAAGAAGCAGCAGCCGGGCAGTATTGACGGCTGCTTTTTGTTATGTTGAGGAGTAGAAGGTGAGACGACGCAAATCAGGTGAAAATCATCGCTACAGAGCTGAGACACGCGAAATCTCGACTGAAACGTCGAAAAACACTCTTACAACTCTAAAATCCGCTAAATCGCAGTAATCACATGAATCACATGAATCACATGAATCACATAAATCGACTTCATTGTATATTCTTAAGTAGGACGTGAATTTTGTTTTCCATCAAAATGACATAAAAAATGCCCTCAAGAGGCATCTTATGGAGTAGAGAATCAATGAGGAATAGGCAAAGCCAGAGGTTTTTATACTTTTAGCGGCAGCAATGAAAAAGTTTGCGTAATTTCCGAACAATTATACTAATGCCCTTATAATCGTTCGTTTTTCATTGACTTTGGCATGGGGGACTGCTAAACTAAAGACGGTGAAAAAACCTTGATCGACAAGCCGGCTTGGGGCAGGTAACTCGAGATAAGGTCGTTTTTTCATGCCGAAGGGTGGGTTTCCTTCCTGCAGATCACTGCCGAAAGAGACCAGATATTCCTTTGCGGTGAGTAAGTGAGAGTTAGCTCTCTTATCTGTTGCCGCGTGTAGCAGTGAATAGAGGTAGTTGCATCACCAGAATCGCCAGAGGGAAAGTGCAATGGACGCTGAACGCTTTAGCGCTTTAATGAAGTCCAACTTTCCTCTGTGGTCTTACAGCCATAACGGCTCATTATGGGTGACTAGTCACCGTACGGAGGTAAGTGCATATGTCAACGGTTGTTGTTGTCGGTACGCAATGGGGAGATGAAGGGAAAGGTAAAATCACGGATTTCTTAGCGGAATCTGCTGAGGTTGTTGCACGTTATCAAGGTGGTAACAATGCAGGCCATACAATCATTATTAGCGGGAAAAAGTACAAGCTAACGATGATTCCTTCCGGTATTTTTTACAGAGATAAAGCTTGTGTGATCGGGAATGGGATGGTTATTAATCCGGCTGCACTCATTGAAGAAATTAATTACATTCATGATAATGGTTTTACAACAACGAACCTGAATATCAGTGATCGCGCGCATGTCATTATGCCGTATCATTTGGTGCTTGACGGTCTGGAAGAGGATCGTAAAGGTGATAGCAAAATCGGTACGACCCGCAAAGGAATCGGCCCTTGTTATATGGATAAAGCAGCACGTAACGGTATTCGTATCGCAGATTTGATGGATGCGGAAGAGTTCGAATTGAAGCTTCGTCGTATCGTTGCTGAGAAAAACGTACTGATCGAGCAAGTCTATGGTTCGACAGGTCTTGATGTGGAGCCAATCCTTAAAGAGTATCTAGCTTACGCTGAAGTGATTCGTCCATACGTGAAGGATACGTCCGTAATCTTGAATGAATATATCGATCAAGGCCGCAGAGTATTGTTCGAAGGCGCACAAGGAGTTATGTTGGATATCGATCAAGGCACATACCCGTATGTAACTTCTTCGAACCCGACGGCTGGCGGTGTGTGTATCGGTTCGGGCGTAGGCCCGACGAAGATTCACAACATCATCGGTGTGGCTAAAGCTTATACAACACGTGTCGGCGACGGTCCTTTCCCAACGGAATTGGACAATGAAATCGGCGCTTGGATTCGTGAAAAAGGCTTCGAGTACGGTACCGTAACGGGTCGTCCTCGTCGTGTCGGCTGGTTCGATAGTGTTGTAGTGCGTCACGCAAGACGCGTTAGCGGCATCACTGGCTTGTCCTTGAACTCCATCGACGTTCTGACAGGTCTAGAAACGGTCAAAATTTGCACAGGCTACATGTACCGCGGTGAGTTGATTGAGCACTACCCAGCGAGCTTGAAAGCTATCTCCGAGTGCGAAGCGGTGTATGAAGAGCTTCCAGGTTGGACAGAAGACGTTTCCGAAGCTCGTACGCTAAGCGATCTGCCTGAGAATGCGAGACACTATGTTGAACGTGTTTCCCAGTTGACTGGTATCCCAATCGCGATCTTCTCCGTAGGCCGTAACCGTGAACAAACGAATTTGGTTCGTCCTATCTACGCATAAATCATAGATAATATAAATAATCCTCTAGGCTGTTTCCCAGCTTAGGGGATTTTTCTTTTTGATAATAGGGATATAATGGCAAGGTTTTCGTCCATACTGGTGAGGAGAAGCATATCTATGCGCCAGTCATGTTAGGAGTGAACCAAAGCGAATGAAACTGTTAACTTGGTTAAGTAAAATCGTCATAAGCACCGTCCTTATTACATCAATTACGATGTTTACAACATGGTATGTGGTGAACATGTACGTGGAGGATATATTTCGACAATATCAGCTACCCGCGATGGGTAAAAAGATTCAATTTGGTGAATTTGCGTCAAGATTGGCGGAAGAGCTGAATATAGTTAAGGGGAAAGACGGGGGGAAGAAGACTGCATTAGGGGAAAACCCCGCAACGACGCCGTCGCCAACTCCTAGTCCCAACCCGTCAGGGGCCTTTCCAAGCCCGAGTTCAAGTCCAAATCCGAATGATCAACACCCTGTAGGCGGTATTAGTTCGTCAAATGGTATAAGCAATTCGACAGGCAGCCAAGACGACGCAATAGCCGTGATGGGAAGCGCTCGAACGGAGGAGAGCGAGAAGAAGGAGCTTGTCATGTCCACGGAGGATTTTGCGAAGAAGAAAGAAGCGCTCTCCAGTGATGATAAAATGAAAATATTTTCACTTGTTGTCGCTAAGCTGCCTCAGACTGAAGTGCAGACGCTCTCCGCGATCCTGGAAAATGGGATAACAACACAAGAGCTAGAGGAAGTAAACACAACACTCAAGAAATATTTGAGCGACAAAGAGCTGTCACAGTTAACGGATATTTTAAATAAGTACTAGGTTCAGGGGAAGTTGCTGACACATGGAACATGCATCTAGCTTCCCTTCTAAGTTTCACGGCGACGTTTCGTCAATTCTTGTAATTTTGAGTGAAACAGTTGGGATTTCGAACAAAAAATAGGTATTTTGGCGACTTCTTTTGGCGGTAGACACGAATCTATCACATGGTGATCGAGTATTTTGTTGAAATAGGCACAGAAAGTGTGTTAAATTTAACAAATGAAAGAAAACATAATGGATATTATGTCTAATCAAGGTTTATTTATGTATCTATGGAGGTAATTCCAAGGATGCAAAACCGTTCAAAGGGAGAAGATCATGACAGGTTTCAGGGGAATGCGTTTTGTCATGGATCTCATGAAGAGATTCACGTCTAAGCGAGAAAGCTTGACCGGAAATGAATCATTATCAGACAAGCAGCAAGATGAGGTTCAACTAGACGAAGTTACGACATCCACGACACTAACGGTAATTAAACGACATAAATGGACTCTTGCACTAGGCGTAAGTGCCATAGCACTTACGGTAGCGATTACGTTCACCGGACATCAATATGTAGAAGCGGGCATGGACAATGTGTATCATGTGATGCTTAACAATCAAGAAATAGGTATCGTAAGCGATAATAAGCTAATTGATGAATATAAGATGAACAAACCGTTAGATGTACAGAAGAATTTTCCAAACGTTCATGTGGTGCTCAAAACAGATGGAATCACCTACACGCCTGAAAGGGCTTACAACAAGCAAACGGACGATGCTGCTGTTATTTCCACGTTGGATGAGCTTCTCGTACCGCAGCCAGTAGGTGTTGCGCTGAAGGTGGATGGCAAGACCATAGCGATTGTGAAGGATCAGGCAGCAGCCGATCAGATTCTTACTCAAGTTAGCGAGCCGTTTACACCCAAAGGGAAAAACAGTGAAAAAGTTGCGGCCTTATCTACCGGTCTAGGTGAGGATATTGCAACAGCGCCTTCCGAACTCGAGAAGGTCGAATTCGTTCAAAAAGTCGATAAAGAGGAAGTTCCCATCGATCCGACAGAATTAGCGAAGCCTGAGGATGTTGTGAAGACCTTGCAAACTGGTGATGTGGCACCAGCCAAATACACGGTTGTCGAAGGCGATTGTGTATCCTGTATTGCGAAGAAATTAGGGATTACGAAGCAATTTATTTATGATAATAATCCAGGCATTCAAGATGATAAGCTGAAAATTGGTAATCAATTGGACGTTACGGTGCTGAAGCCAACACTTTCTGTGAAAACGACGGAGAAGATCGTGAAGAATCAAGAGATTCAATACGATACCGAGTATGTGAAAGACGACTCGATGCGAGTAGGCGTAGTTCAACCGATTTCAGCAGGAAAGAACGGGCTTAAGAAAGTAACGATTCAAGTGACGAAGGTTGATGGCTTACTGACCGAAGAGCAAGTTGTGAATGAAGAAATCATCGATCAACCGGTCACCGCAAAAGTGAAAAAAGGAACTAAAGTCATTAGAGGTGAAGGGACCGGGAAGTTCGCATGGCCCGTAATTTCGCCTAGTATCTCAAGTACATTCGGTTATCGTTGGGGCAAGCTACATAAAGGCATCGACATCACAGGTAACAGGAATATTATGGCTGCAGACAATGGCAAAGTTGTCGAAACGGGCTACAAATCAGATTACGGCAATTATATTATTATTAATCATTTAAATGGCTATGAAACGCTGTATGGACATCTAAGTCAAATCATTGCGAAGTCAGGCACCATCGTCGAGAAGGGCGATAAGATCGGAATTATGGGGAGCACAGGCGATTCCACAGGCGTACATTTGCATTTTGAAGTGCACAACAGCGGTGGCTTGGAAAATCCTTTAAAATATTTGAATCGTTAAAAAAGATGGGGCAAGGTCATTCCGGACAACTCGGGGGCCTTGTCTCTTTTTAGTTAAATCTATGTTAAAATAAAGAAGTGCTTGAAGGAAATAACTGGCTCGAAAATGGATCTAACTCTGGCAGCTGCGTTCTAATGTTGGCGTAGCAGTGTCAGTTACTTTATAGTAGGCGGTGGTCGCATGTTTGGGAAGATTCTCGTGGTGGATGACGAACAACCAATTGCAGATATTTTGAAGTTCAACCTGGAGAAAGAGGGTTATCAGGTCATCTGTGCGTACGATGGTGGAAGCGCTGTAGAGCTTGCGTTCTCGGAGCAGCCGGATCTGATTTTGCTTGATCTCATGCTGCCTGTCAAGGATGGCATGGATGTATGCCGTGAGGTGCGCTCAAAGCTCAATACACCGATTATTATGCTGACAGCGAAGGATACTGAGATTGACAAGGTACTGGGCTTAGAGATGGGTGCAGACGACTATGTGACGAAGCCATTCGGCACCAGAGAGCTGCTGGCCCGTGTGAAGGCGCATCTGCGCAGACAGACGAAGGTGCAATCGGCGCCGAACGAGCCGGAAGCACAGCGGAACGGGATGCGCATTCATGCGCTCTTTATCGATAACGACATGTACATGGTCTACAAAGATGGGACACCCCTTGATCTGACGCATCGGGAGTTCGAGTTGATTCAATATTTGGCCAAAAACTCAGGCAAAGTGATGACCCGTGAGCACCTGCTGCAAGCGGTGTGGGGCTTTGAATATTTCGGCGACGTACGGACCGTCGATGTGACGATTCGACGCCTACGCGAGAAGCTGGAGACGGATCCAAGCCGTCCGGAATATATCATGACGCGCAGGGGCCTCGGTTATTTGATGCGCAGTCCTAAAGCCGGAGGCTTCTAAAGATGAAGGGCATCCGCTTCTTTCAATCGATTCAAGCGAAGCTAATTATTATTTATGTCCTGCTGATCCTTATTGCGATGCAGTTGATTGGCGTGTATTTCTATAAGACGGTAGAGACATATTTTAAAAATGATTTCCTAGCATCCCGCAATAGTCAGGTTACGCTGCTTGCTGGCTTCGTTGAATCGTATTTGACGGGGGATCAGGAGAGCAAGAATGCAACCGAGGGTAAGAAAACGTATGCAGACTTAAATGAATTCGTTAGCAATCTTTTCTCCATTAATAATGCAGAAATTCAAATTATTGATGCAAATGGGAATGTGATCAGCACATCGGTTCCGAGCCATTTGAAGCAGAAGAATACACAGCCGGAAGTTATTCGGGCCTTGCAAGGAATTAAGGATAATCAACGAATTTTCACGGATGAAGATGGGTATCGGAAGGTTATTATTGCGAAGCCGGTTGGAAGCGGGGCACGTGTCTTAGGGGCGGTTTACATTATCGCCTCCATGGAGGATGTCTATAAGACAATCCGCTCGATTAACCGCATTCTCATTTCGGGAACATTGATTGCCTTAGGACTGACCGCACTGCTGGGAGTTCTTTTAACGAGTACCATTACGAATCCGATTAAAGAGATTACGAAACAAGCAACGGCGGTCGCCGAGGGGAATTTCGATCAACAAGTTGTCATACAAGGGACCGACGAGATCGGGCAACTAGGGCAGACCTTTAATTTTATGATGAATCGGCTGAAAGAGGCACTCTCCCTCAATGAAGAAGAGAAGGAGAAGCTCGCTTCGATTCTGACGAATATGAATGATGGGGTCATTGCAACGGACGACAGAGGTCAGGTCATCGTTCTGAATCGCCGAGCGAAGCAGATCCTGCAAGTGGAAGAGGAAACGACGTTAGGTTTGGAGATTTCCGAGGTTATCGGAATTCCGATAGATACGATACGTGGTTTAGTGACAGGACAAGTGAATACGACGCTGCTGGACATTCAACTGCCTGACGATGAGGACGAGCAGTTGTCCGTTCGTATTACGTTCACACCGATTCACCGTCGGGGTGAGGGCCAGCACGGGATCATTGCGGTGCTGCAGGACGTAACAGATCAAGAGAAGCTGGAGCAAGCCAGACGAGAGTTCGTGGCGAACGTCTCTCATGAGCTGCGCACGCCGCTGACGACGATCAAGAGCTATCTCGAAGCGCTCGATGACGGTGCGATCGAAGAGCCGCAGCTCGCCTCGCGCTTCATCAGCGTGACGCGAAGTGAAACCGAGCGGATGATCCGCTTGGTGACGGATTTGCTGCATCTATCGCGACTGGATTCGAAGCAGTCCATGATGAGCAAGTCCTCGACGCTCGTCAGCGAGATGCTGGAAGAGGTCGCGGATCGGTTTTCTTTTCAGCTGCAGCAACGGAAAATTCAAATTATGTTACACGTGGAACATGGCGTGACGAGCTTGCTACTTGATCGTGACAAGATCGATCAGGTTCTTGATAATTTGGTCTCCAATGCGATTAAATATACCGGTGATGAAGGTACAATTCGGTTGGAGGCGCGCAAGATTGACAAAGAGATGCTGGAGATTTCCGTGCAAGATAACGGAATGGGAATTCCGAAGAAGGATCTTTCACGCATTTTCGATCGCTTCTATCGCGTAGATAAAGCGCGCTCTCGCAACATGGGAGGAACAGGCCTCGGTCTGTCCATTGCCCGGGAAATAGTGAAAGCGCACGGAGGAACGATTGCGTTAGAGTCCGAACTGGGTCAAGGAACACGCGTCCTATTTACATTGCCAATTGGGCAGGAAGAGGAGGGGGAAGTATGATTGAGAGCCTGAAATCGATCTTGCTAGTTCTGTTGATTGGTACAAGCTTATATCAGAGCTTTATCCTTGCTTCCTATAGCCCTCCGAAGATTGAACCAATTCAACAAAGCAATTATGTACAGACCGAGACGCTGGGTAAGCAATCGGAGCTTTCGGATATGCTTTTTCCTGATCAGCTCATTATTCACTTGGGAAATCAGCAGCATTCTGTGTTATACCCGAACAATTATTACTACACTAGATTGCTGGATAATATTAAGCAACGCAGCTTCAAAGGATTTCGCAAGACGTCGATGTATCTCGTCAATGTGAACTGGGAAGAAGTTCGGACGAAGCAGCTTGGTGTCGAAATTCGATTCCGGGATGGTATTCCGTTCACGATTATGCAACAGCTGTTTCGAATTGAAGGGGAAATTCCCGTCGAGAACGACAAGATCACGAAAATTTGGATTTACTCCAAAGGGACGAATGATGATGTTCGTGCGTTCTTTTTCACGGATTCGCCTGGTGTTGGCTATGAAGTCATTGGGGCGGATTTCACGAGTAAGGACGTTGAGAATTTCGTGGCTTATGGGGAGCCAACCAACTTATACAAGACAACGAACAGTGGTGATTACTATCTGCCATTGAAACCGTTGCATTTGCCTAGCTATACGTTCACCTATACTCAACTTACGGCGGACCAGCTGAAGCAAAGCTTGTTCGTGGACCCCGGCATTACTCGCTATCTGAAAGAGCGTGATGGATCGGAGATCTACACCGACAGCAAGCGCGGTTTCCAACTCAACCGGGATCAACGATGGGTCACGTATTCGGATCCTGTTGCGCCTGCGGCAAGCAAAACTGAGGTGTTGGATGATCTGCTAGCTGGCATCAAATTTATTAATCAGCATATTGGTTGGGACGGGAAATACATGGTTGCTAATACGCCACAAAGGCAGCTTATGGACAACCAGACGTTCACATTCCGAGAGTACTATGAGTCGCTGCCAATTGTAACCGCACAGCCCGAGGGCTTTGGTACGATGAAAATGCAAGTTCAAAAGGGTGTCATCTCCGGATTCGAGCGATCGATGGTAATTCCTGATCTGAAGACGGGGCAACGCCGCGAGAACGAGTTGATGTCGGGTGAGGCGGTAGAGCAACGATTACAGTACTATCAACGTCGATCCAGTATCGTTTCTATATTCCCAGCGTATCGTCCCGTTATCTCAGATAAGACGTTAACTTTAACCAGTGCGTGGGCGCTGGAATTGCGCGATGGTACGTATGATTTTATTGAATAAGCAGGACTTCATGGAAAGGTTGGTGAGATTATGAATTGGAGTAAGGCCAAGACGATTTTGATTGCTTCTTTTTTACTGTTGAATATGATTCTCGGCTTCCAGCTGTGGTCCACCAATCGTTCCAATCAGACGGAAATTTCCTTGGATCCATCCAGTACGGTGGAGGATTTGAATCGTGCGCTCCGCAATAAAAATATTCGCCTTACGGACGAGCTGCCGACAGATCCGCCTAAGCTGAAGGTCATCACAGTGAAATATGATGATAGCATCAAGCTGGGCGAGGAGAAAACGCTCAAAACGCCGATTTACATGAGCACGCTGCTCGGTAAAGGGGCTAGTAAAGAAGTTCAGTCGCTGTCGGAGATTCCAAACTTCGCGATGTATCAGCTGGATTCAGTCATGAGCCGAAATGGTATCTATGTGTTCTCCCAATTGTACGGGAAGATTCCACTCTTTGATGTGACAGTTGAGCTGAATGAGAAAAATGGAGAAATTACCAGTTACCGTCAAGCTTTCGTTGAAGTAGAATCAGAGGTAGAACAGACGGAGCAGAAGTTGATTTCGGCCCAATTAGCGGTTCGTAGCTTAGTGGACAATTATTTGAGCGATGGCTCGATTATTACCGAGGTTCGCTTGGGGTATCACGGACAACCTTATAATTCGCAAACACAGCCGATGTTTCCGCAGTGGCGGATTACGATCGATAACGGATATGTGTATTATGTGCAAGCGTTCAATGGTGCGGTGGAGTCCCTTCAAAAAGGGTCTGAGCCTGTCCCGTTTGCACCCGATGGAGGCGGAGGAGTATCGGCTTCTCCAGCTCCAGGCGATAAAAGCACGCCTAAGAAATAGCAACGAATAACCAATGGCACACAGGTAGGATAGAGGAGCAGGGAAGATGGGAATTCGATTTACGGTGTTATCAAGTGGTTCTACGGGGAATGCAACAGTCGTAGATAACGGTGAGGTTAAGTTGCTGATCGACGTAGGCTTCAGTGCGAAGAAGATGGAGCTGTTAATGAAAGAGCGGGAGCTCGCGGCGAGCAGTATTGATGGCATTCTCGTCACACACGAGCATTCCGATCATATCAAAGGGCTGGGTGCGTTCGCCCGGAAATATGATGTACCCATTTATGCGAATGAGAAGACATGGGTAGAGCTGGATCGCCAAATCGGCGTCATCGCCGAAGGCAATAAGCGTGTGATGGACACGGGTGGCGTAGAGGAGTTTGGAACGCTAAAAGTGGAATCCTTCGGGATTTCGCATGATGCGGCGGAGCCGGTGGGTTACGTTTTTTATCAAGGGGAACAGAAGTTAAGTGTTGTAACAGATCTCGGATATATGAGCGAAAAGGTGAAGGAAAAGATCTCGGATTCTGATGCCTTGGTATTGGAGACGAATCATGATGTGGACATGCTGCGCGTGGGACATTACCCGTGGAGCATTAAGCGACGCATTCTTGGAGATAAGGGGCATTTATCCAACGAAGCCGCAGGTGAAGCGCTCTGTGATATCATGACGAATAAGACGAAATCTGTCTATATGGCGCACCTTAGCCGTGATCATAACTTAATGGATTTGGCCAGGCTGACCGTGAATAATATAGTACAAGAGCGAGCGCCCGAGGCAAAACAGCTGCGGCTGATGGATACGTATTTTGACCGTTCTACGAAATGGGATGTATTGGATTCGGAGTAAGTGCAGCGTCGAGTTCCTGTGACTTGAGCTGGATTTCTTGTGCGGTGATGAGACCTTTATCAATCAAAACCTGAATGAGAGATGAGAGGACGAGGGACTGGTGATAGTGGCTTTCCTTGAGGTCAGCGAGCTTACCGATCATATTAATTTCTTCGAAATGGGAAGGAATACGGTTCATAGTGGCATTCTCCTTTTAAATAAGGTCTAGTAAAGTTTCCTAACACTCTAGTAATTCGGTAAGAGATTTGGTTTACTATTATTGTAGGCAAGAAGCGAGCGAAACATTCCTATTATTTGCAAAAAACAATCGCTGGATAGCTTGAACTTATCACGCATTCATGGATTGAAATAAAGCAAGGCGAGTGAGCTTCAAACCCCGTCAGCGAGGAGGGACCCGAAATGAGTTTGTTTGATGATGATTTTTATTCGACCAAAAGGTCCAGAAGGCGCGAGCCGGTCTGGCGTCCCAAAGGGACAGGGAATTTCACAAGTTTGACGAGCATTGCTAGTCGAAAACGGTATGTTGCCCTCATCGCAGGGGTCATCGGGGCTTTAGGCATGCTCATCGTGGTAGGGATTGTTCAAGCTATTGGAGGAAGTGACTCGTCAGGGACACTTGCGATTCCTGTGGTAGCCAAGGCGGATGTACATCCAATGAATGGCAATGACTCGGTTGTTGCCGCGACGGACAAAATAAAACCAGCCGTTGTCAGTGTCATCTCCTCGAAGAAGGACGACGCGGGGCAAGAAACGGGCATTGGCATCGGATCAGGCGTAATGTTCGCGCGGAACGGTGATAAAGTTCGCATTGTAACGAATAGTCATGTCGTGGAGAACGGGAATCAATTCGAAATCGTGAACTTCGAAGGCGAGCATCGCAAAGCTACGCTGGTTGGTCGGGATCGTATTACCGATTTGGCCGTGCTGGAGGCCGATGGCAAAGACATTAAAGTACTTGCCGAGTTCGGAGACTCCGACACGCTAAGAGCGGGTGAAATGGCGATTGCCGTGGGCAATCCGCTAGGTCTGGGCTTCTCACCCACGGTGACGCAAGGCATCGTTTCTTCGCCAAAGCGGACGATACCTGTATCGCTTTCACGTGAAGGCACCGACTATGACTGGGAGATGGACGTCATCCAAACGGATGCCGCGATTAACCAAGGTAACAGCGGGGGACCGCTGGTTAATATCGAGGGCAAAGTGATCGGCATCAATTCGATGAAGATTTCGGACACGGGTGTAGAAGGCTTGGGCTTTGCGATTCCAATTAATAGTGCGAAACCCATAATTGATAGTCTCATCAAGGACCATAAGGTGAAACGACCGTTGATTGGTGTGTCGACACAGGAGCTGCAAGCTTTTAAAGGTACGGATGTATTAAAGCTGCCTGCAGATGTCAAAACTGGAGTTATCGTCTTCGACGTCTCAGGCCCTGCGAAGGAAGCGGGACTGAAGGCGCAGGATGTCATCGTGCAGTTGGATGATCGCAAGATTGAAAGCACGATTGGGTTGAGAAAATACCTTTACAATGAGAAGAAGATCGGCGATAAAATCAACGTGGTGTACTATCGCGGCGGCAAGAAGCTGACGACGGTGCTGACGTTGGTTGAGGCGACGGATAAGTAATTAAAAGAAAAGATCAGATTAAGTGCAAGAAAAGAAATCTACAGAACCGTTGCGGATGAGAGGTACTAACATGCATGTCGTTTGTAAAGATCATGTGGAAATAGCCATAGATGAATTTGTTGATGAGTATGAGGAGGCACCAGACGTTGTGGATTTGCAGAAAACCCACTTCGCCCACTGGGCACCGCCTGAGCACTGCGAGCATTGCCAGTCATTATCACGTTTTCTAATTGTTTGAGGGGAGGCCTGTGGGCCTCTTTTTTTTGCTTTTTTGAAGGCTGGCTGGTTCTGTGAAGTTGTAAAATGTACAACAATAATGAGGTTTAGCTGAGTATTTCGGAGCTATGTTGTAAATTGTGCAACATTTTTCTGGGGAGATCGGGGATTTTGCAGGTTTTGAGGCAGTTATGTTGTACAAAGTGCAACATCATTGCTGAGAAACTAGTAAACATGAATATCTTGTTGTACAAAATACAACATAGGGGAGCTAAGGTGGTACTGATTAAGGAATTGGTGTGCTTATGGGACGAATGGTATGATGAGGAGAATGATGGTTAGATGAAAAGGGGCACGTTATGCATATACAGATACTGACCGTAGGTAAATTAAAAGAGCGCTATCTCGTGGACGGGATCGCGGAGTATGTGAAGCGTCTTGGCCCGTATGCCAAGATGCAGATGATTGAGGTGCCGGATGAGAAGGCACCTGAGAACATGAGCCCTGCTGAGGAGCAGCAGGTGCGGATAAAAGAGGGCGAGCGGCTGCTGGCCAAGCTCGGTGCGGATGTGTACGTCGTGGCGCTGGCCATCGACGGTGAGATGTGGACGAGCGAGCAGCTAGCGGGCTCGCTCGATAAATTGGCCACCTATGGGCGGAGCCAGGTGGCCTTCGTTATTGGGGGCTCGCTGGGGCTGTCGAGCGAGCTGCTGCGCCGTGCGGATATGCGGCTGTCTTTTGGCCGCATGACGCTGCCTCACCAGCTGATGCGGCTGGTGCTGGTGGAGCAGATTTATCGTGCGATGCGGATAAATCGCGGGGAGCCGTATCACAAATAGGGCGAAATATTTGGGCCTTAACACTAATCAGGAGTAGAGTGAGAGGGCCTTCAGCTATACGAACGGGCAGGATAGCGTAATCACTTTGAAGTATTAAAAGAAAATACTTCAATCTCTAGTGGATCAAGCGGAAACCACCATCTGAAGCGAGAATTTGTTCCGGTACTCATCATTTTCGGAACTTTCGACGTCAAATCACCAATGTTTTACAGGTGTTTGCGGGTGGTGTCAGCTACGCTGGTACTACCCTATTTTCGGTTGTTAAGCGGTATATATTTAACGATTTGGAATTTTATCATCTACGTCAAAGTGACGCAAAAGACATCTTTTGCGTCACTTTTTCTCTTTATAGACAACTAAATCCTGTTTTCTTACTCATACCATCGCTTAACGTACAATTTTTCAGAAATGATACGGCACCCAATTATGGTAAAATTTATCTTTTGTCCAATCACTCCCCAAATAAATAACATACATAGTATTTTATAAGATTATAAAATTTCCCATATAATTACAACCGTTAATGTAACTGGAGTTCTAGTGAACAACAAGTAACTGGAAATTCTAAACGGAGTTCCTGTTCCTAATTTCTAAACATCTTTTGGAGCGATAACTGACACTTCAGAGGCTTGTGATCAATTTGCAGGAAAAGCTATTTTTTTGTTTCCCAGACTCATACCTGTTTCATCAAAGGAGGTGTTACAAATTATGTTTGAATATAAAAACCACCAAAGCTTCACTAATATGAAAAACCTAAAAAATAGTTCAAACATTCCTGTAATAGTGATAGTTTTTAACAATATTAGTTATTTGAAAAATATGTTAGAACAATTACAAGAAAAAAAGGTAAAAAATGAAGATATATGGATCTGGGATAATAATTCGACTTACCCCCCTCTACTTAATTTTTACGAACAAGTATCAACCAAATATAATTTAATGAAGAATAATGAAAACTATGGACCTCGTTTTTTTACAGATCCTAAAGTATTAAATTTACTTCCAGATTTTTTTGCTGTAACTGATCCTGATTTATATTTTAACAAAAAAATGCCAGATAATTTTTTAGAATATCTGAAAAAAATAACAATTGATCTTTCAGTCTATAAAGCAGGCCTTGCTTTAGATATTTCTCATGATCCTAATTTTAACGAAGAGTTACGATCGAATAATCAATTTACAGTAAGAGAATGGGAGCAACAATTTTGGTCTTTTCCTCTAAGTCAATATAATAATCCTAAGATTTATAAAGCCCCAGTTGATACAACTTTTGCAGTTTACAACAAAAAAATTATCTATAAAGATTTCCTCGAAGGGGTAAGAGTAGCTGATGATTTTACATGTAAACATTTACCTTGGTATAAAAACAATATTATTTCAGAAGAAGAGAAAAAGCTGTTTAATACTATATGGTCTAATTGGACTCAATAAATAAAATTTTGGATAGTTTGATTAAAGTTACACCTAATAATTTGAGTTCGATACTGACTTATTAACTTGAGTCTTGCAAATTTCGGCACAATGTGCTCAAAGGGCAGACTTGTAGCGTGAACAGTGAAGCCAGCAGTTTAGGCTGGGAGCTTGAGATGACGCGATTCAAGTAGTTAAGGAGATGTGACCGATGACTAATGCTGTAATGTCTATTTCTAAAAACAAAGCTAAGTTTGACGTAGTAGTTAAACCACAAAGTACTGCAGTATGGAATCTAATAAATAAGAATAGTTGGGAAGAATGTACATTTAACATGCTGGACAGATTTCTAAATGAAAATCACAACTATCTTGATATAGGAGCTTGGGTTGGACCTACGGTTTTATATGGAGCACACTTAGCCAAGCATGTCTACGCTGTCGAGCCTGATCCAGTTGCTTTTGGAGAATTGAATGAAAATCTGACTTTAAATTCTCCAATCTCTTCAAAGGTAACTCCTGTCAATGCCGCATTATCTGAAAAAACGGGAACTACTAATTTATTTATAAGAAGTGAATACGGTGACTCCACCCCTAGTCTTATTCCAACTATTTCAGATAATTCATGTACCGTAGATAGCATCACTATACATGAATTAATTAATAAATATAGGATCAAGGATTTGAGTTTCATTAAAATAGATATTGAAGGAAGTGAATATTCTTTAATCCCATCCATGAAGGAATTTTTAGAATTAGAGAAAACGCCTTTATACCTATCTTTACATCCTGCATTCCTCAGAGAAAATCTTCATCGGCAGTATACTTGTAGAACTGAATTAGAATACAATTATGATAAAATAACGAGAAACTTGATAGAAAATTTACGAATGTATAAATATATTTATGATGCTCGTGGAAACCTTGTAAATGAAGAAGTTCTACTAAATGAGGTTAATTTTAAAGAGTTTTTATTTACAAATGAATGTTTGTAAACAACGTTTGACGCCTAATGCGGTTACGGTAACGATTATGAAAACAAAGACTTGATTAGCATGTATTCAAGCTAATCAAGTCTTTTAGTTTTTCTCTGGCGGTTATTCTCCTGCTGATAACTTCTGATCGGTTGCCGGTAGTCGTGACCATGCTTTCCAACAAATCCAGGCCACAGCAATATAGATGAAATACCAAGCCTTATCGTCCGGAGGAGGGGCAAAATTTGCAACAACTCCAATAATAAATAGAAGTCCTGACCATCGTGATATTTTACTAGATGTTAGAATTGAAATACCGTATAAGAGCATCCCTAGATTGAACGTCATGAAAGAGCTAACCATCCCTTCAATTAATGGGGATGGTAAATTTGCATTCACTAAAGCAAGTGAGGGATCTAGAGATTCAATGACCGGTTTAGCGAAAGAAGTGGTCCAAATAATTCCAAAAGCTAACATGAAACCTGCGAACATTATAATGAAACTAAATAAACCAAATTTACCTAGTTCCTTGGATTGAATCAGATAAGTGCTAATTATTCCTAGAAATACCGGAATAGATGCAATTGTAACCATAATATGAGTAATATTCGTGTGGGGATCAATATAACCATATGTGATTGCACACAAACCCACGATTGCACCAATGATACCGACAACTGAGAATGCTCGAATGACTTGATTCAAGGTCATAGACACCATCCCTCCCAATCCTTAAGTTAATCCATAATAATTACATGTCGGAAACAGATATTTGATGTTTATTCGTTGAATCCCCCCCTAATGAAAAATGAATGGTATGACATAAAAAAATACAACTATAATACTTTAGTAAGAATGAAGCATGACTACTTGTGAGATGATCATTGTTGAAAGATATAATTTCGATACAATTGAATTATAAGTCAGGAGCAAAGAAAGAGGGAGAATGAACTTTTTTCACCCCTATTCAATCCGAGTGACGGGAGGGAGGCCCATGTTGCCTCGTCTAATCGAAATCGTGATTCTTATGTATCTAACCGTAAGGTTATGGCGTAGGAATGATCGGTATCTTTTTACCCGTTGGATGAGTGCATGTCTAATTCTCATCGAATTGCAGCAAGTAGCAAGTTGTTTCCAATTGTACATACTGCCCTTTTTACGAGCCACTTCGTATCCAACAATTCAAATTGAAGCGATTGTATTATTTGTATTTTTTTGCTACTATTCGTACGTTTTTTTGTTTCCATATATAGTGATAATGGGATGTATTGCTTTTAAGGATTTAATCTCACGAACGATTGGAGTTATTCTTCTTGTATATTATTTCCAAATCGTTCCTTCCCTTTATTATAGTTACAATTGGTTTTGGCTTAATGCCGCGGGTTCACTATTATTTGGATTTCTGTTTATTGGAGTGATATTGAGGCAAGTGAAAGGCTCGGGTATTGGTATTAATCGAACTCGGTTATTGATCATAAGTTTCGTACCCTTGCTTTTAGTTCCCATCCTCTTTTTTATATTTAATGAAACACCTGATACGGGAATTGAGCAGCCTCTTCTCGAAAGCGGATTTCTAAAGATTCATAATATTAACGAGTACTATAATTCTATTGCCTTATCAATGATCTTTATATTTGTTTACTTCGCTGTGAAGTACGGCAAATTCGGAATTAAATTGTATATTGAGAAGCAGCGATTTGAAAGTTCGATAATGGCAATAAAATCTGGTACAGCTATTCTAAATCACGCGATTAAGAATGAATTGGGGAAGATGGATTATTTAGTTGGAAGAATAAAAGGCCGGCTTCAGTCAAACAATGCCGATCAAATCGAGGAACTGCTTGATCGAATTCCACAGGTCACCAATCATTTGCAACAAATGATCAAACGCATCCAAGATAAAACAGGAGAGATCTCAATTATCAAGTCGGAACAGTCGCTGCACACCGTTCTGGAATCGGTGATTTCTCAGCTAGATGCCTATTTAGAAAAACATCACATTCAGAAGATAGAGGAATTTGATCGGGACATTACATTCAACTGCGATCCAGTTCATCTGCAAGAAGCGTTATTTAACCTGTGTATGAATGCCATCGACGCGATGAGACCCGGCGAAGGAATATTAAAAATCAGAATGACTTCAACCAAACGCAAAGTTATCATAGAAATTCAAGATAATGGAAAAGGGATCCCTAAAGGGCAATTCAACAAAGTGTTTGAACCGTTTTACACAACTAAAAACCATACCAATCACTTTGGATTGGGGTTAAGCTACTGCCATTCAGTCATAAGAAAGCATTCAGGCACTATTAAAATTACGTACTCAGAAATCAATAAAGGTACGACCTTTGCCATTTGTTTTCCGAGAAACTATTTTATAGGAGAGATAATACAATGATTCGTGTCCTGATTGTGGATGATGATCCATTTTGGCGGGAGCAATTGAGACAAGATTTAAATGAAGAGCTGGATATTAGGGTTGTGTCATCAGTGGCTAGTAAAGAAGAAGCATTACTAATAGTTCAGCAGCAGGATGTAGATGTTGTGTTGATGGACATTAATTTAACCGAGGATCAGTTAGATGGAATTGAAGCGACACGATTAATTCATCATCTCACGAATAACAGAACGAAAATAATTATGCTCACGTCTTTCCATGAATCGGATATTATTATCGAAAGCTTCCGCAAAGGGGCAACTAATTATATTGTGAAGTCAGACTATTCCATTCTAATATCAGCAATAAGAGAGGCTTATCTAGGCAGATCCCCCCTGCATGCTGACATAGCTGATGCCATTCGCACGGAGCTTCAGCTATCCTTATTAACACCTATGGAACGGGAAGTATATCAATTGAGAAAACAAGGATTAAATAATTCTCAAATCGCACAGAAATTAACCAAATCAATCAATACAATAAAGAGCCAAATTAAGAGCATTCGGGATAAAATACGTTTCGATTAGGAAAATAGGGAATTGGTTTGTTGGCCCTGTTACGGGAACCTTATCAAAAATGACGCAATTTTTATTGGGCGGAAACAACGGGGTTTATCAGATCCAAAACGAGAACGTTTATATTGAATCATTTTTTGGTATAATATTTGGTAGATAAAGAAGATTAAATTTCTGTTTTTAGAAAATAGTGAGAGAAAACGAGGGATGGAAATGTCGTATATCGTTGATTTTAAAAATGTGTCTACGGTAGGTTTGGAGTCTTCACCTGTAGTAGAAGCGCTTGCAGGTTTACGAGCTAATGAAGCCCGTTACTTTATGAACAAATACGAGCATGAATTTACGGTTGTACCAGCTAGCGAAAGTCAAGAGAACCTTGATTATGTGAACCGCATTTTGCAAGAACGTGATATTGCGTTTGCGGCCAAACCGTTAGAAACGTCGCGTTTTCAAGTGGAAAATATCCAATTTACCTACGTCTTTTATGAGGATGGTCTTTCTATCAATGTCATGTATACGGTTGATGACCCTAAGAAGCGGGCTGTTGGTTTTAAGCTTTCTGAGGGGATGGAGATACCAAAGGAGTTAGAAGCGAAGTTTAAGTTTGCTAGACAGAAGTCTAAACTAGCTGGAACAATACGGGGCTCGTTTTTTGTTATTAAAGGACAATACTAAAGTTATGGAGCCTCTCTCAATTGCTTTGCTATCAAATAGTGACGTTTATCTTTCTGCCAGGAAGCCATTTTGATTTTGGATGGTTCCGGTTTGAGAGGTAGAGAGTGTACGGAATTCAACCACCTTGCGACTGCAGCTTGGTGGTTCTTCTTTTTGTACCGCTGCTGCATCTTAAAGCTATCAAAAACACATCAACTTCAAACTCCAAATGTTAAAGGTTAAAGTTTAAACTTTAAACTTCAAACTCTAACTTTTAAACTCTAAACTTTACTCCCTCTCTCAAATCAAATTTGTTAAAAATTCCTAATAACCCTCCTAAATCTCTTCCCCAATCCGAATCTATTATACTATCTCAAATAGGTTGGGAGAGGAAATAGACATGGCCAAACAGGATATTCTTACCACAACCATTCACTTGTCCATTGATAACGGCAGTAGTCATATTAAAGGCATCTATGACGATTTGAACAACAGCTTTATTTTCCCTAATGTTGTCGCACAACCGTTTGGGGAGCGCTTCCTGTTGATGGAACAAGGAGATCCTTTGGACTTCTTAGATGTGCAGATCACTTCACCGTCGATTGATACGGAGCAATACCGTCATGTCTACGTTGGAAATTTGGCTATCGGGGACGAAGGGATCGTTCATGAGATTGTAGGAGATAAAGCCGTTCAAAAGAAGGCCCAGCGGCCGGAAACGATGGTTACCCTCCTAACGGCTGCGGCATATGCCATTGCTATGAAGCATGAGGCTGCAATTAAACGCGGCAAGAATCGCATTAAGGCTACTGTACACCTAGGAACGGGACTGCCTATCAGAGAGATCACGAAGTTCAGCGAAGAATTTGCTCATAAAATAACAGGGGGTGTTCATTCCATCACGTTTGTTACGACCCCAGGATTTAAAGGAGTAACGGTGGAGATGGAGTTTACGCTGCCATCGGATATTAGCATTGATGACGTATCAGGTGTTTATGACATGGAAGCCACTTCCAAGTCACAGTTGTCACATAAAGGCTTCGGTATAGCGGATGTAGGCGGTGTCGATATGGATATCGCGTTTTTTAGACCGGGGCTAGATCTGGATCAACGGCATTCCACGGGTGCCAAAATCTACTTAAACGATGCATTGGAAAGCATCCGAAATGAGATCAATGCCCAAGGCGAGGAGTTAATCTCCAGCACAGCGGAACTGACACTCATGCTAGTCAACAAGGAGTATGAAATTTACGCTGAGGGTAAAGTTGCTTTTGATATGACGAACCTCGTAAACCGTCACATGCGTATCCTAGCCGAAAAGGTGTTAAAATACGCCCGTAACTCATGGAAACATGTACGTTATGCCAATGAGTTTTGGTTTATCGGTGGCGGGGCGATCGTACTTCAACCTTGGATCGAGAAATTGAATGCCGAACTAGGCCTGCCGATCCGATTCGATAAGTCAGAGTATAGTCAATTCCGCAATGCTCGCGGTACTTTCTTTTTGCTGGAGCATGCCTTGAAGCATACGAATAATGAAGCAGCGGCAAGCATTGAAACCCAGAAGGAAACTGAGGCTGGGAGCGGAGCGGATTGAAGAAACGGAGATCGACTGTTTTGGTGAGTCCGGGTAAGGATGTGACGCTATACATTCCAACAGAAACACCACCAGAGGTCATTGCGTATATGAACCAGTTGAAAGCTGAAGGCATGTTTAGTCATGGCATTATGGATATTTTGATAAAGCATATCCTTCATGAACAATCGCTAGCGACGTTGGTTGGCGAAGAGGCTCCAAATCATGTTATCGAATCGTTCGAAGATGATGATACTTTCTTCACAGCACCTAGGGAAGACCTGGCATCTAGGGATGCCTCGGTTACTAACAGCCAGAAGAACTTTAGTCTGGAAGACATATTTCGGCAAGCCGGCCGGAATGCTGGCAAGCTTATGTAGGATATAACTGGGTGGGGTGAACTCCGATCATTCATGAAAAGGGGGACATCGAAATGTCTAACGGACAAGCACACGAGGGTGCGCGCACTTTTACACTTTCGGATGATATTTTTCGTCAACCAGGCTTAGATTTATGCTCTCAAATGGTCTATATTATTTTGAAAAGCTTTGGCTCTGAGTCGAACTTTCCTCAGCTATCTGAGATTGCCAAGCTTGGTCGAATGACAGACAAGCAGGCGATAAAGGCATTGCAAGACCTTGTAGAACTAAGAATTCTGCCACATAAACTGTTCCAGCGGATGGTTGGTGATTTTCAAGATGACCGTCTCTCCTGGGCGGCCAAGGGCTTGCTTATCTTTTGCAAAGAGAACCCGCATATTCACTTGCATGACTTGCTAGAATTAACCAGTCAATCGGGCGAGGATGAGCTTAGCATTCTTAATTCGCTACGAGAGTTAAGTCAACACGGCTACCTGGATGAATACCCAGAATGGCGACAAATCGCGAACTGAGCCAATTGAGGATGGTTTGGGGTCAAATGAGACACACTAATGCGTATGCCAAGGTAACGCGTTTGG
This sequence comes from Paenibacillus sp. J22P51, assembly GCF_059692215.1. Taxonomy (NCBI): domain Bacteria; kingdom Bacillati; phylum Bacillota; class Bacilli; order Caryophanales; family Paenibacillaceae; genus Paenibacillus; species Paenibacillus sp. J22P51. The sequence goes on along the minus strand of NZ_JCAUAZ010000021.1, from coordinate 32,623 downwards.
CAACCCAACCATTTACGCTAAGAGGTGATCATGTGAGCGGTAGAAATAATAAGCCGGATAATGACGGACCAGCAGGGAAGCCAGGCAGGCTTGACCAGTATGGCGACAAGCTGGGTTCGAGTAATGAGGCAGAGTTTGCAGCGGCAGTCGAGCAGGCTTGCGAGGTTTCCTCGACGGAGAATATGACCGAGCAGGGGCAACAGCAACAAGAGGCTGAGTAAGAACTTAAAAAGTAAGACCATCCTACGTTTAGGATGGTCTGTTTTGTTTCTTATGGAAATAGAGGGTATTCTTTCACAAGAGGAGATCGGAATCTTTTGTCGAATCATGTAATAAAAACGATTCTTTTTGGAGACCTAAATGAACCCTACTCAAGCTTCTAAAATTGCAGTTCATAACTTATTAAACATGCCAGCGAATCGTTCACAACGAAGATTTGTCTTCATCATTGGTGCAATCGTTAGCTTTATTTCGATGCTTTCAATACCTTATGCCCGAGTGAAGCTATTGGAATTGCAAGCGTATCAACCAGCGATCTTTTCGACGGTTATTTGCTTTGAGTTAATTACGGCTTACGTTTTGTACAGTCAATTCCGGATCAGCCGAGCACCTTCCGTAATCGTGCTTGCTGCGGGGTATCTCTTCTCCAGCGGCATGAGCTTGATGTATCTACTGACTTTCCCTGGCATATTTACACCGTCAGGCTTGTTTCACGCGGGCACTCAGACAGCACCTTGGATCTATCTATTCTGGCACGTGGGATTCCCGTTAGCTATTTTCGTATATATACTGCTTGAATATAAATGTAAAGATGTACAGCTAAGCCAACAGAGGGCCCGGAATGTTTCGGTGCTAACAGTGTTAGCCGTAACTCTTCTTATTAGCGGGTTTACCGTTCTTTCAACGTATTTCCATGATCGGATGCCAATTGTTTTCCTTAACGGAAGTCTCAAACCATTGTTCACATATGGGCTTGGATTGCCGATCGTGTTGTTCAGTGCGATTGCCCTGGTGCTCTTTTATAGGATGACACGGGGGAGTACAGTGACCGCGGCCTGGCTTTGTGTCGCTCTGCTTGCGTCATTACTTGATGTAGCCATTGTCCTTTGCGGTGGGGGCAGGTTCAGTGTCGGCTGGTATGTGGCCAAATGGAACACGTTCGTATGTGCGAATGCGGTATTGTTGGGTATGATTTATGAATTTACTAAAATGTATGTAAGCATGACGGAACTGTATCGCAAAGTGACCGAAAGCGAAAGTAGATATAAAGTCCTATTCGGTGAAAGCCAGTTGGCGGAACGGAAGATTGCCAAACAAAATGAGATCATCGAACGCATGCTCGAATCCAGCCATGAGGCGATCGTGATGTGCGATGTTCAGGGGAATGTCGTTTTTGCGAATCGGCGTTTCGAGCAGTTGTTTGAAAGACCTCTATTGAACGGCCAGAAGCTAGCGGATTACTGTGTAAGCATGAAGTCTGCGCATGGAACGTTGGCTGGTATGATTGAGAACTATTTCAAAGGGCGAATGCAGCCGTTTCGCGAGCGAATTTCAATGGTTACGAGTGGAGAAAAGACTAGATATTATGAGTGTTATGTCAGTCCGCTTGCCGATGAAGTCGATGGGACACTCCACGGCCATTTATTCGGCTTCCATAATCGCACGGATGAGGTGCGGATGGTTTATTATGATGAACTGACCGGACTCCCTAACCGGAGATATCTGGGGGAGCGTCTAATGGAAGCATTGGAACGAGCGAAAGACAGCATTGCAACGTTTTCCGTATTCTTTATGGATTTGGATGGATTTAAGAAGGTCAATGATACGTTAGGGCATGAAATAGGGGATCGTCTACTGCAAGAAGTTGCGATCATTCTTCAATTGTGTGTAGGGAATCGCGGCGTATGCGCCAGGTGGGCAGGCGATGAGTTTATCGTTTTGCTGGAGATCATTGATAGTAAGGAGCAGCTGGAAGAAATTGCTCAGAGCATTATTCAAGCTATCCAAGATCTGCGCGAAGTAGATGGGATGGAGATTCATGTTACGGCGAGTATCGGCGTTGCCATTTATCCAAATGACGGCTCCGAAGGGAAAACCTTGCTGCAGCGTGCGGATCAAGCGATGTATGAAGCCAAAATGAGAGGCAAGAACAATTGCTGCTTTTTCACGCATACTTCCGAAAATCGATTAGGTAACCACTAGTAAAAGATGCCACATAAAGCTGCCCTGATTAGGGTGGCTTTTTTTTGTGGAATAAACTTTAATAGGGACCAGAATAGCATATTTTTATAACTCACTAGTTGTATATCACCTGACAGATCGCCTGAATTGATATATATACTGCATGTATATGTCACGTCTACGTAAACGGTCTAGTGTATAGCCCGTATTTCTTCTAAATAGCAATTATAATCTCTAATCGTTTTAAAATGTGCTATTTCACTAGAACAGGCTATTTTATAGGTTCATACACTGTTATTGCATACACCCACATAGATAAATGTTCCCTAGCAGCAAATGCCTACATTTCTGAAAGGAGGGGTTCGTCATTATTAATCGATCGCAAGTATTTTTTAATCCTAGAGCTTTTGGTACGAGAACGTTTCGTATTGAAAAAGTTGTTGCTAAACTTAGTCCGTACAAGGTAAGGGAGAAGGCTGACATCTCCCAATCTCAAGAAAGTGGCTTAGAGGAACTTTGCATAATATGCAAACGGAAAGAGCCATGCAAATGTACGAAGCATAAGAAAAAGAAGAGAAAAGCATGCCACAAGGTAAAAAGAAGGCATAAATGTAAAAAACATCACTGTAAGCGATGCCCTAGGGGACCAGTGGGGCCAGCAGGGCCACCAGGGCCACCAGGGCCACCGGGGCCAGCCGGACCAGCCGGACCAGCAGGACCAGCGGGGCCAGCGGGGCCAGCAGGGCCAGCGGGACCACAAGGGCCACAAGGACCGAAGGGACCAGAAGGGCCAAAAGGACCGAGAGGACACGAAGGGCCAGAAGGACCGAAAGGACCGAGAGGACCAGAAGGGCCGAAAGGGCACGAAGGGCCAGAAGGACCGAAAGGACCAGATGGACCACCAGGATCATCAGGGCCACCAGGACCACCAAGGCCGCCAGGACCACCAAAACCTAAACCGCCAGGACCTCATAAGCAGGAAGATAGGTCTAGCAACGAGGGCTGTAAATGCTGCCACAATGCGAATGATGCCATGCAAACTCATCTAAATCAACTCAAGAATATTAAATTGAAAGAGCTGCACACATTAGACTACTCCAATGGGAAATATTCGAATGTGAAAATTATTTCCGCCGAGAACCGTATATTAAATTTTGCAAGCAACGGAGTTGAGCACTTTGTACCTATTCATCTTATTGCAGGCTTAGAGATATGGGCGGGAGATTTCGATAGTAAGATGTTGAATGATACAGAAAGCGCCGATAACAGCGAAAGCTCAGCTATGATGAATTTGTTCAAGCCACTAGTCGGTAAAGCGAAGGTCGATTTCAACACATTAGCCGAACAATTAAAGGATGTATCCAATGCGGCAGTGATCGGACTTAACGAAGGAACAGTCGTATTGTCCACGCGAGATACCGTGTATGTTGTTGCCTTAAGCAGCATTTCTGATATATCCAATACCAAAAATATGTAATTATGGGAAATAAATAAGGTCCTCTCCACGTCAATAGTGAAAGTGTTTATCTAAGAAGATAACTGGTTCTCTATTGATCGGAGGGGATCTGTGTTTATATCCACGTACAAATACCCTCTAGTGATAAGCGTGGAGTTTTTAAGAGACGGGTCATTCGTTTAGTACAAACCGTTGCCGGGTGCGTATATATACATCATGCAAGAACAACTAACCACTACCTGAAGGGGGAAATGATTATCATGGCATTTGAATATTCTGTGCTAATGGGCAAACAAGTAAGACTTGATCGTGGAGGTCCTGAGTCGAGACAAGGTGAGATTGTTGCAGTGGGTTTTGATTATGTCGGTATTTATAATGAGAAGGATGGACTTATCTACTACAACACGAGTCATCTGAAGAGTATCACAGTAAATACCAAGGACTCTGTAGAGTATTTAACAGCTGCACCGGCGCATCCTGAAGCATTAAAAGTTATGGAAGCTGACAATTTTGTTGGTTTGTTGAAAGGCATGAAGAATCTTTGGTGCCAAGTAAACCGTGGTGGCCATGAAAGTGTTCAAGGCGTTTTAGCCGATACAAATGATGATTATATTACCATGGTTGTAAACCATGAATTGGTAACAATTTTTAACTTTCATATTAAGAGCATGTCATACGGTATCAAAAAGGAAAATCAAGAAGAGAAAAAGGAACAAAAACAAGATAATAGCGAGAAAAAACAAGATAATAGCGAAAAAAAATAACTCGTATCTGAATCAGACTAATAGGTGGGAGGAGAGGGAGATATGCTGATCATTCTGTCCCTAGCAGGATCGATATTTACAGCTCTCACCCTCCCTCTATCGCCTAAGCAGCATAAATTGGAAAGTATACTTAACAATTGCGTATCTATTTTATGAATTGGACCAAAGGTCGTTCCTGTAAGTCTCTTATGTTTATATGTATGGACGGGCTGGCTATAGAAATGAGAGGGGGGACATTGATGGATCTTTTTCAGAAGAAGCTAGGAGAGGTTATTGATGTTGAATTGCTTGGTGATAAATGGCATACCGGTATTCTGGTGGATGCAGGGCAAGATATTCTAGTTTTATATAACGGGGACCGCTATATCTATATTCCTTCTTTTCATATTCTCAATGTCAGTATGAATACCAAAAAAAGTTCAACGGATTTCTCTGCGCTTACTGAAAAGCCAATCCATAGTGACAAAATTTCGTATAGGAAAATATTAATGAATTCCAAAGGGGTATTTACAGAAATTTTTGTTTCAGGGTGTCAGCCCGTGCATGGTTATATTACCCATGTCATGACGAATTATTTCGAATTTTATTCCCCTGTGTACAAAACGATGTTTATACCGTTAAATCATTTGAAATGGCTTACTCCATATAATGACTACCAAACACCTTACCTTCTGGATAAGAAATTTTTTCCTGTTAATCCTTCCGATTTGCCCCTATCTCGCTCCTTCGAGGAGCAGCTGAAAAAGCTGGAAGGTAAAATAGTTGTTTTTGACTTGGGGAGAGCCCCCAGTAAGATAGGATTACTAAAAGAAATTGAAAACAATATTGTCCACATGACTACAGCGGAAGGCAGGACCTTTTATACAAACATTCAGCATATTAAAAGCGTCCATTCACCGACCATGTAACAATTAATTAGGAGGTAATGCATATGCCTGGAGGGAAGGGTCCTGGTAAACACGGCCATGAACACAAGAATGAGAATGGCAATAAAGAACAAGAAGTAAAAGAAACAACAGAAACGAAAGCAACAACAGAAACGAAAGCAACAAAAGAGACAAAGGAAAAAGGACAAAAAGAGGAAAAAGGCGGTAAGGAAGGTAAGGAAGCAGCAAAAGGGCAAGAGGAAAAAGGCAAAGGTAAAGAAGGCAAAGAAGGAAAAGAAGAAAAAGAAGAAAAAGGCAAGGGTAAAGAAGGCAAAGAAGGTAAAGAAGGCAAAGAAGGCAAAGAAGGTAAAGAAGGCAAAGAAGGTAAAGAAGGTAAAGAAGGCAAAGAAGGTAAAGAAGGTAAAGGAAAAGAGGAAAAAGGTAAAGAGGGCAAGGGTAAGAAGTAGGTTGTAAAGCTCCACAATGCATACCCGCAAGCCCGTCTTATAGCGGGCTTGAAGATTCTATAGCCGTATCAAATAAAATTTTTGGTAACCGTATAAACCATCCTCATACATAGTGGCCTTCGAACGATTGCAATCGTTTGTAAGGCTTTTATTTTTATCGTATCAAATTTAGCCAACTGCTTATAATAAACTCGCACTATCTAAAACCAAACCTACATTTCAAGGAGTGTGAACAACATGTCAGGTCACAAACAACAAGGGCAATCCAGAAAAAATACAACCACGCGAACACAGGATCAGAGCAGCAATAAGGGTGGAAAATAACGCTGATCGTACAGGAGGAGGCTGGAATATGCTCGAAAATGTAGAAAGTAATTATGATTGCGCGAACGCCGGAGATGATTTGCACAATTTGATACAGGAGCTTGAACAGTTTCAAGGCCCGGAAGAACAGCGCAATCGGCTTGAAAACCAGATCCAATTTATACAGAATAAGTGCTCCATCACCCATGAACATAACCCTAAGTAAAGAAAAGTCCATGCCTCTACTCTGAGGCGTGGACTTTTTAATAGGCTATACAGGAACATGCCGCCGGAAGCAAAGGAACTATCCAAGTCGAATGCCAATTTCCCAATGGTAGCCAAAAGGATCGACAACACGCCCAATGCGCCAGCCATGGCCTTCATTCATAGGTGCAATCTGCGTTGCTCCAGCGGCTAGCGCTTGTTTGAATAAAGAATCCGGATCGTGGACGGTTACGATCATGCGAAATGAACCTTGCTTTACGTACGCAGCGTTGAAATTAGGATCATCTTGCAGCCAGAAGTCAGCTCCTTGGATGGACAGGTTGATGATGGTGATCTGGCCGGTATCTTCTTCAAGGCGGTACAACTCACTCGCTCCGAACGCAGACTTGTAGAATTCAGCAGCGGCAGCGACGTTGTTCACAGATAGCCACGGCGCAATTGAAGCCGTAGGTGACGCGGATGAAGCTTGCGTGATATTGTTCATACGTATAGAACCCCCATCTAAGCCGGACATCGGCTGATCATTGTGAACATAAAGGAGAATTCAACCATGCCTAGCATAAAACCTTTCGATTATATGGAGCAAATCGAAAAAATTGAAACGGAGCTCACACAGCTGAACGCAAGCAGGTCATTGACCGCGGTGGCAAGAAAGCTTGAAGTCAAACAAGTGGGCAACTGCACGCTGCTAAGGGACACAACAGGGCAACCCTCAGCTTACTATAATCGGATTAAGGGCTTCGGCCCGGAGGGCCTGCAGAATCTTGATGAATTGTTCAGCGAATACGAGCCGACTGCGCCGCCTTCATTCGATCAGACACCGAATCACATGACAGAAGAGGTGACTAGTGCGTTGATCGCGCGAGGTTTGGTCCCCGTGGAACAACTGGTTTTTATGGTGATACACCTTGTCGACGCGGTGGAGTACACATCAGCTTATCCCATTGAGCGAGTAACTGAGGCGAGTGCGGAGACATTTATCCAGTGGATCAAGAAGTCACACGGGCAGATGGCAATCAATCAGGACATGATCGCGCGTGCGAAGCCTTATTTCTACAGTCCCAATTTCATCAATTATATGCTGACCATAGAGGGAGAGCCTGCGGCGATGGGGTCACTTTTCCGAAGCGGGGAAGCGGGATACATAGCGAATGATTTTACCTTTCCGTCGTTCCGCGGCAGAGGCTGCCAAACAGATCTGCTGAAGCAAAGACTATCGGATGCAGCTCGATTAGGCATGACAACCGTGTTCACGGATGTGGAATTCGGCTCAACGAGTCACGCAAACATGGAAAGGTTAGGCTTTAAGACCGTTTTCCTCAACACGTTGTGGATCAAAAAGTAATAGTCCGCTTCTCGCTGCAAATCGGCCAATTTGGTCAAAATAGCGCCCCTACGTTCCGTTGCAATGCATTGTCATGCGCCACCATAGGAAGAAGGCTGCCCCCAAGTATGAACTGCACTCCAACTGTTAGATGTGTCTAATAATCGGGGTGGGTCTACTTACGGGGCAGCCTTTTCTCATCAAGGAAGCTGCACATAAAACGACGTCGTCTCGCGCAGCACGCTTTTCGCATAAATTTTCCCCTTATGCTGCTCAACAATCGACTTCGCTATGGCTAAACCCAGCCCATAGCCGCCATGCTTGCGTGAACGAGACGGATCCGCGCGGTAGAAGCGATCGAATATTCGATCCACATGCTCAGGCGAGATGCCTTCACCTGTATTCGTGACAGTGAGAAGCGTATCGTTATGATGCTTCTTGAAGGTGAGCGTAATAGCGCCCTTCGGTGGCGTGTATTTGATCGCATTGTCCAAGAGAATCATGACCACCTGCTTGATTTGCTCGCTGTTGCCATACAGGTTCAATTCAGGCTCAATGGCATAGTCCAGTGAAATATCCTTCTCGAACACGACGGCTTCCATCGTGAGAAGGACGCTTTCCACAGATTCACTCACATTGAAACTGTTGTAAAGCATACGCTCCCTAGAATCGTCCATCTCGGTGAGATAGAGGAGATCGTTGGTGAGCGTCCTCATGCGTTCCGTCTCGGATTTGATACGGTGCAGCCACTTTGATTGATTCTCAATCGTGTCTTCACTATTGGCCAAGAGAACGTCCGCATTGGTGTTAATGACGGCTAGCGGCGTTTTCAACTCATGAGAAGCATCAGCGATAAATTGCTTTTGTTTCTGGAACGCTTCTCGGACCGGAGCGATGGAACGGTTGGCGAAATACCGACTTGTAAAAAAGATAACAATCAGCATTACCAATCCGACGAGCGAGAACGTATACACGAGGTTCGTGAGGATGTTCTGCTGAGCTGTGACGTCGAGATAGACGACGCAGTAGCCGGTGTCATTCTTTTGCACCATATAAGCCCAGCGGTTGCCGTCAAGTGTGAACTGGCCGATATCCGACTTGCTGGAAGCGGCTTTCTTCATGGCAAGCTCGTAGAACGCCGCGTCCATGTCGTAACGGGAATCCGTCGCCGTTATGTTCCACTGAGCGTCCGCCTGGAGCTGAAAAGAGACCGACCGCTCGGGCGGTGGGTTACTAGTTCCCTTGGTTTCTTGTTGATGAGGACCTCCATCAGGTCCGAGCTTCGGATTTCCCTTTTTCCCATCAGGCTTCAGGTAGAAGTCAGAGACACGGTGCAGCTCCATATCGATGTCGGCTCGCACGTTCTGATAGGTGATGAAATAAATCGTAGCGAAGGACAGGAGCATGATACAAGAAATGATAACCAAATTCACGATCAGAAATCGGTTGCGGAGCTTGCTGAACATTAGGACATCACCTCCTCCAGTACATATCCGACGCCTCTAAGGGTCGAGATTCGGACCGCCGCGTGTAGGAAGGTCAGTTTTTTGCGTAAAAAAGAGATATAAACCTCCACGTTGTTATGCTCCACCTCGGAATCGAAGCCCCATAGCTTCTCGATGATCTGTTCCTTCGATGTTACGGCATGCTTTCTCGTCATTAGCAGCTCCAGGAGCTCGCTTTCTTTTAAAATCAGCTTAAGCTCCTTCCCCTTGCACGTCAGCTTGAGATTTCCCGTATGCAATTCGATGTCCCCGAACTTTAGCGCATCCTCCGGTACCACCTCGCCTTTGCGTCGTAACGCCGCGCGTATGCGGGCTAACAGCTCCTCCGTTGAGAACGGTTTGGCCACATAATCGTCGGCGCCGTAATCCAACCCCGTGATTTTATCCGAAATTTCACCCTTCGCCGTCAGCAGAATCACAGGTGTTGAGATCCCTTTGGCGCGCAGCGTTTTTAGTATCGTAATTCCGTCCATCTCAGGCAGCATGATATCGAGCAAAAGAAGATCATATATACCGCTTAACGCGTTATCCAGCCCAGACTGGCCATCATGAACGGCATCAACCGAGTAATTGTGTTTTTTCAAAATTTGGGTTAAAGCCTCGGCAAGATGAACCTCATCTTCTACGATTAGTATCCTCATGTTCGTTTCCCCCTTAGTGCCGTCACGATGCTTCCAAATGGCATGGCTTCATTATAGGCAGAGAACCTTTAATCAACCTTAATAGTAGCACCTTAGTGCGGATTTACGAAAAAATAATATATTTAAGTTTCACTAAAGGTTCGGGGGCTAAGATACAGTCATGGAACAGCGAGCAACACGCAACATGAACAAGAAGGAGGCACACCGGAATGGCAATTGAAGTATTTAACCGATATGAAAATAAGTATCTGATGGATACCACAGCTTTTTACACCATTTACAATCGTCTGCTTGCATACATGGAGATGGACGCCTACAACAAGAACGATCAATTCTATTCCATCAGCAATATTTACTTTGATACCGAGCATAATTCGTTAATTAGAAATAGTTTGGCGAAGCCGAAATACCGAGAGAAGCTGCGAATACGAGCCTACGGGGTTCCTAAAGAGGATGCAAAAGTGTATCTGGAGCTGAAGAAGAAGGTGTTCGGACTGGTGAATAAAAGAAGAACAGCACTGAAGCTTAACGAGTCGTATGCGTTCGTACAATCAGGGATAGAGCCTGAGTTCCAGGCGTATATGAACAAGCAAGTCATTCAGGAAATTAAATATTTCCTGCAGCGCTATGCTTTGGAGCCGAAGGTATATCTGGCGTATGACCGGATTGCGATGTTTTGCAAAAATAACCGAGATTTGCGGATCACCTTCGACACGAATATCCGTTCCAGACGGTATGATCTCAAGCTGGAGAGCGGTGACTATGGAGAACAGCTGATGGCCCGTGGGCAGTGGCTCATGGAAGTAAAGACGGAGAAGACGATCCCGCTCTGGCTGTCCCAAATGCTATCGGAGCTTCAGATGTTTCGAATGAGCTTCTCGAAGTACGGCAACGAATACAAGAAAATGCGAATGAATCAATACGAACAAATAGCGGGGGAGAGGGTCCAAGTATGATCGATTCTATTTTTGCACAAGTCACAGCGGGCACAGAATTAACGCTAATGAATGCCTTATTAACACTGATTATTGCGATTGTGCTAGGCGCTATGATCAGCTTCACCTATATGAAAACACAGATCAACTACACCCAAAGCTTCACACTGACGATGATCGTTTTGCCAGTCATTGTAGCCATCATTATCTTACTGATCGGCAGTAATATCGCTAGAGCCTTCAGCCTTGCTGGCGCTTTCTCCATCATTCGCTTCCGAAGCGCTCCGGGAGATCCGAAGGATATTGCATTCGTCTTGTTCACGATGGCGGCAGGCCTGGCCTGCGGCGTTGGATCGTTTGGTTATGCGGTTCTATTCACGCTTGTGCTCTGCGTAATGATGTTTGTCCTGAAGGTAACGAACTTCGGTGCTAAGAAAGCCGCTCAGAAGCTATTGAAAGTGACGATCCCGGAGAACCTGGGGTACGAGGAAGCGTTTGATGAGATTTTCAAGACATTCGACATTGCTTATGAATTGAAAAAGGTAAGAACAACTGAACTAGGCAGCCTATATGAGCTAGTCTACGTCGTGACGATTGACCATTTGACGAGTCAGAAAGAGTTCCTAGACGCCATTAGATGCAGAAACGGCAATTTAGATATCACGTTAACGATGAGTCCTACAGCATCTGAATTCTAATAAATTTGTAAAAGCGAGAGGAAGAGATCCCAATGAAGAAACCTTTAAATATGAAAGGCGCAAGTGTCCTGCTATTATGTGCTGTTGTGCTAGCAGCATGCAACGAAACGACAGAAGGAGCTTCCAATACCGTAACTGCGACTGCTGCAACGACGACGGGAACGACTGCTTCTAGTGGAAAAGTGACGACTACGGATGTCATCCAGAAGGTCGAGTATGCGGCTGAGGATGCCTACACGGACTGGGCTTCTGCGAACCCGACGAAGATTACGTTGACGGGTACTAGCGCAACGATCGAGGGGTCGGGCGCAGCGGTGAAAGACAGCAAGATTACGATCGCGGCGGCAGGAACGTATGTAGTGAACGGTAAATTGAACGACGGTCAAATAATAGTCAACGTGAAGGATAAGGGAGTTGTTCGCTTAGTTCTAAACGGAGCGGAGATCTCGAATAGCACATCTTCGGCGATCTATGTCGAAGAAGCGGGCAAAACGATCATCAGCTTACAAGAAGGGACAGCGAACGTAGTCTCAGACGGAACGAAGTATGTGTATCCTGATGCCGCGACAGACGAGCCTAATTCTGCGATTTTCAGCAAAGACAGTCTAACGATCAATGGAACAGGAAAGCTGGTTGTGAAAGGGAACTACAATAACGGAATTACAAGCAAGGATAAGCTGAAAATAACGGGAGGTACGCTGGATATTAAAGCTGTTGATGATGGCGTGATGGGCCGAGACCTGGTCGCTGTCCAAGCGGGAACCTTGACCATTGATGCAGGTGGACACGGTATCAAAACATCGAACGATAAAGAGGGGGCCGAAGGCTACATCAGCCTTGCAGGAGGGTCGTTCACAATCAAATCCGGCGAGGATGCTTTGCATAGCAGCGGCGGACTTGACGTAAGCGGCGGAGATCTTCACATTAACGCTGGCGATGACGGCATTAACGCCGAGTTATCGATTGCTATCGCAGGTGGCACAATCGATATTGCTCAAAGCAATGAAGGGATCGAGGCGCCTGCGGTTGTGATCTCGGGTGGTAAAACCAGCGTTGTCGCAAGTGACGACGGGGTGAACATCTCTAGCGGCGCTGCCGAAACTGCCGAAGGCGGCGCTGGTGCTCCCGGCGCGAATTCGAGCAATATGCTGACGATTACCGGCGGCAGCTTAACCGTCGATTCCAAAGGCGACGGCTTGGATTCGAACGGCTCCATCACGATGAGCGGCGGTACGGTCATTGTCAACGGACCGACGGAGAACAACAACGGTTCCCTCGACTACGACGGCAACTTCGTGATGACAGGCGGCTTCCTTGTTGCCGCGGGTAGCTCCGGCATGGTGCAAGCCACGTCCGACAAGTCCACGCAAGCCGGCGTACTGATGACGTACACGAAGACACAGCAAGCAGGCGCGCTGGTTCATCTCGCTGATAGCGCAGGCAACGCGATCATCACCTTTGCGCCATCGAAGAACTATCAGTCGGTGTTCATCAGCTCACCTAACCTGAAGCAGGACGCCTCGTATACGCTTAGCTCGGGAGGATCCTCGACAGGCACCGCAATGAAAGGTCTTTATGACGGCGGTACGTATCAAGGCGGAACGAAGGTCGTCGACTTCAAAACGTCGACACTCATCACGTGGCTGAACGAAACAGGCGTAACCGCGGCTCGAAGCGGGATGATGGGCGGACCCGGTGGCGGCGGTCCTGGCGGACAAGGCGTAGGCGGCATGCCGCCCCAAGGTGGCGGACAACGTCCACAGAGATAACATAGAGCTGTCCCGCATGAACCAGTGTGGGGCAGCTTTTTTGCTGTTCCATGTGGGTTTGGGGGTGCGGAATGCTACCGCCACAAGTAGCTGTGTACTTCTCTCAGACCGGAACTGCGTTTAGTCCGATTTCTCCGAATTAAATCAGGGGTTCCTCTCGAAAGAGGCCGATTAGTTCGATTTTGCAGAATTAAATAGCCGTTTTCCTTAGTAAATGACGGTTTAAAGCGATTTAGTTAGGCAAACTCGGACTAATCAAGGAAAGCTGGCGCGAATAGCGCGAGTTGTTCGATATATTCGGACTACATGCGTTGGGGGGGGAGAAAGCCTCGCCACCTGGTCATACCACAAATAGGCATTGACAATCCAAACAAATGGAAATATTCTTATAGTGCACTAGTTCAATAGTGTACTGGTTTGCGGTTCAGAGGAGGGTAGGACAGTGCAACTTAATTTTAACAGCCCGAAACCGATTTATTTACAGATGGTCGATGAGGTCAAGAAGGCGCTAGCCAGAGGTGAGCTCTCGCCAGGGGACAAAATCCCGTCCCACAAGGAACAAGCACAAATATTACAAGTGAATCCCAATACAGTCATGCGGGCTTACCAAGAGATGGAACGCGAGGGGCTGACGGAGACGCTACGGGGACAGGGAACTTTTATCAAGAATGATCCTGCCATTCTGCGATCGATTCGTTCTGAAATGGCGCAATCCGCGGTGCAGCAATTTATTGAAGAAATGCGCGGTTTGGGCATTGAGCCGGAAGAAATGGCGCATATGCTCCGCGATACGTTAAACAAGGAGGGGTAGACCGTGTCCAATGCAGAGAATCCTTACATGATCGAATTGAAGGATATACATAAGAAATATTTATTGAAACAAGCCATAAGAGGGATTGATCTTCAGATCAAGAAGGGCACGATTGTTGGATTGCTTGGGCCTAATGGCAGCGGCAAATCAACTTTGCTCAAGATGCTGGCCGGTCTGATCTATCCCACCTCAGGCAGTATCCTCGTAGGCGGCAGAAAGCCTGATGTGCACAATAAGCAACAGGTGGCCTACTTGCCTGAGATTGATCATCTCTATGGGTGGATGACGGTGAAGGAAACACTGCGGTTTATAGCTGGATTTTATCAAGATTGGCAGGAAGATAAAGCAGCAGCCATGTTGGTAAAGATGGAGCTTGATGAAAATCAGAAGGTTCGGAATCTCTCGAAGGGAATGCGGGCTAGGTTGAAGCTGATCGCAGCGTTGTCGCGCAAGGTTCCGCTTGTTCTGCTGGACGAGCCGTTCTCGGGCATTGATCCCTCATCACGGGCCAAAATTATTCGCTCGATTATTAGTGAGTTCCAATCCGATGAGCAGACGATTGTGCTTTCTACCCATTCCGTGAATGAATCCGAGCCCATGTTCGATGATGTAATTTTTTTACAGAATGGCCAGATTACGATATTCGACTCAACCGAAAATTTGCGTGAGGCGTACGGTTGTTCGTTAGAGAACATTTGGGAGAAGGTGTACGGGTAGATGGCATTCTGGAACCTAATCAGGAAAGAAGTAAAGAGTATTTTCCCCCTATACGGTTTTTTCGCGGCGGCGGTTGTTGCTTTGCATTTGTTTCTATTATTCAAAAATGCCGCCTTGGATATCGATTCGGCTGTCGCGCTATCCCTATTTGTTCCGTACTTATTCCTAGCTGTCATAGCGATAGGAACAGGTTATTATCAGCTCCATGTGGAGTGGAAAACGAACTCGATTTATCTCCTCTTGTCCTTGCCTATTCGTGGGTGGAAGGTGTTGACGGCCAAGCTGGCGGCAGTGCTATCTTTACTCATTGCAACGTCCATATGGATTAGCGCAAGCTTTGCGATCGTGCTACTGCGTGTCATGTGGGATGAAGTAGGCGCAAGCGAGGATTGGACCGATCTAGGCCCGAGTCTTCTTAGTCTAGCGGTTCATATGTTTTGGGGCGGCATTTTTGTTATTTTGTTCTTTTTAATTGTCGTGCAGTTCACGTTCCTATGTGGGCAGCTCGTTGCAAAGTTCAAATGGCTTGTGATGCTCAGCGCATTTTTTGGCATCAGCTGGTTGGTCCTCCGAATCAGCCCGCTGCTAGCTAACCTGCTGACTTGGACGCCAGAGATCGTTATTGGACATGAAGGTTCAGATATGGCCTTTTTACATTCGGGTCCTTTTATTGGACTTGCATTGCTTAGCATCGGGTTAATTGCCCTGAATGGTTTTATTTTCGAGAAAGAAGTGGAGGTGTGAAGATGTCTTTTCACAAAAAAAGGAGTGTTCTTCTGGCCTCGGTTGTCATTCTGTTCATACTCGCGATTCTGGATGTGTCCTTCCGTGAGGAAGATGTATTTCAAACTTTTAGCGGGCAATTCGTGAATGAACAGAAGGAGGATGCCTATAGCGGGGCAAATCGAGCCGTTACGGCAACAGCTCAGCTTCAATCGGATATCACGAAGCAAGACATCAAAGAAGTGCTGCTCTCTAGTCGTAGTGGAAAAGTATCAGTCATGCGTTCAGAGTCTCCTAACATTCGGTTGCAGTATACAGTTACAGCAACGGCCGCGGATAAAGAGGCAGCCAATCGCAGACGAGACGCTGTCAAGGTAGAAGAGGAAGTCCAGAATGGACAACTAACCCTCGTGACGAAGGCCAATGGCAAGCCGATTGATCAAGACTTCATAGCGATTGATTATGTGCTCTCTATTCCCGATGCCATGAAGGTGACGATCCAGAATGAAGATGGAGCCGTACGAATCAGCGGAATTAACGGAAATGTTTCAGCTTCTTCGACTAGTGGACTTATGGAGATCGTCGATGTAAAGGGTGAGCTTTCGGCGAAATCCGCGTATGGAAGTCTATATATGACCGACATTACGGGGAATATTGATCTAGTAGTCCGCTCTAGTAAAGTGAATATTGACCACTCACAGGGTAATCTTGATCTCAACAGCCAATCAGGCAATACCAACATAACTGACATAACGGGTAAGGTCACAGGGAATGCGCAACACGGCTCCGTTTACTTTCGTGAAGTGAAGGGTTCTGTAGACGTTATAGGACGTGGCACTGATATGCAATTCGACCATATACAGGGTGATACCCGAGTAGTGTCGGACTCAGGAGGCAATATGACATTCATTTTGCCGAAGGAGGAGGGCTATACGTTGGATGCCGCGGTGAGTGGGGGACGTATTCAGAGCCTGCTGCCCATACCTATCCAAAAGATGAAAGACAGCGAGTATGAAACCCGCATGAGCGGCGTCGTGGGAAAAGGAACAAGGAGAGTAGACGCCAAGTTGAAGTCGGGCGATATGATTTTTCAAGTCAACTAAATGATAGCTGCTAACCAAATCGAATTGAAAAGGAGACCTCCTCATGAGTAGTGAGCCCATCGTAAGTCTGCGTGGCGTCACCAAGCGAATCGGACGTACCACGGTCATTGATAATCTGACCTTTGATGTGCCGAAAGGTGAAATATTTGGATTCCTAGGGCCCAACGGCGCAGGAAAGACAACAACAATCCGCATGATGGTTGGCTTAATGTCCATCACGCAGGGAGAAATTGTGATTAAAGGAAAGAACATTAAGCATGAATTTGAGCAGGCCATCCGCCATGTTGGCGCTATTGTTGAGAATCCCGAAATGTACAAGTACTTAAGTGGCTATCACAACCTGGTTCATTACGCGCGCATGGTGCCTGGGGTTACGAAGGAACGGATCGATGAAGTGGTCAAGCTGGTGAGGTTGGAGACTCGGATTCACGACAAAGTGAGGAAGTACTCGCTGGGCATGCGTCAGCGGTTAGGTGTTGCACAAGCACTGCTCCACAGGCCATCACTGCTCATACTGGACGAACCGACGAACGGACTCGACCCTGCGGGAATTCGTGAACTGCGCGATTACTTGCGTTATTTGACGCGAACCGAGGGGATCACCGTCATCGTGTCCAGCCATTTGTTAACCGAAATGGAGCTGATGTGTGATCGGGTTGCAGTCCTTCAGCAAGGGAAGCTTGTCGATGTGAAGACGATACAAGATTTCATGCAAGACTCGAAGGATGGGACACAAACCTATTTGATCGAAGCATCGCCGCCTGAACAGGTTCATACGGCCCTTGTTGGCATGACTGGCGTGAAAGAGGCGAAAGTCGTTTCGGAGGGTGTGGAACTCGTTACGGAGCGGGATTGCATACCTGATATCCTAGCCCATCTCATGCGTCAGGATGTGCGCATCTATGGTGTTCAAGTAGTGCGGCAATCACTGGAAGATCGGTTCTTGGAAATGACAGGAGGCGAACAAGTTGGTTAATTTAATTCTTAACGAAAATATGAAGCTTTATCGTCGTGTACGCACATGGCTCATGGTCGCCATCATGATCGCGGTCGTATTCCTAGGCAGTTTTATGGATTGGTATTATGATGACAAATCGGGAGAGACAGATGCGTGGCGGGATCATGTGATTGAGCAAAAGCAGGAACTCACAAACGTGCTGAAGGAATCGAAATTGAATGAGGAGAGCAGGCAGTCCTTTCAAAAGCGAATCGCCGTGTACGATTACCACCTAGAACATGACATTCACCCGGAAGGGGGGACGATGTGGAGCGGCATTAATGATTCGGCGCATTTGATTATCTTAATCACGTTGTTCACCGTCATCGTAGCGGGGGATAGCTTGGCTGGAGAATTCACGACGGGAACGATTAAGCTGCTGCTGATCCGACCAGCGAACCGCACCAAGATATTAGTGTCGAAATATGTGTCTATGATTATATTTGGTTTGCTTCTGCTCGTCATCCTGTTTATCGTTTCCGTTCTATTGAACGGACTGCTGTATAAGTTTCAGCAGTGGAACTTGCCGCTCGTGAGCGTTAACGACGCAGGCAGCATCGTCGAGAGTAATATGTTTGGGCACCTGTGGAAGTCGTACTTACTCAATGGTGTATCGACCATCATCTTCGTCACGATGGCCTTCATGATATCCTCTGCCTTCCGCAGCAGTATCATGGCAATTGGCTTCTCGATCTTCGCCCTATTTGCAGGCGCGATTTTTATGGAGATCCTGCAGCCGTACGAGTGGGCTAAATACATGCTGTTCGCCAATATTGATCTGTCCCAGTACCTTAGCGGCCGCCCGTATCAGAAAGGGATGACCTTGGACTTTTCTATTATTATGCTAAGCGTCTATTTCATCATTTTCAATCTAACAGCGTGGCTCGTGTTCACGAAGAGAGACGTGGCTGCGTAAGAACAGAGAGTAGCATAGGAAAGGGCACCCGGCCGGGTGCCCTTTCCTATGCTATGGAGGCTAAACCATTTCTAGTTGTCCTAAATTATAATAATGGTCTTGTACAAATGTTACTAATGTTTTGATTAGTTGTCCTTTGAAAGAGTCAGAAATAGATTGACCCGTTGGGTTCGAATAATTGTAACTTTTCATGTCTGTATGATAAGAAAAACCTAAATTGATTAAGAAGTCATGAAGTTCATTGGGAAATTGATCGGATCCTATTTTTTCAATAAAATAATTTGTAGCGCAAATTTTTACATCTGTGTCCCCCTTTCCAGTATAGACACTAAATAGGTCAGTTTTGTTTTGTAAAATCCATTGTCCTTTTGAAAAGATGGATAATCTAGATTTATCCAAAGTAGCGAGCGCATTCAGATTTACACCGAAAATCTCATTGACTATTCTTCTAATTTCCGACCCTGTTATTTTATTTCCACATGTTAGTAGATATCTGTCCATGACTTCAACTTTCGACATAGACATGATTTGAGAGTCGAGATCAGTTGAAGCGGGGTCAACTTTTAGGGATTCTCTAACACGTACCATGATATCGAAGGGAAATGAAGCTAAAAGGCTGCCTTCACCGTTTGCAGAAATGGTATCTAAGCTAATTCGATAAACCATTTCAATAACTTCCCTAATCTCATTACCTTTTATTTTTTTGTAATGGGAAGCCAGATATCTGTCCATAACCTCGATATTCGACATCTCATTAATTTGACGATCCAATTCCGTAGAATGAGATGATCCTCCCAAATCCATTCTGACTACATGCATTATGTTCTGAGGATATTTAGTTGTAAGAAGCATATTTACCCCCTCTTCATCGTTGGCGGAATTTCTTTTGGATCCATGATAATATCAATTACGCTCGTATGATTGCATCTAAGGGCATCTTGAATGGCATGCCGCAGCTCTTCAGCCGTTGTACAGCGGTAACCCCTTGCACCAAGAGCTTCACCAAATTTGGCTCCATCTAGCGGTGCCTTGTAGGTAGTCCCCACCGCTCTGCCAAGGTGCCGTTCCATTCCTTTATCTACCATGTCGATGCATTGATTGTTCGCTACTAAAAAGAGAACAGGGGCGTCGTAGTTGACCGAAGTAGATACTTCCGTCCCGTTCATAAACATGCAGCCGTCGCCTGTCAAACAAGCGACTGTTCTATTTGGGGCCCCGAACTTGGCACCGACCGCATATCCAATGGCACGGCCCATAGTGGCATATACTTCCTCAAAGTAAAAAGTACCCGGTACCTTAATGTCAAAATACTTGATAGCATAAAAAGAATGGCTGCCGGCATCACCATAAACCAGCGTGTCATCAGGTAATTCTTCACGGAGAATCTCCATAACTTGCTTGCCGCGAAGAAGCTCTGCAGATTCGTTGCTTTCTTCACTTTCGAAAGCAACGGGCATAGACCTCGGTGCAACTGTAATATCGGCGAATGACAAGAGAGCCTGTAGATTACTGCGGATGTTTCCGAGGACTGGGGTAGTAGCCACCGATAGAGCTTTGCCAATAAAGCGGGGTTCGTGATCAAATTGGATAATATGCTTAGGATATATCGACGGATTAAACCCTGGAATCTCCAGATCACTTAGTTGGCTCCCCACCACGATCAAAAGATCGATCCCATCACGGAGATAGGCCTCTGAAAGGGCATTCCCACCAAGGCCATATGGCCCCAGGTGCAGTGGGTGATTCGAGAGGAAAACCCCTTTGCCACCCGGGGTTGTTGTCACAGGAATAGACCACTTCTTGGCAAATGCTTCGATTTCATCGTAAGCGTTCAGCGCGTGAAGCGCACCCCCAAGGAATAGTAAGGGGCGCTTGGCTTCGGCCAGAAGGGAGGCCACTTGATCTAGATTGGAAGCTATGGTTGTCGGATAAGCATCAGGGAGCGTTAAATCGAAGTCCTCTATCTGTTCCATTAAGACGTCAACGGGGATGCATAGATGAACCGGACCTCGGACGCCAGTAAATGCATGCTCCATGGCGTGCTCCAAATAACTTCTAAGAAGCTCACCACGATCTACTCGTGCACTAAATTTCGTCACGGGCTCGAACATCTTAACAAGATCTGTGCCGAACATAGTACTGTCTTGACCAAGCACTTTTCCGATGTCGCGGATTGGCGGAGAACCTGTAAGGAACAACACAGGTACATTGGAAAAGAGTGCTTGACCTGCAGCAGTCAGCATGTTTATTCCGCCTGGTCCGGCTGTGCCAAGCGCTACACCTAAGGTATTACGTACTAGAGCATAGCCTGCTGCCTCCAGACCAGCTCCTTCCTCGTGCTTGCTTAGCACAAACGAAATGCCTGCATTGTCCATCTCTAATACAAGTGGAGTTACAGGCTTACCAGGTATTCCGAACACATGGGTAACTCCCCATTTTGACAGATGCTTAACTAGAACACTACTTACAGATGGCATAAGATCTTGATCCCCCTAGATATTATCAGTATAACTTTTTCATTCTGAAAATAAGATCCGAGAATGATTTTTCAAGTTCTTCTGCCGGGATTGGAGGACTAAAGTAATACCCTTGAACCTCATCGCATTTTTGAATCTGCAGGAAGCGAAGCTGTTCTTTCTCTTCTACACCTTCGGCAACTACTTCGAGATTCATGCTATGGGCCATGGCAATAATAATGCTCACAATGTTAGAACCATTCGAACCCTTGGATATATCCCGGACAAAGCTTTGGTCTATTTTCAATCGATCGATCGAAAAATTTTTCAGATAATTTAGAGAACTGTAGCCTGTCCCGAAATCGTCCATACTTATTTGAATGCCCAGGGAATGCAGCTTGCGAAGCATGGGGATAGCATGGTTTACATTCATTGTCATCGTTTCAGTAATTTCAAGGTCCAAATACTTAGGCTCTAAACCCGTTTCATCCAACACTTTTTTTACTTCATCTACAAGGGCATCATCCAGAAATTCCTGTGAAGACAGATTAACAGAGACTCGAAATGGGGGAAAGCCCTGTTCTTGCCATTTCTTGTTCTGCAAGCAGGCAGTGCGTAGAACCCACCTGTCTATCTGAGTGATCAGGCCTGTCTCTTCAGCGATTGGGATAAAATCGTTGGGCGGTATCAACCCCTTAGTGGGATGCTGCCAACGAACCAGAGCCTCTACTCCTTTAATCTCACCACTTCTAATATCCACTTGAGGCTGATAGAACAGTCGGAATTCACTATTCTCAATGGCCTTCCGAAGAGAACTCTCCAAAACTATTTTCTCGCGTGTCGATATGTTCATATCGGGCGAGTACAGAGCATGCATATTTAAACCGCGGTTCTTTGCACTGTACATGGCCGTATCTGCCGTAATCATTAAATTTTCAAGGTTATGCCCATCTTTCGGGTATATAGAGATGCCCGCACTAGCTGTTAAATGAAATTCGTATCCATTTAAATTGAATGGCTCGTTGAAAATAAGGAGGATGGCTTTTACCCGATCCAGAGCCTCTTCCGCGCACTTTATTTGAGAGAAGGCGAACATAAATTCATCTCCTCCCATCCTCGCTACAAATTCACTTGGCTTCAGCAAATCTCGAAGCCGTGAAGCAACCATAGTGAGGATTAAGTCTCCGCTAGAGTGGCCTAACGTATCATTAATAATCTTGAAGCGGTCTAAATCTAAACATACAATGGCAACCTGATAGTCTACGTCTTCCGCCTGTTGAATTAATTGAGTAACTCTATCCTTATAGTAACGACGGTTAGGGAGCTTGGTTAAATCGTCGTGATTAGCCAAGTAGTTGTACCTTTCTTCGGCTTTGACCCTTTCTGTAATGCTCCTAAACTGTCCAAAGGCACCTAGTAACTGCTTTTTCTCGTCATACAACGGGTAAGCATCGAATAGGCATACTAGTCGATCCTCTGTTGAGTTTTGCTCAAAGGTCATCTGAACGTCTTCAAAAGTTTTCCCATTTTGGATAACTTCGTATATATATTCTCCCATGGAGGTTAGATGCTGAACTTTTGTACCCAACATATCTTCTTTAGACTTCCCGGTAAATAATTCAGCGTATTGGTTGAAGGTAATAATCTCCCCATCCCGATTCGTCAAAATAATTCCATTACGGGTGTTGTCCATAATGATTTGGTTTAAAATATTTAGTTTTCGATTCTGCTTGCGCAGCAGTAGTTCTCTTTCAATAGAGTCTACAGTAGTTGCTAGCATCGTAATCAACATGGGATTCTGAAACTCTTTAGCGGTCATGATGATCAAGCTTCCAAGAAGGTCGTTGACGTCTGTGTAATGGAATGCAACAGCATAGCAGGCACTGCCGTGCAAGTATTCGTGATAATGATCATCACCAATAAGCTGGATTGGGGACTGGTTGTATTTTAACGCCATATTAACGACATTGGTTCCCATGCTAGCTTCAGTAAACTGTACACCTGAGCTAATTCCAAGCTCGTTTATGGTTTTTTTTATCGTTTCATCGCCCATCATCTGAAGGATGAAGCCTTGATCATTAGAAACAGATAATAAAAGAGGAGTTCCTTTTAAATAATGAAGGATTTTTTCTCCGAAGAAACTTACGACTGACAAAATTTCTTCATACTCTTCCCTTTTATCCTTCAATTCAGCAGGTGATAATATCTTCTGGGGAAATGGAATCTCTTTGGGATTCATGCCTATGTGCTTACAAAACAACTTTGACTCTTGTATAAAT
Organism: Paenibacillus sp. J22P51; assembly: GCF_059692215.1. Taxonomy (NCBI): domain Bacteria; kingdom Bacillati; phylum Bacillota; class Bacilli; order Caryophanales; family Paenibacillaceae; genus Paenibacillus; species Paenibacillus sp. J22P51. The sequence continues at coordinate 9,487 of NZ_JCAUAZ010000021.1, read as the reverse complement.
GCAGGTTTATTTGCTGTAATCACCATTTAGCCCCCCTAATTGGCTGATCGCTTTACATCATTTTGCATAACTATTCAATAAGTTTCATAAATAGTGTAAACGATTCCTTAAACTTTGTCGATAAATGACTAGCATAGTAGAAAATTATTATAGTATTTATTCATATGAGGTGAACAAGTGCTGAAAGTACTGGATTTTTTCCAGTTAAAAGCTCCAAGACTCACCGCCTGGATGTCTGCTCCGCAGCCCCAACTACAACTGGCTCCTACGCACGCCCGCGTAAGCCATGAGAGCCCCAACCACGAAGCACAACAAAGCTGCCATCACATAATTACCGTAACTGTCATCAACGGATATGTTATTGACAATCGCCATCGTAGCGTTGGATAAAATAAAGGCACTCACGATCAGCGCAGGCATTGTCTTCCGGAGCATGCCGAAATACAGCGGTATCATCGATACGCTCGCGCATGTAAAGGCGAAGATCAGTATACGAATGGCTTCTGCCAGAAGCCGATCGCGTGTCAGCGTTTCGGTAATGTAGTGGTAATGCGAATTGGCGAGCAAGAGCGCGGATAGAATGAAGACGTCGGCGATCAACACCGTTGCAAAGGTCCAAGCACCGATAATGACAAGCTTCGCTAGGAATATCAGGTTGCGAGGCACGGGGTAAGTGAAGAGAAGCGTAACCGTTTTGTTCCGATACTCGTCGATGACCATACGGGACATGAGCACCGAAGCGAAGACGATAAAGGTGATCCCCGCATAATTCATGATGCTCAGAAAGGCACGGTCATAGGTATGGATTTCATTATGCGGTACGTCGCTGCCCACGACCCACAGCACCAGCAAGATATTGGTGATCACAACGCTGAGCAACAACCCACGCCATTTGGTTTTCTTAATTTCCAGTTTGATGAGCTTCCACAGCATCACGGTTTCCCCCTTTAATTAATCCGAGGAAATAGTCTTCGAGCGAGCGCGTCATTTTATTCAGTGCCTCGACATCGATCTCATGCTGCACCAACAAGCGATTCAACATGGCAGGTGCAAGGCTTGGATCATAGATCCGTATGGTGCCGCGGTCCATAATTTTATAATTGGTGATTGCCAGCTTATCCTCCAGGACAAGCACAGCTCGACGTACATCAGTTACCATAATCTCGATATATTCGCTGTGCCGTCCACGGATCTGCTCCATCGATACCTCTTCAAGCAGCTTACCATGGTTGATGATACCAATCGTATCGGCCAGTTGCTCCATTTCCTGTAAAATATGACTGGAAATGAGCAGTGTCATGCCATATTCCTTGCTCAACATGCGAAACAGATCGCGGATCTCCCGGATCCCCGACGGATCCATGCCATTCACAGGCTCATCTAGGATGAGCAGCTCAGGCTTCGTACAGATAGCCCTCGCGATGCCAAGCCGCTGCTTCATACCAAGCGAAAAATCCTTCACCGGCTTGTTGCCGATGTCAGAAAGTCCGACCAGATCAAGCGTTTCGCTAATCGCCTTTTTATCATAATAGCCCATATATTCGCAGTGCAGCCCCAAGTTACCGCGTGCAGACAGATGTTCATAGAAGATAGGATATTCGATTATGCTGCCTATTCGTTTCATTGTTTCGTAGGAGTGGGGAGTCAGGGGAGCACCGAATAATTCGATTTCTCCGCTTGTTGGGGGTACCAGATTCGTAATCATGCGCATCACTGTCGTTTTCCCCGCACCATTGGGGCCGAGAAAACCGTAGATCTCGCCACGGCGAACCTGCATATTGACATTAGAGATGACCTCGGACTTTTTGAACCTTTTAGATAATTGTTTCGTTTGAAGGATGATGCTCATTCAGATCGGTTTCCTTTCAAAAGCGGAGTGTGGGAAAACGGACCGTAAACACGGTCTTCACATGGGGAACACTGTGCAGGGAAATGCTCCCTTCCATAAGCTCAACCAGCCGCTTCGTAATGGTTAGACCTAGGCCGCTACCCTGATAGGTCTGATTTCTGGAATCTTCCAGTGTGTAAAGTCGCTCAAAGACATGCACGCGGTCGCGTTCACCGATGCCTTTCCCTTGATCCCAGACGTCGATATAGACGCAGTCCGCATCTTGTCGCAGCGTGATGCCAACCATACCGCCGTCGTTTCCGTAACGTATTGCGTTGGACAGCAGATTTTGCAGCACACGCCCGAGTGCTTCTGAGTTCCCGTAGGCATAGATCGGTTCCTCAGGTATGGTTACATCGACTTCCAGACCCTGAGCTTCGATCATGTCGTAATAGAAAAGGATACCGTTCCGGCACACCTCACTGAAATTGATTTTGGACAAAGGGACAGGACGATCCCCCGATTCTAGCCGCGCCAGATCGAAAAACTGATTCGTCAGATTAAGAATATCGAGCGTTCTATCGTGAACCTTGAGAGAGAGGCGTCTGCGCTCTTCATCAGTGGCCGAATGGTCGTGCACGATCGTTTCCGTCAGACCCAGCACAACTGTTAGCGGTGTTTTCAGGTCATGGGACATGTTGGCGATCATTTTTTTGATTGCGTTTTCCTTGCGGGTGTAATCCGCTTCAACTGTGCGATTCGCATCTAGTAGCCGGTTGATGACGATTAACAAACCTTGGAGCTGAACGGAATCGGTATGAAGGAGAATTTTCTCGGAGGATTCTTTATCAAGAATGTCGGTTAGCTTCGCCTGTAAATAGCGGAGTTCACGCGATTGGCTGATGCTATGTCTTAATTGAACAACGGTAAGTATCCCGAGTAGGATACACAGACTGAGCCAAAACAGGTTCATATCAGAAATCCCCCATCTTGTAACCGATCCCCCATACGGTCTTGATGTATCGAGGGTTCGCAGGATCGTCCTCAATTTTATCCCGTAAGCGGGAAATATGGACCTGAATGGCATTCACATCGTCATAATAAGCGTCATTCCATACCGAGCGATAAATCTGCTCCTTGGAGAAGGCGCGTTTCGGATGCGACATCAGCAGTTTTAAAATAAGAAGCTCCTTCGCCGTAAGGTTGAGGGGGGTCCCATTTTTGGTAACGAGATGCTCATCTGGATGAAGCGTCAGTTCGTGGATGCGCAAGAGGGTAAGCTCAGCACTCGCAGGAGGACTGGCATATTGGGATGCTCGTCGCAGCATCGCTTTTACCCGTGCGGAGAGCTCGATGAGTGAGAATGGCTTGGCCAAATAATCATCAGCGCCGAAGCCGAGACCCAGCGCTTTCTCCACATCACTGTCCTTCGCAGACAGAATGAGAACCGGCACCGTACTTCCGCTCCGCACCCTGCGCAGGACCTCCATGCCATCCACGCCAGGCAGCATCAGATCGAGCAGGATCATATCAAAAGCTTCCTCGGCAAAGAGCCGCAGCGCCGCCTCCCCATCAGGGGCATGACGAACGGTGAGACTCTCTTTCAATAAATGTCTTTCCACCATTTCAGCGATCGCCAGGTCATCTTCTACAAGCAAAATGTGATTGGACATGTCGTTCCACCTTTTTACTTCATCTGCTTTCAGTATACTTCTTTCCTTGCGCATAATGAAACCACACCGCATTAGATAGAAACATCGCGCTTCACGAACACGTACCAAGCAAGGCCAAGGAAAAGAAGCTGATAACACGCCAACATCATTAATGAAAAAGAGAGTGACATACTGGCAATGAGTGGCCTGCCGTCTACATAACTAAGCAAATTGGTATTGGCGAAAATCAGGAATTTGGACCATTCAAATTTTTTGAGGATGTAGGCAAGCTGCCCTCCTGTCAGTAAGAAAAACAGGGAAATGCCGATGGCCATGGAGCTTGCACGGAACACGGATGAGAACATGAACGCGAGTGTGACCATGACGATCATTTCGATGCCGCTGTAGCCTGCAGCTTTCCAGAAGTAAGAAACATTTGAGAAAGCAGCCCCAGCATGCAGCTCAGAAGCGCCACCGAATCCGAAAAGGATACCTCCTGTAAGGTACGCAGACAGTAAGAGCAGTATCGTAAGCCCCAGCCCGTACAATAAGACGGTCCCGAACTTGGAAAGCAGGATCGTGGAACGGCTAAATGGACGGATTAGCAGCAATTTGATCGTACCGCCAGAGAACTCAGAGGCCACAATGCCCGCGGCAACGATGATCGTAAACAAGGTAACGATATCCATGAGATTCGGAATAGCGGAGAGGATCAAGTCCATGAACTCCCACACATTGTTCACTTTAAGCTCATCTTGGTCCGCGTATCGACAGAGTAAGCCTGCTGCGATAACTAGAATAGGAACGAATGCAATCATCACCCAGCTGCCGATTTTGGTGAATATCTTAATGAATTCATTCTGTACTAGTGTTGTAAAATTACGCATAGTTGGCAACCTCCGTTAGCCCGATGTACTTCTCTTCGAGCGTCTGCGTTTCAGTCTGAGTTTGTAAGTCTGCCAGTAAGAAGGTTGTTCGCAAACGCCCTTCCGTCACGACACCGAAGCGGTCGCACATTTGCTCCATTTCGGCGAGTAGATGTGAGGACACCATCACGGCAATACCTTCTTCGGCGGCGAGCTTGCGAACGAGCTGGCGCATTTCGCGAATGCCTGTGGGATCAAGGCCATTGGTCGGCTCATCGAGAATGAGCACAGCCGGCTTATGCAGAAGGGCCTGCGCAATTCCAAGCCTCTGGCGCATGCCGAGAGAGTATGTCTTCACTTTGTCGTGAATCCGGGCTGTTAACCCAACTAGCTGCACGATCTGGTCGATGCGGCTCTGCGGGATACCCTCCACCATGCGGGCGAATTGCTTTAGATTTTGCATCCCAGTGAGATGCTTATACAGCTCGGGATTCTCGATAATCGCGCCGACGTGACGAATCGCTTCCCGGAAGCTGCTGCGAATGCTGTGGCCGTTAATGACGACATCACCGTCGCTCATCCCGATAAGCCCGACCATCATGCGGATGGTGGTCGTTTTGCCGGCCCCATTTGGCCCGAGAAAGCCGAACACCTCTCCAGGAAAAAGATCAAAACTGATCTGATCCACAATGTTTTTATTTCGGATCCGTTTCGTCAGCTGGCGAACTTCGACTACGGGGTGAATGTTGGGCATGTTCATATGCGTACCTCCAATAAGTTTCATAAACATATCTTACTGGACACACCATGCAAGACTCTTTCCTAAATCTTACGAAAGTCTTTCGGAATGAAAGTAATGAGGGCTCCACCTAAGTTAACTGGAAAACCTCCTGTTAATTTCGCCCAAAATGCTCGATATTGAGGAATAGATGGAAAATCTCCAGTTAAATATTTCGATATCGGTCCTTTTGGCAACATTCGGTCAAATTACCTGTAGGAAATCCAGTTAGTTTCTCAGAAACGAGATAAGTTGCAGAATTAGCTGTAGTTTATACAGTTAGACATGCGGACGAAGGGAGCTGAGGTGGGTATGGCGAGGGGTACCGCTAGTATTGATACCGATGTTCGCTCGGCGCCTTTTCTTGATTGAACAAGCATCTACAGGTAAGATGAAATTATGCGTATTCTTGTGCTTGTGAGATAGGAAAAGATAGAGGAGGCATCGTATGATAGCTGATCTGCAACCCGCCCAAGGTGGTTATTTGGCTCGTTATGAGCGTCATTGGCAGCATGATGTGAAGGAAGTATGGTCATGGTTGACGGAAAACGATAAGCTTATGCAATGGTTCCCCGAGCTAGAAGTGGAAGAGCTCCGAGAGGGCGGCGTGATCAAGTTTAATATGCCAAACGACACATTCATTCCCATGGAGATTCTGGGGCTTACTACACATCGTGTACTGGCTTACACCTGGGACGAGGATCGCGTTCGTTTCGAACTCCAAGCGGAGCCAGACGGTGGATGTCACTTCGTATTCAGTGAATATCTACATAAAATTACGGAGCACACGCCAAGGGATTTGGCTGGGTGGCACGTTTGCTTTGATGTGATCGAGGCTTTGCTGGAGGGGAGAACCATTACCTCGCGTAAGGAGATGTGGAATGCGTGGTATGGGAAGTATAAACAGCTGACAGATGCAGTCCTGACGAATCAGGCATAGTACATATATGAGTAACGGAGGCGATCGTATGAAAGCGCTATTTATTGGCGGCACAGGAACCATTAGCTCGGCAATTACCAGACAGCTGTTAGCAGCAGGGTGCGAGTTGTATCTACTGAATCGCGGCACTCGCAATGCGGACTTGCCAGCAGGTGCACGTATTCTGCAAGCGGACATTAATGATGAGGAACGTGTAGCTAAGCTGATCGAGGACTTATCGTTCGATGTTGTCGCGGATTTTATCGCGTTCGAGCCGTCACAGCTGGAGCGGGATTATCGTTTGTTTGAGGGCAAAACAAAGCAATTCATGTTCATTAGCTCAGCTTCGGCTTATCAGACACCGCTTTCGGATTATCGCATCACCGAAGGCACGCCATTATCCAACCCATTATGGACCTATTCCAGAAACAAAATCGCCTGCGAAGAGTATTTGATCAAACAATACAGGGAGCAAGGCTTCCCGATCACGATTATACGACCGAGCCACACCTATGATGAGCGCTCCATCCCGCTTGGTGTGCATGGAACAAAAGGGAGCTGGCAGGTGGCGAAGCGCATGCTGGAGAATAAGCCGGTGATCATACATGGTGACGGTACTTCCTTGTGGACGATGACGCACAACAGCGATTTTGCCAAAGGGTTCATCGGGCTCATGGGCAATCTCCATGCGATCGGGGAGTCGGTACATATCACGTCAGACGAGTCGCTGACTTGGAATCAAATCTACGGAGCGATTGCCGATGCGCTTGGCGTGAAGCTTCAGGCGGTGCATGTGGCGTCTGAGTTTCTGGATGCTGTCAGCACACAGGACTATCGAGGCGGCTTGCTCGGGGATAAGGCGAATTCCGTTGTATTCGACAACACGAAGCTGAAACGGCTTGTGCCAGAATTCGTGGCTACAACCCGATTCGATCAAGGGATAAAGCGCACTATCGCCAATATCCTGGCTAATCCTGAGCTTCAGCGCGAAGATCCAGAATTTGATGTGTGGTGTGATAAGGTCGTTGGAGCACTAGAGGCTGCACGTAAAGCAATCATTGCGTAATGCGAACATATAGGAAGACACCCTCGGGCGGGCTGAGGGTGTCTTTTTTTCATTCTTACTACAACAGTCTGTCGAGCTAGTGGAGTAGGAATACGTGCTGCAACTTGCTCACCCTTTTTTTAATGAAATTCGTATAATGGAAATATCAGGGCACATATTCGAGAGGCGGATAAGGATGTCGAATTTCATTAGAATCGGACTATTTTCCAAAATCGCACAGGTCACTATACGGACTCTACGCCATTACGATGAGCGAGGCTTATTGAAGCCTGCTTATATCGATACCACGACAAGCTATCGCTATTACACTTATGAACAGCTCATCCGTATTCATCAGATTGTCGTGCTGAAGGAAGCGGGATTTTCCCTAGATGAAATCGCCACGATGATCGATCAAGCGCTCACGAAGGACGATATGAAGCGCATGATGCACCAGAAGAAAGAAGAGCTAGCTACCCAAATCGAAGAGGCGACTCAGCAAATGACGCGAATTGATGCTAGGTTGCATCAGTTGGAGCAACTGGGGGAGAAGCCTGCCTATGAGGTTGGGATCAAGCAAGTGCCGGCGCTTTACGTGGCTGGACTTCGCCGAATTGTTCCACGGCTGCAGGATATGCCGGTCTACCGCTGCCGTATGTTCGAGGAGCTAGAAGAGGGGCTAGGCGGGAGTGTGACGACGGCTAACATGCATCAAGAGTACGTTCTGTATCATATGACAGAGTTTATTGAGGAGAATTTCGATATCGAGGTGGCGTTCAGCTTCCATTCCTTATCGAGCATACATCCGCAAGGACCCATTACGGTGTATGAAATCCCGGCAGAGCCAATGGTGGCTAGCCTTGTTTACAAAGGTCCCTTTATGGGCGTTGGTGATGGTATATTGGCGCTTTTTACATGGCTCGGGGTCAACGGCTATTCGCAGATCGGTTCAGTTCGAGAGCTGCATCTGTTTGGCAGAGAAAATCACCTTCATGACTACAACAATGTCGTTGTGGAGCTGCAAGTTCCCATTTCTAAATAGGCCAGATCTATTTGCAAAATGCCTCTTGACTCTCCCGTTACGGTAGACAATATCGTTAGGATATCGAAGATGAGGGGGCATGAAGGATGAGTGAACAGGTGAATGTGATTTTTGGAACGGGACCATTAGGCATGGCCGTTATGCGGGAATTGAAGCGGCGTGGAGAGCAGCGGGTTCGAATGGTGAATCGCAGCGGCAAGTTGTCCGTGGATGATGCGTCTGTTGAAATTGTAAAAGGTGATGCAGCCCAGCCGGCCGATGCGATAGCACAGTGTAAGGGTGCTTCCGCGGTGTACCACTGTGCACATCCTGGCTATACGAACTGGCCGACACAATTCCCAGCCTTAACCCGGGGAATTATGGAGGGTGCTTCCGCGGCAGGAGCCAAGCTGATTTATGGCGACAACCTGTACATGTACGGTCAAGTGAATCAACCCCTAACCGAGAACCTACCGCACCGTGCAACGGGGAAAAAGGGGCTAACACGCGCCCAGATGGCAGAGGAATTGCTGCTAGCGCATCAATCGGGCAAAATCCGCGTGGCGATTGGCCGTGCATCGGATTTCTATGGGCCTGGGGTCAGGCAGTCCTCTTTAGGCGAGCGCGTCTTTGGCTTCGCCTTGAGCGGCAAGCCAGTAGGTCTGTTAGGTAACTTGGATGCGCCGCATACCTACACGTATATTGATGACTTTGCCAGAGGACTCGTGACACTCGGTCAAGAGGGGAGTGCTTTGGGTGAAGTTTGGCATATCCCGAGTGCGAAGACACTCACAACGCGGGAGATGTTGGAGCTGATTTTCGACGAGCTGGGCGCCACAAGCAAAATTAGCACATTATCCCGCCGCATGGTTACGTTGATCGGTCTATTCCATCCGATGTTGAAGGAAATCAAAGAGGTTTTCTACGAGTTTGAGCAGCCGTTCATTCTCGATCATAGCAAATTTGTTGCTGCGTTTGGCCCGCAAATGACGACTCCGCATGAGGAGGGGATTAGGCAAACGGTGCGGTGGTACAAGGAGATGAGGCTGGCGGCTAGGTAGATGAAGCCAGGAGCCTACGGACGACCACAATAGATGGATTTTCTGTAGCTAATTTGATCGATAAGGCCATCTCGGAGAGAATAACTGGATTTCCTACAGGTAATTCGGCGCAATTCCTTCGAATCAGTCTAAATCAGCCGAATTACCTGTAGTTTTTCCAGTTATTCGGCGTTTCGTGGGAAGCGGGACGGAATTAGCTGTACTTTTGGACCTCTGTCAACTAAGTAGACACTCGCTAAGAGAATTAACCAACGACTCTGTAATAGCTTTTTTCAAATTGAACTGGTGAAAGGTAACCCAAAGAGCCATGGATCCTT